>NZ_JAUSBA010000049.1 GCF_030652235.1 Cypionkella sp.
CCGAAGCGCCATTAAGGCTGAAATCGGCCACATGAAAACTGACGGGCGCCTCACATGCTGCGCCTTGAAAGGCACCATCGGCGACGCTCTCTTTGCCGCGCTCTGCGCCTGCGGCCACACCATCCGCAAGATCCTGGCCCATCTCAGATCTTGGCTTGTCCGCATCGTCGTCGCCATTTTGAACGCAGTTTACCACCCGGGTCGCCAGTATCAGGCCGTCACATCAGTCTGAATGCAGTGTTCAAGGCGAACTATTTAGGTTATTTTATAAATTTTTTTCAGTGGTTTAGGTGTGTTTTACTTCACCATATCCATCACAATGAAGGGATAAACCTGACCCCGGCTTGATCTATCCATCACCCTGCCCCTATTGTTATGGCCGATAGTGTCGCCTACAAGGCGTTCGTCAACCCCGGCCGACCCGTCCGGCCCAGCCCGAGGTTCCCCGATGCGCCTGCCCCGCCTGCCCTTGCTTGCCGCCCTGCTGACCTGCACTCTCGCTGCCCCCAGCTTCGCCGGAGGCATCGAATCGATGACCGAAGCCGAACGTGCAGCGTTCCGGGCCGAGGTCAAAGCCTATCTGATTGAAAACCCCGAAGTGCTGGTCGAGGCGATGAACACACTACAAGACCGCCAAGCGCAGTCGGAACAGGCCAGCGACAAGCAACTGGTTACAGATCACAAAGCCGATCTGTTTGACGATCAAGCCTCATGGGTGGGTGGCAATCCCGATGGTGACATCACCGTGGTCGAATTCATGGATTACCGCTGCGGCTATTGTCGAAAAGCCTACCAAGAGGTCGAAGATCTGGTGAAAGCCGACGGCAATATCCGTCTGGTGCTGAAGGAATACCCGATCTTGGGCGATGATTCCGTCGCCTCCGCCCGCTTCGCCATCGCCGTGCTGCAGCTGCATGGCAACGATGCCTACAAGAAAGCCCATGACGCGCTGATCACCCTGCGCGGCGCCCCTGATGCCGAAACTTTGGCGCGCCTCGCCACCGATCTTGGCCTTGAGGCCAAACCCGTGCTCGACCGGATGGCATCGAATGAGGTCAGTGCCGTGATCGCAGCCAACCAAGAGCTTGGCAGTAAAATGGCGATCAGCGGCACCCCGACCTTCGTGATCGACAGCCAAATGCTGCGTGGCTATGTGCCCTTGGACGGAATGCAGCAGATCGTCGCGTCCGAGCGCAAAAGCTGAGCGCCTTTGCTAAAGTCCTGAAACGTTATGTAAAATTGTCATCCTCTGCGCGCAAGTATCCCACAGGGTAAGCGGCATTGGATCTTCAGCAATGCTGAGCGGGGGTATGAAACCCCCGTCTGCCTGATGACAGATGCGCAGCCCTAGACAGCTTGAGCCGCTTCAACTTCCGCCGCCTCAATCTCTGCCGCCTTTTTCTCAACCAGTTCCACGATGTGATCGACCATGCCCGCGTTGCCCAACTTGTGATGCTGCTTGCCAGCCAGATACACCATGCCCGAGCCCGCGCCACCGCCGGTAAAGCCGATATCCGTCATCAACGCCTCGCCCGGACCATTCACCACGCAGCCGATGATCGACAGGCTCAGCGAAGTGGTGATATGCGCCAACCTCTCCTCCAGCGCCGAGACCGTCTTGATCACGTCAAAGCCCTGCCGCGCGCAACTGGGGCAAGAGATGATCGTCACCCCGCGATGGCGCAGACCCAAAGATTTCAGAATCTCGAAGCCAACCTTGACCTCCTCGACCGGATCGGCGGACAGGCTGACCCGAATGGTGTCTCCAATCCCTGACCACAACAAAGTCCCGAGGCCAATCGCCGATTTAACCGTACCAGATACCAGCCCGCCGGCCTCAGTAATCCCCAGATGGATCGGCGCATCGGTGGCGCTGGCCAGTTGCTGATAGGCCGCGGCAGCCATGAACACATCCGATGCCTTCACAGAAATCTTGAACTCGTGGAAATCATTGTCCAACAGCAGCCGGATGTGATCCATGCCAGATTCCACCATCGCATCTGGGCAAGGTTCGCCATATTTATCAAGCAGATGCTTTTCCAATGACCCGGCATTGACCCCAATGCGGATTGAGCAGCCATGATCCTTAGCCGCCTGCACCACATCGCGCACCCGTTGCGCATTGCCGATATTGCCGGGATTGATGCGCAGACAGGCCGCCCCCGCCTCGGCGGCTTCAATGGCGCGTTTATAGTGGAAATGGATGTCGGCGACGATCGGCACCGGACTTTCGCGCACGATTTCCCGCAGCGCAAATGTGCTGCCCTCATCGGGGGTCGACACACGCACGATATCGGCACCGGCGACCGCACAGCGCTGGATTTGCTCAATCGTCGCCGCGACGTCGGTGGTCAAAGTGTTGGTCATGGTCTGCACCGAAATCGGCGCATCGCCCCCGACCAGAACCTTGCCGACGCGGATCTGCCGCGACACCCGCCGTTCGATATTGCGCCAAGGGCGGATCGGATTATGGGTCATGGCAGGCTCCTTCTTCTCCCCCCTTAGATAGACAAGCAAAAGCCCCGGAGCAACCGTCCGGGGCCACAAGCTGCATCAACTTTGCGCGCTGCTATTCCGAGGGCACAGGTCCCACCGCAGCCACGCCCGCATCGGCCACATTCACAAACTGCGCCAGATCGGCATCGCCCGAAATGTCAGCCGTCTGATAGCTCGCAGTTAACGCTTCCGCAGACAAAGCCACATTCTTGATCACCTGCGCGCCGGGGGCGGCTGGGCCGTAAGTTTTGCCATTCACCACGAAATAGATCGACCCCGAGTTGCCCGAGCGCAGCAAAGCCGCCTGTTGCAGCGGCGGCACCGCATAACGCTCGCCCGCATCAAGGATTTTCTCAAACAACACCGTGCCATCGGCAGCCGAGACGCGCACCCAAGACGGCCGCACCGCCAGCACTTCGACGCCGGGTTTGGCCTCGACCACAACCTGCACCGTATCGTCAATAGCCGCTTGCAGGCTGTCTTTCGCTGCGGGCGCCACACCAGCATCCGCCGTCAAAACCCCCGCCGCGCGCGGATTGATCGTGCCAATCGGGCCATCGCGTGCCGTCAGCACTGGAGCCTCCAACGCCTCAGGCTGATACAAACGATCCAACTGATCGCTGCCCGCCGTCGCGTCGGTGCCAGCATCCGCCACTTGTTCCGGGGCCGCTTTCACGCCCTCCAATGGATCAAGTTCCGCCACAACAACCGGGGCCTGCTCGATCGGGGAAAGCTGCACACGCTGCACTTCTTGCAACACCGACCAGCCGCCATAGCCCAAAGCCCCAATCAGCGCGATCAGCACCGCAAGCGAGCCAATCGCCCCCGGCTCTACCCGTGCAAACAGACTTTCGCTGCGTGGAATAAACGCAGTGTTCAGGTCGCCAAAACCTTCGCGGCCTTCATTGGCTACCTGACGTGCGCGCAAAGCCGTCATCGACACCGAAGATGCCGCCGCCGACATGCCATGCGCCACTTCAAAATTCGCCTCGCGGCAGAACTTGGCAAAGGCCCAATCCGGGTCCATGCCCAGATAACGCGCGTAAGACCGCACGTTGCCCGCAATAAAACCGGGGGTTTCAAACGCCGAGACATCGGCATTTTCAATCGCGGCGATATAGGTGGCCTTGATCTTCAACTCGCGCTGAATATCCAGCAACGACTTGCCCAGCGTGGCACGTTCGCCCCGCATCAAATCCCCTAAGCGCAGCTCAAAATCGTCAAAGCCTTTCGGCTTATCCACTTCGGCTGCCGGAGTTTTCACCCTCCGCCCGATCATGCGCTGAGCCCCATATCTGCCCCGATATCCCTGTCACCCTTCAGGGCGACTCACGTTTTTGTCTATTGGGCAAAACCTAGCACGCGGCAAGCGATTCTGCATGTGCAGAAAGACATTTACGCCACAGCTTCGGCACGATTTAGCGCACAGTGCCCCCAAAGCGCGTCCATCGCCTTCACAACTGCGTCAATCGCCAGCGAATCATGCACTGGCGAAGGCGTAAATCGCAGTCTTTCTGTGCCGCGCGGCACAGTCGGGAAGTTGATAGGCTGCACATAAATACCAAATTGGTCGAGCAGCATGTCAGACAGCATCTTGCAATGGATGGGGTTGCCGACATGCACCGGCACAATATGTGAGCCATTGTCGATGATCGGCAGGCCCAAACCGCGCAGGCGAAGCTTCAAGATACGGGCCGCGGTTTGCTGCGCATCGCGCAGGTGTTGCGCGGTTTTCAGATACCGCACGGATGCAGCCGCACCTGCTGCCACCGCAGGCGGCAAAGAGGTGGTGAAAATGAACCCCGGCGCATAAGAACGCACCGCATCCACCATCTTCGCAGTTGCAGCAATATAGCCGCCAAACACCCCATACGCCTTGGCCAAAGTGCCGTTGATGATGTCGATCCGGCCCATCAAACCATCGCGTTCCGCCACCCCTGCCCCACGCGGGCCATACATGCCCACGGCATGAACCTCGTCGATATAGGTGAGTGCCCCGAACTCATCTGCCAGATCGCAGATCGCTTTGATCGGGCCAAAATCGCCATCCATCGAATAAATCGACTCGAACGCGATCAGCTTCGGGATGCTTGGATCATCCGCCGCCAACAACTCGCGCAAGTGCGCCACATCGTTGTGGCGGAAAATCCGCTTGGCGCCACCATTGCGGCGCACGCCTTCGATCATCGAGGCATGGTTCAGCGCATCGGAATAGATGATCAGGCCGGGGAACAATTTCGGCAAGGTGCTGAGGGTGGCATCATTGGCAATATATGCGCTGGTGAACACCAAAGCCGCTTCCTTGCCATGCAGATCAGCCAATTCCGCCTCAAGCTGGGTGTGATAGACCGTGGTGCCCGAGATGTTCCGGGTGCCGCCCGAGCCTGCGCCGGTTGCATCCAACGCCTCGTGCATCGCGGCCAAAACCACCGGATGCTGCCCCATGCCCAAATAATCATTGCCACACCAAACGGTGATATCAGCCTCTGTGCCATCCGGCTTGCGCCAGATCGCATGCGGATAAGCGCCCTTGCGACGCTCAATGTCGATGAAGGTGCGATAGCGGCCCTCGTCATGCAAACGGCCAATCGCGGTATCAAGGGCGGCTTCATAGTTCATTGTCTTCTCCATCATCTTGCGGCCCTGTTTAAACATATGGCCACAAGATACCTTGACCTGCGTCAAACCAGCGTCAGGCGAAAGACGGCATATTGCCGCGCCAAAGCCTCAGCCCTTGGGCGCTATCTCCAGCACCAGCACGCAGGCGGCCTCACCCTTGCGCAGCTTATCACAGGCCGCCAGCGCATCTTTCGCCGCCGCCGCCGCATCCGGCAAGCCGCCAATCGCCTGTGCCGAAGCCGCAGGCGCGCCCTCAGGCAGGAACCCGTCATCGGGTGAGACCGCCAGCGCGGCAAACCCTTTGCTGCTGTCGGGCACGAAAATCGCCAAAGCGTCCGGGTTGGTCATCACCACCCGCAGCGTGGCAAGCTCGGCCTCTGTCAGAAAAGGTTGCAGATGCAGGGTGATGCTGGATGCGCCCAACTCACCCGTTTCTGTCTTGTCCGCTTCCGCAGCAGCCACTGTCGCCAGCCCGAGCGCCATGGCCACGCCAGCGCCTATGTATTTCATCATGCCACATCTCCGGCTGCCTGAATTTTCAGGCTTTCTACCGCAGGCCGCCGCCTCTGGACAGTCCCCCTCGTCCTGTTAGGCTCTGCCTTGCCAATAATCGCCGATATATCAAGGAGAGCCCGATGAGCTTGGACGCCGTCCTGTCCCGCATCGACACCGATCTGCCGCAGGCGCTGGACCGCCTGCTAGACCTTCTGCGCATCCCGTCGATTTCCACCGACCCCGCCTACAAGGCCGAATGTGCCAAGGCTGCCGATTGGCTGGTCGAAGATCTGAAATCTTTGGGCTTTGAATCAACGTCGCGCCCTACCCCCGGTCATCCGATGGTGGTGGCACATGGCGGCACAGGCGACAAACACCTGCTGTTCTATGGTCATTACGATGTGCAGCCCGTTGATCCGCTGTCCCTATGGGATCGCGACCCGTTCGATCCTGAAATCCAAGACACCGCCAAAGGCAAGGTCATCCGCGGGCGTGGCGCGTCCGACGACAAAGGCCAGTTGATGACGTTTCTTGAGGCCTGCCGCGCTTGGAAAGCCATCCACGGCACCCTGCCCGGCAAGCTGACGATCTTCTTGGAGGGTGAGGAGGAATCGGGTTCGCCGTCGCTGATCCCCTTCATGCAAGAAAACGCCGCCGAACTGAAAGCCGACATCGCCCTGATCTGCGACACCGGGCTGTTCGATGACAACACCCCCGCCATCACCACCATGCTGCGCGGGTTGTTGGGCGAAGAACTGACCATCCACGCCGCCAATAAAGACCTGCATTCGGGGTCTTATGGCGGTGCGGCGGCAAACCCGATCAAAATCCTTGCGAAAATCCTTGGCAACATGACCGACGCCACCGGTCGTATCATCATCCCGAACTTCTACGATGGCGTGACTGAGTTGCCCGACAACATCCGCGCGCAATGGCAATCGCTATCGTTTGATCATGCGAAATTCTTAGGCGATGTTGGCCTGTCGATTCCCATTGGCGAGCAAGACCGCACACCCTTGGAAATGCTATGGTCGCGCCCCACAGCGGAAATCAACGGCATCTGGGGCGGCTATACCGGCGATGGTTTCAAAACCGTGCTGCCCGCGCAGGCCCATGCCAAAGTCTCGTTCCGCCTTGTGGGCGATCAAGATGCCGAGGCCATCCGTAAGAGTTTTCGCGCCTGGGTCGAGGCGCAATTGCCCGCTGATTGCCGTGTTGAATGGAAAAGTCACGGTGCAGGCGGGGCCAGTGTGATGTCGATTGAAGATCCGGCTTTCGAATCCGCACGGTTGGCGTTGGGCCAGGAATGGGGCAAGTCCGCCGCCTATATCGGCTGCGGCGGCTCGATCCCCATCGCGGGCTATTTCAAAACCTATCTGGATATGGATGCCATGCTGATCGGCTTTGGCCGTGACAATGACCAGATCCACTCGCCGAATGAGAAATACGATCTCGAATGCTTCCACAAAGGCATCCGGTCTTGGGCGCGCATCTTGGCCAGACTCACATAAAAACCAGACTCACATAAAAAAACGGGGGCCAACTGGCCCCCGTTCCCCAAGCCCTGCGGCCAGTTTCAGCTTTTGACGATACTTACCGCCGAGGCCTCGTGAATTTTGCCTTTCAGATCCCAGACCACCGCAACCTTCTCGCCCACCTTCAGCCCCGGATCCTTGAAGCCTTTCGGCAGCATATAGGCGGTGCCGTCTGCCAACGTGATGGTGTGGGTTTTCATATCCAGCGATTTGATCACCCCATCCGTGGTCGTCGGCGCGGCCATAGCCAGCGAAGCCGAACCAAGGGACAAAATGATCGCAGCGGGAAGCATAAAAGCACGCATCTGCGTAACTCCGAATTTTGGACCGGGGGCGCACCCCGTGGGTCTTTCGTCGAAACCGTCTCGGTCTGTCGAGTCGGCGGAAGTTATTCCGTCCGGCAGATCCCGGCTTCAACGTGGGTTATACACCCAGCATACCAAAAGGAAATCCGGGGGCACCGCCTTGTGAAACCCTGTGAAAACTGCGAGATTCCCCCGTGATCACCCAACCGGAAGACCCTGATATGACAGTTCAAATCCGCAATACCACCCCGGAGGACGAGGCCGCATGGCGCGGGCTTTGGGCGCAGTATCTGACCTATTACAAAGTGGATCTGGCCCCCGACGTCACCGCCAACACTTGGGCCCGCGCGCATGACCCGGCCAGCCCAATGAGAATCCGTTTGGCCGTGGAAGGCAACACGGTTTTTGGCTTCGCCGTCCACCTGCACCACCCCTCAACTTGGGTGATCGGCGAAGATTGCTATCTGGAAGATTTGTTCGTCAGCGAGACCGCGCGCGGCAAAGGTGTCGGGCGGGCGCTGATCACAGACCTCGCAGCCCTCGCCAAAGCCAACGGCTGGCAGCGCCTTTACTGGCACACCGATGAGGGCAACGCGACCGCCCGCCGTCTCTACGACAGCTTCACCTCCAGCGACGGTCATGTCCGCTACCGGATGAAGCTGTAAGCAAATCCGCTAAAATGTGCTTTCATCTTTGCAAAAATATCCTGCGGGTGCGCAGAATTTTGCTCCGCTAGAGCCAAGAAACTGCGGCGCGGCGGTGCAAAGCCCACGCACGCCCATGCAGCACGCACCTGCTTCAGCCAAAAATTTTGGAAAGTTCTGTGAAATGGCGCGGTGGACGGGACTCGAACCCGCGACCCCCGGCGTGACAGGCCGGTACTCTAACCAACTGAGCTACCACCGCGCATTTTCACATCTCACAACCTTGGGGCAAGTGGCGCGGTGGACGGGACTCGAACCCGCGACCCCCGGCGTGACAGGCCGGTACTCTAACCAACTGAGCTACCACCGCCGCCTTGCCCCCGGTTGCCCGAGGCACCCAATCACTTGGGTGTGTCGGGGTATTACGCAAGGGGCCAAGCGGCGTCAAGCAGGATTGCCGATGTTTTTCAACGATCCGGGCTTTTCAACGATCTGGCGTTTTTAATGGTCTGGCGCCGGGATGAATTCGTCATGGTCCGCAGGTGGCAGCTGAAACCGCCCATGCGCCCAATCCCCCGCCCGCCACGCCTCTTTTGCGGCCTCAATACGTTCCTTCGACGAGGCGACAAAGTTCCACCAGATATGCCGTGGTCCGTCCATCGTCGCCCCGCCCAGCACCATGATCCGCGCGCCCTCGGCCCCCGCCTTCACCGAAATGCCATCACCGGGACGGAACACCAGCATCGAGCCCACGCTATAGGTCTGCCCGCCTTGGCTGACCTCCCCTTGCAGCACATAGACCCCGCGATCCTCATGCTCATCCGGCAACGGCAGCGCGGCCCCCGCAGCCAGCGTCGCATCGGCATAAAAGGTCTCGGAGGACAGATCCAAGGGCACTTTCGCCCCCCAAGCCGAGCCCAGAATCAACCGCACCTGCTTGCCCTCGGCCTCCAGCAGCGGCAGCGCATCGACCCCCAGATTGTGGAATGCCGGCGGTGCATCTTCCTGTTCTTTGGTCAGCGCCAACCAGGTCTGCAAGCCAAACAACGTCTGCGGCAAAGCGCCATCGGTGCGCTCGGAATGGGTGATTCCATGTCCGGCCTGCATCAGATTGACCTCTCCCGGCGTGATCCAGGCATCGCTGCCCAAAGAATCGCGGTGATGCATCCGACCTTTCAAGAGGTAAGTCACCGTCGAGAGACCAATATGCGGATGCGGACGCACGTCAACGCCCTTGCCGGTTAGAAACTCGGCAGGACCCATCTGGTCAAAGAAAATAAACGGCCCCACCATTTGCCGCTGTGCCGAGGGCAAGGCCCGGCGCACCTCAAACCCGCCCAAATCCCGCGCACGCGGAATGATCAGCGCCTCAATCGCATCCACCTGATCGCCCATCGGGACCTGCGCATCCAGCAAAGGATTCCAGCTCATATTCGCCTCCATCTGTTTAAACAAAGATAGGCGCAAACCTCGAAGCACCATAGACCGCTTTGCGCGCGGCTTGTGTGCGTGATCGCGCAACCGTCAGAAGATGATGAAATCATCCCCACAAGGCCAAGCCCCGCCGTCATTTGTGCGAACGGCACAGCGGCTGCGGCCCCGGTGCCACCACGATCACACCAACGCCCGCCGTGGCAGAGCCGTGGTGGCGCAATTGAAACCGAGACGCTTCACCAAGACAGGCGCGGCTGCGGTCGACCACGCGACCAACCAGCCCAATATGTTCGTGATCCGAAAAGCTTGGAATCCTTTTACCCCTACTTTTCGCGCCGCGCTCCCGACGCCCGGATCAAGCGCCGCTATGTCAGAGCCCCCCCAGTGGGGCCGCCCTGCGCATAACCTTGCCAACGTCACGGATGATCAGCTTTCCGCCGGTGAAACGGCGCAGGTCATTGAAACGGTCGCTGGGCGCTGGCAAATCCACCAGTTTGGCACCGCCATCCTGATCAGTCCGGGCCGCTGGCGTCTGTTGTGCGGGCAGCGCGGCACTCAAGATGCGATGGGCAACCCGACGGCCGCAGGCGCATGGTTGATCGCGCTGATGGATGACATCGCCCCGGTTTCGATTGCGAAATCCGCTGTTGGCATGCCGTGGAACTGGCGCATCGGTCCTGCCCGTTCACCGGCGGCGAATGGGTTAAATGTCGCCGTCACTTCCACCCCATCCGCGCGCGGTGCGCACCGCTGCAGTCCGACCCAGTTTCAACGCGCGGCGCAGGGCGGCAGTGATCAGCGGCTCACCTGGCCACGCCGCATTTGCGCCGCAACGGGCGACAGCGGGGTCCTGCTTAAGGTGCCGTTGGGTTAGATTTCAGAAGTCTATGATCTTAAGGGTCTGAATGGCGCTGTGGTCGTGCGGACGGTTTCAGGGCTAAGCGCATCCAGCTGCGCCTAAACTGCTGCCATGCAAAACACTGATTTCGGCGGCCCCGTCTCCACCGTTTGGTTCCGGCTTAACCCGCTTGGCGCGTTGGCACGGGGCAGCACCGCCAAGGCGCTGGTGTGACCGGATATTGATAGTTCCGCCGACATTGACGGCATGAATGGCCCGGACGACAAACCTGCCACTGCCCTGTCTGGCCGAGAACAAAGCCCAGAAGCATGCCACGTTGTCTTGCACCGGATGTTGCCACGCAACCTAAGCAAAGCATAACACGCCGCGGGCAAAGGCGCACATGTGTACGCCACAAGCTTGCGCTTAACTCAGAAATAGGCCCACCCGGTTGGATTGAAACCAAGACACAGACTGATCAGCTAAGTCATTGAAAATGGTGGGTCGTGACGGGCTCGAACCGCCGACATTCTCGGTGTAAACGAGACAAGAAGTTAGCTATATAATTGAAAAATATCATTAAATAGTTCCCAATCGCAAAGCGTTTTACGCCTTTTTTCCCGTGAACAAATCGAGAATTTGGGAACCAACCTGAACCTCGGATTTTATCCTAGGGAAATTCTACTTCCACCGGCTTGGCAGCTTGCGTAACCTCAGGACATCCGTCGTCGCGCGCGCGTCTCGCGCATCATTGCGAGCCCGGCCCCTGCTTCGGAACTTTACATGAACAATTAATGAACGAAAGCGTATTGCAGCTATCCTTTTGGATAGGCAGATCAACCACACCGCGACGTGCATTCTGAAGCTGGGCAGAATCAGCCCGACAGCATCACACAACCGAGGGGGATGAAATGGACGATGGGACGGGCAACGAAATGCACGCCGACAAGATACGCGCGCGGCGAAAAAATAAGCTGCAAATTGTCACGGACAGCCAGGATGACGGAAATGGCAGAGAGAAAATCGAGGATGTGTTTGGTGAGGTAATTTCAGATGATGCAGACAGATTTGATGCGTTGCTCGATGAGGTCAAAAAGCTAAAGATCACAGTTGACCACATCGCCGAGGCGCTACCTCGGGTCGCGTTCAAAACATCTAAGGAAGTGAACCACGCGGAAAACCTCGCAATCGCTGGGGTTTGCATAGGGTTGATTGTCTTGGGTGTCGTTTCGCCAGTTGTCTTAGGAATAACGCTGGCGTGCGGGCTTATAGGCTATGCGCTTTTCAAGCGGTTTGGAGTCTAACCCATGCCCCCCCGCTGCTAAGATCTCCGTGACAGTGCTGCCTGACATAGCGGTCGATGCTGGGATCGCCGTGCCTCCTGCTACAAGGTCAGCCAACACCGAAGCCATGCCGCCCAGAACGGTGGCGGCCCGGTTGCGGGGAACGTCACCGGGAAGTCGATGATCAGGCCGTCCGACGCATAGCTTGTGATTGTCATGCGCCTGTGGCGTGGCAGCAAAAGCTGCAGAGTTTGACAGCAAAATCCACGCTGGTTGCGGAGCAAAAGCGGTCAGGTTTATTTGATTTTACCGCTTGCCACCAAGTCGGCAAGAAGATGATCTGACATCGTGCAGGGGGCATCACGTTCTTGAAAGTATGTTAAATCCCGGACCGGAGCGTATTGAATTGACGCCGCATCTCCACGCGTCATTTTGACCTTCTGAAAGTATTCGATGCTTTGGATTCCATAGTGGTTGAGATGAAATCGCTCATTGTCGGACACGGTGCGATTTGATCGAGCACCATTGATTGTGTGAATTCCAAGAGTTCTCTTAGATTTAATCACAGAGGTTCGGCACATGTATTTGCGCTCTTTGTGACGATGTAACTCAGGTGCGCGCATAGTGAAGCTCTGACGGACACTTGCCGGATGTTTATCCAAGCCGTTGCTACCAAACATCCGCCAGTTGGCGTAGATTAAATCTAAAAAAGTGAAATCAGATAGTTGCGCGGCAATGGTTTCTCCTGAGGGGCAAAACCAGAACTCATCCAAGTCCGCAACTATAAGCCATTGACATTTTTTTGCAATTTTTAGTTCCTTAAACGCCGACCAGTAATGTTGCCGCTGCATTTGTTGCCCGGCATATTCCACAAGTTCAACGACGCCTTTGGCAACCCATAGTTTGGCTTTACCAACTGTTTCATCGCTACTTCCATTGTCGATTAAAAAAATCTTCCCTGCGCCCATCGACAGGTAATGCTGAACCCATTCGTCAATGTTCATGGCTTCATTTTTCATGATACCAAGAACACCTAACCTACAGTCATGTCCGGTGTAGGCTTCGCGCTTTTCAAACCGCTGTACTCGGCGTTTGCGATTCCATGTCTGAATTTTTGTGCGCAGTTGTGCAAACAATTTTTACCTCTTAGTAGCTTGATTTGACCGACATTTCCCAACTGGTCGACGGCTCGACAGTAAGGTCGGCTGAATTTGCCCGCCGATCAAGTGTTTTCGCCTCGAGCGGTGTCGGCGGTCACTTATTCAATCATCTGCCGCGTGACGACTGCGGCGGGCAGGACAATGGATCAATCAGTTATGATCATGGTCGCGCCGAAGTAATGGGTTGGTCTGCCTGCGCCCACGCTGGACGCCTGCGCAGCGCGCCCTGATCTTCCGTTTATCCCCGGCCCGCAAGTGCTACCGCCGCGCACTAGATGACGCCGAGATTGAAGTTCTCTGGGGCAGGGACCGCGCCAATCTCGGCAAGTGCGTGGCGCGCGGCTAAGCGTCATGGCGTTTTCTGCGGTGGGGACGGGCGGCAAACAAAATCATTCGCTGTAGCGTGACAGCAAAAGCCGCAGAGTTTGACACCATAACCTGCAGCAACGCTATTTTGCGAAAGTTAGCGCAATATGATCTCTGGATAATCCAGAACCCCTCGGTAAAACTGGGTCAACTTACTTTGTCGGCCTGAAATGCAAAGGCACAATTCGATGCCTGACTAGGAAGTCGCACCCTGTACCTGGGCAACTATGTTTTGATCGGAACACAAGAGCACTCGTACTTGACTTATCTTCTCCGATCTCAACGACGCCGTTTCCGACAAGGTGGTCCCGCCACGCAACTAACGCCCGTGTAGCATTCGGCTGCTTGCAGTAAATGATGATCTCGCCGCGATCGCACCCTACGCCTGCGACACCATACCGGGTCGAAAGTTGCTCAAAACCGCCCATCACATATGCCGGACCGTTGTAGATCTTCGCCTCTCCAATCCAAAGGAACGCATTCGGACCGCGAACTACAATGTCAACGTGCCCTCCGATCTGAGCGTCATGGCTGACAGCGGCCCCCGTGAACGCAATCATTGAACAGATAATCAGGCTTAGCTGATCCTCCCCCAAAGTGTGGAAAGCTTGTCTTTTTTCCACAAGCTCTCTGTAGCACTGATCGACGACCTGCTCGATCAACTCAAATCGCTCTTGATGGGTTTGTTTGATTGACCACCCCACCGCGAAAAATGCCGGACTCCCGTCCAGCTCAGACATGATGTCCGCTAGGGAGGGGTTATTGTTCCTGTCGATCAAAGTGAAAGCAAAGAATAAAAAATGTGAACACGGTTTCGAGCCTGCTGGAGGAATTCACCGGTCCGCGGGTGAATCAGATCACCAGTCTTGACGACTTCCAGAAAATCTTCGTCGTCGAGCACGATCAATTCTTCGTCTGCATCACAAATATAGCCATGTGCTGCAAGCGGTGGGCATTCCATCGTGCAGATGTAGCTGAGAGCCGACAGCGCGACCTTTGCGTTGGTATCGTCCACAACAGTTAGAAAAAACGACAACGGCAGAAACTTCCCCCTATCCCCATCAAGTGCTTCAAGAGCCCCAGTCACTCGCAGACACACGTCCAAAAACGGCTGGTCGAGCCCAGCCGTTTCAATCGTTTCTCGTGCTTTGCGAAGGTCACACATGGTCATACTATGCAGCGAGACCAGACTTCAGGCCAAGTCTCTCAACAACGAATTCGTAGTCGGCTGCTCGAACACAATTACCGATGAGAGCACCCGATATTGTCGGATCGGGCGATCCAGCTCTCCCAGCTGGCCCCGAAGCCGCCAAAGTTAGAGTTGGTGCGAAGGACAGATTGTCTTCCGATTTCGGCCATTCGACGCTCAAACGATAGATGCGAATGTCGGTCTGAAGTGCTGTTTTGCCGCCTTGATGATATGTCTCCAAGCGCTGATCGAGACGCGAACTTGGTCGCCGGATGATTTTCTCATGCTTGATAGCCGAAGTCGTCGTGGCAAATGTAATTTCTGTTACATCACCTTCTTCACCATCATCGTAGAACGCTCGCACGGCCGGGAACAGGTTGTGGGAGTTGCCAAGCGTTAAGACATTGGCATCGGCGATCATCCGTTTCAGATGGGAATGGTGCGCGTGAATAGCATCTTCGGGCATGCCCTTAGGGGCGTCCACCCTTATTTCGAGCTGCTGCCGAAGATGCGGAACCCAAATGACATGATGAAGTTGCACTCGCCGATACTTGAAACCGACTACTTCGTCGAACTTAGACCGCATCTCCGCAGAGTTCTCGAACTCTTCGAAATCGATCTCTTCGCGAACCTTCATATTAAATATGCTGCTCAAGATCACACCGATCCCGTCTTCGTTTGACTGGGTTGAAAGGACCGAAAAGGCACCATCCGCTGTGGCCAACTGGCCTTCGTCGAGTAGCAAAGGAAATATGCGGGCGGAGAGAGAGTCACTGCAGTTAAGCGAGCTCATCCACAGATGCATATCGATGCGGCCTTTGTCGTCGAGAGGATAGAGCTTAGTGAACTTATCACCGCAAAGAATGCTCTCGATGAGCGAGTCCTGCAACTTGCCAACGGTTCCTTCTGCCACTCCAGATTTCACCTTCTCGATGGTCTTCTGCCAACCACGACCCGGCTCCATTCCTGCCATCCGCATAACTACTCTGGCTCCCGTCCATGAAAGCCTTTTACGCAAAGACTCGAGCGTACTTAATAGCAACTTGTCACCCCCCCTAGCACTTGTGTTTCACTATGTTCAGCTAGGAAACGATTCTGCCAGAAGTTCCTGTGCTCCGTAGGCTGGCACCGAGAAGGCATTCAGTCGCGCGAATTTTCTCTGAGGGGCCGCTTAAGCCCCTTAAAGAGCGGTTTCACGCCATCAAGCCTCCCCCAGATCATAGTTCGAAATCAGCACTTCGGCCCGCTCGGGTGCCGTCCCCTTCGCCGAGATCGTGTAGGTGGTTTTCACCTCGCGGAATCGGAGGGCTTTGAAGGTTTCGCGCACGCCTACAACGTCGTTCAAAGACAGGATGGGACGCCACTTCAAACCCGTCAACAGGCAACTTCCAGCCGAGTAATTCCCATTTTGTTGATCTCGAAAGTTGCGGGCGCATAATGGGGGCGTCGGTATGAAAGGGGGGAATCGCCATGACTGACGTTCGCCTGACCATCGTATTGTTCACGTTTAACTGCGTTCTCGCAGGGGCGGTTTATCTGCTCATGATGTAAGGTCTCGGCCGTGCCTGTGCTTTGCTAAGGCGCGCCAAGCTCGAGGGTTTGGTCCGGCGCGCCCTACACTCGGCCACTCACTACAGATTCGGAGTGCAGCTGTGTAATTTCAGCCGTGCGATTCGCTTCCGAACCCCAACTCTACTACCCTTAAATGCCACCCAGATCATAGTTCGAAATCAGCACCTCGGCCCGCTCGGGTGCACGATTTCAGCATCGACAGAATCGGGTGCCGGCGGGACTTCATGCGTCATAGGATTTCCTTTCAGGACTTGGGTTGAGCAAGCGCCGCATGGCGTCCTGCGCAGTCTCTCAGGGCCGACCGATCTCGGCCCCAGAATACTTCGATCTCGGAATCGTTAAGTGCTTGCTCGGGTAACAGAACCGGGGCGGTACATGGAACCAGCAGCGATGCCTGCGATGCGGCGATTGGCGCATCAGCGTTTGTTGAGGCGCAAGACGCGAGACACAGGCAGGCAAACAACATTTTCAACGGGGGCCGCATAGGCTTGATCCTCCAAAGCGCGGGCCTCTGCGGCACTGGCTGCCGCCGCAATAAGGCGTTTTGTTTCTTCTGCGGTGGCGGCGCGGGCTTCGGTCCGGGCTTCGGCCTGCGCCTCCGCCAGGGCTGCGATGTGTCGGGCCTCATTGGCAGAGGCACCCATGCGGTAGCCCTGCATCCCGGCGAGGGCAGCGAAGCCTATGGCGGCGATGATGATCCAAGGTTTCATCGGCGCGGCCTCACTCCAATCCCGAAGCTGTGCAGCCAAAGGATGAAGCGCCAGTCAAAGATCAGGGTGATCATTTGCCAGCCAACCCATCAAGGCACAGCGCCTTCTCAGCTTCACGCCGCCGCGTCAGTCCGCGAACGACCTTGCCGCCGGCACGGTTGAACAACGTCATCGCCTTGCAGGCCCCGGCGATGTCACGAAGCTTGATCAGCTTCGACATGGTTGGCGAGGCGCAGAGGATCCTCGGCCCGAGGTTGTAGCTGAAACTGAGGAACGCAGCGCGCGTCTTGTCTGGCAGTTGTGCCGGCAGGCAATCGCGGCCGGCCTTCTCGAACTCGGCCACCGCCTTTGCCAACTGCGAGTCACATTGCGCCAGTGTGGCGGCATCCCCCATCTGCACTCCGCGCGTTTCGCCGTAGCAGATCGTCGGCACACCAACGATATCGCGGTAGGCGCGCAACTCGATACCTTCCCACGGTGCGATGAAGGCGATCGCAATCGCAACGGCAGCACCGGCAGCGGCCCCGACAGCCTTATTCTTCGTCACCATGATCTTCCTCCTGCAATTTCTTTTGGGCCACGAGGCGCGCAATGAAAGCGGCGCAGACCGTAATACCTGACAGGGCTGCGAAGCTGCCCCGCGGCCAATCAAAGCTCTGTTCGAGATATGGCAGGGCTGCCTCGATGCCTGAGAAAACCCCGGCCAAGGCCATCAGCCGGATAGACCAAGATTGCGCGAGAACCTTGCGCCAGTTGCTGACAAGAAATCCGGGGATCATTTCTTGCCACCCCCCTGCAATATCTGCCGCAGCAGATCGTTGGTTTCGCGCTGCTGCTCTTTGACTTCATCCAGAGATTGTTTCAGCGCGTCATAGCGGGCAAGGCCAGCGGCGGCATTATTCTCCAACGACCGAACACGCCCCTCGATTTGGACGTTTGCCGCTTGCATTGTCGATAGGGTTGAGGTGACGGTCTGTGTCGATCCGCTGAGGCCAGCAATCACGCCACCGCCGTACCAGACCACGGCCACGATACTGGCGAGAATAGTCCACGCCAGAGGCTTTGCCATCGTGATGCCGCGGTCAGAGTTTTCGATCATTGGCTTGCCCGTGTCAGGATTGGTCATGCAAGGCTCCATTGATTCCGGGCATGATTTTGATTTCAAACTGCATTGGCGTTCCCATGCGTTTCGGCCCGCCGGGGCGGGTGTTGCGTTGGTGGGTTGGGCGGGTTCAGGCGGTGATGGCAGCCGGCCAGCCGAACAGCGCGTCCAGCGCGGCTGCGTCCAACCCTTCGGCCTCGCCCGCCAGCAGCACGAGCGGATGGTTGCGCTGCACTTCGGTAAGCCCCGCCCACAGGACACGCGCCTCATTGCGCTGGGGTTCCGGCATTTGGGCAATTGCTCCGGTCAGCGGCGCCGGGATTTGGCCTTGAGCCGCGACAACGGCTTCCTCGGGCGTCACCAGTCCGGCGCGGAGGATGGCAAGGCAGAACTCAGCACGGGACAGTTTGCGGGTGTCGCGCCATGCTGCGAGGACTACGGCGGGGTCGGGTTGGCGAATGGTAATCATGCGCCGACTCCATCGGTCAGGATTGCAACGTCAACGGCCCACAGGTCGCGCTGGCTACGGTCGGATGGGAGGTCCACGGCGTCGATGATTTTGAACGGCAATCCCGTCGGCACATCTTTCGCCGCAATTTCCTCAATCGTCAGTCCGCAATCTGGGGCTGGAATAACAATAGCCACGCCACCTTCGGGTGTCTGGTATATGATGCGTTTCATTTGGCTTTCCTTTCAGCGAAAGATTGCGACACAAGTAATTGGGCTATCTTGTATAGAGTTGTTAAGTCTCGTGCCAACCCGAACGCTTGTTGTTGTTGTGGAGATTATAGAACAATAACCATCAACGGAGTTTGATGATTGCCCCGATGCTACTGCTGAGAAATCCGCGTCATCCATAGCTGTGGTAAAGTTCACCGTGTAATTGCCCACCCCGTTATCGGTGATAGACGACACGTTTCCGCTGGACCGGATTGCGACTGTGTTAGTGCCATTAAAATTCACCCACGCGCGGCAGGCATAAATCGGGGCTGAACCACTGGCGTTCAGAGCAGTCGGTATTTCATTTTTAACATAGGCAGTTGATGCAATCTGAGTGGTATTCGTGCCAGCCGCCGCCGTTGGCACCGCAGGAGTACCCCTAAATGCTGGGCTGTCGATCTTTGCCAACTCCTGCCACGTCCCCCACGTTGTATAAAGATTGCGGAAATATAGAACGTTATTGCTGGCGGGTTGCAGCGTCATGTAGCCCTTGGCGGCGCTCTCGCGGTATACAGTAATTACGCCGCCCGCCGCCGCAGTCACACCGGACGGGAATGTGCCCGTGGCCCCCGTGGTGTAGCTGTAGGTGCCCGATGCGGTGTCAGTCGCGTCAAAGTCTGTTAAGACGGGAGCCGTGGCGATCACGCCAAGGCCGAACGCTCCGACCTTAAGCAGGCGTCCTGCCGTGGTGTCAGTCGCACTCGCCTGCACCGCCGTTCCTGTGATCGGCACATCTATCTGAAACGCTGTGGTACTGAGCAATGCGCGCCGTGTGCCGCCGGCGCTGAATGCGAGCAGATTGGCACCGCTGCGAAATAGCCCGGTATCGGTATCGGATGCGAACGACACCCCCGGCGCTGCGGCTGTGCCGTCCAGAAACAGCCCAGGCCCGGTCGCAAGAGCAAGGTTGCCCAGATAGTCCGCCAGCGCATTAAACTCGGGCGGGGCGCTGGCCATCCACGCCAAGAAGGCATCGCCAAGGGCGCTGAACGTGGACGGAACAAGTCGACTCGGCGCGGGCGGAGCCGTGCTGATTAGCGGTGCTGGCATCAGGTCAGTCCTTCAACTACGAGCGAGGCATAGGCCCGCTCGGGGGTGTCGTAATTGATCGCAAAGGTTTTTTCGAAGCCGTAGACAATCAGCCCATCGTTTGCGTCAGAGGCGGACGGGTAGAACACGCAGGGCGTAGCGCGAATATCGACCATCAGGCTCTGGACCGTGTTGCGGAACGCCTTCGCTATCTCGATGTCGAAGCTGCCCGTGTAGCTATAAGCCCGCTCCACAAGGGTCAGATCGCCAAACTCATTGCGCTCTTTGCGGCTATAATCGTTAAGTTCCAGCCGCGCCCCGGCGTGACAGTCACCTATGTCAAATGCCGGGCCGACAATGATCTCGCCACAGGTGACGGCGACACCAGTGCTGGCATTGTCCAACGTGATGGTGATTTGCGCCGCCGATGTCGCGCCGTATCCGTCGATATCATCGAAAATAAAGTCACGGGTTTGGTTCAGCTTTTCGAAGAAATATGTCCACAGATCAATCACTGGCTCGGTGTTGACGGCGGTTCGCGTCTGATCATAGGTCGTCGTTGTGCCGCCATCTGGGCTATAGGCGACGCGCACCTTTCCTGCTTCGGTAGACAACACGCAGATCGTTGAAAACCGCCCCATACTCGTTAAGCGAAAGTTCATCAGATCGAGTTGCTGCGAGGCGGCGGTATAGCCAATCAAAGGGCTGGAAACGACTTTATCAAATGGCTTCCACGCATTTGATGAGCCAACGCGAACCCAGAAAGTAGAGGTTGCGGGCGCAAGCACCGGCGCATGACCGATGTTGCCCGCGACCAGGCTCTCGAAGGTAGATTGCAGCGCATCCACGATCACCCGATCACCGGCTGCGTAGGTTGTACCAACTGCCCATTCCGGCGAGTCAGTCGCGTTGGAATAGCCAAACGCAGCAGGGTCTTTCGCATAGTTCACAGAGAGGACCGGCGTTGGGATAACGACTTTCATAGCGCAGCCCTCGCTGGTGGCATTCCAATAGCATCCCATGACCGTTCGAGTTGCAGGCTTTGCCGGGTGTTGGTCGCGATTTGACCGTCGATTTGCAGGTGTTGATCGCGTAGCGCCGC
>NZ_JAUSBA010000001.1 GCF_030652235.1 Cypionkella sp.
ATCTTCAAGATCGACATAGCTGAACAGCGAGCCGCTCTTCTCATCCATCCCGCGCATTCCAACCCCCCGACATTGCCTTGCCCAGAGTGAATCACGTTCCTCAAACCGCGTCGAGGGACGACTATTTCAGCGGCCTGTTAACCCGGTCTGGCCTTAGCCCGGTTTTCAGCTCAAACGCAGCCTGGTCTTGGCATCGAACAGAGGCATAAGGCTGGGTTTTGGCATCAGCCCAATCTGATCGCCCCGCTTCAAGTTCGGTCGGTCCGTGAACACCGCGTGCAAGGCCAACGCGCCCGCCTTCATCGCCACAAACATCGCAGCGCCTGTGCTTTCAACGATACCCAGCTCCCCCGCAATCGCCCCGGTGCATCCGGGCTGGTCAGCTCCAGATGCTCGGGCCGGATGCCACACAGCACCGTGCCCGAGGCATGGCTTTGAATGGGCAACATCGGCCCACCCTCTGCCACAGCCTCCAGCAAATTCATCGCAGGTGATCCGATAAACTCCGCCACAAAACTGTTCGCTGGCCGGTCATAAAGCTCCAACGGTGGCCCCGCCTGCTCCTGCCTCCCGTCGCGCATCACCAAGATGCGGTCGGCCGTCGTCATCGCTTCCACCTGATCATGCGTCACAAAGATTGAGGTCGAGCCAAGACTTTCATGCAAGGCCCGGATTTCCGCCCGCATCTGCACCCGCAAGGCAGCGTCGAGGTTTGATAAAGGCTCGTCAAACAAAAACACCGCAGGCCGGCGCACGATCGCGCGGCCCATCGCCACCCGTTGCCGTTGGCCGCCGGAAGGCTGCTTTGGCGTGCGATCCAAATAGGGGCTGAGGCCGAAAATTTCGGCGGCTTTGTTGACTGCGGTCGAGATTTCCGCTTTGCTCTGCCCGCGCAGATGCAGCGAAAATCCATATTGTCGCGCACCGACATATGCGGATAAAGCGCGTAATTCTGGAACACCATCGCAATGTCGCACTACTTTGGCTCTACGTCGTTCACAACCCGCCCCGCGATGGAAACTGTACCCAAGCTGATTTCTTCCAGACCCGCGATCATCCGCAGCAGGGTGGATTTGCCGCAGCCAATGCCGCTCCACCCAACGGGGCAAAACCGGCGGCACGGGTGGGCCTAGAGCCGCCATCAACGTCGTCATCAGCGTGGCGTCCTGCATCACACCGCCGGCAAAGCTCCAGCGCTGCGGCGCATCCAATTTGGCAAGCCGCCCCGCCGTCCGCCCCGCCAGCGCCAGATGCCCGGCGGCCTCTTGCATCAAACCCACCGCCTCAATCACCCCCGCATTGGCCAACCGCGACACCAAAGCCGCCACCGAGGCCAGCCCCGCTCGCGTGTCCCGCCCATAGGTCCAGCCGAGCAAATCCTCTGCCGCCACCCCCATCTCGCGCAGCAAACCATGCGCAAAGCCCGATGGCGGCTTGCGGCCATCCAAGTGCTGGCTGTCCAACGCCAAGGCCCCATGAAACGCCGTTGCGACATCGTTCATCACCGCGGCTTGTGGGCCAAGCAGATCAGCCACCACCACCTGTCGTGCCGAAATCGCCGCAATCTCGCCATGACAGGGCAGCCCCAGAACCGCGCCAGACACCGGCCCGAGTCTGCTGCCAACAACCCCAAACGCGCCTCCCAACCCGCGCCAGCACCCGCCCCGCGCGGTTGATCACCACCGCCTCGGTCTTGCTGCCGCCGCTATCCAGCCCCAGAACACGGTCCATCACGCGACCTCCGCTACGGTTACTGTACAACCCAAACCCGCCAGTACACCCCGCCAGCCAACACCCAACCGCGCATCGGTCAACACGCGCATCCCCGCACCCAGATGCGCCACGCCATAGGTCAACTGCGGCCCGAACTTATCCGCATCCGCCACAATCACCGGAGCCTTGCTGCGCGTCAGCATCAGCGCATTGATCCGCGCCTCTTGATCATCGCGGCTGGAAATCTCCCCCTTGTCCGAGATGCCGCCCACCCCAGAAACAACTGGTCGAACCAAGCTTTTCCAGCGCCGACTCGGCCAACGGCCCCACCATCGAGGCGTTTTGCCGCCGCAAACTGTCGCCCAGCAAGGTCACGCCGATTTCCGCCACCGGCATCAACACCTGCGCCACCGGCAGGCAATTCGTGAACACCCGCAGTGGGATCGGGTTCAGCCGCAGCCGCCGCGCCAGTTGCAGCACTGTGGTTCCGGCATCCAGAAACACCGAGGTTTCCGGGCGCAGCATCTGATACACCGCTTCACCAATCGCGCGTTTGGCGGGCAGGTTGATCTGCGCGCGGCTCTCAAACGCCACCTCAGCGCCCGAAGTTTCGGCAATCTGCGCCCCCGCCATGGGTGCGCAAAATCTGCCCCTCGGCCTCCAAAGTTAACAAATCGCGCCGCACCCTCGGCTCTGACGCGCCCACCGCCGCCGCGATTGAGGCAATCGAGCTATAGCCCTTGGCGAAAAGGTGCTGCCGGATGGCGGTGGCGGGGTCAATCTTCATGGCAGTCCTGTTTTCTGTTATGCCGCTATACGAAGATCAAAAATAATCACTGTCATCACGATGCTGATCCTTTATGATTTTTATAGCGATACGACCAATGATTTTGATCAAAAAGGATCGACCCGCAATGTCCATCGCTGCCCTGCTTGCCCTCGCCCCCGCCCGGAAATCTGGCCAAGTGCTTGCGATTCCGTCGATTTGCTCGGCGCATCCGGTGGTGATCGCCACCAGCTTTGCACTGGGCCGGGCGCGCGGCACCCCGGTGCTGATTGAGGCGACCTGCAATCAGGTCAATCACGAGGGCGGCTATACCGGAATGACCCCCGCTGATTTTCGTTGTTTCGTTCTGGCAATCGCACAGGATGAGGGCTTTGATCCGGCAAACTTGATCCTTGGCGGCGATCATCTGGGCCCGAATCCTTGGACCGCGCTGCCCGCCGCTGACGCGATGGCGAAGGCCTGCGATATGGTCGCGGCCTATGCGCAGGCCGGGTTCGGCAAGATCCATCTCGACGCCAGCATGGCGTGCTTGGATGACCCCACTCCGCTGCCTGATGCCACCATCGCCAGCCGCAACGCCGAACTCGCTGCAGTCGCCGAAGCGCACAGCCCGACGCCCCCGGTCTATATCATCGGCACCGAAGTTCCCGTCCCCGGCGGCGCTTGGGAGGAGGTCGAAGGCCTAACCCCCACCCCGCCCGAAGCCGCGCTTGTCACCGCCACTCTGCAACACGAGGCCTTCAAAGCCGCAGGCATCGAAGCCGCTTTCGCCCGCGTGGTGGGGTTGGTGGTGCAGCCCGGGGTCGAGTTCGGCAATGAAAACGTCGTCGCCTACAACCGCCCCGCCGCCCGCGATTTGGTCGCTTGCCTGCCCAAATTGCCGATGCTGTTTGAAGCCCATTCAACCGATTACCAGACACCGCAGGCGCTGGCCGATCTGGTGCAAGACGGTTTCGGCATCCTGAAAGTCGGCCCCGGCCTGACCTTTGCGCTGCGTGAGGCGCTGTATGGCCTCGATCATATCGCCGATGTGCTGTTCCCCAACCACATACCTTTGCGCGGGACGATGGAGGCTTTGATGCTGCAAAAGCCACAGCATTGGGCGAAATATTACCACGGCACCGCGCTGCACCAACAGCTGCAACGCCACTACAGCTATTCCGACCGCATCCGCTATTACTGGACAGATCCGGTTGCCAGCACTGCCGTCGCCAAGCTCATGGCCTTGTTTGATGATGAAAGCATCCCCGAACCACTGATCTCGCAGCACCTTGGCGCGGCCTATTGCAATGTGATGACAGGCCAAACCGCAAAAACCGCCCCAGCCCTGCTGCGCGCGGCGGTGACGCGCGCGCTGACGCCGTATTTCGACGCCTGCTATGGGGCGGACTGATCCGCCTAAGCGGCCGCCACCAGCAAATTGAAATCTGATTTCTGGATTTGCTGGTGGCGAGAGAGAGACTTGAACTCTCGACCCCACGATTATGAGTCGTGTGCTCTAACCAACTGAGCTACCTCGCCACTGGCGTGGTGAGTAGTTTGGGGGGCGGGGGGCGTCAAGGGGTATTCTGGATGATTTGATGGTTTTAGGCCAGGGTTATGCCGAGCGGACAGAACGGCGCAGTCCGTCAATGCCTTTCCCCGCGGGGAATGACTTGTGTTCCGCCGCGCCATGGCTACCACATCTTGTGCAAAATCCGTAAAATCGACCACAATCGGCGCTGTAGAGCGATCAAACGTCTATCGCGGCCTCTAGTCGCTCCATGTGCGAACACCCACACCGCCCCCGGCTTGAGCCGGGGCCTCAGATTTTTACGCAGGCCATAAGTGGGCCTCGGTTTAGGGCCTGCGGACTGAGGGGCAGTTACAAGGTGGCCTCTTCCGGCACCGCATGCGCAACCCTTGGCCGACCTGAGGCGGTGACCGAAATCGTCGCCTCGACAAACATCGGCTGGCCTTCGACGGACGCGCTGCGCAGATCGCGTGCCGCCGTGATGCGCAAATCCTCGGCGCCTGCGTGTTTGGCGCGGCGGACGGCTTCAATGGTAAGGGCGGCTTCGGCGGCCTGCATTGCGGCTTCGGGATCGTTGAACGTCTGCAAGCCTTCTGGCAAATGGGCGGTAAAGCGGCCCACGCCGGGGCTGGTGACAATCGCTGTGGCGCGTTGGCTGACTTGGCCCACCACTGCGCCAATGGCATTGGCGACGCCCGCATGTTCCGGCAGGATCATCTCGCAGCCCAGCCGTTTGCCGACTGCCCCGTAGTAATAGGGGGCCGAAGCGCCCAAACCGATCACGGGGACACCAAGGCGCGCGGTAAACTCGATCACGCCACGATGGCGGTTCAATGCCGCGCGGGTCAGCGGGTGGCGAGCCAATGTTTCGGGGCTTTCGCCTTTGAAACCCGCGTCTTCGTCAAAGGCTGCTTCCAGCAGACATTCAACGGTCTGCGCAGTCAACTGATCGACAATACCCTGCGCCAAGGTCTTGGCATCGGTCGAAAACCGCTCACCCGAGCCAGTGCGTCTGCGCCCCAGCAACTCGACTGCTTTCGCCGCCGCCAACCCATCCCAAGCCTCGAGCCCGCCCAGAACGTGGCTCGCATCCGACGGCGTTACCCCGGCCATCATCACCAAGCCCCGCGCCACCAACCGCTCCAGCGCCGCGATTTCCAACCGCGTGGTCAGCACCTGCGCCATCGGCATCGGCTGCGTGATCCGCGCCAAAACTGTTATTTCGCGCGCAGAAAGCCCGCCGGTCTGCCCCGCCATCGGCACCACAAAGCGGCCATCCAGCTCGCCCGCTTTGTCCGAGGTCAAGGCCTTGTCCAATGCCGCATGCACCATCGCACCATGCTCGGACGCCAGCAGCGACACCGGGATCAGACGGCGCGGGCCCAGCCGCATGCCGCCCATCAGGCCCTCGGTGATCAAATGCACTTCCGAGTCGCCGCCCAAACCGCTGGTCCGCATCGCCACCGCTTCGACCATGGTGCGGAAACCGCCGACGCGCGCACCTTGCGGATCAATCTCGGGCAGGCCATCGCGCAGCAAGGCGACATCGGTCGTGGTGCCGCCAATATCCGACACCAAAGCGTCCTTCGCCCCGGTCAGCCAACGCGCGCCGACAATCGACGCCGCAGGGCCAGACAGGATCGTCTCAATCGGGCGTTCGCGCACCATCGCGGCTGAGATCAGCGCGCCATCGCCGCGCACCACCATCAAGGGCGCGGTGATGCCAATCGAAGCCAGATGCCGCTCGCAGGCTGCCACCAGCCGATCAATCATCCCGATCAGTCGCGCATTCAGCACCGCGGTCAGCGCCCGCTTCGGCCCGTTCAACTGCGCTGAGAGCTCATGCGAGCAGGTTACCGGGCAGCCCGTCACAGCCCGGATCAGATTACGAATGGCAATCTCATGCGCGGGGTTGCGGGTGGCAAAGCGTGCGGCGACAGCAAAGCCCATCACCTGCGGGCCAAGTTCGCGCAGCAGCACTTCCAAAGCGGCCAAATCCAGCGCGGCAACTTCGGTGCCCGCATGGCTATGTCCTCCCGCGATCTTCACCACCGGATCGCCCTTCAACGCCTCGATCAGACCGCCGCGTTCCAGATCGCCTTCGTCAAAGCCCACGAAGATCAGCGCGACGCGGCCACCCTGACCTTCCACCAAGGCATTGGTCGCCAAGGTGGTGGACAGCGACACCAAGGCCACATCTTTGGCGGCCACGCCGGATTGGGCCAAAGCCGCATCCACCGCGCGGCCAATGCCCAAGGCCAAATCGGCCCGCGTGGTCAGCGATTTCGCCTTGCCGATCACCAGATCGGCGGCCTCATCGACGATCACCGCATCGGTGTAGGTGCCACCGGTATCTACGCCCAGAAAATGCGCCATCTGACTTCCCGTTTGATTTCCGCCCAAGCGATAACGGGCGCGCGGGGCGAAGTCAGCCCTCTGCGCGACCTTTTCGGCCCATTCGCGGCAAAACGGGCTTGCGCTTGCGCCGCGACGCCACTGGAATCCCCTCGGCCTCGCGGTATTTTGCCACCGTGCGGCGCGCGATGGTCACCCCAGTATCAATCGCCAAAGCCATCGCCAAAGCCTCATCTGACAAGGGCCGCGCCGGGTTCTCTGCCGCCACCAATCGCGCCAGCCGCCCCCGCATCGCAGCGCCTGAGATCAGCGGTTGGCCGTTGCCGCCCAAAGCCGCGCTGAACATCTGCCGCAGCCACCATGTACCGCGCGGACTGTCCAGGCTCGCCCCCGACACCACCCGACTGATCGTACTTTCGTGAAAGCCCAACGCCTCGGCCAGATCGGCCATGCTCATCGGGGCCAGCCCAATCGGCCCCAGCCGGATCGCTTCTTGCTGACGCGCCAAAATCTCGCGCCCAACCAGCAGCAGCGTGGTGTTGCGCGCCGCCACCATGCGCTCCAACGCCTTCGCCTGCGTCAAGCCCTCTGCCGAGCCTGCCGCCGATTTCTCCACCCGCAGCGTCGGCAAAGCCGAACGGTTCAACGCAATGCTCCACCCGGTCGCCGTTGCCTTCACCACCAGATCAGGCTCACGCGATTGCGCAGCACTAATGCTGGCAAACTCTGCCCCCGGTTTTGGATTCATCGCGCGGATGATCCGAAACCGCTGCATCACCGCCGCTTCCGAGATGTGACAGGCCTTGGCCAACCGCGCCAGATCGCCTGAGGCGAGCAGATCCAGATGCGCCAGCACCGCCGCCATCTCGGCATCCAACGCACCCGCCTCAATCGCCTGCAGCCGTAAACATTCCGCCAAATTGCGCGCAAAAATCCCCGTAGGCTCGATCTTCTGCAAGCGTTGCAGCACTGCCGCGACTTCGGCCAGAGTCCGGCCCGTCTCCGCCGCAACGATGCTCAAGGCGGCACCAAGCCAGCCCGAAGGCTCCAAAACTTCGGCCAAAGCCATAGCAATGTCGTGGTCGCGTTTGCTCAGGTCTAGTCTTTCGATCTCGCGCAAGACATGCGCGATCAAACTCGGGCTGGTGTCTGCGGTTTCCGCCGCAAGCCCCAGACTGCCGCCGCCCGACCCCAACACCCCCGCCCAGCGCGGCAGCCAATCGTGTAAACCCGGCTGCGGCGGTGGCTCCAGCCGCAGATGCGGGTTTTCTGCTGCCTGCTCCTCCAGATAGCGGGTAAGCCCCGCCGCATCGGTGCGCAAAATCGCAATCGAGGCTTGCAGGCTGGTGTTCAGCTCAAGCCGTTGAGTCTGGGTCAGGCCAAGGCGCTGCTGGGGTGATCTCATACCACAAGGCTAGCCTTCAGCGCCGCGCCGCGCAACCGCCAGCAGAAGCGCCGCTCTCCCTCACCCCATTGGCCCCCTCTCGCGCTTGCCAGCGTTTTCCATCAATGCCCCGCCCACCCTCGCGAATTTCATCTTGGCTCAAATACTCCCGCCGGAGGCTCCCCAAAGCCAAAGCTTCAAACCGCAGTCGAGATAAAGCAGCGCGCAGCAGGCCCCGCAACATCCTCCCTCCACAAAGCATGGCCTTCCCACCGCCAAACCGTTACCAAAGCCCCAAACAACCGAGAGCCCGATGCAACCCGATTTCCCCATCGTCAAAGATCTGGTGCTGATCGGCGGCGGTCATGCCCATGCGCTTGTGGCGCGAATGTGGGCGATGAATCCGCTGCCCGGTGTGCGGCTGACCCTGGTCAACCCCGACCCTGCCGCGCCCTATACCGGGATGCTGCCCGGTCTGATCGCGGGCCATTATGCCCGAGATGAGATTATGATTGACCTCGTCCGCCTCGCCCGATTTGCGGGTGCCCGCCTGATCCTTGACCGCGTGACGCGGATTGACCGCGAAACCCGCCGCCTGCATCTCGCCCATCGTCCCCCGATCTTCTATGACCTGTGCAGCATTGACATCGGCATCACCTCTGATCTGCCAGACATCCCCGGCTTCACCGAGTTCGCCCATGCGGCCAAACCCTTGGGTGATTTTGCGACCCAGTGGGCAGAGTTTGTCGCCCGCGCCCTGCCTGCCCCGCAGATCACCGTGATCGGTGCAGGTGTTGGCGGTGTAGAACTTGCCCTTGCCGCCAAACACCGCCTGCCAGCCGCGCGCGTCACCCTGCTGGAACAAGGCCCAACGGCCCTTCCCGCCATCGGCAGCGGGGCCCGCAACGCCCTGCTCGCCCACCTCGCCCGCGCCAAAATCACCCTGATCACCAACGCCAAGCCCGCCGAAATTCAAGCAACCGCCGTCACCCTCAGCAACGGCACCCGCCTACCATCCGATTTCACCCTCGCCGTCGCAGGCAGCCGCCCGCACGCATGGCAGGGCCAAGCCGACCTGACCCTGCACAATGGCTTCCTCACCGTATCCGACACCCTGCAAACCTCTGACCCCGCGATCTTTGCCGCCGGAGACTGCGCCCACCTGCCCTTCGCCCCGCGCCCGAAAGCCGGAGTCTACGCCGTCCGGGCCGCGCCGATCCTGCTGCACAACCTGCGCGCCAGCCTGCTCAATCAACCGCTGAAGCCCTTCAAACCGCAGCGCGATTATCTCAAACTGATCTCGACCGGAGCCAGAGGTGCCGTCGCCGACAAATGGAGTCTGCCGCTGGACGGCGCATGGCTGTGGCACTGGAAAGACCGCATCGACCGCAAATTCATGGCGAAATTTGCCAGCTATCCCGCGATGCCGCGCCCGACGCCAAACCCCGCCATCCCCGGCCTGCTGGATGCTATTGGTGACAAACCGATGTGCGGCGGCTGCGGCGCGAAACTTGGGGCATCAGACCTTGCCACCGCGCTCGCCACCCTGCCGAAGCCGCAACGCCCCGAGGTCATCTCCGGCCCCGGCGACGACGCCGCCATCCTGACCGTGCCCGGCGGCGTGCAAGTCATCACCACTGACCATCTGCGCGCCTTCACAAACGATGCCCGCCTGATGGCCCGCATCGCCGCGATTCACGCGCTTGGGGATGTCTGGGCAATGGGGGCCAACCCGCAAATAGCCCTCGCCCAAATCACCCTGCCGCGCCTATCGCCGGAAAAATCCGCCGAGATGTTGGCCGAGATCATGACCGAGGCGGCGGAAGTCTTCCGTCAGGCCGGGGCCGATATCGTCGGCGGCCACACCTCGATGGGCGCCGAACTCACCATCGGCTTCACCGTGACCGGCCTTGCCACCCGCGCCATCAGCAAGGGCGGCGCAAAGCTCGGTGACAAACTGATCCTGACCAAACCCATCGGCTCCGGCACCATCATGGCGGCAGAGATGGCGATGGCCGAACTTCCAGGCCTGATCCTCGGCGAAGCCGTCGCCCGCGCTCTACACCAGATGAGCCAACCCAACGGCCCCGCCGCAGCACATCTTGCCCCCTACGCCCATGCGATGACCGACGTGACAGGCTTCGGCCTCGCAGGCCACCTCTTGGAAATTCTGGATGCGTCCGACACCGCCGCCACCCTGCACAGCGCAGCCATCCCAACCCTGCCCGGCGCGCTTGCCCTAGCCGCAGTTGGCCAAACCTCCAGCCTCGCTCCCGCGAACCGCGCCGCCACTTTAGGCCGCATCTCAGGCACAGATTCCCCGCTGAAAGCCCTGCTCTATGATCCGCAAACCGCCGGAGGCCTGCTTGCCGCCGTCCCCGCCGATATCGCGGAAACTCTGCTGAAATACATCCCAGGTGCCGCCCTCATCGGCGAAATCACCGCAGGCCCGCCCAGAATAACTCTTGCTGACTAACCTTGCGCCGAGCGGTTTCATCGTGGCAACAAGGCGCCCCGCGAAGCGCTCCGCCAACTCGGCTAAATCGCCGCCCGCACAGCCTCTGCCACCTGATCCGCCAGCCGCGTCAAATCATCTGGCCCCAAACCAGCCGCCTCAATCTCGACAAACCGCGCCTCTTGCCGCGCGCGGTGCTTGTCATAGCGCGGGTCATAGTGATGCTGCATCAACCCCGCCGCCAGATCGACAAATGCACCTGCCCCCGCCATCGCCTGCCATGTTTCAATCCGCTCGGCGGCGTGCAAGGGGCGCAAGCGTTCGATCACCCGCACCAGTCGCGCGCCGTCCGCCACCATGTCGCCGTAAGCCTGCACCAGATACGCGGCCCGCGCCGCCACCCCCGTGGCTATCGCCACCCGTGGCGCTGCTGTCATCGCCTTCCAGATCCCTGATGGCAGGCGACACTCGCCGACCTTGGCGCTTTCCGCCTCAATCACCACAGGACGCGTCGGGTCCAACCGCGAAATCGCCATTGCCAAAGCGCAGTCAAACGCCTTTTGCGACGGCTGCCCCCCGCGATGCCCGAACACCGAGCCGCGATGGTTGGCCAGCCCCTCAAGATCCAACACCTGTACACCCCGCGCGGGCAGCATATTCAGCACTTCGGTCTTGGCCGATCCGGTATTGCCATCCAGCACCACCACCGGACAAGGAAATGGCGCATCATACAAAGCCTTGACCACCAGCGCGCGCCACGCCTTGTAGCCGCCCGCAATCGTCTCGACCCGCCAGCCCACCTGGCCCAAGATCAGCGCAAAAGACCCCGAGCGTTGCCCGCCCCGCCAGCAATACACCAGCGGTCGCCAGCCCCCCGGCTTATCCGCCAATGGCCCCTGCAAATGCTGGGCGACATTCTGCGCCACCAGTGCCGCGCCGACCTTACGCGCTGTGAACGGGGTGACCTGCTTGTAAATCGTGCCCACGCGCGCCCGCTCGGCATCATCCAGCACGGGCAAAGAAATCGCGCCGGGCAGATGGTCCTCGGCATATTCGGCAGGGGCGCGGGCGTCGATGATGTCATCAAAGCCATGCGCTGCAAGGTCGGACAATGAGGTCAGGGTAATCGCCATGCCCCTGCATAGCCGATCTCCAGCTTGGCGGAAAGATGCCGGAGCGTTAACGCCCCCTGACGGGTTCCACAAAGCTTTGGCTAAATCCTGCCATGCGTGTCCGGTTGCTCTGCCTCATCCTCGCCCTGCCCGCCGCCGCCCAAGAGGTCCCGGCTGTGGTCACCGCTGAGCTGGTAAGTGCCGCCCGCGCACAAGTCGGGGTCACCACGATCTACGACCCCGGCTATCAAAGCCTGGATTTCCCCGGTGGCGATGTCGACCCCACCCACGGTGTGTGCGCCGATGTCATCATCCGCGCCCTGCGCACAGCGTGGGATATTGATCTGCGACTGGCCGTCAACCGCGAAATGAAGGCGGATGTCTCGGCCTATCCGCAGCAATAGGGACTGAAATCCACCGACCGCAACGTCGATCACCGCCGCGTGCCCAACCTGTAAATCCTGTTGACCCGGATCGGCGCAGCCCTGCCAACCTCCGCCAACCCGGGCGATGTGGTGACATGGCTGCTGCCCGGCAACCTGCCACATATCTGCCCGATCTCGGATAGACGCTGCGCCGACGGCAGCCGCCCGCAAGTGCTGCACAACATTGGTGCTGGCGCGCAGGAGGAGGATCGTCTGTTTGACTTCTTGGTAACCGGCCATTTCCGCCTTGGTTCCGATGCTGTGGCAGACCTGATCAAACTTCGGCGCTAGCGGAAGAAGTCCTTCAACCTCGCAAGCGGGCTGGTCTCGACCGGAGCTTCCGCTTTGACAGCCGCAATCGGAACAGGTTTGACAGGTTTCTCAACACTCCCTGACGATCTTGGCGGGGAGACCCGCAGGGCCACCGCGTTCATGAACCGCTGGCCGTCGCCTTCAGCCAGCGATTGCGCGCCGTCGGAGATGCCGCGCAATAGATCATCCAGCCAGTCTTGATCGGCCTTGGCGAAATCATGCAGGACATAGGCCGCCACCGCGTCTTTGTGGCCGGGGTGGCCGATGCCGAGGCGAACCCGGCCATAAGCTTCGCCGAGATGGGCATGGATCGAGCGCAATCCGTTGTGACCCGCGTGGCCGCCGCCTTGTTTGATGCGGCACTTGCCGGGGGCGAGGTCTAGCTCGTCGTGGAACACGGTGATGTCGGCAAGGTCGATCTTGAAGAAATCCACCGCCGCGCGGACGGATTGACCCGACAGGTTCATGAAGGTTTCGGGCTTTAGCAGCACCACCTTTTCCGACCCGAGCCGCCCCTCCGACACCTGCCCCTGGTAGCCGCGCCGCCACGGGGAAAACCCGTGATCTTCGGCGATCCGGTCCAGCGCCATGAAGCCGATATTGTGGCGGTTGCCAGCGTATTTTGCGCCGGGATTGCCGAGGCCTACAAAGAGTTTCATCGCGCCCCACCGAACTGCCGCTTACCCGCTATAAATGCCCCGGCGGGGGCTGGGATGCAAGCCGGGGCGACGGGTCCCAACTCGGGACCTTTTTTAGGTATTATATATCAATAGCATAGCCTATGGGTTTTAAGGAAATCTTAACCTTTCACCGCATCTGCCCTCTCGTCCCGCGCTTGACTTGACCCACGCCGCACGCCAGCTTAGCAAACAAGGTCAGCCCGAATGGCCCAAGCAAGAAAGACACAGCAGGCGTGCGGATCACGGTTTTAGCCTCGATGCGAAACGAAGGGCCATTCATCGTCGAATGGCTGTGCTGGTATCGGATGCTGGGCTTTACCGATGCGGTGGTGGTCACCAACTCTTGCACCGACCATTCGCCGCAGTTGCTGGACGCACTGCAAGCGGCAGGGCTGGTGCATCACATCCGGCATGATCTGGAACCCGGCCAGCGCATCACCCGCGCCAAGCTGAAGGCTGCGGCCAGCCACAAGGCGGTGCGGCGCTGCAACTGGCTGATGATCTGCGATGTTGATGAGTTTCTGGTGATCCATCGCGGCGAAGGGCTGATCGGCGATCTAATTGATCTGAGCACAGACGCGCCCGCCTATCTGGGCATGTCGATCAACTGGCGGGTGTTTGGCACCTCGGGGCGAAAAAGTTTTGAGGACCGCCCGGTGCATCGCCAGTTCACCTATGCGCATGAGGTCGGTCATCGCTCGTCACGGTTTGTGAAGTCGATCTTCCGGCTGGTGAAGTTCTTCAGCCATTTGGGCGAGCACAGCCCGCGTGGCTTTGACTATGAGCGCGCGGCGCAAAAGCGCGGCAACCCGGGCGGCATTTGGGTGAACACTTTGGGCCAAAAGCTGCCGCACTGGGCGCCGCTGGACAGCCATCTGACGCTGATGCCCGAGGCGCTGGTCAGCCATGAGGTGGCACAAATCAACCATTACATGCTGCGCTCGGTTGAAACCTATCGGCTGAAACGCGGCACAAAATCCCCCGTGGGACTCAGCAATCGCTACCGCGCGCAGTACTTCCGCACCGCAGATGCGGGGTGCGCGGTGGACATTTCCGCCTTCCGCTATTCCGCCCGGTTTGACGCTTTGTATGAACAGGTGATGGTGCTGCCCGATGTGGCGCGGTTGCACGCTTTGTGCTGCGCCGATCATGTGAAGGCGATTGCTGAAAAGGCGGGCAAAAAGGCCGAGGATGACCCGAGGTACGCAAGGTTTGTGGCGCAGGCAGAGGACTTGGCGGCGGAGATACCTTCAGCAGAGCAGGACTAACCCCGACCCGAAAGAAAACGCTGCGGGGCAGAGTTTTCCGGGGCGTCGCTCATCAGGCCGAAGGCCGCTTAAGCAAGGGGGTTCATGCCGCAAACCGTCATTTGATAATCTGGCAAGATAACAGGCACCGCCCAAGTTGAACCGGGCCACGATTTATGACTTCATAATCGGTGGCATTTCAGCGCGCGGCCAAAAGCAAAGGCGCAGAGGTTTCCCCCTGCGCCCCGAACCTTAAACCCTGAAAGGCTTATTCAGCTTCAGCGACTTCGACGTAGCCCGCCGGAGCCGACACATTGGCGATCACGAAGTTACGGTCGATGCTGGCTTTGGTGCCTGCTGGCAGAACCACGTCATTGATGTGGATCACATCGCCCATGTTTTTGCCGGTCAGATCAACGGTGATGTGATCCGGGATATCGCCTGCCAGAACGTTCAACTCGACATCGTTGCGCACGATGGTCAAGGTGCCGCCCTTTTTCAGACCGGGCGAGGCTTCATGGTTGATGAAGGTCACGTGAATGAACAGGTTGATGCGGTTTTCGTCGTGCAGGCGCATCAGGTCGATATGCGTCGGCAGGTCTTTGACCACGTCACGCTGCACAGCGCGGCAGATCACATGCACGTCCGCGTGGCCTTCAACCTTCAGGTTGAACAGCGACGACAGGAAACGGCCAGCTTTCAGGCGCTTCAGCAGGGCGTTGTAGTTGATTTTGATTGCCAAGGGGGCAACGTTATCGCCGTAGACGATACCGGGAACGAAGCCATCACGACGTGATTGACGGGCGGCCCCCTTGCCTGTCCCCGTGCGTGCTTCGGCGTGAAGATCAAGGATCTCGCGTGCCATAGTGTTTCTCCATATATATATCCGCCAACGTTCAAGGGTGCATGGCGCGATCGCGGGCCTATAGCGGGGAATCACCCGGAAGGGAAGCTGGTTTTTCCGCAAGCGCGGGCGGTGCTGCGCCATGCTGGCGGCTGTGGCGTGTTCGGTGTCGTGGCTGGGATAGTCTTTCCGCGCCCCACGCGCTATCCCCCCTGAGCCTGCAGGAGAATGTTATGACCGCCCCCACCACCCTTCGCGTCGCCCGCCCCGCCATGGCGGCTTTTGCCGCGATGGGCGTGCTGTGGGGCTCATTTGCCGCCGATCTGCCGGATATCAAGACCATGCTGGATATTGACGAGTCCCACTTGGGGGCTTTGATGTTCATGACGCCAATCGCGGCGGTCTGCGCCATGCTGGTGGCGCCGCGTCTGGGCGTGGCGTTTGGGCGGCGCGCGATGCTGATCTCGTGCCTTTTGATGTGCGTCGCCTTCACCTTGCCGGGGCAGTCCAGCCATTTGCTGCTGTTTCCGCTGGCAATGATGGCTTGTGGCGCGGGCACGGGCCTGACCGATGTGCTGATGAACGCGCGGGTGGCGACGATTGAAACGCAAAGCGGGCGACCGCTGATGAACCTGTGTCATGCGGCCTATAGTTTTGGCTATGCCGGGGGGGCGATTGCCACCGGGGTTTTGCGCAGCGCGGGGTGGTCGCCCGCTTGGGTGTTGTGCAGCATGGCTTTGTTGGCCGGGGTGATTGCGCTGGCGAGTTATGAGGTGGATGGCCGGATTGAGGGCCTCGCCCGCCCGAAAGGCAAGGCGGCGGCGCATCTGGGTCTGGTGCCGGTGATCGGCGGCGCGATGGTGCTGATCGCGTTTCTGACCGAGAATGCCGCCGAGAATTGGTCGGCTTTGCATATCGAGAAGAACCTTGGCGGCAGCCCGTCTGATGGCGCGATGGGGCCTGCGGTGATGGCGATCACCATGGGGGTGGCGCGGCTGTTTGGGCAGGGATTGGCGACACGCATTCCCGCGATCTGGCTGTTGACGGGGGGGGCTGTGATCTCGGCGGTGGGGGCTTTGTGGGCGGCTTTGGCTGTGACGCCCACGATGGCCTACGGCGGGTTCATCGTGATGGGGATCGGATCATCGGTCATTGCGCCGACGGTATTCTCGCTGGTCGGCCAACTTGCCGACCCGACTGCGCGCGCCCGCGCGGTGGCGCGGGCGACGCTGATCGGCTATTTCGGCTATTTCTTTGGCCCCCCCGCGATTGGCTTTATTGCCGGGCATTTCGGGCTGCGCTTTGCTTTTGTTTGTGCTGCGGTGATGCTGGCAGGCATTCCGGTGCTGGCGCGGGTGTTGTTGCGGCGGTAGCGCGTGAGGCGCTGATGCGCAGCCTACGCCCAGTCGCCTTCAAAATCCTTTGGCACCAGAACATGTTCGCGGCTGATGTCGCTGGCTTTTTGCACACCACACAAAGCCATTGAGACATCGAGTTCCTTCTGGATCACTTCCAGCGCCTTGGTCACTCCGGCCTGCCCCATCGCGCCCAAACCGTAGATGAAACTGCGGCCGATGAAGGTGGATTTCGCGCCCAAAGCGAGGGCTTTCAGCACATCTTGGCCCGAGCGAATGCCTGAATCCATATACACTTCGGTTTGCTCGCCAACGGCTTTGACAATCGACGGCAGTGCCCGGATTGACGACAATGCGCCATCCAACTGCCGCCCGCCGTGGTTTGAGACGATCATCGCATCGGCACCGACCTCCGCCGCCATGCGGGCGTCGTCGGCGTCGAGGATGCCCTTCAGGATCAGCTTGCCGCCCCACTGGTCGCGGATGCGGCGGACCTTGCCCCAGTCAAGCATCGGGTCGAACTGCTCATTCGCCCATTTGGTCAGGTCGGCCAAATCGGTCACGCCCTTCACATGACCGACGATATTGCGAAAGGTGCGGCGGGGCGTGCGCGCCATGCCCAGCGACCAAGCCGGTTTTGTGGCCATATTGATTATGTTCGGGATGGTCAGGCGCGGCGGGCTGGTCAGGCCATTCTTCAAATCTTTGTGGCGCTGGCCCATGATCTGCAGATCAAGCGTCAGCACAAGGGCCGAACATTTCGCGGCGCGGGCACGCTCGATGATGGCATCGACGAAATCCTCGTCTTTCATCACATACAACTGGAACCAGAACGGCGTCGGGCTGTGCGCGGCCACGTCTTCAATCGAGCAGATCGACATGGTGGACAGCGTGAACGGCACGCCAAAAGCGGCGGCGGCGCGGGCGGCTTTGATTTCGCCATCCGGCCATTGCATCCCTGTGGAGCCTACAGGTGATAGCGCGACGGGCATGGTGACGGGCGCGCCGAGCATGGAAACTTCGGTGCTACGCCCGGTCAGATCGCGCGCAACCCGTTGACGCAGACGAATCTTAGCAAAGTCCGTGGTGTTTTCTTTGAAGGTCTGCTCGGTATAAGACCCGCTTTCGCAGTAATCGTAGAACATCTTCGGCGTGCGCTTTTTGTAAAGTTGCTTCAGATCGTCGATGCAGGTGATCACCGGGGGCATGGGCGGGCCTTTTCGTTGAAATTGGTCATGGATCGTTACCAATTTCAACGGTTTGGCGCAATGGGGTTCGCGGCTGCACGCCGAAGCGTTTTGGGCCAGCCGCCGGGGGTTTCACGCCCCCGCCCCCCTGTGGGATGTTTGAGCAGAGAGGATGACAATTTTAGACAAGTTTTAGCGGTTCAGGCCGAATGCGCGCCTGCTGCGAGAGTGGCCACGAAGGCCAGCACATCCGCCAAGGGTTTGCCGGTGCTGATTTCCTTGACGATGGCAGATCCGACCACGCAGCCATCCGCCACCGCTGCAATAGCTTTCGAGGCTTCGGGTGTATTAATGCCAAAGCCAACGATCACTGGCAGATCGGTCGAGCGCTTGATGCGGGCAACTTCCGGGCCGACATCGCCCGCCTGCGCCGCAGCCGCCCCGGTGATGCCGGTGACGGACACATAGTAAACGAAGCCAGAGGTGTTTTGCAGCACCTTCGGCAGACGTTTGGCGTCGGTGGTGGGGGTCGCCAAGCGGATGAAATTGAGGCCAGCGGCTTGGGCAGGCAGACACAGTTCCGAGTCTTCCTCGGGAGGCAGATCGACGATGATCAACCCGTCGATACCTGCCTGCGTGGCTTGGGTCAGGAACAAATCCACTCCGCGGGAATAGATCGGATTGTAGTAGCCCATCAGCACGATGGGGGTGGTGTTGTCACCGCTGCGGAAGTCGCGCACCATTTGCAGAGTTTTATCCAGCGTCATGCCCGCTTCCAAGGCGCGCTGGCCTGCAAGCTGGATCGTCGGGCCATCCGCCATCGGGTCGGTGAACGGAAGGCCCAGCTCGATGATATCAACTCCGGCGGCAGGCAGCCCCTGCATCACCGCCAAAGAGCGTGCCACATCCGGGTCGCCCGCCATTATATAGGCAACGAAGGCCTTTTTCTGCTGCGAGTTCAGCCGCGCGAACGTGTCATCTATTCTGCTCATATTCCGGCCCATCCCTGCAAATCTGTCTAGCGGTTTGCACGGGAAGCCGCAGAAAATCAATGCCCCTTCCGCCCAGCTAAAGCCGCTCGCGCAATTTCATCTTAGTGAAAATACGCCCGCCGGAGGCTGCAGCAGCCCAAGCCCGCGCAGGTTTCCCACGCGAAAGCCTTGACCGCACCGCCTGTCCTGCCTATGCCGCAAGCGGTCTGGACATCAGGCGGTCTTGGCAATCGGCCAGCAAAAGGGGTGTGCGCGATGGGTTTCAAAATGGGTATCGTTGGTCTGCCGAATGTCGGCAAATCCACCCTGTTCAATGCGCTGACCCGGACGGCAGCGGCGCAGGCGGCGAATTTCCCGTTCTGCACGATTGAGCCGAACGTCGGCGAAGTCGCCGTCCCCGATGCGCGGCTGGATAAGCTGGCGGCGATTGCGGGCTCCAAGCAGATCATCCCGACGCGGATGACGTTTGTGGATATCGCGGGCCTTGTGCGGGGTGCCTCGAAGGGCGAAGGCTTGGGCAACCAATTTCTTGCCAATATCCGGGAATGTGATGCGGTCGCCCATGTGCTGCGCTGCTTTGAAGACGGCGACATCACCCATGTCGAGGGCAAGATTGATCCGGTGGCGGACGCGGAAACCATCGAGACCGAGTTGATGATCGCCGATATGGAGAGCATCGAGCGCCGCCTGACCGGACTTGCCAAAAAGCTGCGCGGCGGCGATCAGGACACGTTGGACCAAGACCGCCTGCTGCGCGCAGCTTTGAAATTGCTGGAGGCGGGGCATCCTGCGCGCAACCTCAAGATTGCCGAGGAAGATCAGCGCCAGTGGCGTCTGTTGCAACTGCTGACCTCGAAACCCGTTTTGTATGTCTGCAATGTCGAGGAAGCCTGTGCTGCAGATGGCAACAGCCAGTCCGCGCGCGTGGCGGAAATGGCAGCGCAACAGGGGGCGGGTTCGGTGGTGATCTCGGCCAAGATTGAAGAAGAAATCAGCCAGTTGGCCGATGACGAAGCCACGATGTTCCTCGAAGAAATGGGCCTGCACGAAGCGGGCTTGGACCGTTTGATCCGCGCGGGCTATCAACTGCTGGGCCTGTCGACCTATTTCACCGTTGGCCCGAAAGAAGCCCGCGCTTGGACGATCCACAAGGGGATGCTTGCACCGCAAGCGGCCGGGGTGATCCACGGCGATTTCGAGAAGGGCTTCATCCGAGCCGAAACCGTGGCCTTTGACGATTATATCGCAGGCAAAGGCGAGTCTGGGGCGAAAGAGGCCGGCAAGTTCCGGGTGGAAGGCAAGACTTACGAGGTCAAAGACGGCGACGTCTTGCATTTCTTGTTTAATGGCTGAGACCCAACCCCGGCCCTTGCCGGGGGCACATCGCTTCAATGGAGCGTTGTGAGGTTTGAACGGCTTTGATGATGTGGCAAAGCGCGAGGGCCGAAAGTTTTCTGGCGACAGTTTGAAAACGACGACGGCATCATTGCCTGCGAAGGCTAAGGCAAGGACAGTTCGCATCGCATCGTCGGGCGACCCATTTTCATGGGAGAAAACCTGCCAGTAGTTTGCGCAGTCACGAATATATGCAGAACAAGCTTACAATCCTGTCGGATGCGGCGCAACACGACGCTTCCTGCGCATCGTGTGGAGGAAAAAAGCGGGATCGCCCCAAAGGCGGCATTGGGTCGTCAGGCGGCAGCGGCATTTGCCACGCGGATACGCCAGACGGGCGCTGCCTCTCGTTGCTGAAAATCCTGATGACCAATTTCAGTATCTTTGACTGCAACTGTGGGATCAACAGAGCACCCCTTATCCCCGGCGTGGGCGGCGTGGATAAGGGCTGTATCACGGCCCGGTTCTGCTGTGGTGGCATCCGGCGTGCATTCTGCGTCTGACCGATCTGGCCCATCAGACCCGCACGCAGGATGAATTGACGCAGGATCCGCGCGCTGCCCTTGCCATGGCACTGGGCCGGGTGGCGATCGGTAAAAATCGCTCCATATCTCAGTGATCTTCATTCCGCCGCAGGATCGCCCGATGCCCAAGATGCGCAAGAAATCCGACCTTCCGACCAAGATTTGCACGATCTGCGGCCTTTCCTTTACTTGGCGCAAGAAGTGGGAACGCGATTGGGATCATGTGACCCACTGCTCTGACCGCTGCCGCAACGCTGGCAAACCCGGCCGCCAAAAGGCCAGCACATGACCCGGCACCTGCGGTTCATCCTTGGCGACCAGTTGACGCGCGACCTGTCGGCGTTGCGCGACATTGACCCTGCGCAGGATATCGTCCTGATGGTCGAGGCTGCGGCAGAGGCGCGCAACGTGCCGCATCATAAGCAAAAAATTGCCTTCGTGCTGTCTGCCATGCGCCATTTCGCCGAAAGCCTGCGGGCCGAGGGTTTGACCGTTGATTATGTCCGGATGGACGATCCCGACAACCAACAGGACCTTGGCCGCGAACTCGCCCGTGCCGTGCTGCGCCATCGCCCCGCGTCCATCGTGGCAACCGAACCGAGTGAGTGGCGCGTGTGGCAGATGATGCAGGGCTGGGATGCGGGCGCACCCTTGGATATCCGCAAGGATGACCGATTCTTCTGCTCACGCGCCGATTTCGCAGCCCTTGCCAAAGCGCGCAAGACGGGCCGGATGGAGTTCTTCTACCGCGAGATGCGCCGACGCACCGGTCTTTTGATGCGGGCTGACGGGCCAGAGGGCGGGCAATGGAACTTTGACACCGAAAACCGCAAAGCCCTGCCACGTGGCCTGCGCCCGCCGCCACGCCGCCGATTCACCCCCGACGCCATCACCCGCGATGTGCTGACTTTGGTGGCGGCCCGCTTTGGCACTCACTTTGGCGATCTGGAACCCTTTGGCTGGGCCGTGACCCGTGACGATGCCTTGCAGGCGCTGGATCATTTCATCACCGACTGCCTGCCAACCTTTGGTGACTATCAGGACGCGATGAAGGCGGGCGAGGATTTTCTGTATCATAGCCTGATCTCGCCCTACCTGAATGTCGGCCTTTTGACCGCGCGTGAGGTCTGCGCCCGGGCCGAAACGGCCTATCAGTCCGGCGACGCGCCGATTAACGCCGTTGAGGGGTTCATCCGCCAGATCCTGGGCTGGCGCGAATTCGTGCGCGGCATCTACTGGACGGAAATGCCCGACTACGCGCTGTCCAACCACCTGAACGCCACCCGCGACCTGCCCGTGTTGTATTGGACCGGCGACACACCGATGCGCTGCATGGCTGAATGTATCGGCACCACGCGCCGCCACGCCTATGCTCACCACATCCAGCGCCTGATGGTCACGGGTAATTTCGCGCTGCTGGCCGGTGTGGCCCCGGCGCAGATCGAGGAGTGGTATCTGGCCGTCTATGCCGATGCGTTCGAATGGGTGGAATTGCCCAATGTGCACGGCATGGTGATGCATGCCGATGGCGGGCGTCTGGGGTCGAAACCCTACGCGGCCTCAGGCGCCTATATCGACCGAATGTCGGATTACTGCAAAAGCTGCGCCTATGATCCAAAGGTCAAGCTGGGGCCAAAAGCCTGTCCGTTCAACTATCTGTATTGGAATTTTCTGATCGAAAACGCCGCCACCCTGCGGCCCAATCCCCGCATGTCGCTGCCTTATGTGACTCTGTCAAAAATGCCCGTCGAACAGCGGGCCGAAATCACCCGCTCTGCCGCACAGTTTTTGTCGGGGCTTGAGCCAGCCAAGGCATCGGCACAGCCGCAGTTGGACTTGCCGTGGTGATGGGTCCAAAATTGGCCGCTTCGGAGCCAAAAGCCACGACATCTCGGCTGTTTCAAATGGGCAGGCTGGTCGCCGGTGTCGCGACGTGTGGGCCAGTATCGACAGCGCAATCGCCGCCAGCGTGCCGAATGTATCGACCTTCAAAGAGACGCGTGACCTTGCCGCTTGGATAGGTCTGACACCCAAACCTCATTCCATCGGGGGCGAGGAGAAACTGGGGAAGGTAACGGTTCGAAAGCGTCAACGGCCGGATCGAGGAAGTGCTGAAATCGCACAACTTCAAATCAGGCGCGCAACTGGAAACCACGCTGGACCGCTATGTGCTGCTCGACAATCAGCAACTGCCACGGTCAGCGTTGGGCAGCAATATCCTCTTGCTGGCCATGAAAGACTGGCACAAACTGAAGCCAGAATTGTTCAGGAAGCAGCCTGGCCACCTTCCGGGATGTGACGGTTGACAACTGCTTAATCAGCCCTACTTAATTTTTCAATGAATCGCAATCGCTGCCCTTCTCCAAACGTCGATACGCCTGCCCCCGCAGCAAATCTACAGCCATCCCCCGCTTTCCCTCTTGCCCCCGCGCCCCTGCCTCGGTAAATAACCAACGTCGGAAGCGTGGCTGAGAGGCCGAAAGCACTCGGTTGCTAACTGAGCGTAGGGGGAACCCTACCGTGGGTTCGAATCCCACCGCTTCCGCCAATACACATTGATTTCATTGAATAATTTCGCCTTGCTGGCAGTCTTTGCGTGTCATTTTGCTTGTTGGCGAAGCGGCTGATTTAGCTGGAAAATCGGACCGAAGCGTCGAAACGGCTCTCGCATTCGTGAATGGTGCGGTTGCGTCTTTCGCCCGAAACGGCCATTATTTCTGCGGGTATTGGCAAGGCGGTCGTGACAACTTGCAGGAGTGCCATGCGAAATCGGATCATTGGAATTGTCGTCGGCGCAATATGCGGTGCCTTTCTTAGTGCTGGCGCGGGCGTCGTCGGCGTATTTGGGGTGTGTCTGGGTTGATCGTTTTTGCCTTGATCGGTGGGATTGTGAGCTTCTTTGCAGTGCCCGATGCGGTTGGGCTTGCGGCAAAATTTGGGCGCTTACGGAAGAAAGTAGGAAAGAAATGAACGGCTTGGCGATGTTCTTGGGCATGTCCCTAGGCTTTGGGGGCGTCGGCGGGCTGCTTTCCGGCATATTTGCACGTTCCTTTCGCCGGGCAATGATATGGGCCGTAGGCTTCGGAATTTTGGACACGGTTCTTCTAGCGATGGTTTCGGCAACTTCGCGCTTTGCGCCGGGATTGTTGATGATTGCCCTTTTCTGGGGTCTTGTCGGATGGTTCGCGGTGGGTCGCTTTTCGGCAAGGCGCCGGGCTTTCAAGGCTGCGGCAACCGACGCAACCGCAAAGTAAAAAAGACCCCCGAAGCCTTGCGGCACCGGGGGGCAGGTAGCTTTCTCAGTGGCCCTGTGGAAGATCGTTAGAATGCGGCTGCGGGGATGCCCACAAGAGGCGTGTCGGGGTCGATAGGCCCGCATTGACTTGGGTGATCAACAGTAGCGCGATATAGGCCATCACCACGCCCCACAGGTTGGCGCAAACCGATTTTCTCAGACCCTCTGTGCCACCGTCGCAGTGGTAAAAGCTGGCCCAGCCGATGAACCCGATCCATATCTGGATGGTGCCGCTTGTCAGAAATAACCAGATCGCCACGGCTCCAAGCAAGCCGATCGAAATTCCCAAGGCTGTACTGATATCCAGATCCGTTCCCTCCGCCAATTCTGGCCGTTGTCGTCAATTGCACCGCATATTGCTGTCATGATCCAGGCGACGCGCTTTTGGATCACAATGTCATAGGGTTATGATCCGCGCCCGTAGCCGCGCGTCAGATCACGCAGCCGGGTCAGGATTGCCTCTTGTTCCAGCGTCACTTTCCACGGAGCCCCCTGAGCAAGGCCGCCGGTTGTGGCGACCATGGGCTGATCGGGTTCATGGTGTTCGGCGACCACCGCCATCGCCCATTTGCCAAACAGTCTTTTGGGCGTTGGCCCGGCTTCATTCAATCGCACTCCGTCATGCCGGGCATCGGCTTTGATCCGGGCGTATAGCGCCTCAACCGCCGCTTGCGGTCCCTCCAGCACTTGCGCGAACCAGTCGTCATACAGCATCAATGCGCCGGTGATGCCTTTGTCCGCATTTCCCGAGCGGGACTGTTTCAGGATTGCAGCAAGGGCTGCCTGATCCTTGCCGCTATCCGGCAGCAAACTGTGGCTGCGGTAGATCAAGCGGTAGCAAGGGTCGGTTGCAGACCCCGCCAATGGCTCTTTCAGTGTAGCATCACTGCTCATGCTTTCCTCCCCTTACGATTTTCGGTTGACTGGAACTGCACGGGGCGAGCCCGTATCCGGCTTACGGCACGATCACGCCCCGGCCCGCAAAGCGCCGGTTCTTGAAATCGTCCAACGCGACGTTGATGTTATCCAAAGAATATTCCTTGTAATGCATCTTGACCTTGCCGTCAGCGTTCAGCTCCATCAGTTCGACCAGTTCGGTGTAGTTGCCGACCAGACTGCCGCCGATGTTGATCTCATTGATCACCAGATGCGCGGTGGGCACTTCGATCTTGCCGCCATAGCCGATCATGATCAGCTCGCCGCCGGGGCGGACCATTTTCCAGCACAGGTTTTCGACACCGAGTTCGCCAACAAAATCCATCACCACTTGCGCGCCGCCGCCGGTGATCTGCTTGATCTCCTCGACAACAGTCGGGCCACCATCCAGCACGAAATCCGCGCCGAGGTCTTTACAAAGCTGGCGGGCTGCGGGTTCGCGGTCTACCGCGATGATGCGGCAGCCCGAGATTTCATGCAGGCATTGCAGGGCGATATGGCCCAAACCGCCGACGCCGACGATCACACAATAGGCCCCGGGGCGCAGGGCTTTGGCGGCTTTTTTGGCCGCGCGGTAGGCGGTGATCCCGGCATCTGCCATTGGCGCTACATCGAGCGGCGTGATGTTGGGGTTCAGCTTGATCAGGCTGCGCTCGGAGGTCAGGAAGTATTCGGCAAAGCCGCCGTCCAGCCCGAGGCCTGGAAACAGGCTGTGTTCGCAGTGCATGTCGTCGCCATAGCGACACGACAGGCAGATGCCACAGGTGCGGTGCGGGTGGCAGATCACCGTATCGCCGGGTTTGACCGAGGTGACGCCCGAGCCGACATCTTCCACCCAGCCGGCGTTTTCGTGGCCCATGATATAGGGCAGCAGGTTGCCGCCCTGATCCATGATGTCTTTCCACACGCCTTCGATGATGTGCAGATCGGTGCGGCACAGACCCGCCGCACCCACTTTGACGATCACATCCGTTGGCCCCATGATGGTGGGGGCTTTGACGTTTTCGATCTTCAACTGGACGTTCATCGCGGGGTCGTATTCGTAAAGTCTTGCGGCTTTCATGGCGCAGCCCTTTCCTGATTTATATGGCCTAATTTATATGGTCAGCCAATCACTTACGGCCCAGCTTTTCGGCCCCGCCCCCCAAGGCAGCGCCTGCGGTGGGGTCTTCATCCTCGGCCAGATCGGCGATCAGGGTTTCGGTGGTCAGGATCAACGTGGCGACGGAAGCGGCGTTCATCAGCGCCGAATAGGTGACACGCACCGGGTCAATGACGCCGGATTTCATCAGATCTTCATAGGTTCCGGTGGCGGCGTTATAGCCGTGATCGCCATGCAAAGCGCAGACTTTGCGCACCACGTCATTGGGTTCAGCGCCTGCGTTAAAGGCGATGCGGGCCAGCGGCAGGGTCAGCACCGATTGCACCAATTCGATGCCCCGGCGCATGTCGCCCCGCTCGGCCAGTGCAAGTTCGGCCAGCGAGGGCGCAATCCGCGCCAGTGCCACGCCACCGCCGACCAAAACGCCTTCGTCGGATGCCGCGCGCACGGCGTTCAGCGAATCCTCGATCAGTTGGATGGTGCGTTTTTGTTCAACCGGCGTGACACCGCCCGCAAAGATCGTAGCAGTGCCACCGCAAAGCTTGGCGAGCCGCTCTTGCAGTTTGTCTTTGTCGATGTTGGGCGGGGCAACTTCATAGAGCCGCTGCACCTGGGCGCGGCGGGCGGCGATGGCTTGGCTGTCGCCGTTGCCGCGAATGATCATGGTGTCGGAATTGCTGGCCTCCACCCGTTCCGCAGACCCCATATCCAGCCGGGTGATGTTTTCCAAACTGTCGCCCAGATCGCGGGCCAGCACCTTGCCGCCGGTCAGGATCGCCAGATCCTCCATCATATTGCGGCGCCAGTGGCCGAATTCTGGCGGATGCACCACGAGGAATTTTCCGGGGCCGTCTTTGCCCAGCAGAGTCAGCAGCACCTCGGGTGAGGTTTCTTCGCTGATAATGACCAGCGGGCGGCCGTCTTCAGCGGCAATCGCCTTGGCGGCATCCAACTGGCTGGCGGTTTTCATCTTGATATCGGTCAGCACGATATAGGGGTTCAGCACCACGGCGCGCATCGCATCGAGATCAGTGACCATGTGATGCGAGATATAGCCGCGCTCAAACGCCATGCCGTCGACCACTTGCAGGGTCGAGGTGTTGCCGGTGCCATAGTCGGTGGAAATCACCCCCTGCGCGCCAACGCGGCGGAAGGCTTCGGCGACCAACGCGCCCAGTTCGGTGCTGGAGGCCGAGATTTTGGCGACCGCCGACAGCACCGCATGGTCTTTGACCGGTTTGGCAGCAGCGCGCAGGGCGTGGGTCGTGGCCTCAACCGCCATCGCGATGCCACGGCAGAGATCAACCGGCTTTGCGCCCTTTTCGATCAGCACCACACCGGACTGGATCATACCATTGGCCAGCACGATCGAGGTGGTGGTGCCGTCGCCCGCCACGTCATTGGTCTGCATCGAAACCTCGCGCACCACCTGCGCGCCCATATTCTCGAAACGGTCGAACAGTTCGATTTCCGAGGCAATCGACACGCCATCCCGGCTGATCAGCGGGGTGCCCATCGGGCGATCAATCATCGCGTTCATGCCCATAGGGCCCAGCGTCGATTCAACCGCTGCCGACAGTTTCTGCACACCATGCGCCAGCGCGCGGCGGGCATCGTTACCGTGGATCATGATCTTGGGCATAGTTCCTCCTTCGGCCAAAGCCGGATTTTGCAGTGTTTTTGGGATCGCCTGTCAGCGGCAGGCGTGCGTTGGATTGTGGGTGGTGAAATCGACCAGAACCGGGATATCGCCGGACAGGTCGGCCTCTTGGTAGCGGCTGCGTTTCAGCCCCCGGCAGAGCGAGCCGGAGAATTCCATATTGATCCTGACCGAACGCAGCAGGCCGATATACTGCGGGTAATCGTTGATCGGGGTGCCCTGATAGGTCGGGAACGCCAGATCACGCGGGCTGGGGGCGAGGTGTTTGTCATCCAGGATCGCCAGATAGCGGGCCTTTTGGCGGGTGGTTTCAGGGTCGGTGAACTCGGCGATTTCGACAAGGGCGCGCGGCATGGTCAGGATTTCAGCGGGCAAGAAACCCATGGCGATCATGGCTTTGATCACCACCTCTTGCCTGCGCTGAAACGCCTTGATGTCGAATTTCTCGCGCAGGGCGGCGAGGTCTTCGTCGGGGTGGAGTTCGGCAAAGACTGAGCCGAAACTGGCCCCGGCGTTGACGGCGGCGTTCATCTCGTCAGCGGCCATGTGGTCTTGCAGCGTCACCACGGCTTGACCGACCCAAGGCAACACCTCGATCTGGCGCTTGATGCCCTCGGCCATCAGGAAGGCGAAGTTGGGCGAGCACCAATAGGTTGGCAAACGGAAGCTGACATGCACCGTGCTGGTGTTTTGCTCTGAGTTGGTGATGGAGACCGCCTCAATGAAGCCCATGTCGGTGACGGGTTCATCGAGTTCGGGGTCCATCACCAGATCAAGCCGCGCCCAAACTTGGTTTAGCAGGGCATCATCCAAGACGAGATTTAAGGGCGCGGCCATCTGATCACTCCGCCGCGAGCGAGATCGGATGGGCGGAAAACTCGGCCTTCCGGGCTGCCACGTCGATGTTGTAAAGCCGGGCGGCGTTGAGACCGAGGATTTTTTCCTTGATCTCATCGGTCAGTTGCACGCCGCCACGTTCCGCCGAGATGTCTTCCGGGATCTGGAACGCCCACAGCTTTTCGACCAACCATTTCGGCGTCCAGATCGCGTAATCCGAGCCGAACAGGATTTTCTCTGGCCCGATCCAGAACAGCAGTTCTGCGATGATTTCGCCGAAGTAGCGCGGGCGCGAGTGGATGAACGGCAGCGCCACGGCAAGGCCGCCATAGACGTTGGTTTCCTGCGTCGCGATCCAGCAGAAATCGTCCAGACGCGGCAGGCCGCAGTGTTCGATGATCCAGTTCAGGCCTTGGAAATCGGTCGCGGCGTAATCGACGTCATGCACATCAAAGGCGTCTTTGTTGAGCGGCAGGATGGTCGGGCCTTTGTGAACATGGATATTCTTGATGCCCAGTTTGTCGCACAGCTCGAAGCATTTGTAGGCAGCCGGGTCGTTCAGCCGCCAGCCTTTCGAGGTGCCATTCCACTCGGCGGTGTACATTTTCACCCCCTTGATGTCATAGGTCTCTTTCATGAAGTGAATGTATTCCAAGGCTTTTTCGCCATCGCGCGGATCAAACGCGCCGTTGACGATAAAGCGGTTGGGGAATTTCTTGGCCACCGACATATTGCGTTCGATGTTGTTGAAGCCGTCCTTGTAGAAATCTGACAGATAGGTCGAATTCAGGATCGCCATATCGTCCGGCCCGTCGATGAACAGATCGTTGTAGAGGTCATCAGCAGAGTATTTCTCAAACTTCTTCTTGTCCCACAGCTCTTCCTTCGGGGAAAGTCCGGTGTGGTAGGCGTAAAAGCAATCAATGAACTGCTTGCCATGGATGTTCTTCTGGTTTTCGGGGCTGCCATCCCAGAAATGGGCGTGGCCATCCAGCACGAAAATCTCTTTGCCTTCGGGGGTTACATACATCTTCGTCGCCTTTGGGAATGGGTTGGAGGGTGGCGCGGGGTTTGCCCCCGCACCGGATTTTCAGATGTATTCGAGCATCTCGTTCATATCGCCGAACAAGATCACCGTGTTGTCGTCGGTGCGCACCATGCGGCCGTAGTGGGTCGAGGAATTCACCTCAAACAACTCGGCAGTCATATCCCGGCCCAGGAATTCGCTGATCTCATCCATCTTGAAGATCAGCTTGCCATTGCCGTCGATGCGGATCAGCGCGGGGTTATACGTTACTGTCACCCCCGGCTTGGCATCCATGAATTCGGCAATGGCACGGGCCTCGACCGAATCCGACATCGTCACACCACATTGATGTGAAACGGTTTTCTCAAAAGTGATGTCCTTCATCGCCTTAAAGATGTTGTCGTGCGAATTGTCGCGTGCAACGGTTGACATAGGGTTTCCTTTCAGCGGGACAGGTTGAGTTCGCCAAGGATCTTGGCAAAACGCTCTTCAGATACCGCACGGGCTTCTTCAAAACTGACGGGTTTGGAATGCGGCTTCGACCAGATCGGTTGCAGCTGCTTTGCAGCCTTGTCGGCAAGGGCTGCGTGTTTGATCACCCAGCTTTGGAACAGCGCGCGGTTTTGGGCTCCGAAAGCCTCGTCATTGGCCAGAAGCCAAATCAGGTCGATGGTGTTGGCAAGGTTGCGCTCATAGTCACCTTCGGCTGCAGCGATCACCGAGGGCGTCATGAAGTCGTTGTTGGCCGCGCCAAACTGCATCAGGAAGCCCGAGCGGAACAACTCGCCGACCAGTGGCTCGAACACCAGATTGATCGCGAAATACTGTTCGAGATAATCTTCTGTGCCCATGATGGTTTCCACGGCCAAGCGGGTGCCCTGCCACATCGGATCTTCCAGCCATGTGGTCTTGCCGGCCTCGTCATCCCAACCCGCAATATCCATGCCGATCTCGGCCAGATACAGCGTGATGTCCTGCGACAGCCGCAGTTTGTACGACGAATTGGTCAGCGTCGCGTTGTTGATCATCTGGGTGTAGCCGCCGCGCTGTGCCTGCATCAGCGCACAGCCCAAGCCAAACTCAACGTGTTTCCAAGCGCCCAGATGCTTCTGTAAGGTCTTGCCCCAGGCCGCGTCAAACGCCATCTGCGCGCCAGATTTGCGACCATTGGCGATCACCGCCTGCACCATCACCTCGATACGCGACTGGCGCTGATAATGCGTGCGTTCCCATTCCTGATCGGGGGCGCGGAAGGCGTGCCAGTTGCTGCTTTGCGCCTTGGTGAAGTTTTTCTCATAGGCACCGCGACCATCTGGAAACGAGATGATCCAATCCTGGATCAAATAGCGCTCCGGGTCGGGCTGCACGTCGACGGTGACATCTTCGTAATGGGTGGCGCGCTTGGCGCGGGGTTCAAAGTAGCGATATTTGCGGCTTTCGCTGTCGGCGAAAATCGCGGCCCCTGCGGCGCCTGAGCCAACCGAGCTTGATGTGGCAACCATGTCTCTCTCCCTTGTGGTGGGGGTTAACCCCCCGGATCTAAATCAGAAATCAATGCGCTTTGATTGGCGCGGGTGCGGTCGACGGGGTAAACTTGTCGTAAAAGGTGCGCTCGGGGTCGAAATCGAGCATGAACAGAACCGGGCTAAGCGCGTCGATCATCGGCGGTGGACCGCAGGCATAGGCATCGCCGCCCTCGACATTCAGGCGTTTCAATTCGCGGCCAACCACCTGATGCACAAAGCCTTGTGCGCCGTGCCAATCGGGATCATCGCTGGCGTGTGACAGAACCGGGGTGAACGTTATTTCGGGGTGGGCTGCGGTGATAGCGGCGATCTGCGGCAGGTAGAACAGATCGGTCTGGGTGCGCGCGCCGTAGAAGAAATGCACCGGGCGGCTTTCGCCGCTGGTGACGTGGTCGTGCAGGATCGACCAGATTGGCGACATCCCCGAGCCCGCGGCGACCAGCACTATCGGCCCTTCGCGTCCTTCACGGCGGAAGCAGGTGCCGTAGGGTCCGCGGACGGTGACGGAGGCTCCGATTTCGATACCGCCTGCGTCGAGTTCGCGGCTGAACTTTCCGTCGGGGTATTTTTTGATGATGAACCGAAGTTTTTGGGTTTGGTCCGGCGTATTTGCCATGGAGAACGAGCGCGTAATCTCCTCCCCATCTTTGGTTCTGACGGTGATGTCGACATATTGCCCGGCCCAAAATTTGATCGGCGTTTCGATATCAATTTCGATGGCCCGGATGTCATGCGTCAGGTTGGATTTGGCCGTGATCTTCCCCTTGAAGTCTTTGACCGCGATGGATTTCGACAGCAGTTCTTCGTCGAAATTCAACAGCTCGATAGTCAGATCGTCTTGTGGGAGGGATCGGCACAGCAAGATGCCGCCCTGCTCACGCTCGCCATCCGACAGCGCGAAGGTAGAGTACTTCAGCAGCTCGACCTCGCCTTCGACAAGGTTGCATTTGCAGGCCGAACATTGGCCCTCTTTGCAGCCATGTGGCAGCGAAATGCCCTGACGGAAGGCGGCGTCCAGCACGGTCTCGCCGGATTCAACTTCGAATTCGACCCCGACGGGTTCCAATCGAACGGTGAAGGTTTCTGACATCTGATGCGGCCTTTTGCAGAGTGCAGGTTTCAATCCCCTACCCAAAGCGGGCAGCGGCGTGGGGTGGTATGGGCCGGAGTTTCCGGCCCATAATCATAGGGTTAGTTGCAGGGGTTGATGGTGAAACCCTTGGCGTAATCGGCGAGATGCGCCTTACGGGTTGCCTCATCCATGCCGCGCAGCGCGTTCAGAGGTGATCCGAGCGTGTGGCCGCGCACATGGTCCAGCGTCCACATGTCTTTGTCGTCAAAGCGCAAATGCGGTTGCGGGATCAGGGTTTTGCCGTCGGAGCGGACAAAGTTAAGATCGACAATCGCATCGGCCAGATCAACGCCATCATACAGCGTCTCCCATTCGCGTTTGCCCGAGAACCGGCCCATCGCTGGCGTCGGACGACCTTGGAATTCGTCGGCGAAAGCCTCCACCGCCGTCCAGCGATCGATTTCATGCGCAAACGTGTGCAGTTGGCCGTTCAGCTCGCCTACGACCATATCCTCACGGATGACGCAAGGCACAAGGCTTGACCAGCAGCGGTGCGGATAGACGTAGCCAACTTCCTCGTTGAACGTGATCACCTTCTGGCCAGGCTTCGACAACTTGGCATACCATTTCCAGAAGTCGCCGAATTCGGCATACCAACCGGGATACTTATGCTCGAACCATTCAAAATCTTTCTCGGTCTGCGCTTCGATCCGCCAGAAGTTCACCGGCCAGCCCACCGCAAAGAATTGCCCAATCTTGTGAACGTAGTTCTTCTTGGTGATCCGCTCCCACGCCAGGGTCACGTCATCGTGGTGGATTTTGATGCCGTATTTTTCCATCGGCAGCATGTAGGTGCGGTAGTAATCTTCATAGACCCAGCGATGCCACATCTCGGCATAGCTTTCTTTGTTCTTGTCGCGGTCGGTGGTGCCGTATTCGATAAACGTCCCGATGGCGGCATCGACGATGGCATGGTTCTGCCAGAAGGCATATTTCATGTCGCGCTCAATGAGCAGGTGGTTTTCCGGTTCTTTCAGCGCGGCCATCATCAGCGAGTGGCCGTTGCCGATGTGACGGGATTCGTCAGACTGCACCGACAAGAACACGGTAGGCAGCGCATAGTCGCCATTGCGCGCGGCTTCCGACGGCATCGCCACAAACAGCGTGTTGGTGAAGGCAGTTTCGGCCACAACGGTCAGATACATACAGGCCGAGGTCATCGCATCGCCGGTGATGAAGCCTTCGCCGAATTGACGCCCGATGGTGGTGGCATAGCATTTACCGAAGGCTTCTTCGGTGATGTCAAAGCCAGCCGGGTCGATGTAGTTTTCCATATACCACTTCTTCAGGTTCATCTGAATCGTGGAGTGGCGGAATTCATCGACCATCTGCATGGTAAAGCCGGTGCGCAGCTCTTCGCCCGGGGCCAGACGGCTGACCATCGCCATCGAACGGGCGGCGCTGATTTCCGGGAACGGGATGATCGCCAGAAACAGCTTCATCCATTCGACCCAGCGGGGTTCGACATTGCGGAACATGTCGCCACGCAGGGCGGCATCAAGGGCACCGTAAACCCGGTTGTCCTTTTCTTCCTGCATCGAGAAGTAAGACCGCAGCACCTGCTTCATCGGATCACGGGGGGCTTTGGTGATTTTGTAGTCCGAAGGGTAGGTCATAGCCTCTTGCACATAGGAGGGGTTCCACCCCAGATCGGCGCATTTTCGAGTCGCATCGGCCACCGAAATGCCCTTTTGCGCGGTAATTTTGTTGAGTGTCAGAGTCGACATTATTGCTCACCTTTTTGGTTCGTGTTGATGTGGGCAGGACCGTCGGCAAAGGTCAGAGAACTGCGCATCGCAGCCATCCAAGACGCCGGATCAGTTTCACGGGGTGTGAATTTCATTCGCAACGCAGGCCTCCCTTCCTTCGTTCTTTGAGCTACCTTGAGTTGTCGCGGCAGCTGTTCTTTTTCTTCGATATGGCCATGTAAGGGGCAAAATCCGTTGCGGCCAAACAGAAAATTTTCTGTAACGAACGGCTACGCATTGTAATGAATGGTTACGGAATAGCATTTTGTCGCAATGTTTTCGGGTGCGGATATGCTGCTTCCTGCGGAGGAAAAATCGGGAAGGTCCGGTTTTGGCGCGGAGCAGTTATATGTCTGATTTAGAACAGATTTCTGACAAAATGTCCGAGTTGCAAAAACTGCGGGTCGCGGTGGTCGGCTTGCTGTGCCAAGAGAACTGCAAGCTGCTGAGCCGGCGTCAGAGGGTGGCTGGCAAAGAGATTGAGGTGATGTGCGCCGAGCGGGATCTGGTGGGTTCCGTCGATCAATCCGCCTTGGAACAAATCTACTTAGAGCAGAGTGCCGCCCAGCAGGCCTTGGCCGAAACCGAGCAGGAAGCTGAGAAGCTGGAAGCGCTATTGGCCCGGATCGGCGCCGATATTTCCGCGCTGTGCCAATCATAAAAGGGGGAACCACCATGAAAGACGAACGCGCCCATTTGCAGCTTTTTGACCTGATTGCCCGCGATTGGCAGATGGCCTCGCCTGTGCAGCAGATCCGCTTTAACGCCGATACATCCGCCGTCGCTTTCGCCTGCGCGGATGGTTCGGTGCATCTGGCAGCCACCGCAGACAAAGCCTCGCCCACCCAGCGCACACGTCGCGCGATTGATACCGGACGGCTGACGATAGCGGCACGTGAGAAGCCCTTTCTGCCGCTGAAAGTGGCGGAGTTCAGCCAAGGCAGAAGCTCGGATGTGGTGGCGTTTGGCGCGCAGGGTTTTGCCTTTGCCAAGACCAGCGGCCGGATCAACGCGCTGTCGGCGGGGGGGATCGCTTATCATATCCCACCGCGTGCGCAGGCGGCGATTCAAGTGTTGGCGGCGTCGGCGGATGGAAAGGCTTTGGCCTATGCGAGCGGCGCGCAGCTTTACATCGCGACTGCCGAGACCACCGAGCCGGAGATGGTTGCGTTGCCGGGAGAGATCAGTGCCGTGGCGTTTTCGCCCGATGGGCAAACGCTTGCCGTGGCGCATGGCAATGCGGTGTGGCGGTTGCCGCTTCAGACACTGAACGGCCAACCCGTTGAGAGTTTGCTTGCCGAGCCAGCCACCGCCTTGCAGTGGCACCCCGATGGCGCTTGGTTGGTTTGTCACGTGGCGGCGGATGGGTTTTATCTGATCAACACCGCTCGGAACAGTATGCTTCACCGCAGCAACTTTCCCGCCGCCGTGCGCAGCACAGGCTTTGGACGAAATACCCAGACAATTGCGGCTTCTGGCGCATTCCGCGTCGCCGCTTGGTCGCTGGACGATGGCAGAACTGTGGTGACGGGCAAAGCTGGCCTCGTGCTGGTCAATACGGTCGCCACCTGCCCCAACCGCAATCTGGTGGCGGTCGGCTATGCCAACGGGCTGCTGAGCCTTGCCGAAATTGGCCAACCGTCCGAGATTTTGCTGCGCGAAGATACCGGCGCTGGGATCACCGCAATGGCCTGGTCACCGGATGGCCGCTTCCTCGCCCTAGCCGGAACCGATGGCTCTGCCGCTTTGGTCGAATTCCCCGACGCGATGTTCAAATCCTGACCCTGTTCACAGAAAGCACTCCGATGACCGCAGAACTTACCGCAGAAGAAAAAAGCAAAGACGCGTTCTTTCAGCGCATCGCCCTGATTGGCGAGGAAATGATCGCAGCCCATGGCCGCGACTTCGCCACCGGGGCGTTTGTTCTGGCCGCCCGCTGGATCAGCGAGGGTCGGTTGGGCGGGAAGATCCAAACCAAAGCCGAGCCGGGTGGCGAGCAACGGCCAAACTGACCGCTCCACAGGCCACGTGTAACGCTTTGTTACACGGGATTGGGTTTTTAGCCCGATTTCGATGCAATTAAGGAAAAGCCGCAGGCTGTGTTAGCCTGCGACAAAATGACACCCATCGCACACCAAGGAGTGAGTCGATTGGATATCCATTCCAGACATAGCGCGACAAGGCCCGAAGACAAGCGCGCCAAAGAATATCTTCAGCGCAACTGGGGCACCATCGAAAAGCTGGCCGATACCCTCAGCGGTGGCAAGTATTCGCAGGACAAGGCGCGCAAAGCGGCCCCACCGCCGCAGGCGCAAGGGTTGATCATCGTCGATCAGGCAGCCCCGCGCAGACCGGATGAGGCGGTGCCCTATGTCCGCGTCAGCCTGAACGGGCGGGTGGTGCTTGCGGATAGCAACACCGGCGTGCAACTGGCATTCTTGGGCGAAATCAAGCGGTTCAATGGCGAGAGATGCTTTTTCATCGCAACGGCGGAGAACGGGTTTATCAGCCCACTAGAGCCTGAAATCGTTGAGAAAATCGCGGATCTTGCACTGCGGGTGATCAATCGCGCCTATCCGGACGACGAACTTGCAGACGACATCAAAGCGCGGCTTGAGATCGCGTAGTTTTGCCCATGCCGATAAAAACTTCGGTGGGAGCAGGAGCATATCACAATAGGGTTGCCCTGCGCCGAAGGTTAAGTCTACGGGAGGAGACTTAAATGATCACATCTGACCAGCGCAGCGCGCCTAAAGCTGCGCGTACGGGTATTGATTTCACCGATGTAGACCCGCGGGAAACCTCGCGGGCGTGGAGCAAATTTCTGTCAAACCGCAACGCGCCCAGCCTGCCGATGACCGGGGTGCGCTCGTTGATCTATCAATCTTGGGTGCGCTCGAACACGACGGGCATCAAGCCGGACCAATTTGCGGCGCCCTCCTTAGAACGCGGCGGTGTGTCTACAAAATCGAGCCACGATCAGGCCGAGTTGCGTCGGGCCGCGCGAATCTCGATGCTGCGGATCGGTGATTTGCTGTCAGGGGCCGAAGCAATGCTGCTGCTGACCGACCGCGATGGGCTTATTCTGGAGACGGTTGGGGATAATTCCACCCTCAGCAAAGCCAGCAAAATCAACCTGTCGGTTGGCGGATTGTGGAGCGAGCATGCCTCGGGCACCAATGGCATCGGCACAGCTTTGTGGACGGGCCAGCCAGTTTATGTGCATGGCGAGGAGCATTTCTGCGAAGGTATGAAGGCCTGGAGTTGTGCCGCCGCGCCGATCCGCGATCCGATTGATCAAAGCATCATCGGCGTGGTCAATCTTTCCGGGCTGACCCGGATTTTCCAAAAGCATAACGCCGCCTTCGCCGCCACTGCCGCCCACGACATCGAATTGGTACTGCAACAAGAGCAATCTCTAATGAACATTCGGCTGATCGAGGCCAGCATCAGCAGCATCCCCGGTCGGGCGATGGACAATTCGGATGGGTTTGCGATCATCGACAGTTTCGGCAGGCTGATCTTCAGCCGCAACAGTGGCGTCAATATCGGGCGGTCGGATCAGGATTTGGGGCTGGGCGCGCATTTTCTGGAATTGCCCGATGGGATTTCCGAAGCAAAAATCGCCGCCGCTTTGCCCAGAACGCATTGCTGCGATGACATCCGGCTGATCGAGATCGACGGATTGATCAAGGGGGCGGCGCTGGCGTTCCGGCAAAGACCAAGCGCGTGCCACGCGGCACCGGCAATCCGACCCTCGGCTCCGGCTTTGCCGGGGGTGTTAATCGGCACCACAGGGCTGAAGATCGTCGGCAAAAGCGACGCGATCCTAGAGGCCTTGGACACCGCTCAGCGCATCGCTTCGGCCAATCAGCCGACTTTGATTGAGGGGCAAACTGGGGTTGGCAAAGAACTGTTTGCCCGCCTGATCCACGCGCGGATGTCGCCCGAAAGTGCCGATTGCTTTCGCACCGTCAACTGCGGGGCGATGAACCCGAAAATGTTTGGCGATGCGCTGCTGCAACCGCTGCAGTCGGGGGATACCGCTCCACTGTGTTTGGATGAGATCGGCGAAACCTCGGCTGAGACGCAGCTTTATCTGCTGCGCATTCTGGAGGAACACAGTGCGCGCCTGCATGGCCCGCATCCTCCCGCCCAAGCGCTGCGCGTGCTGTCCTTGACCAACCGCGCCCTGCGCGATGAGGTGGAAGCCGGACGGTTCCGTCGCGATCTGTTCTACCGCCTGAGCAGCTTGGTGCTGACGATCCCGCCGCTGCACGCGCGCGGTGAAGATATCTTGCTGATCGCCGAGCATTACATCCGCAAGATCTGCATTGAGACCGGACGGGATCGGCTGATCTTCAGCCCCGAGGTTCAGGATGCGTTGATGGCGCATGTCTGGCCAGGCAACGTCCGAGAACTGCGCAATGTGGTGTTGGGGCTGCACAGTCTTGCGAAATCACGCACCGTCACACTCGCCGATCTGCCCCGCGAAATCACTCCGCCCGCCGTGGCTAAAACCGGATTGACCGAGGTGTTTGCGACGCAAGAGCCCACCCTTGCGCGGGATGCTTCGCTGAAACAGGCCGAAGTCCGGCTGATTGAAGACGCGCTGAAGCGTCACCACGGCAATCTCAGCAAGGCAGCCCTTGCCCTGGGAATTTCGCGACCGACGCTGTATCGTAAAATTGAGGCCTATGGGATCAGAACGCCATAGGCCGAGCTTTTTGCGGTGCTGATGTTCAAGACGCTGGTTCTGAGCGCGCTTTACAACCTGTCTGATGACCAGATCGGATATCAGGTTCGCGACCGACTTTTGTTCATGCGGTTTCTTGGGCTGGGGCCTTGGGGACCGGGTGCCCGACGCCAAGACGGTGTGGCTTTATCTCGAGGCGCTGGTGCAGGCGGGCAAAGTGGAGGAGGTGTTCGCGCTATTTGACAGGTATCTGGCACGGCGGGGTTATATAGCGCGGGGCGGTCAGATTCTGGATGCGTCCATCGTGCCGGTGCCGCACAACCACAACAAACGCGAGGAAAACGCCGCGATCAAGGCGGGAGAGACGCCGGCGGGTTGGGCAGACAAGCCTGCCAAGCGGTGCCAGAAAGACGTCGATGCGCGGTGGACCAAGAAGCACGGCAGGCCACATTACGGCTACAAGAACCATGTGAACGTGGATCCCAGACTGCCGATTAGCCATGGTATATTGAATAGTGGCTCTGTTGATGGCGTGGATGCCCCCTTCTGACGGCATCGCAAAGTGCCAATGTGATGAGTGTTGAAGCCATCACAGAAGAAGAGGACATCCACGCCATCAACAGAGCCAGTCACTTTGTAAAA
>NZ_JAUSBA010000003.1 GCF_030652235.1 Cypionkella sp.
CGCGGCCATGCCGAGACCAGGACCCGCGTTCTGATCAGCGGCACAAGGCGCGGCCTGACACCGAAGCTGATCGCCGACCTCCGCCGCCGAAGCGCCATTAAGGCTGAAATCGGCCACATGAAAACTGACGGGCGCCTCACACGCTGCGCCTTGAAAGGCACCATCGGCGACGCTCTCTTTGCCGCGCTCTGCGCCTGCGGCCACACCATCCGCAAGATCCTGGCCCATCTCAGATCTTGGCTTGTCTGCATTGCCGTCGCCATTTTGAACGCAATTTACCACCCGGATCGCCAGTATCAGGCCATCACATCAGTCTGAATGCAGTGTTCAAGGCGAACTCGATAATGTTTCTGGAGTAAGTTCCAATCCTGATATTGACACGGTTGTTATCAGATCAGCAGATTGTTTCTAACAATGGAAGGCATACAAGATTTACGATTGTTCAAAATTTTCAAATTGGATCAGCCAAAAGTTTTCTGCTGCCAAAGGAATTACGTGCAAGCTGATTGTATTTGTCGCAAGACGCTAATCAAAAAGTTCGCGTTGCCATGATCACAGTGAATGAAGACGTTTCAAACATTGATAAGAGTGCCTCTATCTTGGAGTATGTGGACGGTATTCCCGAAAATTCGCGGTTGATCAAACTCGATGCGCCATCGGTTTTTGACACCAAGAACTGCCGTTCCAAGTGACGGTTTGTTTCGGTGGATTGAGCCAGATCGGCGCGAAAAGCCTCCCGCCTACCCCCCTGTATGGCTCATATGCCGGGTCATCTGGCCTTTGACCCCTTGCCGCGTGTAGTCGAAATCATGGCCTTTCGGCTTGTGGGCGATGGCGCGGCGGATGGCTGCGCGCAGGGCGGTGTCGTCGGGGCTGGCGCGCAGCGGCGCGCGCAGGTCGGCCATGTCTTCTTGGCCGAGGCACATGTAAAGCTCGCCGGTGCAGGTCAGGCGGACGCGGTTGCAGCTTTCGCAGAAGTTATGCGTCAGTGGCGTGATGAAGCCTACGCGTTGGCCGGTTTCCATCAGGCGGACGTAGCGGGCGGGGCCGCCGGTGCGATCCGGAAGGTCCTCTAGGGTGTAGCGGGTGGCAAGCTGGGTGCGCAGGTCTTTCAGGGGCCAGTACTGGTCGATGCGTTGGGCTTCGCCCATGTCGCCCATTGGCATGACTTCGATGAAGGTCAGGTCGTGATTTTCAGCGGCGCACCAAGCGGTTAGGCTGAAAAGCTCATCTTCGTTGAAGCCTTTCAGGGCGACGGCATTGATCTTGACTTGCAGACCTGCCTCTTTCGCGGCCTCAATACCATCCAGCACTTGGGCCAAGCGGCCCCAGCGGGTGATTTCGGCGAATTTTTTGTCGTCGAGGGTGTCGAGCGAGACATTGATGCGTTTCACACCGCAGGCGGCGAGATCTTGGGCATATTTGCGCAGTTGCGAGCCGTTGGTGGTGAGGGTGAGTTCTTTCAACACGCCAGTTTGCAGGTGGCGCGACATCGCCTCGAAGAACGTCATGATGCCTTTGCGCACCAAGGGTTCGCCGCCGGTGATGCGGAGTTTTTCGACGCCCAAAGCGATGAAATTGCTGCACAACCGGTCGAGCTCTTCCAGCGTCAGCAACTCGGCTTTCGGCAGGAAGGTCATGTGTTCGGTCATGCAATAGGCGCAGCGAAAATCGCAGCGGTCGGTGACCGAGACGCGCAGGTAGGAAATTGCGCGGGCGAAGGGATCGATGAGGGGCATCTCTAACATGCTGTTAAAGTAGGCGCGCGCGCGGCGGGCGGCAAGGCGGAATGCGACAGTTGCGGGGCGGGGCACGGCACGGTATCGTCTGGGGATGATGCAAAAAGCTTTGATCCTGATGAGTGTGGCGCTGGGGCTTTCGGGCTGCGCTTTGATGAAACATCCTTCGGCGGCAACTCCCGAGGCTGCGGTGGCGCGTCCGGTGATTGGCGCTGGCGCTTCGGCAGCGGCGCTGGATCAGACCACGGCGGCCGAGCGGGCGGCGGCGGTTGCGGCCAAGCCTGCGGGCGGTGAGCGGGCTTTGGGGGCTGCCGTGGTGGCTTTGGGCAACCCGGCGGAGCAGGGGCTTTGGGTGAAATCACCGCTGGTGGTCGCACCGGGCAAGGGCCGGGTGGTGACGCAAAACGGCGCTTCGGTGGCGGTGGATTTGTTGCCGGGAAGCGGGGCTGCATCGTTGTCGCTGGCGGCGTATCGCGCTTTGGGGCTGGGGTTGACCGATCTGCCTGAGGTTACGATCTACGCAGAATAATGGCGATTTGCGCCACGTGAATCGGTTTAATGGCAGAGGTTCAGCCCAGATATTGCGCGGCTTCTTTGCGGGCGAAGCTTTTCATCCGTTCGCCGTGCTGGTCGAGGAACGCGGCGGTGCGTACGGGGTCGTGTTTTGACAGATCGCGCAACCACCAAGCAACGGCTTTCTGGATGAACCAGTCTTTGTCGTCGATGTAGACCGATGCCCAGCCAAGGACGCGGTCGCGGATTTCCAGCTCAAACTCTTTTGGGAAGTTCTGCTTGGTGAAGGGCAGGGTGGAGACGAGGGCGGCGCGGCGGGTCCACATGTTCTCGGACGTGGTCCAAGTTTCTACGGTCTCGATGCGGGCGGGGTCGGCGGTGATGCGCTTTTGGGCGGCGATACAGACGTGATCGGCGATGGCCCAAGCGTCGAATTGAGGCACCCATTGGCAGATCAGATCCCATGCGGCGGCGTCATCGGGTTTGATGCGGGCTTGAGTCAGCAGCTTGGCGGCAGCGATGCGGGCCTCGTGGATATTGCTGTCCCATAGATCACTTGCCAGTTGGACGCGGTCTTCAAGGCTGCACTCGGCGCGCCAGACGCTAGTGAGTTCCTCAATCTGCGGCACTTTCAGGCCGAGATAGGGACGGTCGATTTTGTGATAGGCCTGCGCCTCGATGGCTTTTTGTGGGTCAGCGAGGGCGTGCAGTTGTGACAAAGCGCGGTCAATATAGCTGGAGGCGATCATTCGACGGTTACCGATTTTGCGAGGTTGCGGGGTTGGTCGACATCGGTGCCTTTGGCGATGGCGGTGTGGTAGGCCAGAAGTTGCGCCGGGATGGCGTAGAGGATTGGCGCGAAGGCGTTGGACACCTCTGGCATGGTGATGGTTTTCCAGCAATCCATGCCAGCTTCTTTGATCCCTTGGGCATCGGAGATCAGCAGAACTTTGCCATGGCGGGCCATGACTTCTTGCATGTTGGAGACGGTTTTCTCGAACAAAGGATCGCGGGGGGCAAGCACGATCACCGGGACTTGCGGTGAGATCAGCGCGATAGGGCCGTGTTTGAGTTCACCTGATGCATAACCTTCGGCGTGGATGTAGCTAATTTCTTTCAGCTTTAGCGCGCCTTCAAGGGCGAGGGGGAACATCGCACCCCGACCAAGGAACAGCACGTCTTGCGCCTCTGACAGTTCCTCGGCGATGGCGGCGATGGTGGTGGACAGGGCGAGGGCATGGTTCATCAGGCCGGGAAGGGCTGCGAGGTCGGTGAGGTGTTGGGCAAGGGTTTCCGGGGTGAGGCGACCGCGGTCTTTGGCGGCTTTCAGTGCCAGCAGGGCGAGGGTGATGAGCTGGCAGGTGAAGGCTTTGGTTGAGGCGACGCCCACCTCAATCCCCGCCATGATCGGCAGGGCCAGATCGGCTTCGCGGGCGATAGAGGAGGTGGGGACGTTGACCACGGCGACGATTTTCGCGACTTTTTCGCGGGTGTAGCGCAGGGCCGCGAGGGTGTCGGCGGTCTCACCAGATTGGCTGACGAACAGCGCCCATTGGTTGGGCGACAAAGGTGGTTCACGGTAGCGGAATTCGGAGGCGATGTCGATTTCGCAAGGCAAGCCTGCGATTTGTTCGAACCAGTATTTCGCAACGTGGCAGGCATAGCTCGCGGTGCCGCAGGCGACCATGGTGAGGCGATCCACGCCAGCGAAATCAACCTCGGCGGGCAGTTGCAATGCGCCGTTTTGGACGTAGCGGCGCAGGGCGTCGGCTATGACGACAGGTTGTTCGGCGATTTCTTTCGCCATGAAATGCTTGTAGCCTGCCTTTTCGATGCGGGTGGCATCGACTTGGATGCGGGCTTCGGGTCGGTTGGCAAGGCGATCCATTTCATCATAGATCACAGCACCTTGGCGAGTGATCACCGCCCAGTCGCCTTCTTCCAGATATGTGATGCGGTCGGTCATCGGGGCCAAAGCGATGGCATCAGAGCCGACAAACATCTCGCCATCACCGTGACCGATGGCGAGCGGCGAGCCTTTGCGGGCGGCGATGATCAGGTCTTCCTCGCCGTCAAACAGGAAGCACAAAGCGAAGGCACCATGCAGGCGCTTCAGGGTTTGGCGGGCGGCCACAATGGGGGTGGCACCCCGGCTGATGTACAGATGCGCAAGAAGGGCGACTGTCTCGGTATCGGTCTCGGATTCTTGTGTCAGGCCTGCGGCGGAGAGTTCAGCGCGCAACTCGCGGAAGTTTTCGATAATGCCATTGTGCACCACGGCGACCGGGCCAGAGCGGTGGGGATGGGCGTTGGTGGTGGTGGCAGCACCATGGGTGGCCCAACGGGTGTGGCCGATGCCCGCTTTGCCCGCGAGGGGTTCGTGGACCAGCAGATCGGAGAGGTTCACCAGTTTGCCCACCGCGCGGCGGCGGTCGAGTTTGCCTTTATGCACGGTGGCGATGCCTGCGCTGTCGTAGCCGCGATATTCAAGCCGTTTGAGGGATTCGACCAGCAAGGGGGCAACTTCATGGTTGCCCAAAACACCAACAATTCCACACATTTACGAATTGCCTTTCGCGGCTTTGATCGCCTTGAGGCGGGCCATCAGCTTGGTGGCGAGCCCCGGTTTGTTGACTTGTTTTGAACGGCCAACTGCGAGGGCTGCATCGGGCACGTTTTCGGTGATCACAGAGCCCGAGGCGGTGAGGGCGTCGTTGCCGATGGTGACGGGGGCAACCAGCATGGTCGCGGAACCGATGAAGGCGCGTTTGCCGATTTTGGTGCGGTGTTTCATCACGCCGTCGTAGTTGCAGGTGACAGTGCCCGCGCCGATGTTGGAAAATTCGCCAATATCAGCGTCTCCGATATAGGTCAGATGGCCAACTTTGACGCCTTCATCGAGGATGGCGTTTTTGATTTCAACGAAGTTTCCGACATGGACGTCTTCGGCAAGTTCGGCACCGGGTCTGAGCCTTGCGAACGGGCCGACGACCGCGCCGCGCGAGATATGGCAGCCTTCGAGGTGGCAGAAGGCTTTGACCTCGGCTCCGGATTCAATGGTGACTGCGGGGCCGAAGATCACGTTCGGGCCGATGATAGCGTCGCGGCCGATATGAGTGTCCAGCGCGAAGAACACGGTTTCAGGGGCGGTGAGGGTGACGCCGTTCTCTAGGGCCTCGGCACGGGCGCGGGATTGGAAGGCGGCTTCGGCCTCGGCCAGTTGCGCGCGGGTGTTGACGCCGAGGGTTTCGGCCTCGTCGCAGATCACGACGCCTGCGGACAGGCCGCTGGCTTGGGCGATTTCCACGATGTCGGTCAGGTAGTATTCGGCGGCGGCGTTGGCGGTGCCGACGCGGGAGATCAGCTGAAACAGGGTTTTGGCGGAGGCGCAGATCACACCAGAATTGCAGAGGGTTATGCGGCGTTCTTCATCACTGGCATCATTGTATTCGACGATCTTTTTCAAGCTTTCGCCAGAGGTCACCAGCCGACCGTAACGGCCCGGATCTTTGGCTTCAAAGCCCAGTACCACCACCGAATGGCGGGCGCGGGCGTGCAGCATGGCCTCTAGGGTTTCGGGGCGGATGAACGGGGTGTCGCCGTAAAGTACGATCGCTTCGCCGCTCATCTCGGCCAGCAGGGGGGCTGCTTGGGCAACAGCATGGGCGGTGCCAAGTTGCGGGTCTTGCACGACGCATTCGACGGAAGGATCGAAGGCTTCGGCGGATTTGGTGACAAGGGCGGCTTCATGCCCGGTGACGACGACGATGCGCGCGGGCTCTAGGTTGCGGGCGGCGGTCAGGGCGTGGTGCAACAGCGGGGCGGCGGCGATGTGGTGCAGCACTTTCGGCGTGTCGGAGTTCATCCGGCTTCCCATGCCTGCCGCCAATATGATGAATGAAACCGACATCTGCCTCTTCCTTTTCTTTTGCACCCGTTTTACCCCGGATCGGCGGGGCCGCAAGGGGTGGTTCTTCACGCAAGGTTACAAAATGAAAACGGTGGTGTTTGATCTGGATGGCACGCTGGCGGATACCAGTGCGGATTTACTGGCTGCCGCCAATGCTTGTTTTGTGCAGTTGGGGCATGGCGTGGTGCTGGATCAGCGCGATGTGCTGGTGGCGTTTCACGGCGGGCGGGCGATGCTGCGGGCGGGGTTTGATCGGTTGGGGGTGGGGTATTCCGAGGCGGATATTGCGGCGCATTATCCGGTGCTGCTGGCAGCTTATGCCGATGGGATTGATGTGCATACAAGGATGTATCCGGGGGCGGTTGAGGCGGTGGAGGCTTTGCTGACGGCCGGATATCGGACGGCGATTTGCACCAATAAGCCCGAGGGGTTGGCGGTGGAATTGGTGAAGCGGCTGGGGGTGAGCCATTTGTTCGGGGCGCTGGTGGGGGCAGACACGCTGCCCGTGCGCAAGCCCGATCCGGCACCTTATGTTGAGGTGGTGCGGCGGGTTGGTGGGGCTGTCGGGCGCTCGATGCTGATTGGCGATACCGAGACCGATCGGCTGACCGGGCTTGCGGCGGGGGTGCCGGTGGCGCTGGTGACGTTTGGGCCAGAGGGGGCGGGGGTGGCGCGGCTGGAACCAGAGGCGCTGCTGCATCGGTTTGAGGATTTGGAGGGGCTGGTGGCGCGGCTGTTAGCATAGAAACGCGACGCGTTTGGCGCATTCGTTTCTTCCCCGCGGGGAGTGACTTGTGGCAGTGCATTTTCTTCACACAATATCTTGTGGGCGCGCGCGCTTTTCAAGCCAGTTTGACAGGAACGGGGTCGCGCCCTAGGTTGCGGCCATGACCAAAGCGCCATCCCGCCACGCGATTATCTTTGTGTTGCTGTGTGTCTTGCTGGACATGATCGGCTTTGGCCTGATCATTCCAGTCTTGCCGCAACTGATCGAGCAGGTGGGGCAGGTCAGCCTGTCCGAAGCCTCGATCATTGGCGGCTGGATGTTTTTCGCGTTCTCGATGGCGCAGTTTGCGTTCAGCCCGCTGATGGGCAATCTGTCGGATCGGTTTGGCCGCCGCCCACTGTTGCTGTTGGCGATTGCGGGACTGGGGCTGGACAATCTGTTGCAGGGGCTTGCGCCCAGCTTGATCTGGTTGTTCGTCGGTCGGGTGATTGCCGGGGTGTGTGGCTCTAGCTGGGTGATTGCCAATGCGTTTATCACCGATGTGACCGAGCCTGCCGCGCGCGCAAAGTATTTCGGCATGATGGGCGGGGCGTTTGGGTTGGGCTTTGTGCTGGGGCCAGCCTTGGGCGGGGTGTTGGGTGAGTTTGGCCCAAGGGTGCCGTTCTTTGTGGCGGCGGCGATTTCGGGGTTGAACCTGATTTATGGCTGGTTCGTGCTGCCCGAGACTTTGGCCCCGCAGAACCGTCGGGCTTTTAGTTTGGCGCGCTCGAACCCTTTGGGCGCGTTCAAGGTGTTTCGCAGCTATCAGGGCGTGATCCCGATGTGTGCGGTGATGTTTGCGTTCTTCTTTTTCACCAGCGTCTATCCGGCGATTTGGCCCTATTGGGGGATGGCGAAATTTGGCTGGTCGCCTTCGATGGTCGGGCTGACTTTGGCGGTGTTTGGCGTGGTGATGGCGGCGTTTCAAGGCGGCTTGACCGGGCTTGGGGTGAAGTGGTTCGGCGAGCGCAATCTGGCACTGATCGGGCTGGTGTCGGCATTGATCGCGGCCTCGGGCTATGGGCTGGCCGGGTCGCTGACGGTGGTGGTGCTGTTGATGATCGTGCATGGACCGGAGGGGTTTATTCATCCTATGCTGACGGCGATGATGACGCAGCGCGTGCCGGATGATGCGCAGGGCGAGTTGCAGGGCGGGATTTCGGCGATTATGAACGTCGCGATGTTGGCGGGCACGGTGCTTTTCAGCCAGATTTTCGGGTATTTTATGGCTCCGGGCGGCTGGCAATCGCCGGATGTGGGGTTCTTTGTGGCGGGGGCCGGGATGGCTTTGACCTTGGTGATGTTCGTGCTGATCGTGCCGATTGAGGAGAAAAGGCTGTGATTGAGGAAGTGTTTTGCGGCAGTTTCACCCAGCAAGAGCCTATTCCAGAGGCCGGGATTGAGGCAGCGATTGCCGTGCTGCGGCATGGGCGGTTGCATCGCTATAACACCGCCGCGGGCGAGGTCGCGGAGGCGGCTTTGCTGGAGGAGGAATTTGCGGGCCTGATGGGAGCGAAATACTGCCTTGCGGTGGCTTCGGGTGGCTATGCGTTGGGCTGCGCTTTGCGGGCGGTGGGGGTGCAGACGGGCGAGCCTGTGTTGACCAATGCCTTCACCTTGGCCCCGGTGCCGGGGGCGATAGCCTCGGTCGGCGCGCGTCCGGTGTTTGTTGAGGTGACGGAAGCCTTGGTGCTGGATTTTGGCGATCTGGAGGCGAAGGCGCGCGCCACAGGGGCTAGGGTGCTGATGCTCAGCCATATGCGCGGGCATCTGTGCGATATGGAGGCATTGGTCGCGTTGTGCGCGCGGTTGGGCGTGCTGATCATCGAGGATTGCGCGCATACGATGGGGGCGGCTTGGAAGGGTGTGGCCTCGGGGCGCTCGGGGCTGATCGGTTGCTATTCGATGCAGACCTATAAGCATATCAACGCGGGCGAGGGCGGGTTTCTGATCTCGGACGACGAGGCGGTGATGGCCCGCGCGGTGCTGCTGTCGGGGTCGTATATGCTGTATGGGCGGCACCGGGCTGCACCAAGCGCAGCGGCATTTGAGGCGGTGCGCATGGTGGTGCCGAATGTGTCGGGCCGGATGGACAATCTGCGGGCGGCGATTTTGCGGCCGCAGTTGGGGTTGCTGGCGGACCGCGTTGCACGCTGGGGCGAGCGCTACCGTGCGCTGGAGGCGGGGTTGCGCGGTGTGCCGGGCCTAACACTGGTGGACCGGCCTGTGGAGGAAACCTATGTGGGGTCTTCGTTCCAGTTCCTGCTGCCGGGCTGGTCGGCGGCGCGGGTGGGGGCGTTGTTGGGCCGGTTGCTGGCGCGCGGGGTCGAGTTGAAATGGTTTGGGGCGGCGGAGCCGGTGGCGTTTACCTCGCGCTATCAGCATTGGGGTTATGCCGAGGTGCAATCGCTGCCGCAAACCGACCGGATTTTGGCCGGGCTGGTCGATATGCGGGTGCCGTTGACGTTTTCGGTCGCCGATTGCGCGCAGATTGCGCGGATCATCCGGGCGGAGGCTTTGGTGGTGGGGCAGGGGCCGGAGCCTGAGTCGGTGGTGCTGCCGGTTATTCAGTAAGCGTTGGTTTGCGGGGCGGACCGCTGGGGGTTTCACACCCCCAGACCCCTGTGGAGTATTTTTACCAAGATGAAAAATTATAGATAAACTTTAGCGGTTTTGTCCGCTGTTGGCGGGATTGCGCGGGTCGTTTGATGCCGACTTTGAGAAATTTCTGGCGCTGTGATAAACTTCTGACATTTGAAACGATCATCTGATTTTGGAGACAGTCATGGGCGTGCAGGCACAGCTTTATCCGTTTCATTATGTCAATCGGCTGCGGTCCTTGGTGGTGCCGGGCTACACCGGCTATCCCGGTGGGGTGGTGGCGATCACGCGGTATGTCTCGGCCAATACCTTGTTTGGCGGGGCGAACCTGGCCTCGGTGCTGCGGCAGGCTTTGGCCAGTGCGGGGACGGCGGCGGATCGCAGCACTTTGGCGGGCGAGGGCGTGGGGCGGGTGTTCACCGGGCAGGGTATGCCAGAGGATTTTGTCACTGTGCTGAGCATGGTGGACAGGCTGGCCGCACCACTGGCGAAAAATGCGACGCTGGCGCCGTTCTTTAAGCAGACCGATTATTTGCAGGCGATGCTGGATGCCTCGGTTCTGGGGCAGGATTGCATTGGGTTTGTCGGCACCTATCTGGCGACGGCAGGGATTGAATCGGGTTATGTCGGGCGCAGGCCTTTGGATTATGCCGCCAAGTTCAAGCCGGTGCGGCAGTTGGCGCAGGTCGATGTCGGGTCTGTGTTGATGCTGACCAATGGCATGCATATCCAGATCGTCGATTGGGTCTGGGAGCGATCGGAACGGCAGTTGGTGATCGACATTTGCCAAGCGTCCAGCATGAAGGACCATGACGATTCCAAGGGGCCGCAATGCAACGCGCGGGTGACGCTGACGGCGGGTGGCGGAGATTTTCTGCCGATTGAGAAATTTCGCGCGGCAAAAGACAGCAAGTCTGACTGGGCGGCCTATGCGGCCGTTGAGGCCAATCCGACGGACAATGGTTATGAGATGTATTTGCGCAAGACGATGACTCTGCATGGGACGGCCACAGGCTATCTGAATGGTGCGATTTTTCAGCTGTCGGGCGGAGGCACGCCGGGCAATCCGGTGGCCGGATCGGTTTATGCCGGCACCTTGCCGGGGCTGACGATGGCGGCCCAACTGGCCTAAGCGGATGGCTTAGGGTTTTGCGGGATTGTACAGCGGCACCGTCGAGATCGACATTTTTGCCGAGCCATCGCTGAGTTCAGTGGCATGGGTGAGATAGACCAGCACCTGATTTTTCTGATCGAAGATTCGGGTGACGTTCAGCGATTTGAACACCAACGAGCGGCTTTCCCTGAACACGGTCTCGCCGGATTCGGACATATCGATATCGCCCACGGTGATCGGCCCGGTTTGCCGACACGCGATGGAGGCGTTGGAAGGGTCTTCGAACCAGTTGCCTTTCGACAGCCGATCCCACATCGAGCGTTCGAAATAGCTGATGTGGCAGGTGACGCCTTGCACCTTTGGGTCGGGGATTGCCTCGATGATGATGTCATTGCCGACCCAATCGACACCGACTCGGCCGACTTCTTCGGCATGGGCCGTGAGCGGCAGCAGGGCGAGGGTAAGGACGGCGATGGTGCGCATGAGGAGAGCTTTCCTGCGATTTCTGCCTGTTAGATGGGCGGTTTGCTGCGCTTGCACAAGGGGGGCGGGGAAAGCGTAATTTCTTAGCGAAATACTCATGTATTGCCCCGCAAAAACCAGGGGCTTAGCGGGCAGCATGGCCATCTTTTCCTGCGGGCTTTGGTTGACCCCGCCAAGGGGCCGGGGTAAACGCATCAGCAAGAGTGACGTGGGCCAAAGCGCTTGCGGCGCGTATCTGCCAGCAGAAGGAGCGCTTCGCGTGGATCATCTTCTTCGTGAGTATCTGCCCATCCTTATTCTTCTTGCGATTGCTGTCGGGCTTGGCCTTGTGCTGATCCTTGCCGCCGCATTGATTGCGGTGCGCAACCCGGACCCGGAAAAGGTCTCGGCCTATGAGTGTGGCTTCAACGCCTTTGACGACGCGCGGATGAAGTTTGACGTGCGGTTCTATCTGGTGTCGATCCTGTTCATCATCTTCGACCTAGAGGTGGCGTTCCTGTTCCCCTGGGCTGTGGCGTTTGGTCAGATTTCGATGGTCGGATTCTGGTCTATGATGGTGTTTCTGGGCGTGCTGACCGTGGGCTTTGCCTATGAGTGGAAAAAAGGGGCACTGGAATGGGCGTGATGGCTGGGGCAAATACGGCGGGGCCGGACCGCGAGGTTGCGACGCAAGCGCTGAACCGCGAGTTGCAGGACAAGGGGTTTCTGCTGACCACGACGGAAGATATCATCAACTGGGCGCGCAACGGGTCTTTGCACTGGATGACCTTCGGGTTGGCCTGTTGCGCTGTTGAGATGATGCACACCTCGATGCCGCGTTATGATCTTGAACGCTTTGGCACGGCACCGCGGGCTTCCCCGCGGCAGTCGGATTTGATGATTGTGGCGGGCACCTTGACCAACAAGATGGCCCCGGCGCTGCGCAAGGTTTACGATCAGATGCCAGAGCCGCGCTATGTGATCTCGATGGGGTCCTGCGCGAATGGCGGCGGCTATTACCACTATTCCTATTCGGTGGTGCGCGGCTGTGATCGGATCGTTCCGGTCGATATCTATGTGCCGGGTTGCCCGCCGACAGCGGAAGCTTTGCTTTACGGTATTTTGCAGTTGCAGCGGAAAATCCGCCGCACTGGCACGCTTGTGCGTTAAGGGGGCGATATGGCTGATTTGGTTGAACTCGCCGACTATTTGACACAGAAACGCCCGGATGCGGTGCTGGGCACGGAACTGGCGTTTGGAGAGTTGAACGTGACGGTGGCGCTGCCCGCGCTGGTGTCGTTCATTGGCTTTCTGACCGTTGATCCGGCCTGCAAGTTTTCCTCGCTGGTCGATATTACTGCCGTCGATCACCCGGAAAGGGTGGAGCGGTTTGATGTGATTTATCACTTTCTATCGATGTACACCAACGCCCGCATCCGGCTGAAGGTGGCGGTGGGCGAAGAGGATATGGTGCCCTCGATCCATCACGTGCATCCCTCGGCAAATTGGTTTGAGCGCGAAGTGTTCGATATGTTCGGGATTTTGTTCTCGGGCCACCCGGATTTGCGGCGGATTCTGACAGATTATGGTTTCCGGGGGCATCCACTGCGCAAGGATTTCCCGACCACCGGCTATACTGAAGTGCGCTACGACGAGGTGCAAAAGCGGGTGGTCTATGAGCCGGTCAATCTGGTGCAGGAATACCGTCAATTTGATTTCATGAGCCCGTGGGAGGGTGCCAAGTACATCCTGCCGGGTGATGAAAAAAAGGCCTGATCTGGTGAGTAAAGAACCGACATTGCTGTTTTGCGTGGGGGCGACGAAAGCGGGGACATCCTGGCTATACGATCACCTGTCTGCGCATCCGCAATGTCATTTCCGCACAATCAAAGAATTGCATTATTTCTCGTTAAAGAATGCAGCGCAGTTTGACGGCGCTTTGCGCGGGATGGATCGCAAGATTGCTGAAATGCAGGCACGCTTGGGCGTGGCGGCGGACGCGCGCAAGCTCGTCGTGGCGCAGCGCTTGGCCGATCTGATCGAATGGCGGGCTGTTTTGGCGCATCGGGCGATTGATTTGCCGGCTTACCGCGCGTATTTGACCGCAAATATGGGGCAGGCGCGGCTGGTGGGCGATGTAACCCCGGCCTATGGGATGATGTCGCAGGTGGATTTGACGCGGCTTTCGCAGGTGGCGGCGGACACGCGTTTTGTTTATCTGATCCGCGATCCCTTGGCACGGCTTTGGAGTCATGTCCGGATGATTGCTGCGCGCGCGGAACCTGACCGCTTTGCGCAGGTCGCCGAGGCGCAGATGGCGGCGATTTTGGATGGTGATCTGGCGGGCGAGGGCAAGGGCATTGTGGCACGCGGCGATTACGCAGCAATTTTGGAAAAGTTGACGCGGGCGGTCCCGGTGAAATCTTTGCTGGTGCTGTTTCAGGAAGAATTGATGACGATACCGGGCATAGCAAAGCTTTCGGCGCATCTGGGGCTGACACCTGCGCCAGCCGCACTAGATCGTCTGGTGCACGAGGGCAAATCTTTGGAATTGCCCGAGCCATTGCGGGCGCGGGCTTTGCTGTGGCTCAGACCGCAATATGAATATGTCGCCACGATGTTTCCGGCTTTGCCGCAGGCATGGCTTAAGAATATGGAAAAGGGCTTCGCATGATGGACGGCGATATCCGCGTGAACACCTATGACGATGGCACGACTGACACCCTGCCCGGTGAGCAGCGTATCCGCAACTTCAACATCAACTTCGGCCCACAACACCCTGCGGCGCATGGGGTTTTACGTTTGGTTCTAGAGTTGGACGGCGAGATTGTTGAACGCTGCGATCCGCATATCGGTCTGCTGCACCGTGGCACTGAAAAGCTGATGGAAAGCCGGACCTATCTGCAAAACCTGCCGTATTTCGACCGCCTCGACTATGTGGCGCCGATGAACCAGGAACATGCTTGGTGTCTGGCGATTGAGCGTCTGACGGGGACGGCTGTGCCGCGCCGGGCGTCATTGATCCGGGTGCTTTATTCGGAAATTGGCCGGATTCTGAACCATTTGCTGAACACCACCACGCAAGCGATGGACGTGGGGGCTTTGACGCCGCCGCTTTGGGGCTTTGAAGAACGCGAAAAGCTGATGGTGTTTTACGAGCGCGCGTCCGGCGCACGTCTGCACTCGGCTTATTTCCGGCCCGGTGGCGTGCATCAGGATCTGCCGCCCGATCTGATCGATGATATCGAGGCTTGGACCGAGACTTTCCCTCAGGTGCTGGAAGATCTGCATGGGCTGTTGACCGAAAACCGCATCTTCAAGCAGCGCAATGCCGATATTGGCGTGGTGACCGAAGACGACATTCTTAAATACGGTTTCTCGGGCGTGATGGTGCGTGGATCGGGTCTGGCATGGGATTTGCGGCGTAGCCAACCCTATGAATGCTACGACGAATTCGAGTTCAAAATTCCGGTTGGCAAAAACGGCGATTGTTATGATCGCTATCTGTGCCGGATGGAAGAGATGACGCAATCTTTGCACATCATGCGGCAGTGCCTCACCAAACTGCGGGCCGAGCCGGGTGAAGTGTTGACCCGCGGCAAGCTGTCGCCGCCGAAACGCGGTGAGATGAAGACCTCGATGGAGGCTTTGATCCACCACTTCAAACTTTACACCGAGGGCTTCCATGTGCCCGCAGGGGAAGTTTACGCGTCGGTTGAAGCGCCGAAGGGTGAGTTTGGCGTGTATCTGAAGGCGGATGGGTCGAACAAACCCTACCGCGCTAAAATCCGGGCTCCGGGCTTTTTGCACCTGCAAGCCATGGATTACATCTGCAAGGGCCACCAATTGGCCGACGTTTCTGCAATCATCGGCACGATGGATATCGTGTTCGGGGAGGTCGACCGCTAATGCTTCGCCGTCTGCACAAAGAACAACCCGCGTCGTTTGCTTTTACCTCGGCCAATTTGGCTTGGGCGGAAGGGCAGATTGCGAAATATCCGGCGGGGCGTCAGGCCTCGGCGATCATTCCGCTGTTGTGGCGCGCGCAAGAGCAAGAGGGGTGGTTAACCCGTCCGGCGATTGAGCATGTGGCCGATAAGCTGGGGATGGCGTATATTCGCGCGCTGGAAGTGGCGACGTTTTACTTCATGTTTCAGCTGCAACCTGTTGGTTCGGTGGCACATATCCAGATTTGCGGCACCACGTCTTGCATGATTTGCGGGGCCGAGGAGTTGATTGCGGTGTGTAAGGAGCTGGTTTCCAGTAAGGCACATGCTTTGTCAGCGGATGGCAAATTCAGCTGGGAAGAAGTCGAATGTCTGGGCGCTTGCACCAATGCGCCGATGGCGCAGATCGGCAAGGATTATTACGAGGATCTGACGCCCGCCAAGCTGCGGGCGTTGATCGGGCGGTTCTCGAAGGGTGAGGTTCCGGTGCCGGGGCCGCAAAACGGGCGCTATGCGTCGGAGCCTTTGTCGGGGCTGACCTCGCTGAAAGCGCATGAAGCGGGACGCAAGACGCATAATGCAAGTGTGCAGGCGGCGGTGGACATTGGCGACACGGTGAAGCGGATTGATGGCACCGAAGTGCCGTTGCTGACGCCGTGGATCGCGAAGATTGTCGCCACCGATCCGAAATTGGCGGCGATGCCCGAGGCTGTCACGCCTGCGGTTGGCGCGCCCATTGAGCCAAAGCCGGGTGCGGCTGCGGTGGCGGATAAAACCGGGGTGACTGTGCAGGAAGCACCTGTGATGTCGACGGGGCGGCCCGTTGCCGACGGCAATGCGCCAGACGCGACGCCGCTTGCGACGCCCGAGGTGAAAACTCCGGTACCTTTGGGCGACGCCAAGCCCGCGGGGCTGGTTGAGCCGCGTGGTGGCGTGGCAGATGATTTGCAGAAACTCGAAGGTATCGGCCCGGTTTTAGAGAAGCTGTGTTTCGCTTTGGGGATTTTCCACTTTGATCAGATCGCGGCTTTTGGGCCTGCGGAAGTGGCGTGGATGGATGGCAACCTGAAAGGCTTCCGGGGCCGGGTCAGCCGCGATAAATGGGTGGCGCAGGCCAAGCTGATCGGTGAGATCGGTATGGAAGCCTTCGTGATCCGCGCTAAGACCAATGAGTATTGAGGGTTATAATGGACCACGCACATGATCACCCTGCAGATGATGGGGCCGTTGATGGACCTTGGGCTGGCGGCTGGCTTGTTGCTGTTCTGGCCGCTTTGATCGCGGTTGGATTGGCGCGCTGGCTGAGCGAGATCGGCGGCTTTGCGGCGGTGATTGTCGGGCTGATGGTGTTCGGGGTTTATGCAGTGCTTTTGGGCAATGGCGGCGTAGAATTGACCGAGGCTCAGGGCCATGATGGCGATGATCATGGCCACGATCACGGGCATGGGCAGCACTGAGATGGCGGCTCCGGGGCCTCAGGATACATCGGCGCGGCAAACCAGGCTGGTGGCTTTGGTGATTGCGGGCACGATGATCTTGTGGATGGCGGGTCAACAGATTGGCGCGGAACTTGGGCTACCGCTAAAATACACGTTTCTGCTCGATCTCGCGGCTTTGGCCGGGTTCATCTGGGCGCTGATCGTGACGTATCAAATTTGGCGCAAGCGCCGCACGTAAGGAAGCAGCTATGCTCGACGATAAGGACCGCATCTTTACCAACCTTTACGGGATGCACGACCGTTCTTTGGCGGGCGCCCGGGCGCGCGGCCATTGGGATGGCACGGCCGAGATTATTGCGCGCGGCAAGGATACCATTGTCGAGCAGATGAAGGCTTCGGGGTTGCGCGGGCGCGGTGGGGCAGGGTTTCCGACCGGGTTGAAATGGTCGTTCATGCCGAAGCAATCGGATGGCCGTCCGTCTTATCTGGTGATCAACGCCGATGAGTCTGAGCCCGGCACTTGTAAAGACCGCGAGATCATGCGGCATGATCCGCACACGCTGATCGAAGGTGCTTTGATCGCGGCTTTCGCGATGGGGGCGAATGCCTGCTACATCTACATTCGCGGCGAATACATCCGCGAGCGTGAGGCTTTGCAGGCGGCTTTGGACGAGTGCTATGACGCGGGGCTGCTGGGTAAGAATGCTGCGAAATCCGGTTGGGATTTTGACTGCTATCTGCATCACGGCGCTGGCGCTTATATCTGCGGTGAAGAAACCGCGCTGCTGGAAAGCCTTGAGGGCAAAAAGGGCATGCCGCGGATGAAGCCGCCGTTCCCGGCAGGTTCGGGGCTGTATGGCTGCCCGACCACGGTGAACAATGTCGAATCGATTGCCGTGGTGCCGACGATTTTGCGGCGCGGCGCGGCTTGGTTTGCGGGCTTTGGTCGGCCGAACAATGCGGGCACCAAGCTGTTCGGGATTTCCGGCCATGTGAACAACCCGTGTGTGGTTGAAGAAGCGATGTCGATCACGTTGCGCGAGTTGTTGGATGTGCATTGCGGCGGCGTGCGCGGCGGCTGGAAGAACATCAAAGCGGTGATCCCCGGCGGGTCTTCGGTGCCGATGCTGAATGCTGCGCAATGCGAAGATGCGATCATGGATTTTGATTGGCTGCGCGAGCAAAGATCCGGTCTGGGCACGGCGGCGGTGATCGTGATGGATCAATCGACGGACGTGATTAAGGCGATTTGGCGGCTGTCGAAGTTCTACAAGCACGAATCTTGCGGCCAGTGCACGCCCTGCCGCGAAGGCACCGGCTGGATGATGCGGGTGATGGACCGTCTGGTGCGCGGCGAGGCCGAGGTTGAGGAAATCGACATGCTTTTGTCGGTGACCAAACAGGTCGAAGGCCACACCATTTGCGCCTTGGGTGATGCGGCGGCTTGGCCAATTCAGGGACTGGTGCGGCATTTCCGTGAGGAAATCGAGGACCGGATCAAGGCGAAGAAAACCGGGCGCATGGGCGCGATGGCGGCGGAGTAGAGGATGCAGTTCGGTCTGGCTTTGGCAATCGCGATCGGCTTTGCCCCGCTTATGGCGGGTGCTGAGGCTTATCCGGGTTTGCAGATTCCAGCCGAGCACAAGGGCATCAAATATATGGTTGAGATCACCGCAGAGCATACCGCAGGGCCGTACGATGCGCGGGTGTGGCGGATCGACGGCGGCTCGATGTCTTACGAGCGTAAGATTGGCCGGGCGCTGGTCAAGGATGCCTGCGTGGGTGAGGGGTATGGCTTTCGCGCGGTGCAGCCGAAGATTGTCAAAGGCCAGTTGATGTTCGCGGGGGCTTGCGCATGATGCGGGCGGCTGTGGTGATCAGTTTTGCTGGACTGGCGGGTTGCGTGAATGGTGCGCGCCCGATGGGTTTGGCGGAAAGCGGCCCGGTTTCGGTGGAGCTGGCGGGGCGGTCTTACATTGCTGATCTGCAGCGCAGTGAAAGCGGGGCGGTTTTGGCTGTGACGCGGCATGGCGCTGGGTTTGGCAATTTTGAAGGCGCTGAGGCGAAACGTGCGGCGGAGGCATTTTGTGCCTCGCGCGGGGCATCGGTGAACCGCGCGGCTTACGGCCATTACGCGGGCGCCGCGTGGCTGTTCAAAGGGGGCTGCGCATGATCTGGGCGGCTTTGATGGGCGATAACCTGCACAAGACACGGTCTTGTCATGGGATATCAGGGGCTTCGCGCGATATGGTCCGGGCAGTTGATGCCAAGGAGGCCCAAATGACCAAGATTTTCAAAACTCTGACGCTGGTTGCTGTGTTGGCGGCCAGCCCGGCGCTTGCGCTGGAGCCGTTGAACAAAGATGCGCATGTGACCGACTCTTTGGTGGCCGTCCGGGTGGGCGACACCATCCGCAGCACCTGCCCCTCGATCAGCGCCAAGATGTTCACGGTTCTGTCGAAATGGAACGAGCTGAAATCCTATCTGCGCGACAAAGGCTACACCGAGGACGAGGTGGAAGCCTTCCGCAAGGATAAGATCGAAAAGGCCCGCATCAAAGGCTTGGCGGCGGATTATCTGAAAGCTGCTGGTGCGGTCGAAGGCGATGTTGAAAGCTATTGCAAGGCAGGCCGCGACGAGATTGCCAAGGGCACTTTGGCGGGCAGTTTGCTGAGATCGTACAAATGACCAACTTGCCCGGATACCATCTGGCCGAATTGAACGTGGGGCGCCTGTTGGCCCCCACCGACGATCCGCGCGTGGCGGAGTTCATGGGCGCGTTGGACCGGGTGAACGGGCTTGGCAAGCGGATGCCGGGGTTCGTCTGGATGATGGAAGGCTCGGGGGAACCGGGAACTGGCAATACCGAAGCCAAGATCGGTGACGATGCGCAGTTTGTCTCAAACCTGACGGTTTGGGAAACTGCGGCGGCGCTGGAGAGTTTCGTGTTTGGTACGGTGCACCGGGTGTTCTATGAGCGGCGGGCCGAGTGGTTTGAGGTTTTGGGCAAGATGCATTTTGTGATGTGGTGGGTGCCGGTTGGGCATAAACCCTCGCTGGAAGAAGCTCTCGCCCGGCTTGCGCATTTGCAAGCAAACGGCGATACGGACCGAGCGTTTGGCTGGTCTTATTTGAAAGAAGCGCAGGGGATGCAAATCCGGTCCTGCGCCCCAATGGCGGCGGAGTAAGCGGATGTCGAACCTTAAGAAAGTCAGCATCGACGGGATCGAAGTTGAAGTCGATGGCGCGATGACGATCATTCAGGCGGCGGAAGTCGCCGGGGTGGCGATTCCGCGGTTCTGCTATCATGAACGTCTGACGATTGCGGGCAACTGCCGGATGTGTCTGGTAGAGGTTGTCGGTGGCCCGCCGAAACCTGCGGCGTCTTGCGCGATGCAGGTGCGCGACCTGCGACCCGGCCCGAATGGCGAAGCGCCTGTGGTGAAGACGACTTCGCCGATGGTGAAGAAAGCCCGCGAGGGCGTGATGGAATTTCTGCTGATCAACCACCCGCTCGATTGCCCGATCTGCGATCAGGGGGGCGAGTGCGATCTGCAAGATCAGGCGATGGCTTTTGGCGTCGATTTCAGCCGATACCGCGAGCCGAAACGGGCGTCTGAGGATTTGAACCTTGGCCCGCTGGTGGAAACCAAGATGACGCGGTGCATTTCCTGCACGCGTTGTGTGCGGTTTACCTCGGAGGTGGCGGGCATCTTGCAGATGGGTCAGACCGGGCGCGGTGAGGATGCCGAGATCACCTCGTATCTGAACGCCACACTGGATTCGAACCTGCAAGGCAATATCATTGACCTGTGCCCGGTGGGGGCTTTGACCTCGAAGCCCTACGCGTTTACCGCGCGTCCGTGGGAGTTGACCAAGACCGAAAGCATCGACGTGATGGATGCTTTGGGCAGCAACATCCGCATCGACACCAAAGGCCGCGAAGTGATGCGGATTTTGCCGCGCAACCATGATGGCGTGAATGAAGAATGGATCTCGGACAAGACCCGTTTCATCTGGGATGGCTTGCGCCGTCAGCGTCTGGACACGCCTTACATCCGTGAAAATGGCCGTCTGCGCAAAGCGGGCTGGGGTGAGGCTTTGGCTTTCGCCGCCGCTGCGGTGAAGGGCAAAAAAGTGGCTGGTCTGGTCGGTGATCTGGCTTCGGTTGAGGCGGCGTATTCGTTGAAGGCTGTGATCGAGTCGCTGGGTGGCAAGGTCGAAAGCCGCACAGATGGCGCGCGTTTGCCGATGGGGAACCGCTCGGGGTATGTCGGTACCGCGCGGATTGAGGATATCGACAGCGCCAAGACCATCCTGCTGATTGGCACCAATCCGCGCGTTGAATCACCGGTGTTGAACGCGCGAATCCGCAAGGCGTGGTCGGCGGGCGCGAATGTTGGGCTGATCGGTGAAGCGGTCGATTTGACCTATGATTACAAGCATATGGGCACGGATCGCGCCGCATTGGCGGCTTTGGTTGGTAAGGTGACGGAAAAGCCGAATACCATTGTGATCATCGGTCAGGGCGCTTTGAACGAGGCCGATGGTGAGGCGGTTCTGGCGCATGCGATGGCCTATGCGCAGGGCGCGGGCGGCAAATTGCTGGTGCTGCACACGGCGGCGGGTCGCGTCGGTGCGATGGATGTCGGTGCTGTGACCGAGGGCGGGTTGGCTGCGGCTGTTGAAGGGGCCGAGGTGATCTATAACCTTGGCGCCGATGAGGTCGAGATCGCTGCGGGTCCGTTCGTGATCTACCAAGGCTCGCACGGCGACCGAGGGGCAAACCGCGCCGATATCATCTTCCCGGCGGCGGCTTACACGGAAGAAAGCGGTCTGTTCGTCAACACCGAAGGCCGGCCACAACTGGCGCAGCGCGCGGGCTTTGCGCCGGGTGAGGCGAAAGAGGGCTGGGCGATCTTGCGGGCGTTCTCGGCGGAAGTGGGCAAGACCCTGCCGTGGGATAGCTTGGCGGCATTGCGCCGCGCACTTGTCGCGCAGCATCCGCATCTGGGCATGGTCGATCATGTGCCAAGCAATGATTGGCAGCCGGTGGCACTTCGCGATATGGGCCGCGCGACGTTCCGCAATGCCTTCAAAGGCTTCTATCTGACCAACCCGATTGCGCGCGCGTCGAAGGTAATGGGCGAGTTGGCAGCGATGGAAGCAGATCGCGCAAAAACCGCGATGGCGGCGGAGTAACAGATGCGGCTTCTCGCCCCCCTTGTGATCGGATTGGCAGCCTTTGTTGGCCTGTTCGCGTGCGCGGGCGAGCAGCCGAAAACCGATACGGCGTTCAACCCGACTTATAAGGGCATTGAGACGATCCTGCTGGACGGCGATCTGGTGAATTTCCGGGTGGCGATGACGGGTGCGCGGGATGACAAGGATGTGGCGGCTTATGCGGCCTGTGCGGCGGCGCAATATGCGCTGATCCGGGGCTTTGGATTTGCGCGTCATGTGCGGACGAACGTGGCGATAAAGGCTGGCGTTTGGCGGGGGGATGCAGTTTACACCATCTCGGCGTCGCTGCCTCGCGGTGTGAAAACGATAGATGCTGAAGTGACTGTGCGCGATTGTGGTGCGCAGGGGATACCGACGGTTTAAGGCCCAAGATAGGGCCAACGTGTTAAGGGCCACAAAGGCTAAAGGGAACGTGAGGGATCATGGCTGACTTTCTGCAAACCGGGCTGGGGATTGCGCTGCTGGTAGCGCTGCAAAGCCTTGCTATCGTTGCTTTTGTGATGATCAGCTTGCTGTTCCTTGTCTACGGCGACCGCAAAATCTGGGCGGCGGTGCAGATGCGCCGCGGCCCGAACGTGGTGGGGCCGTTTGGTCTACTGCAATCGGTGGCCGATGCGCTGAAATATGTGGTGAAGGAAATCGTGGTGCCCGCAGGGGCCGACCGCGCGGTGTTCTTTCTGGCGCCCATTCTCAGCTTCGTTCTGGCGATCCTCGCTTGGGCGGTGATCCCGTTTGACAGTGGCTGGGTGCTGGCGGATATCAACGTCGCCATCTTGTTCGTGTTCGCGGCGTCGTCGCTGGAAGTTTACGGCGTGATCATGGGCGGGTGGGCCTCGAACTCAAAATACCCGTTTTTAGGGTCTTTGCGGTCGGCGGCGCAGATGATTTCTTATGAAGTCTCGTTGGGCCTGATCATCATTGGCATCATCATCTCGACGGGTTCGATGAGCTTCTCGGCGATTGTGCATGCGCAATCTGGCAATCTGGGTATGTTGAACTGGTATTGGCTGCCGCACTTTCCGATGGTGTTCCTGTTCTTCATCAGCGCTTTGGCCGAAACCAACCGCCCGCCTTTTGACCTTCCCGAAGCGGAATCAGAATTGGTCGCGGGCTTTATGGTGGAATATTCTTCGACCCCGTATCTGTTGTTCATGGCCGGCGAATACATCGCGATCTTCTTGATGTGCGCGCTGATTTCGCTGTTGTTCTTCGGCGGCTGGCTGTCGCCCATTCCGGGGCTGGCCGATGGCTGGTGGTGGATGGTCGCCAAAATGTGGGTGTTCTTCTTCATGTTCGCCATGGTGAAGGCCATCGTGCCGCGCTACCGCTATGACCAGCTGATGCGGATCGGCTGGAAAGTCTTCTTGCCGATGTCGCTGGCTTGGGTGGTGATCGTGTCGTTCTTGGCAAAATACGAAGTGTTCGGCGGCTTTTGGGCGCGCTGGACGATGGGAGGCTGATTATGGGTCCGGCACGCACAACCGACTACCGCCGCGCAGCAAAGTATTTCTTGCTGTTTGACTTCTTCAAGGGCTTTCGCCTTGGCTTCAAATACTTTTTCGCGCCGAAATCGACGCTGAATTACCCGCATGAGAAGGGGCCACTTTCCCCTCGGTTCCGCGGCGAACATGCGCTGCGCCGCTATCCGAATGGCGAAGAACGCTGCATTGCCTGCAAGCTGTGCGAAGCGATTTGCCCGGCGCAGGCGATCACCATCGATGCCGAACCACGCGAGGATGGCAGCCGCCGCACCACACGCTACGACATCGACATGACCAAATGCATTTATTGTGGCTTCTGTCAGGAGGCCTGCCCGGTGGATGCGATTGTCGAAGGGCCGAATTTCGAATTTTCCACCGAAACCCGCGAAGAGCTGTTTTACAACAAAGACAAGCTTTTGGCGAATGGTGCGCGCTGGGAAGCCGAGATTGCCCGCAATCTTGAACTCGACGCGCCGTACCGGTGAATGGCATGACAGACGCATTCAACCAGATCTTCAAGCAGATGATGGAGCAGGGCCAGAAGATGGCGCAGGCTTTCACGCCGGGTTTGGAGGGCGTCGATGTGAAGGCGTTCGAAAAGCTGTTCCCGGCGATGCCGAAGGAAATGCTGGAGGCGTTCTTTGGCAAGACCTTCAACCCCGAGGGCTTGGACGCCCGCACCCGGTTTCTGGTCACCATCGGCGCTTTGACGGTGCAGGGGCCTTTGGGCGAGCCGCAAATGCGGGTGACGGTGAAGAATGCTTTGGCCGCTGGGGCCACCAAGCGCGAGATCGCCGAAGTGATCTGGCAAATGTCAATGTTCGGCGGCGTGCCCGCCATGCAAAAAGCACTGGAGACCGCGCAGGCGGTCTTTGCTGAAACCGAGGAGAAAGCGCCATGAGCGTTGCAGATCTGGCCTTTTACGCGTTTTCCACCGTCACCGTCGCGGCGGGCTTGCTGGTGACGCTGTCGCGCAACCCGGTGCATTCGGTGCTGTGGCTGATCCTGGCCTTCCTGTCCTCGGCAGGGCTGTTCGTGCTCTTGGGCGCGGAATTCGTCGCCATGCTGCTGATCATCGTTTATGTCGGCGCGGTGGCTGTGCTGTTCCTGTTCGTGGTGATGATGCTGGATGTCGATTTTGAGGAGCTGAAGGGCGAGATGTCGCGCTACATGCCGCTGGGTCTGCTGGTCGGCGTGATCATCATCATGCAACTGGTGCTTGGGGTTGGCGCTTGGGTGCAAGCCGATGGCGCAATGGGTCTGCGCGCGGCGGTGACGCCGGATTTGGCGCAGATGGAAAACACCCGCGCGCTTGGCCTGCTGATCTATGATAAATACCTGCTGCTGTTCCAATTGTCGGCCTTGGTGCTGCTGGTCGCGATGATTGGCGCGATCCTGCTGACCCTGCGCCACCGCAAGGATGTGAAACGCCAGAACGTGCTGCATCAGATGTGGCGCGACCCGGCGAAGGCGATGGAGTTGATGGACCCGAAACCGGGGCAGGGGCTGTGAATACGGTGCGTGCAAGCACACACCCTACCGAATAACCCGGAGCGGTGTGTGCTTGCACGCACCGCTGCGGAACAGAAATGAAAATCGGGCAACGACCCGGAGGGACGAAAATGGTAGGACTGGAACATTACCTTGTGGTGGCGGCGGCTTTGTTCGTCATCGGGATCTTTGGCATCTTCCTGAACCGGAAGAATGTCATCGTCATTCTGATGTCGATTGAACTCATGCTGCTGGCGGTCAACATCAACTTCGTTGCCTTCTCGTCGCAGCTGGGCGATCTGGTGGGGCAGGTGTTCACCATGTTCATCCTGACTGTGGCGGCGGCCGAGGCTGCGATTGGCCTTGCGATCTTGGTGGTGTTCTTCCGCAACCGCGGCACCATCAATGTCGAAGATGTTAACGTGATGAAGGGCTGAGATCATGGATTTGCAACTCAGCGCCAAGATCATCCTGTTTGCGCCCTTGGTCGGGGCCATCCTTTGCGGTTTCGGTTGGCGGTTGATTGGCGAGAGGGCGGCGACGTGGGCAACCACGCTGATCCTGTTCGTAGCGGCCATCCTGTCGTGGTATATTTTCCTGACCTTTCAGGGCGATACCCAGCACATCACCGTGCTGCGCTTTATCGAATCTGGCACGCTGAGCACCGAATGGGGCATCCGCCTTGACCGGATGACGGCGATCATGTTGGTGGTGGTGAACTCGGTTTCCGCCCTCGTGCATCTTTATTCGCAAGGCTACATGGCGCATGATGAGAACTGGGTTCATGGTGAAAGCTATCGCCCGCGCTTCTTTGCGTATCTGTCGTTCTTCACCTTTTCGATGTTGGCGCTGATCACCTCTGACAATCTGGTGCAGATGTTCTTTGGCTGGGAGGGCGTTGGCGTTGCCTCTTATCTGCTGATCGGGTTCTACTATCGCAAGCCAAGCGCCAATGCCGCCGCGATCAAGGCGTTTGTGGTCAACCGGGTTGGCGACTTCGGCTTTGCGCTGGGGATTTTCGCGCTGTTCTATCTGACTGACAGCGTCAAGCTGGATGAGGTTTTCGCCGCAGCGCCACAACTGGCGCAGACGCAGTTGCATTTCCTGTGGACGGAGTGGAACGCCGCCAACCTGATCGGCGTGCTGCTGTTCATCGGGGCGATGGGCAAATCGGCACAGCTGTTCTTGCACACTTGGTTGCCCGACGCGATGGAGGGCCCGACGCCTGTGTCAGCGCTGATCCATGCAGCAACCATGGTGACGGCGGGGGTGTTCCTTGTCTGCCGTATGTCGCCTTTGTATGAATATGCGCCCGATGCCAAGACGATGATCGTGGTCGTTGGGGCTACGACCGCGTTCTTTGCGGCGACGGTCGGTCTGGTGCAAAATGACATCAAACGGGTGATCGCTTATTCGACCTGTTCACAACTGGGCTATATGTTCGTGGCTGCGGGCGTTGGGATGTATCCGGTGGCGATGTTTCATTTGTTCACGCATGCGTTTTTCAAGGCGATGCTGTTCCTTGGCGCAGGCTCGGTGATCACCGCGATGCACCATGAGCAGGATATGCGCAATTACGGGGGGCTGCGGAAGAAAATCCCGCTGACCTTCTGGGCGATGATGATCGGCACTTTGGCGATCACGGGCGTGGGGATTCCGCTGACGCATTACGGCTTTGCTGGCTTCCTGTCGAAAGATGCGGTGATTGAAAGCGCTTGGGTGGGCTCGAACTATGCCTTCATTCTGCTGGTGATCGCGGCGTTCATGACCTCGTTCTACTCATGGCGGCTGATGTTCATGACCTTCTATGGCAAGCCGAAGGGCGACACGCATGCCTATGATCATGCGCATGAAAGCCCCGCCACGATGCTGCTGCCTTTGGGCGTGCTGGCACTGGGTGCGATGTTTGCTGGCATGATCTGGTACAACAGCTTCTTCGGTGATGAAGCGAAGATGCGGGCGTGGTTCAACATGGAGCCGGCGCATGAGGAGTTGGCCGAGGCGGCAGAGGCCCCGGCAACCGAGGCTGTCGCCAACGAAACGACTTCGGTAACCGAGGTGGCTCCGGCTGCCACCTCCGAAGCTGCAACGACCGAGACGGCTGCGGCTGCGACAGCCGAGGTGGCTCCGGCGACCGAAACTGCTGTGGCTGCGACCACCGGTTCTGTTGCCCCGGTTGTTCTAGAACCGGGCGTTGCCCCGAAAGGTGCGATCTACCTTGGCGCGGATAACCAAGTTCTGCACCACGCGCATGAAGCCCCAAATTGGGTCAAGGTTTCGCCGTTTGTCGCCATGGTGCTGGGCTTCCTGCTGGCCTTCCAGTTCTACATCCGCCGCCCGGAACTGCCGGGGAGACTCGCGGCACAACAGCGCCCTCTGTATCTGTTTTTGCTGAACAAATGGTACTTTGACGAGCTGTACAACGTGATCTTCGTGAAACCCGCGTTCTGGCTGGGCAATTTACTGTGGAAGAAGGGGGACGGTGTGGTGATTGATGGCGCGTTGAATGGCGTGGCCTTGGGGATCATTCCGTTCTTCACCAAACTCGCCGGGCGCTGGCAATCGGGCTACGTCTTTACATATGCCTTCGCGATGGTGCTGGGGATAGCTGCCCTGTTGACCTGGATGACGCTTACGGTGGGGCACTAAGAGCATGACTTACCTTCTTTCCATCATCATCTTCTTGCCCGCAGTGGCGGCCGCCATTCTGGCGCTGTTCCTGCGTGGCTCGAATGAGGCCACCGCCAATAACGCGAAATGGCTGGCGCTGATTGCCACCACGGCAACCTTCATCGTGTCGCTGTTCGTGCTGAAAGGTTTCGACGCTGCCAACCCCGGCTTTCAATTCGTTGAAGAAGCAAGCTGGATTGTCGGGCTGAAATACAAGCTGGGCGTCGATGGCATTTCGATCTTGTTCGTGATGCTGACCACCTTCCTGATGCCGATCACCATTCTGTCGTGCTGGGGCGTGACCGACCGTGTCAAGGAATACATGATCGCCTTCCTGCTGCTGGAAACGCTGATGCTGGGCGTGTTCTTGGCTCTGGACCTCGTGCTGTTCTACTTGTTCTTCGAGGCCGGCCTGATCCCGATGTTCTTGATCATCGGCATCTGGGGCGGCAAGGACCGGATCTATGCCGCGTTCAAGTTCTTCCTCTATACCTTCCTCGGTTCGGTGCTGATGTTGGTTGCGATGATCGCGATGTATTGGGCGGCGAAAACCACCGATATTCCGACCTTGATGGCGTTCAAATTCGACAGCGCCCCGATGGTGCTGCTGGGGATGAGCATCACGGGGGGGGTGCAAACCCTGCTGTTCCTCGCGTTCTTCGCCAGCTTTGCGGTGAAAGTACCGATGTGGCCCGTGCACACGTGGTTGCCTGATGCGCACGTTCAGGCCCCGACGGCGGGTTCTGTGGTGCTGGCGGCGATTATGTTGAAGATGGGCGGCTATGGCTTTTTGCGCTTCAGTTTGCCGATGTTTCCGGTGGGGGCAGAAGTGCTTTCGACCCTGGTGTTCTGGATGTCTGCGATTGCCATCGTCTACACCTCGCTGGTGGCGCTGGCGCAGTCGGATATGAAAAAGCTGATCGCTTATTCCTCGGTCGCCCATATGGGCTATGTCACCTTGGGGATTTTTTCCGCAAACCAGCAGGGCGTGGACGGTGCGATTTTCCAGATGATCAGCCACGGCTTCATCTCGGGTGCGATGTTTCTGTGTGTGGGCGTGATTTATGACCGGATGCACACGCGGGAAATTGACGCCTATGGCGGCCTCGTCAATCGGATGCCCGCCTATGCCTTGGTGTTCATGTTCTTCACTATGGCCAACGTCGGCCTACCGGGGACATCGGGTTTCGTTGGTGAATTCCTTGTGCTGGCCGGGATCTTCCAGGTGAACACTTGGGTTGCTGCCGTCGCCACTTCTGGCGTGATCTTGTCTGCGGCCTACGGGCTTTACCTGTACCGCCGCGTTGCCTTCGGCGCGCTGGTCAAAGAAGCCTTGGCGACCATCCAAGACATGAGCCGGCGCGAGCGTGCAATCTTCGCGCCGCTGATCGTGATGACCTTGCTGCTGGGGGTCTATCCGGCCTTGGTGCTCGATATCATCGGGCCATCGGTGAAGGCACTTGTTGAAAACTACCAAACGGCCGTGACGGCCTTTGCTGCGAACTAAGGGACAGACCAGATGAACGCTTTAGACTTTCATATCGTCATGCCCGAGGTTTTGCTGGCGATCTACGCCATGGCAGCCTTGCTGGGCTGCGTTTACGCGGGCAAAGATGCGCTGACCGGGGCGGTGACTTGGGCCACGGCAGGGGTGTTCGTGGCGCTGGCGGCTTACATCGGCTTTGCGGGCGAGGGCGCCAACGTGGCCTTCGGCGGCATGTTTATCGACGACGCTTTCGCCCGATTTGCCAAAGTAGTGATCCTGCTGTCAGCGGCGGGCGTGCTGGTGATGTCACAAGATTACCTTGCCCGCCACGACATGGGGCGGTTTGAATATCCGATCCTTGTCGCGCTGGCGGTGATCGGCATGATGTTCATGGTGTCTGCTGGCGATCTGATGCTGCTTTACATGGGGCTAGAGCTGCAATCTTTGGCGCTTTATGTTGTGGCTGCGATGAAGCGCGATGATGTGAAATCCACCGAAGCGGGGCTGAAGTATTTCGTGCTTGGTTCGCTGTCGTCTGGCCTGTTGCTGTATGGTGCGTCGCTGGTCTACGGCTATGCAGGCACCACCTTGTTCAGCGGAATCCTGTCCACTTTGGGCGGCGAGGTGCAGCTTGGTCTGGTGATCGGGCTGGTGTTCCTGATCGCGGGTATGGCGTTCAAGGTTTCGGCAGCGCCGTTCCATATGTGGACGCCCGATGTCTATGAAGGTGCGCCGACACCGGTGACGGCGTTTTTCGCCACCGCCCCGAAAGCTGCCGCCATGGCGATGATTGCCCGCGTGGTGTTCGATGCCTTCGGGACGATCCCGGCGCAATGGGGGCAGGTTCTGGCGGCTCTGGCCGTGCTGTCGATGTTCCTGGGCGCGGTGGCCGCGATTGGGCAGCGCGATATCAAGCGGCTGATGGCCTATTCTTCGATCGCGCACATGGGTTATGCTTTGGTCGGTCTGGCATCGGGGACCGTCGAAGGCGTTCAGGCCATGCTGATTTACATGGCGATTTACGTCACCATGAACCTTGGCACCTTTGCGTTCATCATGTCGCTGGAGAAGGACGGCAAATCCATCAGTGATATCGACAGCCTGAACATGTTCTCGAAACGCGAGCCTTTGAAGGCGCTTGCCGTGCTGATCCTGATGTTCAGCCTTGCGGGCGTGCCGCCGATGCTGGGCTTTTTCGGGAAGTTCTATGTGCTGAAAGCAGCGGTGGATGCGGGCATGACCTGGCTGGCGCTGGCGGGGGCTGTGGCCTCGGTGATCGGCGCGTTCTACTATCTGCGCATCGTGTTTTTCATGTATTTCGGGCGCGAAACCGAAGGTGCGTCCAGCCGGATGGTTCCGGTGCAATGGCTGATGCTGGTGGCGGTTGCGGCGGTGATGCTGCTGGGTGTCGTCAACCTGTTTGGCATTGAAGCGGTGGCGCAGACAGCGGCGCAAGCGCTTGTCGGCTAAACCGGCATGGCCTGCAGGTGTGGCGCGCCAGGTTCTGCCAACGGTTGACAGCACCAATGCTTATGCCTTGCGTATGGCCCCGGAAACACCGGGGCCAGCGTGGTTTTTGGGCCTAGAGCAAACCGCAGGTCGCGGCAGGCGGGCGCGACCTTGGGCCTCGCCACGCGGTAATTTTTACGGCACGCTTTTGCTACACCCGGTTGAATCTCCCGACATCATCGCCCTGCGCAGCTTCGCCGCCAGTCTGGCCCTGCGCGATGCCTTTGTCAGCCTGACTGGACTGCCCGCAGCCTTCGCGCTGAAATGGCCGAATGATGTGCTGCTCAATGGCGGCAAGGTTGCGGGGATTTTGCTGGAAAACACCGCTAATAAGCGGGGCGGCTTCGATCTGGCCATCGGCATCGGCGTCAATCTGATTGGCGCGCCCGATCCTGCGGCGCTGGAAACCGGCGCTACGATCCCAGTCAGCCTGCTGACTGAGACTGGTCTGCGCGTGACACCCGAGGCATTTCTAGACGCCCTCGCCCCAGCCTATGCCGAATGGGAAGCGAAATTCATCAACCAAGGCTTCGCCGCTTTGCGCCAAGAATGGCTGGCCCATGCCGCGCGCTTGGGCGATACCATCCGCGCCCGCACCGGCAGCCAGACCCGCGAGGGCGTGTTTGAAACCATTGACGCCGCAGGCAATCTGATCCTGCGGATGTCATCCGGCCCTGTCGCAATCCCTGCGGCAGAGGTGTTTTTCTAAAGCGGGGCCAAAATGCTTCTCGCCATCGACTGCGGCAACACCAACACGGTTTTCTCGATCTGGAATGGCGAAAAGTTCATCGCCACTTGGCGCATCGCCACCGATCACAAACGCACGGCGGATGAGTATTTCGTCTGGCTCTCCAGCCTGTTGATGCTGACCAAAACTGATGCGCAGATCACCGAAGCCATCGTCAGCAGCACCGTGCCGCGCGTGGTGTTTAACCTGCGGGTGCTGTGCAGCCGCTATTTCGACTGTCGGCCGCTGGTGGTCGGCAAGCCGGAATGTAACCTGCCGGTGCCGCCTCGGGTGGATCAGGGCACGACTGTCGGCCCTGACCGTTTGGTCAATACGGTCGCTGGGTTTGATCGTCATGGCGGCAACTTGATTGTGGTCGATTTCGGCACCGCCACCACCTTTGATGTGGTGGATTTTGACGGCGCTTACGTTGGCGGTGTCATCGCCCCCGGCGTTAACCTTTCGCTTGAGGCGCTGCACATGGCTGCGGCCGCCTTGCCGCATATTGACATCGCCAAGCCCACAAAGGTGATTGGCACGAATACGGTGGCTTGTATGCAGTCGGGCGTGTATTGGGGCTACATTGGCTTGATCGAGGGCATCGTCCGAGAAGTGCGCCGTGAGCGCGATCTTGGGATGAAAGTAATTGCCACCGGCGGCCTGGCATCATTGTTTGCTCAGGGAACTGAGCTATTTCACAGGGTTGAGGACGATCTGACCATGCATGGCCTTGTCCTCATCAACAGCTACAACAAGGAAACGGCATGAGCGGTGAGCGGCTGATCTATCTACCATTGGGCGGGGCCGGCGAAATCGGCATGAACGCTTATGTTTACGGCTATGGCCCAAAGGGGCGTGAGCGACTGATTTTGGTCGATCTCGGCGTGGCTTTCTCGGATATGGATACCTCGCCGGGCGTCGATCTGATCATGCCGGATATCTCGTGGCTGGCCGACAAGCTTGACCGGCTTGAGGCGATTTTCATCACCCACGCGCATGAAGACCATATCGGCGCTTTGGCGCATCTGTGGCCGTCGTTGCGCAAACCGATCTATGCGCGGAAATTTACCGCCACCATCGGCCGGCTGAAGTTCGAAGAATACGGCTTGCCGAAAGACGCGATCACCACGGTTGAATCGCGCCCGCATACGGTAGAGGCGGGCCCGTTCAAGGTGCAGTTCGTGCCTGTTGCCCACTCGATTCCAGAATCCGGGGGCTTGGTGATCGACACGCCTGCGGGGCGGATTTTCCACTCTGGCGATTTCAAACGCGATGCCACGCCGATTGTCGGCGAAGGCTGGGACGATGCGGTGATGGAGGCGATTGCGGCTGAACGCCCGATCAAGGCGCTGATGTGCGATTCCACAAACGTGTTCTCGCTGCACGCAGGCCGCTCGGAAAGCACGTTGAAAGCCCCGATTGCCGAGCTGATCAAATCGGCAGGCGGCATGGTTGTGGCGACGACGTTTGCCTCGAACGTGGCGCGTCTTAAGACTTTGGCTGAAGCTGGCCGGATGGCCGATCGCTCGGTCTGCCTGTTGGGCCGTGCGATGAAGCGGATGGTGTCAGCGGCGGAAGAATCCGGTGTGCTGAAAGACTTTCCGCCGGTGATCACGCCGGAACAAGCGCTGGAAGTGCCGCGTAAGAACCTGATGCTGATCGTGACGGGTTCGCAGGGCGAACGTCGTGCAGCCTCGGCGCAACTGTCGCGCGGCAAATATCTGGGGCTTGAGCTGAAAGAGGGCGATACGTTCTTGTTCTCCTCAAAGATCATCCCCGGCAACGAACGTGGCGTCTATGCGATTGTGAATGCGCTTTCAGAAAAAGGCGTTGATATCGTCGATGATAACAACGGGCTCTATCACGTCTCGGGCCACGCCAACCGCCCGGACCTAGAGCATGTGCACCGCTTGTTCCTGCCTGATATGCTGATCCCAATGCACGGCGAACACCGCCATTTGCGCGAACATGCCCGGATCGGGCTTGAGGCTGGCATTGCCTCGGCGGTGGTCACCAATGGCATGATGATGGACATCACCGGCGATGTGCCGAAACTGGCCGAGCATATCGAGGCGGGGCGGACCTATCTCGACGGTTCGGGGCTGATCGGGGCGTTGGACGGCGTTGTGCGCAATCGTATCCGCATGGCGTTGAATGGTCTCGCGATGGTGACGGTGATCATGGACGAGCAGGATCAACCCTTGGGTGAGGCTTGGGTCGAGCTGATGGGCTTGCCGGAAACCGGTAAAGGCGGGCGGAATTTGGCGGAAACGCTGGAAACCGAACTGACCGAATTCCTTGATGGCGCAGGCCGCAAGCTGCTGTCGAACGATGACAAGATGGACGAGGCCTTGCGGAAGATCGTGCGGCAGGTGTCGATGGAAGAAATTGGCAAAAAGCCGGAAGTGATCGTGGTTGTCAGCCGTCTCGCCGCTGAATAGGCTAGTAAGACGTTGAAATGCAAAGGGCCTCGCAGATTGCGAGGCCCTTTGTCATACTGGGGAAGGCTTTAGCCCTCAGAGCCGGTCGCCGGAGCATCTTCGGGTTCATCGGCGGTACTTGTGGTGATCGCAAAGCTACGCAGAAGGAAATCGGGCATATGATCCCCCATGCCAACCACGCGCTCGCCGTTGTCACGGCCGCCGCGATAGTCGCGACGGTCATCGCGGCGCGGTTCATTACGGATATCGGCGCGGGGCTCCGCGCGATGCTCATGGCGTTGATCGCCGCGACCGTCCGAAGAACGCCCCTCAGCAGAACGACCCTCGGTGCGCTGCTCGCCACGTGGCTCAGAACGCCGATCATCGTCACGACGCGGACGCTCGGAACGCCCTGATTGTTCGGCGCGGGCAGGTTGTTCAACACGCGGCTGCTCTGCCGCCACTTCAACAAAGGGTGCGGCCACAACCACGGCTTCGACCGGTTTTTCCTCACGCGGGCCACGCTCGCGCGGACCACGACCGCCACGGCTGCGCGACGATGTGGAAGACCGATCTTCACGGGCACGCTCTGGCACATCCGACGCGCCTTCCAGCGCACCTTCTGGCACTTCGCCGCGTGGGATCGGCTGTTTCACCAGCGCTTCAATCGCGTTGATGTATTTGTCATCCGACGGCACCGCGATCGAATAGGCCTTGCCCAATCGCCCAGCCCGACCGGTGCGGCCAATGCGGTGCACGTAATCTTCCGGATGCGACGGCACGTCGAAGTTGAACACATGGCTGACGGCGGGAATATCAAGCCCGCGTGCCGCCACATCTGACGCCACCAACAAATGCACCGAGCCATCGCGGAAGCCGTCCAGCGTCTTGGTGCGCACCGATTGATCGAGATCACCATGGATCGGCGAGGCATTAAAGCCATGCTGTTTCAAAGACTTGGACACCACATCGACATCCATCTTGCGATTGCAGAAGATGATCGCGTTGGTGCAAGTCTCGCCCTCGGCCTTGATCAGCGCCCGCAAAACGGCGCGCTTTTCGGCGAAAGATTTGTCTTTGCGCGAGGGCGTGAACTGGATCAGTTTTTGCTCAATCGTCAGCGAAGCCGTGGCTTGGCGCGCGACTTCGATCTTGACCGCATTCGACAGGAAGGTATTGGTGATCCGCTCAATTTCCGGCGCCATTGTGGCCGAATAGAAGAACGTTTGCCGGGTAAACGGGGTCAGGCTGAAGATGCGCTCGATATCTGGGATGAAACCCATATCCAGCATCCGGTCGGCCTCATCCACCACCATGATCTGCACGCCGGTCAGCAACAATTTGCCGCGCTCGTGGTGATCCAAAAGGCGACCGGGGGTGGCGATCAGCACATCAACGCCACGGTCGATCAGCTTGTCTTGTTCGCCAAACGACACGCCACCGATCAGCAGGGCTTTGGTCAGCTTGGTGTATTTGGCATAAGTTTCAAAGTTTTCCGCCACTTGCGCTGCCAATTCGCGCGTTGGGCACAGCACCAAGGAACGCGGCATCCGGGCCTTGGCGCGGCCTTGACCCAGCAACGTGACCATCGGCAGCACGAAGCTGGCGGTCTTGCCGGTGCCGGTCTGGGCGATGCCCAGCACGTCTTTGCCAGCCAACGCATGCGGGATGGCTTGGGCTTGGATCGGGGTGGGGGTTTCGTAGCCGGCTTCCGCCACGGCTTTGAGCACGCGGGGGTCCAGCGCGAGATCTGAGAATTTGGTCATCTGCGTCCTAATTATGCGGGTTCGGCCCGCATGAAATGAAGGGACGCTGCTTTTCCGGGCGCCCCGGCGTCTGGGCGCTACGGCCCTTCCGCGCGAATATCGGATTTCGCGCGGAAGGTCAAGGATTGTGGCTAAAACGGCAGTTTACCAAGCCGTTTTAGCCGATATCAAAGCTGACGCCCTGCGCCAAAGGCAGCGTCGTGCCATAGTTAATGGTGTTGGTGGCACGCCGCATATAGGCTTGCCACGCATCCGAGCCACTTTCACGCCCGCCGCCGGTTTCCTTTTCACCGCCAAACGCGCCGCCGATTTCGGCACCCGAGGGGCCGATGTTGACATTGGCAATGCCACAATCGGAACCACGGGCGCAAAGAAAAGCCTCTGCTTCGCGCAAATCATTGGTAAAGATCGATGACGACAGGCCTTGCGGCACTTCATTATGTTTCTCAAGAACATCGTCGAAGTCCTTGTAACGCATGACATAAAGAATCGGCGCAAAGGTTTCATGCACCACAGGGCCAACCTGTGCAGGCATCTCAACCAAGGCCGGATGCGCGTAAGCGCCGCCCAGACCTGTCACGGGTTCGCCGCCATGCACAGTGCCACCCGCAGCACGGGCCTCTACCAGCGCCTTTTCCATGCCTTCAGCCGCGCCTTCGTCGATCAGTGGGCCGATCAGCACGCCGGTTTCCAACGGGTTGCCAACCTTAACGCTGGCATAGGCGGCTTTCAGGCGCGGCAGGAAAGCGTCGTAGATGCTGTCATGCAGGAACAGGCGGCGCAGGGTGGTGCAGCGCTGGCCCGCGGTGCCCATCGCGGAAAACGCAATGCCGCGCAGGGTCAGGTCGAGATCGGCGGACGGTGTGACAATGGCCGCATTGTTGCCGCCGAGTTCCAGCAGAGAGCGGCCAAAGCGGGCAGCAACTTTCGGGCCAACCTCGCGGCCCATCCGGGTCGAACCGGTGGCGGAAACCAGCGCAACCTTCGGGTTATCGACCAAAGCCTCACCCAAAGCGCGGCCACCGATCAGCAGGCTGGACAGGCCTTCGGGGGCGTGATGGCCTGCATCTGCGAAGCGTTTCAGGGCGCGTTCCAGCAGGGCGTGGGCGGCGAGGGCCGAGAGCGAGGCCTTTTCCGACGGTTTCCAAACCACCGCATTGCCGCAGACCAAAGCCAGCGCCGTATTCCACGACCACACCGCGACAGGGAAGTTGAAGGCCGAAATAACGCCAATGACACCAATGGGATGCCAAGTTTCCATCATGCGGTGGCTGGGGCGCTCGGACGCAATCGTATAGCCGTAAAGTTGCCGCGACAGACCTACGGCGAAGTCGCAGATGTCGATCATCTCTTGCACTTCACCGAGGCCCTCGGACACCACCTTGCCGACCTCTATCGACACCAGACGGCCCAGAGCGGTCTTGTTGGCGCGCAACTCCTCCCCCAGCAGACGCACCAATTCGCCACGCTGCGGCGCGGGCACGTTGCGCCACTCACGATAGGCGCTATGGGCGGCTTGGATTGTGGCTTCGGCATCGGCGGCGGAATGTTCGGCGATGGGGCCAAGCGATTCGCCACTGATCGGGGTGCGGGTCGGCATCGGTCCTGCTTGTGGGGTGACGCCAAGCTGAGCCAGCAGGGTTTGCACTTCGGTATTCAGCGACATCATGGCCTCATTTTGCAGGAATTTCATTCGCACTAAGCCGGGCTGGTCGAGCTGTGCAAGGGGGCGAGGAAGCAGGCGCGCGTACAATGCGTGCGCTATTCACTACATATTGTTAGAATATTAGAGCAAAATGTATGATGAAATCCTCCGGATCGCCCAAGGCGCCCGACGGAAAACAGCAATCTGCAAGGTTGAAAAATTTTGCCTGATAAGCGATGCATATAAAGGGGCTGCCCATATTTTGAGCAGCCCACAGCTAAACCATCATTTCCTTGGTCGCTGTCAGCTTCACTTCCGGATAATCGCGCTCGATCCGGTCGATGTCCCATTTCAATCGTGTCAGGAAGACCGTGTCACCGTCGTTGTCCAAAGCGATATGGCCTTTGTTAACGTTGACGAATTTCTCCACCTCGGCTTTCGCGCCCGAAACCCAGCGGGCCGAGGTGAATTGCGAAGCCTCAAACCGCACTGGCAGCGAGTATTCTTGCTCAATCCGGCTGGCCAGAACCTCAAACTGCAACGGCCCAACAACGCCGACGATAAAGCCCGAACCGATCATCGGTTTGAACACTTTCGCAGCCCCCTCTTCGGCGAATTGCATCAGGGCTTTTTCCAGATGCTTGGCCTTCATCGGATCACCCGCGCGCACCACTTGCAGCAGTTCCGGCGCAAAGGATGGAATGCCGGTGAAGCGCAACGCCTCACCTTCGGTCAGTGCATCGCCAATCCGCAGTTGGCCGTGGTTCGGGATGCCGATGATGTCGCCAGCCCAAGCCTCTTCAGCCAGTTCGCGGTCGGCGGCCAGAAACATCACCGGGTTGGCGATAGCCATTTGCTTTTTGCTACGCACATGCAGCAGTTTCATGCCGCGTTGAAAATGCCCCGAGGCCACGCGCACAAACGCCACGCGGTCGCGGTGCTTGGGGTCCATATTGGCCTGAACCTTGAACACGAAACCCGTAACCGTTTGTTCTTCCGGGTCTATCTGGCGCTCTTTGGCTTTTTGCGGCTGCGGTTCCGGGCCATATTCGCCCATCCCGTCCATCAATTCCTTGACGCCAAACGAGTTGATCGCCGAGCCAAACCAGATCGGTGTCATCGAGCCGTTCAGGAAGGCGGCGCGGTCGAAGGCGGGCAGCAAAGCTTTTGCCATTTCAAGCTCTTCGCGCAGTTTCTTCAATTGCTCGGGTGCGATGTGATCGGCAAGTTTGGGGTCATCAAGGCCCGAGATTTGGATGGTTTCAGCGACCTTGTTGCGGTCGGCGCGGTCCATGATTTCCAAGCGGTCGTGCAGCAGATCGTAGGCGCCAATAAAATCGCGGCCCATGCCGATGGGCCAAGAGGCGGGCGTCACATCAATTGCCAGATTCTCTTGTATTTCATCAATGATATCAAACGTATCGCGCGATTCCCGGTCCATTTTGTTACAGAAGGTCAGGATCGGCAGGTCGCGCATCCGGCAGACCTCGAACAGCTTTTGGGTCTGGCTTTCCACGCCTTTCGCGCCGTCAATCACCATGATTGCGGCATCCACGGCGGTCAAGGTGCGGTAGGTGTCTTCCGAGAAATCCGAGTGACCGGGGGTATCGACCAGATTGAAGCGATACTGACGGAAATCGAATGACATGGCAGAGGCCGAGACCGAAATCCCGCGCTCTTGTTCCATCTTCATGAAATCCGACCGCGTGCGCCGGGCCTCGCCCTTGGCCCGGACTTGGCCTGCCATCTGAATGGCACCCCCGAACAGCAGGAATTTTTCGGTCAATGTGGTTTTGCCAGCGTCGGGGTGCGAAATGATCGCAAAGGTCCGGCGGCGGGCGATTTCGGGCGGAAGGGGGGCGCGATTGTCAAGCATGGCAGGGCTTTAGCCGAAAGCGGCGATGGCGTCTACCTTTGCCGCGTGGGCACGGTGCGGGCGGTTCTGAACAAAGCCTCTGGCCCGATCGAATCCAGAAATTGCCGACCGGCCTCGGTGCCGAAATGCTGGTTCTGGCTCAGGCCGGGAAAGCGCGCCTTTACATCTGCGGCGAGTTCCACCGGCAGACGGTTCACCGTGGCATCATTGACCATCAGACTTTCGGCGGGCACGCCTTCGGCATAGATGATTTCGTGATGGTCAAACACGATGCTGAAGAAGTCTACAACACCGCCTTGCTGAATGAAAACGGATTTATGATCAACCAGATAGCGCGCCTGCACCAACAGCTCTGACGTCGCTAACCCCGCAGTGCGCTGGCGTTGATAGAGAAACATCCGGTGGTGCTGGCTGACCAAAAGATCGCCGGAATTGCCCAAAGTGCCCGCCGTGATCACCACCGGGGCAAAGGCCCCCACCGCGCGCAGGGTGGTCGAGCCGATCCAACGAATCTCTTGCCCGCCATGATCGCGCGACAGCACCTTGTCGCCGATCCGCAGCGCCTCGATGGCGCGTTGCTGACCCGAAGCGAGGGTGATCATGGTGCCGCGCGCGAAGGATACGCAGAGCAGATCCGCCAGCCCGGTGTCTTGCGGCGCATCGTCAATCTTCAGCAACGTGTAGTCGTTTAAGCCCGTCATCGGCGACAGTGGCAGCACAAACCGCGCGCCATCTGGCAGTGAGATCAGCACCAGATCAACCTGATCGCCGTCGCTGCTCATCATCGTGTAGCGCGCTTCAAACCGCAAAGCATCGCCGACTTGGCCGACAGCAGAGCCTGTGCCGACGCGTTGCTGGCCCTCGGCGCGCGTCACCACAAGGCGCAGGGCCTTTTGGCTTTCGTCCAGCGCGTAAAGATCGCCGGGGCAGACCTCCTCCGGGCCTGTCAGGCCATCACCGACATTCACGCCGTTGATCACATAAATCGCATCGGCTGCCAGAACTTGGCAGGCGTGGCCGGGGACAGTTTGGGTTTGCTTTGACGTCATGCTGTGAAGGCTACCGGATAATGGTTAAGACTGCATATGTACCGCCAAGGGGGCGCGGCTCAAGCCAGTAGGAACCAAAATTAGGGTTAAATTTTGGTTGGGCTGTGAAATTCGAAGCTTTGCTGCGGGTTACACTACACGAAATCGGCTGTTAGGCTGGGTCAAATGAAGGAGATTTGGCGATGGATTTGGGGATCAAAGGCAAACGGGCGCTGGTTTGTGCGGCGTCAAAGGGTCTGGGGCGTGGCTGTGCGATGGCTTTGGCCGAAGCTGGGGTCAATCTGGTGATCAACGCGCGCGGGGCCGAGGCATTGGAGGCGACGGCGGCAGAGTTGCGCGCATTCGGGGTGAATGTGGTGGCGGTGGCGGCTGATATCACCTCCGAAGACGGTCGTGCGGCGGTGCTGTCGGCGGCGGGCGGCGTGGATATTCTGGTGACCAACGCCGGCGGCCCACCTCCGGGCGTCTGGTCGGATTGGGAGCGCGCCGATTTCATCAAAGCGCTGGACGCCAATATGCTGACGCCGATTGCTTTGATGAAAGCGCTGCTGCCGGGGATGATTTCCAAAGGCTGGGGCCGGGTGGTGAACATCACCTCGCAATCGGTGAAATCACCGATCCCGCAACTGGGGCTTTCGAATGCGGCGCGGGCAGGATTAACCGGGTATGTCGGCGGCACCTCACGGCAGGTTGCGCAATATGGCGTGACTATCAACAACTTGTTGCCCGGTATTCACGCAACGGATCGCGCGGTATCGCTGGATGCCGGCGTGGTGAAAGCCAAGGGAATCACCATGGAGCAAGCGCAGGCCGAACGTTCGGCGGAGATCCCGGCGCGGCGCTATGGCACGGCGGAGGAGTTTGGCGCCACCTGTGCTTTCATGTGCAGCCAGTATGCGGGCTACATGGTGGGGCAAAATATCCTGCTCGACGGTGGCGCGATGAACGCGACGATGTGAACTTGTCGGGGCTTGGGGCGGCTGTTAGGGAAGGCGAGCAAAACCGTCAGGATGACCATGACAGCCGCATCTGAACGTTTGGACGTGCCGCAGCGCCTTGAAGTCGCGGGGCTTACCCGCGCCTTTGGCGGGCGGGCTGTGGTGTGTGATGTGTCGCTTCAGGTGGCGGCGGGGCAGGTGATGTGCTTGCTTGGACCGTCGGGTTGCGGGAAATCGACGACCTTGCGGATGATTGCGGGGGTGGAAACCCCGGATCAGGGCCGGATTCTGATCGACGGGCAAGAGGTGTTTGGGCCGGGTGTGAACCTACCGCCGGAGGCGCGCGGTGTTGGGCTGATGTTTCAAGATTTTGCGCTGTTTCCACATTTGACGGTGGCGGGGAATGTGGCGTTCGGGCTGGTGGGCGACAAGGCGGCCAAGATGCGCCGTGTCGATGAACTTCTTGAAAAGGTTAACCTTTCTGGATTTGGTGTGATGCACCCGCATGAGCTTTCGGGCGGCGAGCAGCAACGCGTGGCCTTAGCGCGCGCGCTTGCACCACGCCCGCGCGTGATGCTGATGGATGAGCCGTTTTCGGGCCTCGACAACCGTTTGCGCGACGGCATCCGCGATGCGACTTTAGAGGTGCTGAAGGCTGAGGGCGCGGCGGTGCTGTTGGTCACGCACGAGCCGGAAGAAGCGATGCGGATGGCGGATGAGATTGCGCTGATGCGCGACGGCCGCATCGTGCAGCGGGGCGCGCCCTATAACGTCTATAACACGCCGGTGGATCGGGCGGCTGCGGCCTTCTTTAGTGATATCAATGTGATCCGTGGCACCTCGCGCGGCGCGCTGACCGAAACGCCGTTCGGGGCGTTTCTGACGCCGGGCCATGCCGATGGTGGTGAGGTCGATATTGTGATCCGCCCGCAGCACCTGAAAATCGACTTTGACCGCGCCGGGCGCGGGCCCAATCCGACGGTGCCCGAGGGTACACCTGCGCGCGGCGTGGTGCAGCGGGCGCGGTATTTGGGCCACGCCAGCCTTGTGGAATTTCGGATGGAATTTGACGGCTCCATTCTGACCGCCTCGGTGCCGGGGGTGTTTTTGCCGAAAGCCGAGACGCCGTTGTGGCTGATGATCCGCAGGGATCGCTGCTATGTATTTCCGGCCAGCTAAACGGTTGGTAACGCGGCTTTAAGCTGGATCGCGAATCGTCTCGGCCACTAACCGTGCGCGGTAGTCGGGCAGGGTGCGACCGGGTTCATCCGGGTAACGCTCCCCGGTCAGGGTCACCGCCACGATACGGTCCACCCGAAAGCTGCGAAAATCACCGCGCGCCTCGCAGAAGGCGGCAAGGGTAGAGATTTTGGCGTGTTTTTCCAACGCCAGCGGGCGGATGTCGCGGTGGCTCTCGGTGCCGCGCGGGTCGATGTAGGTGATGGCGATACGCTCATGCGCTTTGATGGCGCGGCGCAGCGCGGGCAGGTGTTTTGGCGCACGGTTGTCAGTCTGGCCGGGGAAGGCAAACAGATCGCCTTCATCCTTGCTAGGCGCAGGCGTGACGGCAGCAATGCGTTTTGCCAATGCGCGGGCAGCTTTCGCCAGCGCCGCATCGGGGCCTTGGGTGGCAAGCCGCAGGCCAAGGCGCAAAGCCTCAAGTTCCACCGCATTCAGGATCATCGGCGGCAAGGTAATTGGCGCGCGCAGGATGTAGCCAACGCCGCGCTCCCCCTCAACCGGAAGCCCGCTTGCCATCAGCGTATTCATGTCGCGCCAGATCGTGCGGATCGAGACGCCTAAGCGCTCGGCGATCTCGGACGCGCGGTGCAAGCGGCCATCGCGCAGGATTTGGATCAGGTCAAACAGGCGGTCGGTGCGGCGCATGGGGCTCTACCTAGGGATTTTGCGGGACAAGCAACTGACATATAGCTGTCAGCTATAGCCGATAATAATGCCGGTTTACAGGAATTTCCGGTTTCATTCCGCCGGGTTCCCTGCCTAAGTCAGTGCCGGACCTGCCGCGCGAGCGGCTTTATGGAGGATTGATCATGCATCTAAGCCCATTGCACCTGCTGGTGGTGGCGATTGTCGTACTCGTGCTGTTTGGCCGGGGTAAAGTTTCCAACCTGATGGGCGAGTTTGGTCGCGGCATCACCGCGTTCAAAAAGGGCGTGGCCGATGGTTCGACCGAGTTGGAAAAAGAAGCGGCGGCCAAAGCTGCGCGCGATGTCACCCCCGCTGAGACCGTGGTTCCGACTGACAAAGACAAGGTCTGAGGCTTGCAGCTTTTGCTGCGATCTGATGAGTGTCTGACTAAAGGCCATTTGGGCCGGACGCCGCGAAGGGGCTTGCTGTAGATGTTTGGGGATATCGGCTGGACCGAATTGGTGCTGATCGGCATCGTGGCGCTGATTGTGATTGGGCCGGAAGATCTGCCGGATATGTTCCGGCAGGTGGGCCGCTTTACCGCCAAGCTGCGGCAGATGTCGCGCGAGTTTTCCCGCGCGATGGAGCAGGCAGCGAAAGACTCTGGCGTCAAGGATGTGGCGGATGATCTAAAAGGCATGACCTCGGCCAAGTCGATGGGCCTGAACAAGGTCAAAGAGGCGGCGGATCGGTTTGAGAAATGGGATCCGATCAAGAATGCGGCCAAGCCTACGGTGGCGTCCAGTGTCGGCAACAAGCCCTTGGTGCCGCCGCCGATGCCTGCTGCGGTTCCAACCGTTGGGACAGAGCCTGCAGCGGTTGCCGAAACTGCAGCTGCGGCCGAGCCTAAAATATTGGGGCCGGAAACCCAGGCTTTGATGGATAAGCAAGCGGCGAAAAAGGCGATTTTGGCCGAGACGGCGCAGAAGCTGAAGGCGGTTGATACCGGGATTGCGGCCTCGAAAGCCGAGGTGAAGCCCGCCGTGAAGCCGCGTGTGCGCAAGACTGTCGCCGTGTCGGAAGCTGTCGCCGTGGCGGAAGCTGTGGCCGAGTCCAAGCCCGCCCCCAAACCCCGCGCGCCGCGCATGACACCCCCGCGCAACATCAAGAAGGCGGATGAAGCATGAGCCATACTGATGATGTGGACGCAAGCGCCGCGCCGCTGATCGAGCATCTGAAAGAGCTGCGCAACCGGATTCTGGTTTCGGTCGCGGTGCTGGGGGTGGGCTGTCTGATCGGTTATCTGTTGTGGATTCCGATCTTTCATGTGCTGTCGATCCCGATGTGCAATGCAATGGCGGATTACGGTCAGAAGTGCCAATTCGTGCTGATCAAATTGCAGGAAGGCTTCTTTGTTGCGGTGAAGATCGCGGTGTGGGCGGGCTTTGCGATGTCGTTCCCGGTGATCGCGTTTCAGCTGTGGCGGTTTGTGGCGCCGGGCCTCTATCGCAATGAAAAGGGGGCGTTTCTGCCGTTTTTGCTGGCGTCGCCGGCGATGTTTATCGCCGGGGCGGCGTTTGCCTATTACATGATCTTGCCGGGCGCGTTTCACTTCTTCCTATCGTATCAGGGCGATTTCTCGAAGGCGATGAATCCGGGGGAAGTGCCGGTCGCACCGTCGATCACCGGTGCGGCGGCGGGGGTGTTGTATCAGGGCTCGGTGGAAAGCTTCCTGTCGCTGACCATGCAGTTCATCATGGCGTTCGGGCTGTGCTTTCAGTTGCCAGTGCTGCTGACGTTGATGGGCAAGGCTGGGATGATCTCATCGAGCGGCCTGCGGGCGACGCGGAAATATGCGGTGGTGGCGATCTTGTCGGTCGCGGCGGTGGCAACCCCGCCGGATGTGATGAGCCAGTTGATCATGTTTTTCGCGATCTATCCGCTGTATGAGCTGTCAATCTGGATGATCGCCGGATTCGAGAAAAAGCGTGAGGCGGCGGCACGGGCGGATGGCAGTTGGGTCGATGAGGATGAGTGACACGTTGCTGCGGATTGCCGAGGCGCTGGAGCGTCTTGCGCCTGCGGCTTGCCCCGCGCCGGACTTCAGTGCCGAGGCCTTTGCGTGGCACACCGGGCCGGATCGGCTGGAGCCTGTGGCCAAGGTGTCTCGGGTCGATATTGGCCTGTTGATCGGCGTGGATCGTGCGCGCGATACGCTGTGGGAGAACACCCGGTATTTCGCGCGGGGTTTACCTGCCAATAACGCGCTGCTTTGGGGCGCGCGCGGGATGGGAAAGTCGTCCTTGGTCAAGGCGATCCATGCGGCGGTGCGGGCCGAGGGCCATGATCTTAAGATCGTGGAGTTAAGCCGTGAGGATCTGCCGTCGGTGCAGCGCTTGCTGGCGCATCTGCGCAAAGCTCCGCATCAATTCATCCTGTTCTGCGATGACCTCAGTTTTAGCCACGACGATCAGCACTACAAATCGCTGAAAGCGGTGCTGGATGGCGGGATTGAGGGGCGGCCCGACAATGTGTTGCTGTATGCCACCTCAAACCGCAGGCATCTGATGCCGCGCGATATGATCGAGAATGAGCGGTCCACCGCGATCACGCCGGGGGAAGCGGTGGAGGAGAAGGTGTCGCTGTCAGATCGGTTTGGGCTGTGGCTGGGCTTCCATCCCTGCTCGCAGGACGAATATCTTGCGATGATCCGGGGCTATGCGGATGCCTATGGCGTGGCGGTGGGCGCGGATACACTGCGGGCCGAGGCGATTGAATGGCAGGCCACAAGGGGCAGCAGGTCTGGCCGGGTGGCGTGGCAATTTTTCTGCGATCTGGCGGCACGGCATGGAGTTTCGCTGTGACCCCTTGCCATTTCTGCGCTGGGGCCTGATCTTAGCGGCATCATGATTATAGAAATCTTAGTTCTGCTGGCGCTGATCGCATTGAACGGTGTGCTCGCGATGTCTGAAATGGCGATTGTATCGTCGCGGCCTGCGCGGCTTAAATCGATGGAGGGTAAAAGCAAAGGTGCGGCTGCGGCCTTGCGGTTGGCCGAAAATCCGGGGCGGTTTTTGTCCACGGTGCAGATCGGCATCACCATGGTTGGGGTGTTGTCTGGGGCGTTGTCTGGTGCGACCTTGGGCCTGCGCCTGACAAACTGGCTGATCGGTTTGGGCGTGGATCCCGACTGGGCTTCGACCCTTGGGGTGGGCGGTGTGGTGGTGGCTATCACCTATGTCTCGCTGATCATTGGCGAACTGGTGCCAAAGCAACTGGCCTTGCGTAACTCTGAAGGTGTCGCCATTCGAATTGCGCCTGCCATGGCTGTGATGAGCACGGTCACGACGCCTGTGGTGTGGTTTCTGGATTGGTCGGGCAAGACTGTGCTGTGGCTGCTGGGCCAGCGCGGCGACGCGGGCAACAAGGTGACGGAGGAGGAAGTCCACAGTCTGTTGTCCGAGGCGCATGAGGGCGGTGTGCTGGAGGATGGCGAGCGCGAGATGATGGCGGGCGTGATGCGTCTGAGTGATCGCACCGCACGGGCGCTGATGACGCCGCGCCATGAGGTGCTGATGCTGGAGCTGGAGGCGACTTCGGCCGAAGCGGTGGCGCTGATCCGCAAGGTCGCCCGACCGCGGATGCTGGTGCAAAGCCGCGTGACCGGGGAAGTGGTGGGGATTGTCACCCTTGCTGACGTGTTCAACGTGGTGTCGCGGCGGGAAGCGCTGGATTTGCGCGCGCTGGTGGTGGATGTGCCGGTGGTGTCGGATCAGGCGGATGCTTTGGATGTTTTGGTGGTGCTGCACAAATCGGTGCATCACATCGCACTCGTTTATGATGAGTATGGCCATTTTGAGGGCATCATCACCACCGATGACGTGCTGGAAGCGATCACCGGGGCCGTAAGCTCGGCGGATGCGGACGAGCCTGCGTTGCTGGTGCGCGCCGATGGCAGTTTGCTGGTGTCGGGCTGGATGCCTGCGGATGAGTTCTGTGATCGACTGGGATTGTCGCGCGGGCTTGCGGGGGAATACGACACCATCGCGGGGCTGGTGCTGCATCAGTTGCGGCGGATGCCGGTGCTGGGAGATGTGTTCGTGGCCGAGGGATACACGTTTGAGGTGATCGACTTGGACGGCTTGCGGATTGACAAGATTTTGGTGAGCGAGGTTTAAGATTGCGATGGTCCCAACTCGGGACCATTGTTTTTATTGGGGTATTCCGCAGAGTTTTGGTTAAGGTTAACCGAGTGTGAACGCTTTGGGGTGCTGAGGGAGCCTCCAGCGGGGATATTTGCGCCAGTCTGAAATCGCCGAACAATGCCCTTGCGCGCCTCAAAATGTACGAAGGCAGGTTGAGGTGTGAGGACCACAGACATGCTTGGGCGTAAGTAAGCAGTGGTTGCGGCTTTGCGGACTTTACTGCCGTTCGTTACAGAAGCTTCACTTGTCCAAATACGGCCTCCCAGTTAGGGGATCGGTATGATGGATCACGATAAGACATTTCTCTCGGGCCGTAATTACGGCCTTGGCATGAACGGCATCGGGTAAACCAGTCGCCGCCCGGTGTCGCGAGCTCTGCACTGCGACGACCACCATCATGAATATCCGCCCCTGTTTCACAATTTGGCCTCGCAGCGTGCTTTTTCATGTGCGTGAATCAGGTTCGGGAGAGACCACGCCAACGGCGTTGGCCATGCAACGGGAATAGACCATGAGCAACACCAGCACCGTTCTTCGCCCCTATGACGAGGCCGAAATTGAAGACCTCCGCCAATTGGAGCGCGCAGCGCACCGGCGCTACCTATCATTGAAAGAATACGAAAAATTCGCAGCCACCCCTGCGATCAATCCCGAACGTTTCAGGACCGGGACGACAAGGGTGGCCGAGTTTGATGGGCGCCGAGCAGGCTACATCATCGTGCAGCCGCTTGATGACATGCTCTATATCGCAAGCCTTATGGTCGATGACGGGATGTCAGGAAAAGGCATTGGGCAGCGGTTGCTTGAATGGGCAGAGGACTATGCTTCTGCCACTGGTGTTTTGGGAACATGTCTGGCTACCTTCCGGGTCCCGAGGTGGAATGCCCCTTGGTATAGGAAGCTTGGGTATACAGAAATGCCTATGGGAAGGATCGGCCTGAACCTGCAGGCCATCCTTGATCGCCATGCGACTTTCCTAGACATGAAAACCCGAATTGCCATGTGGAAGCCGAATGGTGTTAGCCTCGAACGTCTGCAATAGGCTCAAAACTGTTAGCAGATTTGCCAACGAAGCGGCGCTGCAATCGTGCGAAACAGAGGGCTTCGCCCTTGATTCCGGGCAAGACGGTGACGTGATGCCACTTTAGGCCTAAGACCGAGGGGCAGCGCCCCACGCGGGAGCGCTGTGCACGTTACTGCAAATACGACATCGGATCGACAGAATCGACGCCTTTGCGGATCTCGAAATGCACGAAGGCGGGATCGCCGGCGCGGACCACGGCGATGGCTTGGCCTTTGCTGACTTTGTCGCCTTTGGCGACTTTCAACCCATCAACGCCGGCGTAAACCGTCAGGATGCCGTCGGCGTGGCGGATCACCACGATCGGGGTGCCTTGGGTGTCTTTGGTGATAGCGGCGATGGTGCCATCGGCGGCGGCTTTCACCGAAGACCCGGCGGCGGCGGCGATGTCGATGCCGTCATTTTTCTTCTTCACATAGGCGCGGATCACCTTGCCGTTCACTGGCATGGTAAAGCGCGACGCCGAGGCGGCGGTGCGGTCTTTGCCAAGATCAGCGGCCGGGGCGGGTTTCTCGCTGGCTTTTGCGGGTTTCTCGGCGGGCAGTGGTTTTTTCGCCGAAGGCGGCTCGGGCGTGGGCGAGCCTGCGCCGGGGACGGTTTCGACATCGACCGGGTCTTTCGGCGGCGGTGAGGCATTGGCCGTCGGGATGATCAGGAACTGGCCTTCGCGGACTTCCAGATCGGGGCCGAGGCCGTTCCAATCGGCAATCGAGCGGGCGGAAATGTTGTAGATCCGCGCAATCGAGAACGCGGTTTCGCCGCGCTTGACTTGGTGGCGCACAGGTTCGGTGCCTGCGGGTTTGTTCGGTTGCGCGGCGACGGGTGTGGTGGTGCCGACACGGTCGAGGGCTGTGGTGGCGATGGAGGAGACATCGACCGCGCCGGGGGTGGCGGTGCTGGCCGTCGGGGTTGCGGCGACGCGGGCGGGCAAAGCCAGGGTTTCGCCTTCGCGCAAGCTGTCACCGGGGTTCAGGCCGTTGTATTTTGCCAGCTGGTCCGCGGGCAGGCCAACGCGGGCGGCAACGGAGGCCACGGTATCGCCGCGCTGTGCGACGGCGGCTTGGTATGTCGGGTAAGACAGCACGCCGTTGGCATCGGCTGCGGGGCGCGCATCAGTCGCGCGCAGGGCAGCACCCGAGGTATCCAGCGCGCCATGGCCCGTGCGCAAGTCCCAATCAAACGGCTTGGTTTTGCTGCAGGCGGAGACCATCAAAAGCGCGGATAGGCCGAGAATGGGAAGGCGCGAAAGAGTCATACTTGCCTCGTTACCTTGCCCGGTTGGTCCGGGCGTCTTGTTGCGTTTAGAGCGGTTCATGTGAAAAAGGAATCGGATATCTCTGCCTTTTGTGGCTGTTGAACGCGTTTTCCGAAACGTCTTCTTGTAGAAACCATAAACCGCTAATCTGCACTGATGCCCTCGACCAATGGCACAAACCGCACTGGGCGAAGTTCTTCGTAATCGTAGCCTGTGGCCAGCCGCGTGACCTTGATCAGGTGTTGCACTGTATCAGATTGGCCGACCGGCACCACCATGATACCGCCAACTTTCAACTGCGCCAAGAGCGGGCCGGGTGGATCTTCGGCCGCGGCCGTCACGATGATGCGATCAAACGGCGCTTGGTCGGGCAGCCCGAAGCTGCCGTCTGCGGTCATTGCGACGATGTTGACCAAGCCGAGGTCGCGGAACAAGTCTTGGGCTTCGCGCACAAGGCGGCGGTGGCGGTCGACGGTGTAGACGCGGCGGGCAAGGTGCGACAGGATGGCGGCTTGGTAGCCCGAGCCGGTGCCGACTTCGAGCACCGTGTCGCGCGGGCTGATGTTGAGGGCTTGCGTCATCAGGGCCACCACGGACGGCTGGCTGATGGTTTGCCCGCAGGCGATGGGCAAAGGCATGTCTTCATAGGCGCGTTCGGCGAACAATCCGCGCACGAATTGGCCGCGATCCACCCGCTCCATCACGGAAAGCACGCGGGTGTCGGTGACGCCTTTGGACCGTAGGGCAAATAGAAACCGCATCTTGCGCTCGGCCGCCGTCTCGTCTTCGGGCAGGCCGTTCTCCATCATCCGAGCCTTGCCGTGAGGTCGGCGATGGTGTCATGCGCGGTGAGATCGCAGCGCAGGGGCGTGATCGAGATATAGCCATCCAAGTTCACCGCGGCATCGCTGCCGGGCAGGGTGGGGGTGTGTTGCGGGCCGCCTTTGATCCAGAGAAAGCGTTTGCCGGAGGGGGCGGTGTAGGGCTGGATGCCAAAGCTGGTGTCGCGGCGGAAGCCTTGGGGGGCCACTTTGTGGCCTTTGACGGCCTTGGCGGGGCAGGGCGGGAAGTTGACGTTGTAGAAAAGGCGATAGTCGTCGGTGGTCCACAGGCCTTTGTCGAGCAAAGCGCGGATGATTTTTGCGCCGTGGGTGGCGGCGGCTTCAAACGGGTCGTCGAGATCGTCGGTGTCGCGGCCCATGTATTGCGACAGGGCAATCGCGGGGATGCCGTGCAGCGAGGCTTCCATCGCGGCGCCAATGGTGCCGGAGTAGAGCACGTTCTCGGCCGAGTTGTTGCCGCGGTTGACGCCAGAGAGCACGAGATCGGGTTTGGCGCCATCGAGCACATCGTAGACGCCTGCCAGCACGCAATCGGCCGGAGAGCCTTCGACGGCATAGCGGCGGTCTGCCAGTTTGGCGTTGATCATCGGGTGGGTGTAGCTGATGCAATGGCCGACGCCGGATTGCTCAAACGCCGGGGCGACGGTCCAGACCTCGCCCTGGGGCCCTGCGATTTCTGCGGCGATACGGGTCAGCGTGACAAGGCCGGGGGCGTTGATGCCGTCGTCGTTGGTGATCAGAATGCGCATCGGGCTGCCCTTTTATTATCGGGCATTGATAAACGCTTGGCGGCTTGGCGGCAAGCAGTGCTGGTGGGTCGGGTGCGTTAAGCCGCAATTTGTGCTATGCGTGCCGCTATTTTTGCAAGGTGGCGGGTGCGGCTGGCGGGAGTGCTGGCGTCTATGGCGGAATGGGCGAGCCAGAGGGTTTTGCAACGCGGGTTGGTGCAGATGCGCAAGGACAGCAGGAATTGTCGGCGACCGGGGGCGGCGAGCAGGAGGTTGTGGTGCAGGCTTGTCGCGCCAAGGCTGGTGAGCACGCCCAGCAGGCGGATGTTCGGCAGGCCGGGGCGCAGGGTTTTGCCGTCGACATGGAAGGCTACGCCGGGGCGCAAGCAGCGGTCGAGCCAGCCTTTCAGGATCGCGGGCGGGCCGCTCCACCAGGTTGGGTGGGTGAAGATCAGGCCCTCGGCCCATTGCAGAGCTTCGATATGGGGGGAAAGGGTTTCGTCGGTCGCATCGGGGTCGGGGTAGCTGAGCCATTCGTCTTGGCGCAAGCTCGGCTGGAAGTGTTCGGCGTAGAGGTCGATCAGGCGGGTTTCGTGGCCGTGGGTTTTGGCGGCTGCGATGGCGGTATCGCGGGCGGCGGCGGTGAAGCTGTCCGGGTGCGGGTGGGCGTGGACGAACAGCAGGCGCATCAGGCGGGTTGGCCGCGTTGGCTTTGCGCCAGTTTCAGCAGGGTATGCGCGGTGATCGCCACCAAAATGACGCTGCCACCGATCAGGGTTTTCAGGCCGGGATTCTCGCCGATGAACAGCCAGACCAACACAGGCCCCGCGATGATTTCCAGCATGGTGATCATCGAGACCTCGGCGGCTGGCAGATAACGCGGGCCGATTTGCAGCAGCGCGCAGCCTCCGGCCAGAATGACGCCGCCGGATATGCAGATCAGCGCGATCTGCTGCAGATCCAGCGGAGCCATGGGCGCGAAGGGATAGGCGATCACAGAGGTGAGCAGGTACCCCAGCGCGATAGAGGGCATCAGATTGCCCGAGGGGGCCATGCGGATCACCACATAATAAGCGGCGATGACGACGGCATTGGCCAGAGCGAACAGATCGCCTGACAGATGGCCGCCGCCCAAGCTGCCCGCGCCGATGATGCCGACGCCCGCGAAGACGGCAAGGATCGCGCTCCATGTCGGGGTGTCAATGCGCTCGCGCAGGATCGCCCATGACATCAGGGCGGCGATGAACGGGGCGGTGGCGAGGATCAGCAGGGCGTTGGCGGCAGAGGTTTGGCCCAAGGAGGCAAGGAAGAACACCGAGCCTATGCCTTGCAGAAAGATCATGCACAGCGAGGGCCAGCGCAGCAGGTCGCGCCAATGCGGCAGGCTGGCGCGACCGAAGATCGCCAGACCTGCAAAGGTGGTAACAGCGGCGGCGATGCCACGCCAGACCGCGATGGTCATGGTGTCGGTGTCGATGAGCCGCACCACCAGCGCGTCGGGAAAGAAGAATAACGCTCCCAGCAGGGTGACAGCAAAGCCATAGGCTTGCGGGTTGCGGGCGGACAGGGGCAGGCGGGCGGTGGTCATAGGCGTCTCCTCTGCCGGTGGTTATAGGGGATTGGCGGGCCGGGGGAAGGTCTGGGGGCGACAGGAGAAGGGGTGGATTTGGGGGGGATTGTCGCAATCCTCGCCACTGCTTTAAGCTGATCTGACCAAAGTTGTCCTATGTTGTGGATGTTGCTGTCACACCAGCAAAAAAATCGTTGACAACAGTTTGGGTTTTGCGCGGGTCTGCAAGGCCATAAAAATGACTGTGAGCAGACGTCTAAAACAGTATTTTGGTATTGCAAAAATTCCATATTCTGATGTTTTATAAGAGTCTTTGGGAGATGTATTATATTGGAAATCTTGTTGATTTTGGTGGTACTTGCCGGTGTTGCGGCTTTTGTTTGTTTTAGCAAACGCAGATCAGAATGGCATGACAAGGTAAACCAGCCAGCTTCTTACGATGCTATAGAGGCAGAGCGTCGCTCTTTTGAGATCCCGATAACACTGATTCTACCCAGGGAGTTTGTTGTAAAAGGATCAGCCTATGTGAGGGATGGTGACAGCCTAATTATAAACAAAATTCAGATTCGTCTTTTCGGTATTGATGCGCCAGAACTGAACCACCCATATGGAAAAAAGCGCCAAGTGGGCTCTTGTTTCGTTGTGTAAAGGAAAGACAATTCAAGCCCAGATCATTGGACAAGATGCCCACGGACGCAATGTTGCAAAATGCTATCTGCAAGATGGCACAGACCTATCCGCTGAAATGGTAAAGCTTGGTTTGGCGATTGATTGGCCAAAATTCTCGGGCGGTGTATATGGCGCGCTGGAACTGCCTGGTATCCGCAAAAAACTATGGCTGGCTGACGCGCGTCAAAATGGTCGAATGCATGTCTGGAAGCAGTTCGAGGCCCAGCAAAATAGTAATGCCTCCCAATAAGAGCATCGGCAAACCGAGTTGCGCCTGTGTGGTCGTCTATTTGGCTTGTCCAGATTTTTTGTCTTCTTCTTGCCCGGAATCAACTGCGAAGCCCGCCGGGCCGCGCCCGCCCTCCCGCCGGGAGGGCGCGATTGCCGATGGTGCCAGCAGAAGGTCGGGGGGGGGGCGGAGATAAGGTGTGTAGAAGTATTGTTGGTGCGTCCTCCCGAGGTCGGGCGCGGCCCTCTGTTGCGCAGGCGCTGAGGCCCCGGATCAAGTCAGGGGCGGCGTTGGGGTGGGGAATAAACTGCGTAGAGCCTCAGTTCTGCTCGGTTCACGACTGGCGAAAATTTGTGGCAGGGGGTGGCTCGGTTTGCGATTGCACTCTTGAAGCGGGCAGCGGCAGGGGTCATGTAGAGGTGCCGAGTTCTGCCTGTGATGCGGGACGCCTAGCTTTAAGGATCAGCCATGCCTGTTTATCGTTCCAGAACCACCACTCACGGCCGCAATATGGCGGGGGCGCGCGGGCTTTGGCGGGCGACTGGGATGAAGGATGGCGATTTCGGCAAGCCGATCATTGCGATTGTGAACTCGTTTACCCAGTTTGTCCCCGGTCATGTGCATCTGAAAGATCTGGGTCAGATGGTAGCGCGTGAGATCGAAAAGGCCGGCGGTGTGGCGAAGGAATTCAACACCATTGCGGTGGATGATGGCATTGCGATGGGGCATGACGGGATGCTGTATTCGCTGCCCTCGCGCGAGTTGATCGCGGACAGCGTCGAATATATGGTCAACGCGCATTGCGCGGATGCGATGGTGTGTATTTCCAACTGCGACAAGATCACGCCGGGGATGCTGATGGCGGCGATGCGGCTGAACATTCCGGTGGTGTTTGTGTCGGGCGGGCCGATGGAAGCGGGCAAAGTGGTGATCGACGGCAAGGAACTGGCGCTCGATCTGGTCGATGCGATGGTTTCGGCGGCGGACGAGTCGGTGTCGGATGAGGATCTGGCGAAGATTGAGGCGGCAGCTTGCCCGACTTGCGGGTCGTGCAGTGGCATGTTCACCGCCAATTCGATGAACTGTCTGACCGAGGCTTTGGGGCTGTCATTGCCGGGCAATGGCTCGACTTTGGCCACCCATTCGGCGCGGCAGGGGCTGTTTCTTCAGGCGGGCCGCGTGATCGTCGATATCACCAAGCGGCATTATGAGGGCAATGAAAAGGGGCTTTTGCCGCGCGATATTGCCAGCAAGGGCGCGTTTGAGAATGCGATGACGCTGGATATTGCGATGGGGGGATCGACCAACACCGTGCTGCATATTCTGGCTGCGGCGCATGAGGGTGGCGTCGATTTCACCATGAGCGATATTGATGCTTTGTCTCGCAGGGTGCCGGTGTTGTGCAAGGTGGCCCCGGCCAAGCAGGACGTTCACATGGAGGATGTGCATCGCGCGGGCGGGATCATGGCGATCTTGGGTCAGTTGGATGCGGCGGGGCTGTTGAACCGCGATTGCCCGACGGTGCATGCGCCGACCTTGGGCGCGGCGATTGACCATTGGGACATTTCGCGCAGCAATCATCCCGAAGTGCGCGAGTTGTTCTTGGCGGCGCCGGGTGGCGTGCCGACACAGGTGGCGTTCAGTCAGAGCCGGAAATGGACGGAGCTGGATACCGATCGCGAGAAGGGGGTTATTCGCTCGGCGAAGACTCCGTTCTCGAAGGATGGCGGCTTGGCTGTGCTGTCGGGGAACATTGCGCCAGAGGGCTGTATTGTGAAGACGGCTGGGGTGGACGATTCCATTCTGGTGTTTGCAGGCCCGGCGCGGGTGTTCGAGTCGCAGAACGCCGCTGTCGAAGCGATTTTGTCGAACTGGATCAAGGAAGGCGATGTGCTGGTGATCCGCTATGAGGGGCCGAAAGGCGGGCCGGGGATGCAGGAGATGCTGTATCCGACCTCGTATCTGAAATCGAAGGGGCTTGGCAAAGCCTGTGCACTGCTGACCGATGGGCGGTTTTCGGGCGGGACTTCGGGCCTGTCGATTGGGCATGTCTCGCCCGAGGCGGCTTCGGGCGGCTTGATTGGCTTGGTGGAAGAAGGCGACCGGATTGAGATCAACATCCCGGCGCGGACGATTCATCTGGCGGTGTCTGAAGCTGATCTGGCGGCGCGGCGGGCGGCGCAGGATGCCAAGGGTTGGAAGCCTGTGAAGCCACGGGCGCGCAAGATCAGTCAGGCACTGCGGGCTTATGGGTTGTTTGCGACCTCGGCGGCGACTGGGGCTGTGCGGCGGTTGCCGGGCGAATAGCGGCAGTTTGCTGCATGGGAGCGCCGGGGGTTTCACACCCCCGGACCCCCGTGGAGTATTTGGGCCAAGATGAAAGCAAATTTTAGATAAGTTTTAGGGGTTTAGCGTGGCTGAACCCGCGGCTACGGCGCGAGCGCTTGTTTCAGGAAGCTTTGCGGCGGGGTGCCGAATTCGGCGCGGAAAGCGGCGGTGAAGGCGCTGGGGCTGCGGTAGCCCAAGGCATAGGCGATGGTAGCGCTGCTTTGACCGAGGGTCAGCCGCTCGATGGCAAGCAGAAGGCGTTGGCGGGCGCGCCATTGGCGGTAGCTCAGGCCGGTTTCCTGCCGGAACAGACGCTCTAAAGTGCGCGGGCTGGCGGCCGTGCTGCGGGCAAGGTCAGGCAGCGGTCTGGGATCATCGGGATGGTTGATCAGGTGGCGGGTCAGACGCACGAGGCGGGGGTCATGGCCGCCGGGCAGATGTAGCGGCGCTTCGGGCAGGGCTTCAATCTCATCGGCGATCACGGCGGTTAGGCGCAGCAGGCGGGGCGGGAAGGCTTCGGTGGTGTCTTCGCTGTGCAGCCGCAGGATCAACGCGCGCATCAGCGGGGTGAGGGTCAGGACGGCGCAGGTCTGGTTGGCGCTGCGCAGCGGCAGTGCGGGGTCGATGTAGAGGTTGCGGATATTGGTTTCGGTATCCGATTGCACATGATGTGGCACGTCGCCGGGGATCCAGACGGCGTGGCTGGGCGGCACGATCCATGTGGCCTCGGCGGCAGTGATACGCAACACGCCTTGCGCGGCCCAGAGCAGTTGCGCGCGGGGATGGTGGTGCGGCGCGATGCTGCCCGCTGGGCGCAGGCTGCGGCCATAGGCCAAGATCGGGCGACCAGGGTCGCGCAGGAAGCCCGTGATGCTGGGCGCGTGGTTTGGCGTATCAGCGATATGTTCTGGCATTATGGTGGTCTAACACAGTGTGACGGCTTCGGCTAGGGTGGTTGCATGAGCAATGTGGGGCGGGCGATGCAGCGGGTTGGATTTTTGGTGAAACTTGGGTTGGTGGCGAGCTTGGTGGTGGTGGCGCTGGGGTTGGCGCTGCTGCCGCCTGCGGGATTAACCGCACAGCAAGCGCGGATTTTGGCGGTGGTGCTGGTGACGCTGGGGTTTTGGGCCAGTGGTTTGGTGCCGAATTACTATGCCAGTCTGATCTTGTTTGCGGTGGTGTTGGTGTTTGGGCTGGCTTCGGCGGATCTGGTGTTTGCGGGGTTTGGCTCGACTGCGGTGTGGCTGATCATTTCGGGTTTTGTGATTGGGGCGGCGATCAGTGCTTCGGGGTTGGGGGCGGTGCTGGCGCGGGTGTTGGGGGCCTTGTTGGACGGCAGTTATGCCCGGATGATCTTTGGGCTGACGCTGGTGGCGATGCTGCTCGGCTTCATCATGCCGTCGTCGGTGGGGCGCGCGGTGGTACTGGTGCCGATTGGCATGGCTTTGGCGGCAAGGGCGGGGTTTGCGCCGGGATCAAATGGGCGGATTGGTATTGCCGTGGTGCTGGCGATTGCCTGCAACATGCCGAGCTTTGCGATTTTGCCCGCGAACATCCCGAACATGGTGCTGTCGGGCGCGGCAGAGACGATTTACGGCGCGCATTTTGGCTATACGGCCTATCTCTGGCTGCACTACCCGGTGTTGGGGGTGGTGAAATCGGCGCTGACCGCTTGGATGGTGCTGCGGATGTTTCCGGCTGAGGTGGCCCCGCATGTGGTGGAACCTGCGGCGGCTTTGGCCCCGGCCAACAGATCGGCGCAAGTGCGGGTGGCGGCGGTGTTGCTGGTGACGCTGGGGCTGTGGATGACGGATTGGGTGCATGGGGTGAATGCGGCTTGGGTGGGGCTTGCTGCGGCGGTGGTGTTGCTGAGCCCCGGTTTTGGCGTGGTGTCGACGGTGGCGTTCAAGGCTGCGGTGGATTTCGGGTTGCTGCTGTTTGTGGCGGGGGCGCTGGCGGTGGGGGCTTTGGTCAACAGCTCGGGTCTTGGCGCACTGATCGGGCAGGGCTTGCAAAGCATATTGCCGCTGCATCCGGGTGGGACGGCGGTGAATTTCGCCTCGTTGTCGCTGATGTCGATGCTGACGGGGCTGGTGACGACGGTGCCGAGCGTGCCTTCGGTGCTGACCCCGATGGCGCAGGATCTGGCTGCGGCGAGCGGGTTTAGCTTGCAGGCGGTGTTGATGACGCAGGTGGTGGGGTTCTCAACGGTGCTGCTGCCGTATCAGGTGGCACCCTTGGTGGTGGCGATGCAGCTTTCGGGCGAAAAACTGGGGGCTTTGGCGCGGGTGTTGTGGCGTTTGGCGGTGGTGACATTGGTGGTGCTGCTGCCGCTGGATTATCTGTGGTGGCGGGTGCTGGGCTGGATTTGATCACTCATCCGGCAGGTTTTCGCGCAGCACCAGTTGCAGGCGGGGCGGGATGTCGGTGTAGGGCTGACCGCGCGCGGCGGCGGTCAGTAGGTTGAGGCCTCGCGTGCCTCAACACGGGGGTTCTGGTCGATGACTGCATCGACCGTGCCGTCGACCGTGCCATCGAGCAGGAAGGCTTTGTTGCTTTCGGTGGCCTCGTGGCAGACGAACACCACGTGATGTTCAAGGGCGCGCGTGCGCAGCTCGGTGGCGTTGCCCGAGGTGCCGCCGCCGCCGACCTTGTAGATCGCAGCAAGATCGGGGTGTTGATTGAGAAGCACGCTGGTTTCAGTCATCGCGCGCTGGCGGTCGTCCATAATCTCGCGCAGTTCCAAGATTTGCATGCGCGGGAATTCTTCGCGCAGGATGTGGCGGAAGCCCATCTCGCGTTCCTCATGGCCCCGGTAAGCCAGCGAACCTGCGAACAAAGCGGCTTTGGCGGGTTGGTTGGCGGGCAGCAGGCAGCCCATCAACTGACCCGCAAGACGCCCGGCTTGGCGGTTGTGGATGCCGGCATAGGCGAGGCGGGGGACGCTTTGGATCTCGGTGGCGAGGGTCAGCACTTGGGGGACGCTTTGGGCAAGGGTGCGGATGGCTTCACGCACCAGCGGATGGTCTTGCGCGATCAGGCCGATGCCTGCGGCTTGGTCTTTGAGTGCCAAGAGGTGGGCGGCGACGGTTTGCGGGTTAAAGCCTTCGATGCGTTCGATTTTGACGCCGAGAGCGGGGCGGGTGGCGGCCTGGGTTTCGATCTGCTGGTGCAGCGCATTGATGAAGGCGTTGGTGCCAGCGGGCAGAAGGAAAGCCAGCTGGATGGTGGCTGGGTTCTGGGCAGGTCTGTCTGGCGCACCCGTGTCCGAGATATAGCCCAGGCGCCGCGCGGTCTGCAAAACCACCTCGCGCGTGCGCGCCCGCACACCGTCGCGGTCGTTCAGCACCCGGTCCACCGTGGCAGATGAGACACTCGACCGATCTGCGCAATCAGGGCTGGGGCTATAGCAACTGGTATCAGCGCTTTACCTCGATGGCCTCGCCGAACCAGTTCTTGTTCGGCGATGATGGTGTGCCGCTGATCAATTCCAAAAATGGCTTGGCGGCGACCCAAGGATATATCGACAGCCTGTCGCACCACTCGCCGATGCGATCAGCTGGGGCTGGCCCGAGCACTATGGCAACTTCGCGTCCGGCGGCGCGGCGATGACTTGCGCGTGTTCCAACCTGCCGAAGTTCTTGGATAATGCGGGCAATACCGGATCTACCGTGACGGGCAAAATCGGCTCGATGCTGCTGCCGGGGACGGAAATGGATGGCAAGATCGTCCGCCGTTCGGTGCTGTGGTTCAGCTTGACGGGGATGGTGTCGTCGCAGTCGGAATACCCGGAAGTGGCGTATCTGTTGCTGCAATGGCTGGGCTCGGCGCGGATTTATGCGTGGATAACGGCCAATCCGGGCGGCTATTTTGACCCGTTCAGCTTGAACGATTTTGCCGATCCGTTAGAGCGCGAAACCTATCACGCCTACCATATGGATGTGGTGCGCGCGACGGTGGCGCGCACGGTGCCGTCGATCAACTGTCCGGGGGCGACGGCGTTCCACAATGCGCTGGATGAGAACCTGATGGCGTCGTTGACCGGGGCCAAGACGGCGGCGCAGGCGATGGCGAATACGGCGGACGCTTGGGCGAAGATCACCCGGCGGACGGGTGAGGAGAAGATAATCGCAACCATCAACGCCAACAAGGCGGCTTGGCCGACAGTGCTTGATCCGGCTTAAGTCTCTCCCGCTTTAACCCGGATTTCGGTCGACGCGGACCCTGCGCGCCGACCAACCTTCTTAATTTCTGGACTAAAAATGACCCGCTCGCTGGCCTTTGAAATGTTTCGATATACGATGATTCTGCTGGCGGTGGCCGTCACGCTGATCCCGATCCTGTGGATCGCCTCGATGGCGTTCAAACCGATCCCGGAATGGCAAGCGACCGGGGCGGAGCTGACATGGTGGCCGAAAGCGCCGACCTTGGACAATTTCCGCTTTGTGTTTGGCGTCAGCAATTCTGATCTGATCGTGGCTTTGGACCGCACGGTGCTCAAACCGATTTTGGCGTCGTTCCTGTCTGCTGGCATCGGCACCGTGATCGCGATGACGGCGGGGACGGCGGCGGCTTATGGGCTGTCGCGCTTCGGCTCGGGTGGCAATCTGCCGTTGGCGCTGGTGCGGCTGTTTCCACCGATGGCGGTGACGACCCCGGTGATGATCATGTGGGCGTTTTTCAACATGACCGATACCTGGTGGGGGCTGGCGCTGGTGTATGGGATTGTCACTTTGCCGCTCGCATCCTGGCTGATGAAAACGTTTTTTGACGATATGGCTAGGGAAATTGAGGAAGCGGCTTTGGTGGAAGGCTGCAGCCGTACCCGTGTGTTCTGGCGGATCACTTTGCCGATGATGCGCGCGCCTTTGGCCTCGGCGGTTTTGTTCGTGTTCATCCTGAATTGGTCGGATTATCTGACCGCTTTGCTTTTGACGACGCGGGAATGGGTGACGATTTCGGTTTATATGGCCTCGCTTTCGTCGTCGATGACCGGGCAGCTTTATGGCGCGAAGGTCGCGCTGGGGTTGATGGCGGCGGTGCCGCCCGTGGTGTTGGGCGTGTTGATCCAGAAGCATCTGGTGCGTGGATTGACGTTTGGAGCGTTGAAGCAATGAAGGACGAATCCGCACGTTTGGTCTTCCGGCTGACCTTGCCTGCGCAGGTGCTGTTCATCTCGGTGTTTCCGCTGCTGATACAGGCCTATATTTCGCTGACCGATTGGTCGCCGTTGTCGGGGCAAAGCTGGCCGCAAGCCTGGCAGTTCTGGAATAGCTTTGCCAATTACAGCGACCTGCTGGGCGATGGTCGGTTGTGGGCGGCACTGGGGCGCACCGCGTTTGTGATGGCTGTTTGCGTGCCGATTGAGTTCATGTTGGGCTTAGGTTTGGCGACCCTTTTCATGGATGATTTCCGCGGCAAGCGGGTGTTTTATTCTATCCTGCTGATGCCGATGATGGTGGTGCCTGCGGTTGCTGACTATATGTTTTTCATGTTGTTCCAGTCCGGCGGGCCGGTGAGTGACATCTTGTCGCTGTTCACAGGCAGCCTGGTGACGATTGCCTGGCTGTCCGCTCGAACCTTGCGTTGGTCGCGGTGATGGTCTGTGTCTGGGCCTTGAGGCCTATGGCGCGGGTGCGGGCATGAGCATGATCCGGCTGGAACATCTGGTGAAACGCTTTGGCACCTTTACCGCGCTGAAGACGATGGATCTGACGATTGCGGATGGGGAATTCGTGGCGCTGCTGGGGCCTTCGGGCTGCGGGAAATCCACCACGATGAACATGATCGCCGGGGTGGAGGTGCCATCCGAGGGGCGCATTCTGTTTGGGAACCGCGATATGGCGGGGGTGCCGATGGGGCGGCGCGGCGTGGGGTGATGCGGACCGAGTTGAAAGGGCTGCAACGCAGTTTCAAGCAGACCGTGGTTTATGTGACGCACGATCAGTTGGAAGCGATGGCGATGGCCGATCGGATTGCGGTGATGGACCATGGCGTGTTGCAGCAGGTGGGGACTCCGCTGCAGATTTATAACGATCCGGCGAATTTGTTTGTGGCGCGGTTTATTGGTTCACCGGGGATGAACTTGTTGCACGGGCGTCCGACAGAGGTGGCGGCGAGATGGCGATTGATCCGGGGGCTTTGCGGCATTCGCTGCCTTTGGCACCGGAGCAGGTGGCGGCGGCGCGTAGGACTAAGGGCGATGTGGTATTTGGGTTTCGGCCAGAGCAGGCGGCTCGGGTTGGTGAGGGGCAGGGCATGACCATGCCGATCAGCTTTGTGGAGCGCATCGGGGCGCGGCGAGCGCCAAGACGGTGTTTGAAAATGACGCCGGGTTTGAGATGGAGCGGGCGTTGCACTTCGCGCCGCATCCGACTGCGGTGCGGTTGTTTGATGCCGCTTCGGGCGCTGCTTTGAGGGGGCAATAACATGGCCGAGGTTGCCTTTCGCAATGTGACCAAGCGCTATGGGGCCACTTTGGCGGTGGATGATGCCAGTGTCACCGTGGCGGACAATGAATTCTTCTGCTTTTTCGGGCCGCCTTTGTCGGGGAAAAGCACGATTTTGCGGCTGATTTTGGGATTGGAGAAGCCCGACAGCGGTGAGATTTTGATTGACGACCGCGCGGTCAACGAGGTGTCTGCCGCCGCGCGCAATATCGCGATGGTGTTTCAGAATTTGGCCCTGTTCCCGCATATGACGGCGGCGGATACTGTGCGGTTTCCGTTGGTGGAACGGCGGGAGGCTCCGGCGAAGATTGAGGCGCGGTTAAGGGATGTGGCGGAGAAGCTGCATATCGGCCATATCCTGCACAAGATGCTGGGGCAGCTTTCAGGCGGCGAGCGGCAGCGGGTGGCGATTGCGCGGGCTTTGGTGCGCGATCCTGCAGCCTATCTGATGGATGATCCGATCTCGGCTTTGGACGCGCGGTTACGCGAGGAAGCCCGGGTGGCGCTGAAGCGCATCCAGCGCGAGGCAGGGCGGATGCTGATCTATGTGACGCATGATCAGGAGAAAGCCCATGTCAGTGGCGGACCGGATGGCCATTTCGGAAGATGGCGCGATCCGGCAGATTGGCCGCCCGGTGGAAATTTATGACCATCCGGCGACGACCTATATGGCGCGGTTTCTGGACAACCCGATCATGAATATCTTGCCGGTGCAGGCGACGAACGCGGGGTTTGAGACGGCGGCGGGGGCTTTGCAGGTGGTCGTTGGGGCTCAGGCGGGCGTGGTCGATATGGGGCTGCGGCCCGAGGATTTGCGGGTATCGGCTTGGGAAGGTGGCGCGGACGTGCCTGCGCCGGTGTCCGAGGTGGAGCCGCTCGGTGGCTATACCGTGGTGACTTTGACCGCTGGCACGCAGCCGTTACGGGCAATGCTGAGCGGGCAGACGGATATTCGGGTGGGGGCGCTGGTGGGTCTGGGCTGTGATCCAGAGCGGGTGATGTATTTCGGGGCTGGTGGTGAGGCGTTGCCTAAATCCGCGCAGCCCCATCCTTGGGAGGGGGCAGGATATGAGCGACGTGTTGGGGTTTCAGCCCGATCCGGTGGTGCGAACCAATGATCTGGTGATCGGCTGCATAGGCGCTGGCATGATCATGGCGGAGTGCCATTTGGCGGCTTACCATGACGCGGGGTTCAAGGTGGGGGCGATTGCCAGCCGGACCGGAAGCAAGGCCGCTGCGGTGGCAGAGCGCTGGGGCATTGCCAAGGTTCATGCGACGCCTGAGGCGCTGATTTATGCCGCGCTGAAGCAGCCGCATATCAAGGCGATTTGGCGCAAAAGCCGCTGGCGCTGACTCTGGCCGATGCGATTGCCTTGCGCGATGCGGCGGCGCAACCAGGCAAGGTGCTCTGTGTCAATCAGAACATGCGCTACGACCAGTCGATGCGGGTGCTGAAACAGATTATTGATCGCGGCGATCTGGGCGAGATCGTGTTTGCGCAGATCGACATGCTCGCGATCCCGCATTGGCAGGGGTTTTTGGCCGATTATGACCGCCTGACGCTGGCGAATATGTCGGTGCATCACTTGGATGTTTTGCGCTTTCTGTTTGGCGAGCCTGTGTAAATCACTACCCAAACTCGGCGCGACCCACGCACGACGTTTGAACATTCGGACGGGATCACGGTTTCGACCTTGCGGTTTGAGTCCGGCGTGCTGGCGGTGAGCCTAGAGGATGTGTGGTCAGGCCGCGCGCCGAGGGTTATGAGAATGACCAGAGCATCACCTTTCGGGTGGAGGGCACCGCAGGGGTCGCCAAGGGCTCGATTGGCTGGCCGACGGGGGCGGCTTCGACGCTGACCTATGCCTCGCAAACCGCAACGGGCGGCAAATGGGTCAGCCCGACTTGGGATACCATGTGGTTCCCGCAGGCTTTCATCGGCGTGATGGAGCAGCTGCAGCATGCGGTGAAAACCGGCACGCCCCCGGCCTTGTCGGTGGCCGATAACGTCAAGACGGTTGCGTTGATTGAAGCGGGCTACCGCTCCATCGCCGAAGCGCGCACCGTCAAATTGTCTGAAATTTCAACGAGATGAGGGAGGAACTTCACCACGATGCAACTGAGTATTTTTTCGGGATATTTCCCGTATGGCTTGGAAGAGTCGGCTAAGAAAATCCGCAGCCACGGCTTTAACACCGTGCAGTTGGACCCGCATTTCAAGGACATTGATCTGAGCCACGGCAATCTGACGGCGGCGAACTGCAAAAAAAGTGCGCGATACGTTTCGCGCGCATGATCTGCCGATCAGTTGTATCTTGGGCTATACCAACATCATTCACCCCGATATGGCGCACCGCAAGGCGAATGTGGACCGTCTGAAAGACAGCATCCGCAACGCGCGGGCCTTGGGGACGCCTTATGTGATCTCGGAAACCGGGACGTATAACACCGAGGAAGGCTTTGAGGCTTGCCGCAAGATCATCGCGGAACTGGCGCAGGAAGCCTATGACCACGGCGCGATGGTCCTGCTGGAAACCTATGTGAACAACGTCGGCTCGGTTGAGGAAACCGTGTAGATGTTCGCGCAGGTCGATCATCCGGGGCTGGGGCTGCTGATGGACCCGTCCAACTACTTCGAATCGAACAACATTGATCCCATGGACGGGATTTTGCATCAGGTGTTCGACACCTTATCGGACAAGATCAAGATTGCGCACGCCAAGGATGTGGCGCGGGCGGGGGATGATAAGTCCGAGAAGCACGCGGATATTGGTGATGATGATGCTTTGGCTTCGCATACGTTCCGGGGAGTTGGGGAAATCGTGCTGAACGCGGCGGGGACGGGGTCTTTGAACCACAATCTTACCTGCAACTTTTGGCGAAAAAGCATCCGAACATTCCGATCATTGTCGAGCATTTGGATGAAGCCGATGTGCCGCGCTGTGGCGCGCCGCCCGAATTTGCAGGAGGCCGGGACCGTGCCGCAGCTTTTCGGGACATCAATGACGCGGCAGGATATTGCCGCGCGGGCAGGCGCTTTGTCGCAATTTGCAGGTGTGAGGCTGGTGACGCCGCGCGACGGCGTGGAGCGTGGGTTGCAGATGCTGGAGTTTCGCACCGGATCAGGCTTGCGTTTCTCGGTGCTGGTGGATCGGGCGATGGATTTGGCCGAGGTTGAACATCAGGGCCGGGCGATTGGCTGGCATGCGGCGGCGGGGTTTCGGCATCCGGGGCTGCATGATGCGGAAGGCGAGGGCGGTTTTGGCTGGGCGCGCAGTTTCTCGGGGTTTCTGGTGACCTGAGGGTTGGATCATATTTTGGGGCCAGAGGTGGTTTCGACCGAAAGCTACAACTATCCGGGGCGCAAGACGGCCAGCCACGGGCTGCACGGGCGAGTGTCTGCGATGCCCGCGCGGCTGACGGGGTATGGCGAACGGTGGGAGGGCGACGCTTGCGTGCTGTGGGCCGAGGGGGTGGTGTCTCAGGCCACGGTGTTTGGTGAAAATCTGGTGCTCTATCGCCGGATTGGGGCCGATGTCGGCGGCGATGAAATCCGGCTCTCGGACCGTGTGGTGAATGAGGGGTTCCTCAAAATGCCGCATATGATGTTCCACCATATCAACGTCGGTCATCCGGTGTTGGAGCAGGGTGCGCGGTATCTGGCACCCATTCGTGATGTGATTTGGGCGGCGCATGAAGCGCGGTATCAGGCGCAGGGCGTGGGGTATAAAAGCGCACCAGCCCCGAGCGATGGCTTTGCCGAGCAGGTTTGGCAGCATGAGATGGCGGCCAATGCGGCAGGAGAGGTGCCTGTCGCTTTGGTCAATGATCGCATCGGCTTAGGCATTGAAGTTACCACGCAGAAAGAGCAATTTCCCTGTGCCTATCAGTGGCAATACTATCAGTCCGGCGCTTATGTGATGGGGATAGAGCCCTCGACGCATCATGTGTTGGGCAACCAAGCCGCGCGCGATCGGGGCGAGATGATCTGGCTGGGGCCGCAGGAGGCCCGCCAGTATCAGACCCGGTTCACGGTGCTGGATGGTGCGGCGCAGATTGCCAAATGCGAGACCGCCATTCGCGCAAATGCGGCGCAACCTGACGGTGATTTTCCCACGCCCTCTGGCCAGTTTCCGCGCTTAAGCGGTCGCTGAGGGCTAAAGACGAAGGACCATGTCATGAGTGTTTTCACCCGCATTTACGCCCCGCGCGACTATAGCTTGACCGGGGAAAGCCGTGCACATGCCGAGGCTGTCGGACTGGCCTCGGCGGAATGGTATCACTCGGACGTGCCGCGCAAAGAGCTGAAGGCGTTGATGCAACGCCGCCGCCTATGTCGAGATGACTCGGGCATTGCTGCGGCAGCGAAGTGATCCGACGCATTATCACCGCAAGGCGCTGCCAGCCAGGGCGCGGCCTTACCGCGACGAGTTCCACGACATTGAAGTTGCCAGAGAAGGGGTCTGACATGGCCTGGATTGATGCCTGCGGTGTGGATGACATCGACGCAGAAGACTGGATCCGGTTTGATCACGGTGGCGGAACCTATGCGATCTATCACGCGCCGGATGGCACGTTTCACGCGACAGATGGGCTTTGCACGCATGAAGATGTGCATCTTTGCAATGGCTTGGTCGATGGTGACACGATTGAATGTCCAAAGCACAACGGGCGCTTCAGTTATCGCACGGGGGCAGCTTTGCGGGCTCCGGTTTGTGTCGATCTGAAGCGGTATCCGGTGCGGGTGGTGGGCGACCGTGTAGAAATTGAATTGGGATAGAACCATGCGCAAGAAGCCAACGGTTGCCGATCTGCGGGCGAAAAAGGGCAAGGGGCGGCTGACCATGCTGCGGCTGTTCACGCTGGAGGAGGCGGCTGCGGCAGAGCAGGCGGGGATTGATGTGGTGTCGGTGCCGTCGGAACTGATGACGCACCCGGATTATCGCCGCGTTGCGCCCAGCCTGTTTTCGATGACCGGGGTGGATCACCGCTTGGCGGGCACGCGCGAGGGTTATCTGCGGTTTTCAGGGCAGATGTTGAATGGCGGTGCGGATGCGATTTATTGCTCGGGTAGTCTGGCGACGGTGAGGTTTCTGGCGGATGAGCATATTCCGGTGGTGGGGCATGTCGGCCTTGTGCCGTCGCGCAACACGTGGACCGGGGGTTTAAAGCGGTTGGCAAGACGGCGGATGCGGCTGTGGCGTTGCTGGCCGCAGTGCAGGCCTATGAGGCGGCAGGCGCTTTCGCGGTGGAGATTGAGGTGGTGCCGGTTGAGGTCGCCACCGAGGTCAGCCGTCGCGTAGATATCCTGCTGTGGTCAATGGGGGCGGGCTGCGACGTGCAATATCTGTTTTCCAAGGATATCCTTGGCGAAAACCGGGGCCATCTGCCGCGTCATGCCAAGGTGTATCGCAACTTTGCGGCTGAATTTGACCGCCTGCAACAAGAGCGGATCGCGGCCTACCGCGAGTTCATCGCCGATGTGGTCTCGGGCACCTACTCCGAGCCGCAGCATGTGGTGGCGATGAAACCCGATGAGATGGCGGCATTCCTGCGCAAGATCGCCTGATCACATATCCCGATAGCGCGCTGGATCGCCGCGTGTAGATGCGCCTGACCTGCCACTTCGGCGGCACCTGCGTCGCGGCGGGCGTCCGACGTAATGCGGATCGGCTGGTTGGCGGCGGAATGGGGCGTGCCGATTTCGCTGGGCAATAGTTCTGTGCCGGTCGGCGTGCATATGGCCTGCGCTTTGCCAGTGGCCGCCACGGCGCAGCCTGCTTTCGCCACTGAATTGACGGTGTGGGACTGGAAATCCGGCGATCCGCTGGCGACCTCCTGTTGCCAGCAGCCGAAAATCCCGGCGGCGAGGGGGATTGGCCAGTCACAACGGGTATCTCAATCGCGGGCTTCGGGCCGACAGTTTTCTTCAGGTTCAGGAAGGCCATCGCCTTACCCACGAAGATGCTGCGCCTTGCAACGAACGACTGCTTCAGTGAGGCGGCACCACTGCGGCGGCGCACTGCCCGTTGCATTGCCGATAAGGCCCGGGCACAATCATCACCGGTAAGGTCGGCGCAAAGGGGCGGAAAGTCGTCATTTAACCATCCTTTGCAGAATAGACGATCCGGAGCGCAGTCTACGTTTTAGGTGTAGAGATCGAGGTTTAGCTGCCCTAAAAATCACCAAAGCTCGGCCACGACATCCCCTAGCGCGCGCATCGCAGCTGACATGCCGTGCGCGCGGGTGACGACCTGAATGCAGGTGCTGGGTAATTCTGGAAGGTTTGGATGCTGCAAGACTCTAAGGTCCGACGGCACCGTTCCGGCAGCCATGACGGTCATCGCAAGGCCGGCCGCTACGGCTGCATGGATGACCTGACCGCTGGCGCTGATCAGGGCTAGGCGGTGCGGCGCGCCTTTTATGTTCAACTGTCGCTCGGCCGCGCTCCGAAAGGCGCATCCCTCTGGGAAGAATGCGACAGGCCAAGGGCTATCGAAAGGTAGCAAAAAATGCGGAGCAGCCACCCAGTGCAGGGATGGTTCTGCCAACTTTCTTGCTGTCGGAATCGGGGTCATCAAAGTCACCACCGCCATATCCAGCGACCGAGCATCGACTTGTTGGCACAGCTGGCGGCTTAACCCGGTGACAACGGAAAGCTCAACCGACGGCAGCCTGTGCTGCAAAACACGCAACAACTGCGGTAACATCGGCAGCACATAGTCCTCGGCAATGCCCAGCCGAACGCTGCCTTCCACCTGTCCTCGCCGCGCAAAACCTACAAACCCGTCATGGGCATCGACGACCTGCTGGGCTTGGGGCACAAGGTCTTTGCCGGATGGCGTGAGTAAAACATCGTGATAGTTGCGCTGAAAGAGCGGCAGCCCGATCAGCCCCTCAAGCTGGCCAATGCGCTGCGACATGGTCGCCTGCGCGCAGCCCAAACGTGCCGCCGCCCGAGAAAAGCTGCGTTCGGCAGCCACGGTCAGGAATGATCGCAGAAGTTTTGTATCGATATCGGTCATCACACTATTGGATATTCAAATACCAAGGATAGGTAAATGTCGTTTTACCAATCGAATGACTTTTTGCTACATCCTTTAACAACGAGAGAGGATTAATCATGAAAATTGGTTTCATCGGGTTGGGCACCATGGGCGGGAATGCCGCCAAGAACCTGAAACGGGCGGGGTTTGATCTGGCCGTTCACGACTTGCGACCCGAAGCGGCAAGCGACCTTATTGCAATGGGCGCCACTTGGAGCGCGTCGCCACGCGCGATGATCGACTCGGTAGATGTTGTCGTCTCTATGGTCTTTGGACCCGCACATTGCGAGGCAGTGCTTACAGGCGCAAACGGGCTGATCCATGGCAATTGCACTGGCAAGGTCTGGATCGACATGACGACCTCGTCGCCTTTTACCATGCGAAAGCTTGCGGTGGAATTCGAGGCGGCGGGGGGGCATGCTGTTGACGCGCCGGTCACAGGGTCCGTCGATGCCGCGATCCGCGGAGACATGCCCATGTTTGTGGGTGGCGACGATGCGGTGATCGAGCGTGTGCGGCCCGTGATTGAAGCCATGGGCGAGTTGCGCAAAGTTGGAGCCTATGGCAACGGTTATGTTGCCAAGCTGGTAAATAACCAGCTTTGGAAAATCCATGCCGCCGCCATTGGTGAGGCAATGGTGACGGCAAAATTGGCTGGCCTTGATCCCTTGACCTGGTGGGAAGTCATGAAGGGCGGCGCTGCTGACAGCTTTGTGTTGTCACACGACGTGCCATCGATCTTTGCGGGCCATTACGATCCGTCGTTTCCCATTGCGCTCTGCTTGAAGGACCTTGGCCTTATCAAGGAATTGATGGACAACACCGGCACCACAAACACCCTTACCGCTGCGACGCATGAGCGTTTTCGCGAGGCAGAGCGTCGCTACGGCGCTCAAGCCGGGGAAATGACCGTCTGCAAGGTCATCGAAGACGATGCCGGCATCGATCTTCGCGTCGTGGGGGATTGGGTCAAGCCTTGGGAAGTCACGCACGCCTGACGGGCCTTGTGAACCCTCTTGAACCGAAGGGTTCGGAAGCGCTGCTGCGTGGCGTACTTCCCAGGTTGTCTGATCCCGGATTTTGATCGTGCAATTTTTTCTTTGCGCTGCCAGCGCTGCAAACACCGCCCGTGCATGGCACGTCCGTACAACGTGCTCTCGTGTGCGAGCATCAGGATGCGGCCGAAGGCTTCCGTATGCCAGTCACGGTCGCTGGCGCGAAAAGCTGGGTGCGACCTTCCATGTCAACGCCCGTCTTGCCAGCGGTGCGGCTATTGTGGCCGAGCAGCGCGAAACCACGGCCTGCCCCGGCGCGATGCTTGATCTGCATTTCGATCCGATCCGCGCCCGGCTGTTCACGGACGCAGGCACAAGACTGCGCTGAACGCGGGGCACAACAGCTATGCGTCAAATCGACTTGGCTTTCTGACCCCACGGCGCTATTTTGCCCGCTGCGGTGCCGCATTGTCGGCTAAGAACGGGTTAAACTTTGCAAGATATGGCGCAAACTACCAATGTTTCCACGGCCCACCGCCTGAGCGTGGCGCCAATGATGGATTGGTCTGACCGTCATTGCCGGTTCTTTCACCGCCAGATGACCCGCCATGCCATGCTTTATACCGAGATGGTCACTGCCGCCGCCATTCTGCATGGGCCGAAAGATCGCTTGCTGGATTACAGCACTGCAGAACATCCGATTGCGTTGCAAATCGGCGGCTCTGACCCGCGGGAATTGGCAGAGGCCACCCGGATCGCGGCGGCTTGGGGCTATGATGAGATCAACTTGAATGTTGGTTGCCCTTCAGACCGGGTGCAGTCGGGCTGCTTTGGCGCGGTGTTGATGGAGCGTCCTGCGCTGGTCGCCGATTGTGTCGCCGCGATGATCGCAGAGTCGAACGTGCCGGTGACGGTGAAATGCCGGATTGGGGTGGATGACCAAGACCCAGAAATCGTGCTGCCGGATTTTCTGGAAAAGGTCTCGGCGGCGGGGGTGACGCATTTCATCATCCATGCGCGCAAGGCTTGGCTGAAGGGTCTTTCCCCCAAGGAAAACCGCGAGATTCCGCCGCTGAATTATGACCTCGTGCTGCGGATGAAAGCGGCGTTTCCGCAGCTGACGATCTGTATCAACGGCGGCATTACCTCCCTGGATCAAGCGCAATCGTTGCTGGATCAGGGGCTTGATGGCGTGATGCTGGGCCGTGCGGCCTATCACGATCCGGCTTCGGTTTTGGTGGGGGCCGATGCTTTGTGGGGTGAGGCTTCGGGCTTGGATGCCTTTGGCGCGGTTGAGGCGATGCGGCCCTATATGCTTGATCACATCGCGCAAGGCGGGCGGTTGCACCAGATCACCCGGCATATGCTGGGGTTGTTCACCGGGCGGCCCGGCGCGCGCGGCTGGCGCCGGGTGTTGTCGGAACGCGCCAACAAACCCGGCGCAGGCTTGGATGTTTTAGACGCGGCTTTGGGCGAACTTCAGGCCGCAGCCACCGCCGCGTGACGCGGGATCAGCCGCGACAACACCAGTGAAATCACCCCGCACAACGCAATCGCGCCCAGCATTGGCACCACAGTGCCATCCATCAATGGCCCGGTTGCCGCCACCAGAACACCTGCCGCTACCATCTGCATGGTGCCGCCCAAAGACGCCGCAAGTCCTGCATGTTCGCCCTGTTCCTCTAGCGCCAGCACTTGTGCTGTGGGCAGCACAACGCCGAGGAACATATTCGCCAAAAACAACCCGGCGATGGTGACGTAAAGATTGGCAAAGCCAAGCAAGGCCAGTGCGAACAGGCCAAAGGTGGCAAAGGCAAAGCCCGTGGTCGCGCGCACGATCATCTTCTTCGCGCCAACCCGGCGGCTGATGCTGGCGGCAAACTGCGAGGCTGCGAAAAAGCCGAAGGCATTGATCGCGAAGGCCAGCGAGAACTGCGTCGGGCTGAGGCCGAATTGCCCGGTGTAGACGAACGAGGCCGAGGCGATAAAGACGAAGAAGCTGGCGAAAGCAAAGCCCGCAAGGAAAGTCATCGCCAGAAAACCACGGTCGGTGAACAACACGCCCAGACCTTTGCGCATGGTGATCAGATCAAAGCGTTGGCGTTTTTCGGCGGGCAGGGTTTCATCCACCATGAAATAGATCAGGAAGAAGCTGAGGCTTGCCGCCAGCAGCAGGGCCCAGAACACCAACCGCCACGAGCCGAACGCCAGCAGCGCCGAGCCGGACAGTGGGGCCAACAGCGGCGAGATTGCGATGACGATCATGATGGTGGACATCATGCGGGTGGCATCGGCTCCGGTCGCCAGATCGCGGATCATCGCGCGCAGCACGACCATGTTGGCCGCGCCGCCAATGCCTTGGATGAAGCGGCCAAAGATCAGAATTTCAACCGTTGGGGCCACTGCACAGATCACCGTGCCGATCATGAACAGGGCAAGCCCGGCATACATCGGCGGCTTGCGGCCGGCTTGGTCTGCCCAAGGGCCATAGACCATCTGCGCCACGCCAAAGGCCAGAAAGTACGTCACAATCGTCCACTGCACCGCTTGCATTGTGGTGGTCAAATCGCTTTGGATCTTCGGCATCGCGGGCAGGTACATGTCAATCGCGAACGGGCCGACGGCGGCGACAAGGCCAAGGATCAGCGAGTAGCGCGTCAGCGATACGGATTTCGGCATGGGTGACCTCAAATGTCGGACAAGGGGTGAGCCTTAGCTTGGATCGCAGGGAGGGGAAAGGTCTGAACGGCTGGTCTGCGCCGACAAGTCGGGCTAAGCCTTGGGCTATGTTTCGCATCTGAAAGAGGAACCACCATGCCTGATATGTCCGAGCTTTTGCCAATGTTGGTGTTGTTGTTTGTGATCGGTGGGGTGGCCGGGGTGGTGGCGGGATTGCTGGGGGTGGGTGGTGGCATCGTGCTGGTGCCGGCGTTTTTCTATACCTTCACCCATCTGGGCTATGACGGGCCGCAACTGATGCAGATTTGTGTCGCGACCTCGCTTGCGACGATTGTGGTGACTTCGCCGCGCTCGGTCGCGTCGCATCACAAGAAGGGGGCTGTGGATTGGCAGATGCTGCGCGATTGGGCACCGTTTATCGTTGTCGGCGCTTTGGCGGGGACGTTGGTGGCGGCACTGGTCAAGTCGGTGGTGTTGCAGGTGGTGTTTGGGGTGCTGGCCGGGTTGGCGGGGCTTTACATGGCGTTTGGCAAGCCGGGGTGGCGGTTGGGCACGCAGCTTCCGGGGCAGCCGGTGCGCGGGATCATGGCTTCGGTGCTGGCGTTTTGTTCGGCGATGATGGGGATTGGGGGAGGCACGTTTGGGGTGCCGTTGATGAGCCTTTATGGCGTGCCGATCCACCGGGCGGTCGCCACCGCTGCGGGGTTTGGGGTGTTGATCGCGGCGCCTTCGGTGCTGGGATTTTTGTTCGTGCCGATTGAACATGCGCCGCCTTACACGGTGGGGGCGGTCAATCTGCCTGCGTTTTTGGTGGTGATCGGCTCGACCATGCTGACCACACCTTGGGGGGTTAAGCTGGCGCATGCGATGGACCCCAAGCCATTGAAACGGGTGTTTGCGGTGTTCATCACTTTGGTCGCGCTGAATATGCTGCGCAAGGTTGTGGGCTGGTAGTTAGGGACAGGTTGTCCCCGCGTAGACGGTTTTGCAGCCGTTATGAATCAAGGACTTGCAGGGTTCGCGTAACGGACTATTAATGTATACAACCATAGGTTGTTATGTTATGATGAATACAATCGCGCCAAAAGGCCATGGCCTGCGCGCGAAATTGCCCAAGTTTGACCACGAAATTCGGCCGTATCATCGTCAGGTTGATCCAAGCACACAGCTTTGGTCAGCCTGCGCTGACATGGGCTGGGGTGCCTTGTGCCAAGCGTTTGGGCGGATGTGTTCAGAAGGTTGCTTGACATGGGAACGACAGCTGCAACGACAACAAGCGGCATTGCGATGATCAACATCGTGATGAAGGCGGCTGATGGCTCGGGTGGGGCGTGGCAAACTCCGGTGCAATTGATCCCGCAAGGCATGCAAGGTAACCCCGAACAGTTCGTGGCCAGTATCAAGATCGCGCTGCCGCTGGTGAACAATCTGCGGGTGCAGTTCAACGAATATTCCTTCAACGCCGATGGGTCGCTGCACCCGCAGATGGAGCGGTTTCTGGCAGCGGCCACGGCGGCGGGCTATCAGCTGACCATGGTTTACGCGGGCGGCGATGCGCAAAATATCGGGAGCAATACCGAGGGCTGGCCTGCCTTGAGCAATGCTGCGGCCTATGCGGCGCTGCAAGCCAATTACAGCGATGTGTCCGGGGCGTGGAGCAAAATGCTCGACTGGATGGATCAGCATAAAACGGTCGAGGGTTCGGTTTATGGCTGGGAGCTGATGAACGAGGCTGCGGGCTACAAACATTCGGTAAGCGCCAATGGAACGCAGGGCGATCTTGATAAGGCCGATTTCGTCAAGTTGTATGCCGATCATGCGATTGCGCTGACAGAGTTGATCGAGGCGCGGGCGGCGGGCAAGATATTGGTCGGCGGTTGGGGCTATAACGGAGATTTTCTGACCTTGGCAGACACCAAGATTGGCGGTGTTTCGGCGCTGGACTATTTGCGCGCTGCGGTGGGCGACAATCTGGTCTGGTCGTCGCATCTCTATCCGGGCTGGATGGGCACGCAGCAGCAGACCACAACAGCCGAGCTTTCAAGCCGGTTGGATACACTGTTTGCCTCAGTGGTGGGGGATGCGGTGCTGATCACCGAGACCAATGCCAATGGCAAGGCCGATGATCCGAATGTCGTGCTGGATGAAAACGATCTGGCCACCGCCAGTTATGAATGGTTCTTGTCGCATGGCATCGGGGTGGGTTGGTTTCCGGGGCTGCAAACCGGTTCATCCAGCCTGATGGTGATCAATGCCGACGGGTCATTGGAGGCGCGGCATCAACATTCCTTGGCCCATGCGATGAATGTCTATTCGCTGGCGCAGCATGGCACTGCGGCGCTGGCGGCGGGGCAGATGGTGGCGGTCAGCTTGACCAAGATGACCCTGCGCAATGAGGCCTATGAGGTTGCCGCTGGCGAGGCGCGCTTTGATACGGTGCAATATGCAGGCTTCGGCTTTGGCTATAGCGGCAATGATACGATCAACGGTCACGCGATCTCGAATGATTTCCTTTATGGCGGCACCGGCAATGATCTGTTGTCCGGGCTGGACGGCGATGATTTTCTGTTCGGACAAGATGATGCAGATATATTGAGCGGTGGCGCGGGGATTGATGCGCTGTTTGGCGGCCGCGGCAATGACTGGTTGGATGGCGGCACGGGGCGTGATCAGCTTTATGGCGGTGTCGGCAATGACACTTACATCGTCGATCAGGCAGCGGATTCGGTGCGCGAACTGGTTGGCGAAGGTGTCGACACGGTGCTGAGCCTGGCGGGGGTGTATTCTTTGAACCGTCCGGGCCTTGAGGCGCAGACACAGGTGGAGAATCTAAGCTTTATCGGCACGGGTGATTTTATCGGGACAGGCAATGCTTTGGCCAATCGGCTGATCGGTGGGACGGGAATTGACCGGTTGTTCGGGCTGGCCGGGCAGGACAGCCTGTTCACGGGTGCGGGCGATGACACTCTGGATGGTGGCGCGGGGAGCGATCAGCTTGTTGGTGGCATGGGCAATGACACCTATATCGTCGATCAGACAGCGGACTGTGTGCGCGAACTGGTCGGCGAAGGTGCAGACACGGTGCTAAGCTTGGCGGGGGTGTATTCTTTGAACCGTCCAGGCCTTGAGGCGCAGACACAGGTGGAGAATCTAAGCTTTATCGGGGCCGGCAAGTTCATCGGAACCGGCAATGCTTTGGGCAACCAACTGGTAGGGGGGGGTGGCAATGACCAATTGTTCGGGCTGGCCGGGCAGGACAGCCTGTTCGGCGGTGCGGGCGATGATCGCTTCTTTAGTGGCACAGGCGCCGACTTTCTGAATGGAGGCTTGGGCGCGGATCAGTTCTTGTTTGAAAGACACTCGGGCGCGGATCGGGTGATGGATTTCGAGGATAATGTCGATGTGGTGCTGCTGCGCGGCTTTGCAGGGGTTAGCACGGTTGCGCAAGCCTTCATCCATGCCGTGCAAAATGGCGCGAATGTGGTGTTCACCTTTGGTGAGGGCGATGTTTTGACCGTGCTGAACACCACCAAGGCGGCGCTGACGGATGATCTGCTGATCATTTAGCCGCCTGTTTAGCCAGCGCCTGCGTCTTGGCGCCGGAGATGGCATGGCGAGGGTCATTTGGTGGCAATCGCGGCCCGGTGTTGCCGACATTCAGCGCATCCATATCGTCGCCGATGAGTTTTGGCAGCCAGTTGTAGGTGGGATAGCCCGCGCGCCGGGTGGCAAAATCCAGCGGAATTTGCCCAAGGGTTGGAATTGGTATGGTACCCTCATATCGCAAAAAACGGCTTGGAAATATAAGGCAAGGCTGGGCTATGCGCCTAGTCGTGTCAATCTTTGCCGCCAAGGCGGGCCATGCGGCCCCCCCGGCGTTTGGTGAGGGTTGCGGCGCGGTTGGGCAGGTCGGCCATGATCGCAGTGCGGTCAGCTGCGGTCAGGCGGCCCCAGCTTGCGATCTCATCAATGCTGCGGAAACAGCCGATGCAGATGCGCGCCTCGGGGTGGACGATGCAGAGCTTGACGCAAGGGCTTTCGACTTCTTCGCGCTTCCAAACTTCGTCCATTCAGTCCTCGTCTCGTTCAGATGTTGGCGGAGTTCTGCCCATATAGGACAAACGATCCAGCGCACCTTGCAAGATATAGCCCGCAGCCACTTGGTCAATCACTTCGCGGCGGCGTTTGCGTGAGGCGTCGCCTTCGATCAGCGCGCGTTCGGCGGCGACGGTGGACAGGCGTTCATCCCAGAAGGTGATCGGCAGCGCGCTCAATTTGATCAGGTTGCGGGCAAAGGCGCGGGTGGATTGCACGCGGGGGCCTTCCGAGCCGTCCATGTTCAGGGGCAGGCCAAGGATGATGCCTGCAATGTTGCGCTCGGTCAGCACGGCCAGCAGTTCGGCGGCGTCGGCGGTGAATTTGGTGCGCCGCACGGTGTGGATCGGGGTTGCGACAGAGCGGCGCAGGTCGGAGACAGCGATGCCGATGGTTTTGTCACCCAAATCAAGGCCGCAGATGGCGCGACCCTGTGGCAGGGATGCTGCGAAGTCGGTGATGTCGTTCAGGATCATGGGGTTACTCCGGCAGTCGAGGCTGCGGACTCAATTTGACCCAAGGCGGCATCGTCGGCTTGGAACACGCTTAGCGCCTTGTCATAGGCGGTTTTGGCGCGGGTTTTCTCGCCGATCAAACCCAGTGAGGTGATCAGCTTGGCCCAGTCCTCGACCGGGCCGCCTTCGGTGCTGAGGCGGGTTTCCAATTGGCCGACCATGCCTTTGATCATGTCTTGCCGATCTGCGGCGGAAAGTTCGCCTGCATTGGCGACATCTTCTGCTGTGGGGCCTTTGGCGGCGGGAAGTTGGTACTTGATGCCAGCGGCATCGGCGGTGGCTTGCAACATGCCGCGAATGGGCGCGATCCAAGGTGCTGTCGCGGGGCCTTCGCGCAGCAAGGGTTCCCACAGCGCAAAAGCGCGGTCAGGGCGGCCGATTTCGGCGAACATCAGGCCCGAGAAGTAGCGGGCGAGCGGGTTGACAGGATCAAGCTCCAGCGCGCGGACCAGATGCTTTTCGGCCTCTGGCGTCACAACGCCGCCTGCGGCGAAGATCATGGTTTGCGCAAGGCCTGCGTGGTCGTTGGCAGTGGCTTTATCGCCGATCAGGGTCAGCAGATGTTCCTGCGCCTTGCGGGCGGCGCTGTAATTGCCAAGTTGGGCTTCGTTTTTCGCAAGCAGCGCAAGGCCTTGTTGGTCATCCGGGCGGGCAATCACGGCGGCGCGAAGTTTTTCCATCAGGGCTACGAACTCGGGATCGGGTTTTGGCGTGGCTGCGGGGGCAGGGGCTGCGGCCTCGGCTGCGGTCTGGCTTGGCCGGTCGCGATAGGCTTGATCGGCCAGAGCAAGGCGATCGGCCAGCGGCAGATCGCCATAACCGGGCGCGCCGATGCGGTCATAGGTGTAAAGCGCTGCCACAGTGGCAAGGATCAGGGCAAGGGCGGTGGGCCACAGCTTGCCCTGGCTGTTGGCGGCGGGGGTTTGTCGCGCGCGGTCGGCATCGAGCAGGCGGCGCGAAACTTCGGTTTTCACCCTCTCGGCCTCTGGGGCCGAGATCACTGCGCGGGCAAGGTCGCGGTCGACTTCCGCCAACTGGTCACGATAGACTTTCAGGGCGGCGTCATTATCGCTGCTGGCATCGCCCCGGCGGTAGGCTTGCAACAGGATCGCCACGACGCCGACCGAGAGGGCCATCACCGCTGCCCAGAAAAACCAATCCTGCATCATCCGCCCCTTGCTCACTGGCCCCGATGTAGGCGGTTTGGCGGCCCCGCAAAAGGGGGGATTCTGCCGCAGTCCGGCGGATGGGTTCAAAACCGCCGTCCATGTCGCAATTTTCCCGATTGTGCCGCTGCTGTTGCGGGATAAAAGCAGGGATCACGCGATAAGCGGCGGAAGATATGAGGGCCAGCCCATGAAACGCTATTCGGTTTTCGCCATCGCCAAACAGGCGCTGAACAATCACTTGGGCTGGGAGCGCGCGTGGGCAGCCCCTGCGCCGAAAAAGCACTACGATGTGATCATCGTGGGGGCAGGTGGGCATGGTCTGGCGACCGCCTACTACCTTGGCAAAAATTTCGGCATCACCAATGTGGCGATCATCGAAAAGGGTTGGCTGGGCGGTGGCAACACCGGGCGCAATACCACGATCATCCGCTCGAACTACCTGCAAGACCCCTCGGCTGCGATCTATGAAAAGGCGCGCAGCCTGTATGAGACGATGTCGCAGGATCTGAACTATAACGTGATGTTCTCGCCGCGTGGCCTGCTGATGCTGGGCCAGACCCATCACGAGGTGCGCGGCTATCTGCGCACGGTGCATGCCAACAACATGCAGGGTGTGTCGACCGAGTGGATTTCGCCGCAGCGGGTGAAAGAACTGGTGCCGATTATCAATATTGACGGGCCGCGTTATCCGATTTTGGGCGCGCTCTATCAGGCGCGTGGCGGCACGGCGCGGCATGATGCGGTGGCTTGGGGCTATGCGCGGGCCTGCTCGGACATGGGCATGGACATCATCCAGCAATGCGAGGTGAAGGGCGTGACCTCTGAGGCCGGGGTTGTGACCGGGGTAGAGACGTCGAAGGGCTTCATCGGTTGTAAGAAACTGGGCGTGGTGGTTGCGGGTCATTCCGGCCAAGTCGCTGAAATGGCGGGGTTCCGGCTGCCGATTGAGGCTGTGGCCCTGCAAGCCATGGTGTCAGAGCCGATCAAGCCCTGCATGGATGTGGTGGTGATGGCCAACACCGTGCACGGCTATATGTCGCAATCCGACAAGGGTGAAATGGTGATCGGCGGCGGCACCGACGGGTTCAACAACTTCACCCAGCGCGGCTCGTTCCACCATATCGAAGAGACACTGCGGGCGCTGATTGAGACCTTCCCGATGATCAGCCGCCTGAAAATGCTGCGGCAATGGGGCGGGATTGTCGATATGACTGGCGACCGCTCGCCGATCATCTCGAAAACGCCGTTGGGAAATTGTTTCATCAACTGCGGTTGGGGCACCGGCGGCTTCAAGGCCATTCCGGGCTCGGGCTGGGCGATGGCCGAGTTGATGGCCAAGGGCGAGCCGGGGGCTTTGGCTGAGGCGTTCAACATGTGGCGTTTCAAGGAAGGCCAGTTCATTGACGAAAGCGTCGCGGCTGGGGTGGCGCATTGATGCTGGGTTTCGCCCCCCTGTGGAACCAAAACGCACCGAGCGGCGTTCCTTTGTCAGATACATTCTGCAAGGAGACGTCATCATGGCTGAAGACTATCGCACACCGCCCGAGCGAGACATCCGCATCACCGCGCCTAAACCGGCCAGCAATCTTGGCTTCATCGTCGGCGGTCTGGTTGTCGCAGTGGCTTTGCTGTTGTGGTTCGTGTTTGGCGACAGCAATATGGGCGCGAAAAACACCGGTGACACCAACAACGTCACGATTGAAACGCCTGTCACGCCTGCGCCTGCTGACCCCGTCGCACCAGCCCCGGCTGATCCCGTCACCCCGGCACCTGCCGATCCGGTCTCACCTGCGCCCGCTGACCCGGCACCTGCCACACCTCCGGCAGCCCCTGCCAACCCGTAACACTGCGGGCCTGCGGGCTTACACTGATCTATCGACTTTGGGCGGACACCGTAGGGTGCCCGCCCTTTTCTCGTTTGCGCAGGCTGGCTACGCCGCCGCGCCCAAATTGCCAACAGGGATGACGCTATGCTGATTCTGGAATGTCCGTATTGCGGCATCAAAGCCGAAGAAACCGAACTGACACCGGGGTATGAGGCGCATCTCAAGCGCTTTGGGCCGGGATCTTCGGAAACCGAGTTTGAAGATTACATGTTCGCGCGCAAGAACCCCAAAGGGGTGCATTTTGAGCGCTGGCGGCATGTCTATGGCTGCGGCAAGTGGTTTTTGGCGGCGCGCGATACCAACACTTTGGAAGTGTTCGGCACCTATCCGGCGCAGTCTTCGGCACCACCTGCTGATCTGCAAGACAAGATTAAGGCCAAGCGGCCGGACTGGAAGGGTTACAAATGAGCACCCGTCTCTCAAAAGGTGGCCGGTTGATCGACCGCGCCGCACCGCAGGAATTTTCGTTCAACGGCAAGACCATGCGCGGACTTGCAGGCGATACTCTGGCCGCCGCGCTGCTCGCCAATGACCAGATGCTGCTGGGCCGCAGTTTCAAATATCACCGCCCGCGTGGGTTGGTGGCGGCGGGGCCGGAAGAACCCAATGCGATTGTCGGGCTTGGTCGTGACGGACGGTTTGAGCCGAACCAGCGCGTGACCACAACCGAGTTGTTTGATGGGCTGGAAGCGGCGAGCCAGAACCACTGGCCTTCGTTGGAATTTGACGTTGGCGTGATCAACAACACGCTTGCACGGTTTTTGCCGGGTGGGTTTTACTACAAAACCTTCATGTGGCCGCGCGCGGCTTGGAAGCATGTGTTCGAGCCGATCATTCGCCGCTCGGCGGGTTTGGGCAAAGCGCCGACCATGCGCGATGCGGATCGCTATGAATATACCTACAGCTTCTGTGACGTGCTGATTTTGGGCGGCGGCATTGCGGGCTTGCAGGCGGCCTTGGTCGCGGGCGCTTCGGGTGCGCGCGTGATGCTGCTGGAGCAAGCGGCGCATTGGGGCGGGCGTGCGCCTGTCGATGGCGATGTGATAGAGGGCAAACCGGCTGAGGTTTGGATTAACGCGGCCGTACAAAGCCTTGCAGCACTTAAGAATGTGACGATGCGTCTGCGCACCATGGGTGCCGGGGTGTACGACCACGGCTATGTGCTGGCGGAAGAGAAGATCGCCGATACCACGCCGGGCGATGGCCGGCCAAAGCACCGCTTGTGGCGCATTCGGGCGGCGCAGATTGTCACGGCAACCGGGGCGATTGAGCGGCCTTTGTCGTTTGCAGGCAACGATATTCCCGGCGTGATGCTGGCGGGCTCGGTGCGCGATTATGTGGTGAATTATGCGGTGTCTCCGGGGGATCGCACCGTGGTTGTCACCAACAATGACGACGCCTACCGCACCGCGATTGCGCTGGTGCAGGCGGGGCTGTCGGTGCCTTGCATCATTGACGCGCGGGCTTCGGTGACGGGTGATCTGCCTGCAAAAGCGCGGGCGATGGGGATCCGGGTTGAGGCGGGCAAGGCGATTGCCAAGGTCAAGGGCGGCAAGCGGGTCACCGGGGTTTCGCTTTGCGTGCAAGCGGGCGAAGGCGCTGTTCTGGAAGAGATTTCCTGTGACGCGGTGGCGATGTCGGGCGGCTGGTCTCCGGTCGTGCATCTGTGGAGCCATTGCGGTGGCAAGCTGATCTGGGACAAGACCCATGCGCATTTCCGCCCTGATGCAAGCCGTCCGCCGACTGGCGCAGATGGTTTGGCGATGGTGGTTGTGGTGGGGAATGCCAACGGCGCGATGACGGCGGCAGAGGCTTTGGTTTGCGCCGCGAACGGTGGGGCTGCGGCGGCGATCGCTGCGGGCTTTAAGGCCGAGGCGGTGGCGGCTGTGGCCGAGGCTGCACCCGAGGCGGATATGGAAGCGGTCTGGATCATGCCGCAGGGCGCGGGACCAGCGCTGAAGGCCAAGATGTGGCTGGATTATCAGAACGATGTGAAAGTGTCCGACGTGCAACTTGCGGCACGCGAGGGCTACACTTCGGTCGAGCATACCAAGCGCTACACCACTTTGGGCATGGCGACGGATCAGGGTAAGTTAAGCAATATCAACGGTCTGGCCGTACTTGCTGATGCGTTACATGAAGAGATTCCACAGGTCGGCACCACCACCTTCCGCCCACCCTATGCGCCTGTAACTTTGGGCGCTTTGGCAGGCGAGTCGCGCGGCGATATCTTCCAGCCGCTGCGCAAGACGCCGATGCACGCGTGGCATGAGAAGAACCATGCGTATTTCGAGCCTGTCGGTCTGTGGCGCCGCCCCTACACCTTCCCGCGTGCGGGCGAGAACCACGAGCAGGCGGTACATCGTGAGGTGATCAACACCCGGACCAATCTGGGGCTGCTGGATGCCTCGACGCTTGGCAAGATCATCGTCAAAGGCCCGGATGCGGGCAAGTTCCTTGATATGCTCTACACCGGCGTGATGAGCACCTTGCCGGTTGGCAAATGCCGTTATGGCCTGATGTGTTCCGAGCAGGGCTTTCTGTCGGACGACGGCGTGGTGGCGCGGATTGATGAGGATACCTGGCTTTGCCATACCACCTCGGGCGGCGCGGATCGCATCCATGCTTGGATGGAAGATTGGCTGCAGTGCGAATGGTGGGATTGGCAGGTTTACACCGCCAATGTGACCGAGCAACTGGCGCAGGTGGCGGTGGTTGGACCTAACGCGCGCAAAGTGCTGGAGAAACTTGGCGGGATGGATGTTTCCAAGGCAACATTGCCGTTCATGCAATGGGCTGATGGCACCTTGGGCGGCTTTCCGGCGCGTATTTACCGGATCAGCTTTTCCGGCGAGTTGTCCTATGAAGTTGCGGTTCCGGCGAGCATGGGGCCGGCGTTCTGGGAGGCGCTGCACGCCGCAGGTGCCGAGTTTGGTGCGATGGTCTATGGCACCGAAGCATTGCACATCATGCGGGCCGAAAAGGGCTTTATCATGATCGGCGATGAGACGGACGGCACCATCATTCCGCAGGATTTGAACCTTGGCTGGGCGATCTCGAAGAAGAAGGCAGATTTCTTGGGCAAGCGCGGGCAAGAACGCACTTATCTGGCAAGCCCGGATCGTTGGAAGCTGGCGGGGTTTGAGACTTTGGACGGCTCGGTTATTCAGGACGGTGCTTATATTCCCTCGGCGGGCAAGAACGCCAATGGGCAGGGCAATACCCAAGGCCGGGTGACGTCGACCTACTTCTCGCCGACCTTGAAAAAGGGCATCGCGATGGGGTTGATCAAGGGCGGCATGGATCGTCTGGGCGATGTGGTAGAGTTTACCACGATCACCGGCGGGGTGGTGAAGGCCAAGGTGGTTGATCCAGTGTTCTATGACAAAGACGGGGAGAAAAATAATGTCTGATGTGGTCAGCGCGCTGGGACATGCCTCGTTTGATGGATTCGCCAAGGTGCGCGAGATTGGCCCGATTGGGATGATCTCGCTGCGCGCCAAGGCCGATTTGCCGGGACTGGCGGCGGCAATTCTAGCGGTTGTTGGCACGGCTGTGCCCGCACAGCGTCAGATTGAGATTGCGGGCGATAAAGCGGCGGGCTGGATGAGCCCGGACGAATATCTGCTGCTGCTGCCTTACGGCGAGACCGATGCGGCGCTGGCGGCGATTGCCGAGGCTTTGCGCGGCCAGCATCATCTGGCGGTGACCTTGTCGGATGCCCGCGCGGTGTTCCGGGTGGAGGGGGCCAAAGCCGATCAGGTGTTGGCGAAGCTGTCTCCGGTGGATTTTGCAACCTTGGGGCCGAAGGAATTGCGCCGGACCCGGGCGGCGCAGGTGGCGGCGGCGTTCTGGAAGGATGGCGACGGCTTTACCGTGGTTTGTTTCCGCTCGGTGGCCGGATATGTGATGGGGTTGCTGAGCCATTCCGCAACCAAAGGCAGCGAAACGTCCTAAACGTTTGCACTGCTTCACGGCAGTGTCGCGCGCGGGCGTTCAAGGCGGATGGTCGATGGTCGCTGACAGCGACGACGGTTGGTTGTGCACCGAATTCTCTGGCGAGGCGGTTGCACCGTGAAGCCGTAAGCGGCCGCGCGTGGCGGCTGGCAAGGTATCGCGCCGGAATAAGTAAAGAAGTCGGGAAATGCAGCCCTTGCCCTTGACCTTGCCGCTTCAAAGTCACTTATAGAGGGCAACGCATATCTAAACAGGAGCACTTCCAATGGCCTTTACCCTTCCCGATCTTCCCTACGCACATGACGCTTTGGCAGGCCTTGGCATGTCGAAAGAAACGTTGGAATTTCACCACGATCTGCACCACAAAGCCTATGTCGATAACGGCAATAAGCTGATTGCGGGCACCGAATGGGAAACCAAATCGCTGGAAGACATCGTCAAAGGCACCTATGTGGCGGGTTCGGTCGCGCAGAACGGTATCTTCAACAACGCCAGCCAGCACTGGAATCACAACCTGTTCTGGGAAGTGATGGGGCCTGCGGGCAACGCCATTCCGGGCGTTTTGGAAAAGGCTTTGGTTGAGGCATTTGGCTCGGTTGCCAAGTTCAAGGAAGATTTCGCCGCCGCTGGCGCCGGCCAATTCGGTTCGGGCTGGGCTTGGCTGGTGAAAGACACGGACGGCGCTTTGAAGGTCACCAAGACTGAAAACGGCGTCAACCCGCTGTGCTTTGGTCAGACCGCACTGCTCGGCTGCGATGTGTGGGAACATTCCTACTACATCGACTTCCGCAACAAGCGCCCGGCGTACCTGAGCAACTTCCTTGACAAACTGGTCAACTGGGAAGCGGTAAGCGCCAAGCTGTAAGGTCTATCACGATATCTTACGCCCGTCCGGGAAACCGGGCGGGCGTTTTGCTTTGCGATACGGGGCGAAGTGATACGGGCCGTCGAGATCAGCGCAAGCGCATCGGTAAGTCGGCCCGCAGGCAAGATAGCCCGTGCATGGCTGGTGCGGCCGCGGGCGGCTTTGGCAGTGAAGCTTTGATTTAAAGGTGCGGCACGGGTTTCGTTGCCAAGCGGCGCATTGGCGAACAGCGGCAGATGGACGATAAAACAAGCCATGCCGAGAGATTTAAGCCGGCATAAGTTAGGCGTCGGTCATGGCTTTGTGCTGACAGAACGGCACTGTGCAGTAGAAAATTGAGAGATATGCGCTTGAAATGCAATCCAAAGCTGTGCCGGGTTCAGGGCAGGGCGGCGCGCAAAGCTTGGGTCAAGGTTGCTACGTCGGGGATTGCGGTGAAATAGCCCCTTACTGAAGCGTCTGCGAAGCCTTCGGCGATGATGTGATCAATGAGGGTGATCAGCGGGTTCCAGTAGCCTTCGGAATTCAACAGGAAGATCGGTTTGCGGTGCAGGCCGATTTGCGCCCAAGTCAGCACTTCGAAAAACTCATCAAGGGAACCCGCACCGCCCGGCAGCACCACGACAGCATCCGAGTTCATGAACATCACCTTTTTGCGCTCGTGCATGTCTTCGGTGATCACCAACTGGCTAAGATCTTGGTTGCTGCGCTCGGCTGTCATCAGATGCGTGGGGATGACGCCGAAGGTCGGGGCCCCTGCGGCTTGGGCGCTTCGGGCAACCTCGCCCATCAGACCCACGTCACCGGCGCCGTAAACCAAGCGCCAACCTTGGGCGGCGATGGCCTGACCCATGGCGCGGGCGGCGACGGTATGGGCGGGATTAGAGCCTGCGCGCGCGCCACAGAAGACACAGATCGAAGACAGAGCACGGGCCATTGGCATATCTATCCGAAAATTGTTGCTTTAACGCTTGATATAGCGGTTCCATGACAAAAGAAAGAAGGGCCGGGAACAGGCCCTGATCGGGGGAAAACGATGGCTGGTTGGAGTGGATTGAGTGCGGCGGCACGGGGGGCTGTGCTGCTGGGCGGTGCTGCGGTGGTGGCGGTGGCGGGCTATTTCGGTTTTGTGCGCGCGCCCGTGGCCGTGGTGCCAACTGAGACAACCGCAAGCGGGGCGGCTGATCCTGCGCCTGTCGCAGGCGATGCTGCAACCGTCGCTGCGCCGCCGAGCGCTGAGAGTGAAGCTGCCGCACCGCCTGCGGCCGAAACCCCAAGCGCTGAAACCTCTGCGGATGCGGCGACCGAGGCCAAGATAGGAGAACCCGCTGCGGTGGCAGAGGCTCCGGCCGTTGCTCCGGTTGTGGCGCCAACTGCGGCATTGGCGGGGCCGATTTTGCCCAGCTTTGATGTCGCCCGCATCGCGCCCGATGGGGCAGCAACGGTGGCGGGGCAGGCTGCTCCGGGGGCTGCCGTGGCGATGCTGGTTGATGGCGTTGAGGTTGCAAAGGCTGTGGCCGATGCGCAGGGCAAGTTTGCAGCGCTGTTTGATCTGCCACCTAGCCCGGTCGCGCGGCTGCTGACATTGCAGGCGACGGGCGCGGATGGCGCGGCCGTGCAGGGAACCGAGACTGTGGCGCTGGCCCCGGTTGTTGGTGCTGCGGAAGTCACCGTGGCAGGTGGCGTTGAGCCTGCGTTGCAGGCTCCGGCGGCGGTGTTGATCGCGCCCGAGGGGGTGAAGGTGTTGCAATCGGCTGCCGAAGTGCCTGCCGAGTTGGCGGGAAATGTTGCGGTGGAGAGTATCAGCTACGCTTCCGACGGCGCGGTGATGTTGGGCGGGCGCGCGGGTGCTGGCGCGGGCTTGCGGATCTATTTGGACGGTGCCGCGATCGCAGATGTCGTTGCGGGGCCGGATGGCGCTTGGGCTGCGACGCTGAAGGATGTGGCGGCGGGGATTTACACCTTGCGGGTGGATCAGCTGGCGGCAGATGGCACGGTGGCGTCGCGGTTTGAGACCCCGTTCAAGCGCGAGACTTTGGCGGCTTTGGCGGCAGCCGCAACGCCTGCGATCCAGCCTGAGGTGAGTGCCAAGGCCGCGCCCGTTATAGCAGATGCGGGCGCGGCCGACGCGCCGCAACCCGTGGTCGAACCAACCGCAACGGATACGACTGCCGTCGTGGCGGCACCGCTGCCAGCCGCTGCCGGGGCAGAGATTGCGGTGGGCGATGCAGCCCCTGCTGCTGAACCCACTGCTGCGGATACGCCTGGCGTTGTTGAAGCCACACCTGTTGCGAACGCTGCATCCGTCACAGCTGAACCTGCGGCTGTGGCCCCGGCAAAACCCGCTCCGGTCACCGTTACAGTGCAGCCGGGTTATACGCTTTGGGGCATCGCACAGCAGAATTTCGGCGATGGCGTGCTCTATGTGCAGGTGTTTGAGGCCAACAAGGACAAGATCAAAGATCCCAACCTGATCTATCCGGGGCAGGTGTTTACGATTCCTGCGGCGCCGTAGTCGGGGTCATTGCAGCGGGCGCAATAACAGGGGCTGCCACGGTTTGGCCGTGGCGGCAGCTGGCCATCTCCTCGGGGTGTTCCATGCAGCCGTCGTTCAACAGAATACTGATCGGCGCAGCCATGCCTGCGGCATCGACCGACCAGAACACATGGCGCGCCAGTTTGCGCGCGCGGATCAGGCCTGCTTGCTCAAGGACCGCCAGATAAAACGACAACCGCGACGATGACAGGCCCAAAGCACGGCTGATCTCGCCTGCGGCCAGTCTCTGATCGCCCAATGGCATCAGCAGGCGCATCAGATCCCGCCTTGCGGCACTGGCACGCACGGACAGAGCGGCGAGGGCTTGGGTGTTCTCGACGTTTCAACCGCGCATCAATCATTGAACTGTCTCGATTTAGTGAATATGTCGGCTGCGGTAAAGCGGGTGCGGCCTTTTGGCCCCTGCGATGAAGGATCAAGTGATGCGGAATACGACACCCAAGGTGACCCCGGCCAAGGTAGCTGCGGCTCAGGTAACCCCGGCAGCAGATAATGACGGCCATGCAGGCGGCTGGGCGACGATGAAGCGGGTTGGCCCCTATCTTTGGCCGAAGGGCGAGGCTTGGGTGAAACGCCGCGTTGTGGCGTCGTTGTCGTTTCTGCTGCTGGCCAAGCTGGTGTCGATCACCATGCCGTTTATGTACAAACAGGCGGTGGATGCGTTGGTCGGCAACGACCCAACTGCAGCCACGATGCTGGGCTTTGGTGCGGTGGGCCTGACGGTGGCTTACGGTCTGGCGCGGTTCGGTTCGGTCGCCTTTGGCGAGGTGCGCGACTGGGTGTTTGTGCGCGTGGGTCAGCGCGCCTTGCGCAAGCTGGCGTTGGAGACCTTCACCCATATTCACCGCCTGTCGATGCGCTATCACATCACCCGCAAAACCGGCGGGCTTTCCCGCGTGATCGAGCGCGGTGTGAAGGGCGTTGATTTCCTGTTGCGCTTCATGCTGCTGTCGATCGGGCCGCTGATTTTGGAACTGTCGTTGGTTTCGATCATCTTCGCGGTGTATTTCGGCTGGGCCTATGCTTTGGTCGTGGTGGTGACGATTGCGATTTATGTCACCTACACCTTCAAAGTCACCGAATGGCGGGTGCAAATCCGCCGCCAGATGAATGATCAGGATACCGATGCCAACCAGAAGGCGATTGACAGCCTGCTGAACTTTGAAACTGTCAAGTATTTCAACGCCGAAGCCCGCGAAGCCGCGCGCTATGATGGCGCGATGGCGGCTTACGAGGGCTTTGCGGTGCGCACGGGGCAAAGTCTGTCGGTCCTGAACATGGGGCAAAGTTTCATCATCACCACCGGGCTTATTCTGGTGATGGTGATGTCGGCATATGGTGTCGAGGCTGGGCAGTTTACGGTTGGCGATTTCGTGATGGTCAACGCCTACATGCTGCAGATCACCATGCCTTTGGGCTTTCTTGGCACGGTCTACCGCGAAATCCGCCAAGCGCTCGTCGATATGGCCGCGATGTTTCATCTGTTGGAACAGCCCGAGGAAGTCACCGACAAGCCCGGCGCTGCGGCTTTGCGGGTGACGGGGGGCGAGGTCACGTTTGAAGATGTGCAGTTTTCGTATGATCCGTCGCGGCCCATTCTGAAGGGCATCAGTTTCACGCTGAAACCGGGGCAGCGCTATGCGTTGGTCGGGCCTTCTGGGTCGGGTAAATCCACCATCGGGCGGCTGTTGTTCCGGTTTTACGATGTGACCGGGGGCAGTATCCGCATTGACGGGCAGGATTTGCGCAATGTGACGCAGACCAGCTTGCACGGGCTGATCGGCGTGGTGCCGCAAGACACAGTATTGTTCAACGACACCGTGCACTACAACATCGCTTATGGGCGCGCAGGGGCGACCGAGGCCGAGATTGTGGCAGCGGCGAAGGCGGCGAAGATCCATGATTTCATCATCTCGCTGCCCGATGGTTATGCGACGACAGTGGGTGAACGTGGCTTGAAACTGTCAGGTGGTGAGAAGCAGCGCGTCGGCATTGCGCGGACGTTGTTGAAAAACCCGCCGATTTTGGTGCTGGATGAGGCGACTTCAGCCTTGGACACTCAGACCGAGCAGAGCATTCAAGAGTCTTTGCGCGAAATGGGGCAGGGCCGTTCGGTCATTACCATTGCCCACCGCTTGTCAACGATTGCCGATGCCGATTGTATTCTGGTGCTGGAGGATGGCGTGGTGACCGAACGCGGCACGCATGACGAATTGCTCGCGCGCGATGGCAAATACGCGGCAATGTGGGCGCGGCAATCGGCGGATGAAGAAGCGGCAGAAGCCGCCTAAGGCTTCGCTGTACTGATCTGGGTGTTCGGGGCAGGCCGATGTCGCCTTGCTGTTTTGCGCAGGCCACACGGTTGAGATTGCCGGGGTGACTCGTGTTTTACCCGTGGATGCACAGGCGGGGTCTGCGCGGGCGGCGGTGGGTAGTGCTTTGCCGCTGTCGGAAGTGCAGGCGGCTTTGGCCTCGGTTGCCCGCATTGGGATTGTGCTGCTGGACACCTGCCGCACAGATCCTTGGGGTGGCGGCGGCGCAGGGCAGGAGCGTTCGGCTGCGGCTCTGGAGGATGCCGTGCATGCCCCCGCCCCGGTCTGGGCCGGCTCGGACGCGCCGATGGGGTGTTGTTTGCGTTTTCGACCGCTCCGGGTGCGGTGGCGGGCGGGCGGGCTAGACCGGGCTGATCGAGACGCCACTGGCCACACCTTCAGTCAGCCTTCGCGCACCAGCACGACCTCGCCCAAGCCGAGCGGCTGGCTGCCCATCACATTGGCGACCACCACGCCATCGAGGCTGATCACCGAAAAGCCTGCGGATTGGGCGATAGTGACCACGGGGGGAATTTCAACATGATTTGCGTCGAAATGCGGTGTGTAGTGCAGTTCCAACTGATCGGTCTGGAAGGTGTAATCGGTGATCGTGGCGGCGGCGGTGCCATCGGCCCATTGATGTTCAATCTCAAAACGATCCGCGCCAGCACCGCCCGTGGCGGTATCGCCGTGGCCGATGATCAGGGTGTCATTGCCATCGCCACCTGACAGCGTATCTGCGCCGTCAATCGCGGTCAGGCTGGCCTCGGCGGAATCGGTGTCGGAATAGCCAGACAACATATCATCGCCGCCGCCGCCCAGCAGGCTGTCGGCCCCGGCACCGCCCGCCATCAGATCATTGCCAGAATCGCCCGCCATCCGGTCGGCGCCATCGCCACCGTGCAGCGTATCCAAACCATCGCCGCCGCGCAGGGTATCAGCCCCCAAACCGCCGTCGATGCTGTCCTCGCCCGCGTGGCCCAGCACCGAATCATTGCCGTCGCCCATCGCGGCGTGATCGTTGCCCGCGCCAAGATCGGCGTAATCTGAGCCCGACGAGCCGGTCAGATGATCGCCGCCGCCCTCCAGATGCCAAGCGGTGGGATCGCTGCCACCTGCAAGGCTGTCGTCGCCCGCGGTGCCCTGCACATCGTCGCTGTATTGCCCGGCTGCAAATTGCGGATCGCTGGCAGCATCGGGCACCAGCACGATATCATTCAGGCTGAAATTATCGACGCCGTCCAGTTGTGCCACAATCGCGCCGTCCATCCTGATCTCGGTGCTGCCATCCGGGGTATGGGTCAGCGTCATCACCGGCGGCACTTCGACCGAGCTGTCAGGCGAATAATGCGGCGTGTAGGTGATGTGCACAGCGTCCTGCGCCGCGTTGTAATCGGTGATATGGGCAATCGCGCTGCCATCGTTCCAGCGGGTGTCAAGATCGAAGGTGTCGTTGCCAGCACCGCCTTGGCCGATGTCGCCATGACCCAGCACCAGCAGATCATTGCCATCGCCGCCCGTCAGTTGATCGCTGCCCTCGGCCCCGGTCATGCCGCCCGCACCCGCAGCGCCCGTCACAAAGCCCGACAACGTGTCATCCCCCGCGCCACCGTTCACAATATCGCTGCCCGCGCCGCCCCAAACCTGGTCATTGCCATCGCCGCCCGCAAGGCCATCATCGCCAAGATTGCCTTGCACATGATCAGCGCCCGCGCCGCCAAACAGCGAATCCGCGCCAACGCCCCCCTCAAGGCTATCATTGCCCACGCCGCCAAGGCCGATGTCACTGCCCGCGCCCATTTCGGCATGATCATCACCGTCGCCCAAATTGGCGTAGTCATTGCCCGAAGACGCCGTCAGATCATCATTGCCGCCCTGCAAAAACCACGCCTGATTGTCGGCATCCGAAGTGACGGTGTCATTGCCCGCGGTGCCATCATGCACATGGGCATAGTTTTGCGGGTTATACAGCGGATCACCATTCGCAGTGTCGTCTGAGGTGTCATCAGAGCCGCCGATGCCGACGTTCAGGCCCAAAGCGCCTAAAAACAGGAAGATATTGGCAAGGATCGCAGGTTCCATCGGGCAACTCGGACAATAGGGGCGGGTTTGCGAAACATTTCATGCAAATATGGTAACAATTCGTCCCAATCGCGGCGGTTTGTCAACTCTGCGCGCAGATGTGATCTTTTGGCAGCCGCTGCGCAGGCTCGGTCCTTAGACATGCGCCGTCGCAGGGCTTGGCAAGTTGCGGGCTTTGCCTGTAAGACAGGGGTCAAGTGACCCTGCGCGCGGGCGTGGGGTGCATATCAAGAACCAAGGCCATGACTTTGGTGCGAAAGAGAGGCCAGCGTGAGCAACCCAGACAGCTTTATCAGCGAGGTGACCGAAGAGGTCCGCCGTGACAGGCTTTATGCGATGTTCCGCAAATATGGCTGGATTGGCGTGGTGATTGTGCTCGGCGTGGTCGGTGGGGCGGCTTACACCGAATGGACCAAGGCGCGCGACTCGGCACGGGCGCAAAGCTTTGGCGATGCGATGCTGGATGCGGTGGATCTCGGCGCACCCGAAGACCGCGCGCAGGCGATGGCGGCAATCCCGGCGGATGGCGGGCAGATTGCGCTGAAAGATCTGCTGTTGGCGACCGATGCGGGCAGCGATAAAGCAGCCGCACTGGCAGCACTGGATAAGTTGGCGGCCGATCAAAGCCAACCGCAGGTCTACCGTGACCTCGCGGTGTTGCGCCGGGTGATGCTGGCGGGCAAGGATCAACCGATTGCCGATCGCCGTGCAGCGCTTGAGTCGATTGCCGTGCCGGGGCGGGCGTTTCGCACCTTGGCGGCGGAACAACTGGCCTATCTGTTGATTGAAGACGGCAAAAAAGACGACGCGATTGCGGCGCTTGCCGCGCTGATGCAGGATCAGGATGCACCGGGTGGTTTGCGGCAGCGGGCGGGTCAGATGATCACCGCTTTGGGCGGCACGCCGCCTGAGGCAAAGCCCGCCGCCGACACCGCGGCTGTGGATGCGGGCTAAACCGCCTTTGGGCGCAGTTGAAGAAATCTGGGAGTGTTTCGCGTGATGACCAGCGGCAAGATCGGGATGGCGGGGCTGATGCTGTGCATGGGGCTGGCTGGATGCGAAAAAGACGTCATCCTTGAGGGAGAGCGTTTTCCGGTGCGCGCGCCGCTTGAAGAGTCAGTCGCGATTGAGGGGCAACCCGCGCCCGTCGCCACCTCGCTGCAGCCCGCCAATACTGCGGTGCCAATCGCGCTTCCGGGCGCATCTGCCAATGCCGAATGGAGCCATCGCGGCGGCAACGCCCGGCACGCCTCAAGCAATGGTGCTTTGTCGGCCAATCCACAGCGGGTGTTCAGCGTCAACATCGGCGCAGGCGACAGCAAGCGGTCGCGGATTGCGGCCTCGCCCGTGGTCTCGGGCGGGCGGGTGTTCACCATGGACGCCACTGCACGGGTGACGGCTGTGTCAACGGGTGGTGCGGCGCTGTGGACGGCGAATATAGCGCCCGAGTCCGGCGATGCCAGCAACGTGACGGGTGGCGGTTTGGCCGCCAGTGGCAACCGGGTTTACGCGACCTCGGGCTATGGCGAGTTGGTGGCCATGGATGCCAGCACCGGCGGCATTGCGTGGCGGCAACGTTTTGGCAGCCCGATCACCGGGGCGCCAACGGTTGTTGGCAATGTGGTTTACGCGATGGGCCGCGATGGCTCGGCCCTTGCGGTGTCCGCCGATAGCGGCAAACAGCTGTGGCAACAGGCGGGTGCGCCAAACTCAAGCGGTATGATCGGTACGGCCTCGGTTGGGGTCGGCGACAATGAAGTGGTGCTGCCGTTTGCCAGCGGGCAAATCTCGGCGGTGCAGACTGCGACAGGTGATCCGATCTGGAACGCCGGGGTGTCGGGGCAACGGTTGGGCCGCAGCTATGGCGGTATGGGCGATGTGACAGGCGATCCGGTGATTGTCGGCAACACGGTCTATCTTGGCACCGCAGCCGGGCGCACCGTGGCGATTGACATGACCACCGGCGGGCGGATTTGGACCGCCAATGAAGGAGCTTTGAACCCGCCTTTGGTGGTCGGTGGCTCGGTGTTTGTCGTCAACGACGAGGCGCGTCTGGTGCGGCTGGATGCTGCGACTGGAGAGGTGATCTGGTCGGTGGAAATGCCGTATTTCGTCAAGGACAAGCCGAAGAAACGCCAAGCGATCTATGCGCATTATGGCCCGGTTCTGGCGGGGGGCCGCATCGTGGTCGCCTCGTCCGATGGCAACCTGCGCGGCTTTGATCCAACCAATGGCAACCTCGTCTACAGCGTGGAAATTCCGGGCGGTGCGGCCTCGGCCCCGGCTTTGGCTGCGGGTTTGCTGTTCGTGGTCGGCGGCAACGGCCAACTTCACGCTTTCCGTTAGGGCTATCCCCGTGTATGGGGGCAGCTTAGTTATACCCGGACGCCTGAAATGAGCTTTATCCTTGCCATCGTTGGCCGCCCCAATGTGGGCAAATCGACCCTGTTCAACCGCTTGGTTGGCCGCAAACTGGCGTTGGTCGATGACCAACCCGGCGTGACCCGCGACTTGCGCGAGGGCGATGCCAAGCTGTTAGATCTGCGCTTTACCGTGATCGACACGGCTGGCTTGGAAGAAATCACCGACGACAGCTTGCAAGGCCGGATGCGGCGCTTGACCGAGCGCGCGGTCGATATGGCCGATGTCAGCTTGTTCGTGATTGATGGCCGCATGGGCGTGACGCCTTCGGATGAAATTTTCGCCGACATCCTGCGCAAAAAGGGCGCGCGGGTGATCTTGGCTGTGAACAAGGCCGAAGGTAGCGCAGGCGATGCAGGCGCGATTGAGGGCTGGAGCCTTGGTCTGGGCGAGCCGTTGCGAATTTCTGCCGAACATGGCGAGGGCATGGACGATCTCTATCGTATGCTGCTGCCGCTGCAGGGCGAATTTGCCGAGCGTGAGGCCGAGAATACCCCCGACACCGAAGTCGATGTGTCCGAGGAAGAGGCTGAACTTGAAGAAGATGTCGAAGCCTTCCGCCCGACCGCCAAGAAGCCATTGCAAATCGCAGTGATCGGTCGTCCGAATGCCGGAAAATCGACGCTGATCAATAAAATTCTTGGCTATGACCGCCTGCTGACCGGACCCGAGCCGGGCATCACCCGCGACGCGATCTCGGTCAAAGCCGAGTGGCTGGGGACGCCGATCAAGATTTTTGACACCGCGGGCATGCGCAAACGCGCGCGGATCAACGAGAAACTGGAAAAGCTGTCGGTGTCGGATGGTATCCGTGCGGTGCGCTTTGCCGAGGTCGTTGTGGTGCTGCTGGATGTGGACATTCCGTTTGAAGTGCAAGACTTGCGCATCGCGGATTTCGCCGAAACCGAAGGCCGTGCGGTGGTGATCGCGGTGAACAAATGGGATCTTGAGGACGAAAAGCAAGAAAAGCTGGCCGAACTCAAAGAAATGTTTGAACGTTTGCTGCCGCAGCTGCGTGGTGCTCCGATGATCACCGTCTCGGGTAAAACCGGGCGGGGCTTGGACCGTCTGCATGACGCTATTCTGGCCGCGCATGCGGTGTGGAACAAACGTATTCCGACCAACCGTCTGAACACGTGGCTGGGGGCGATGGTCGAATCGCATCCGCCACCGGCGCCGCAAGGCCGCCGCATCAAGCTGCGCTATATGACGCAGGTCAAGCAGCGCCCGCCGGGCTTTATCGTGATGTGCAGCCATCCAGATGATCTGGCCGACAGCTATCGCCGCTATTTGGTCAACGGCCTGCGTGAGCATTTTGCAATGCCAGGCACGCCGATCCGGATCACCTTCCGCTCACAAGCCGATAAAAACCCGTTCCGCAATCCGAAGTTCCACACCCCAAGCCGGTTGCGGAAACACAAGGAAAAGAACACCGGGCAGTAGGCTTTGTTCAACGATCAAAGAAGCCGCTGGTCGATCCAACGATCGGCGGCTTTTCTTGCATTTGCTGATCTAATCACTAGATATAGCGCAAAAAGCGCCAAGAATGTTCTGGTGACACAAGTAATTCCCCGCGGGGAAGGATCTTCACTGCGTCATCTAACCGTTGGCCGACGCAGTTGCGCAAGTGTAACCAGCGCCATCACCACCGCTCCGGCAAGGGCTGCATAGGCGACAGTTGGGTTTGTACCCCAGCTTTTCACCACAATGCCGACAATTGCCCAAACAATCGTTGCACCGTAAATCGGTAGGTCCGGGCCCTTGATCTGCATGGCAATGGCGATGATCAGCACGATCCCCAACATTGTCAGCGCCGCTGTGGTGTCGGGCAAAATGCCATAGCCCGCCAAGATCACGCCAGTTGATACGGCCGATGCCGCCGTCAGCCAGCCCGCGTAAATTGCCAAAGGGGCGGACAAAAACCAAGGGTCTTGCGCGGGGTCGGCAATCACATAGGCGTAGACCGCCAAAGCCGCCATCGCGATGATCGCCACAGCCGCGGGGATCGGTGCGGCGACCGCGATCGCCAGCCAGACCGTGCCTAACAGGACCGAAAGCGTCAGCGGCACTGCGGGTTTGACGAACGCCGGATCACCCCGGCGTTTGATCAGGCCGTAAGCGGCATGCGCGATCAACCACAGATAAATCAACCCCCAGATCGCAAACGCGTAGCCCGCAGGCTGCACGCTTGGATTGGCAATCTGAACCGGAAATGTCCCGGGATCGTAGCCCCGAAACGGTGGCGTGAAAGCGGGCGCTGCCGCAAAAGCAAGCGTGGCGAGCAGCAGGGCGGGTTGGATGATGCGTTTCATAGATTGATTACGCCTGAGAATGGTTCTGGTTCATTCTAAAACGCCCGCCGCGGAAATTCTCGTCTTGCCGCGCAGGTAAGGGTGCAGCGCGCTTGGCAAATCAACCGAGCCATCGGCTTGCTGGCCATTCTCCAGCACCGCGATCAGGCAGCGGCCAACCGCAAGGCCGGAACCGTTCAGCGTGGCCACAAACTCCGGCTTGCCACCGGGCACTTTGAAGCGGGCGTTCATCCGGCGGGCTTGGAACTGACCGCAGGTCGAAACCGAGCTGATTTCGCGGTACTTGTTTTGGCCGGGCAGCCAAGCCTCAAGGTCATGGGTTTTCTGCGCGCCAAAGCCCATGTCTCCGGTGCACAGCACGATGGTGCGGTAGGGGATTTCCAGTTTCTCAAGGATGGCTTGGGCGCAGTTGGTCATCCGTTCATGTTCCGCCAAAGCGGTGTCGGGGGTGCAGATCGTCACCATCTCGACCTTCTCGAACTGATGCTGGCGCAGCATTCCGCTGGTATCCTTGCCCGCAGAGCCCGCTTCCGAGCGGAAGCATTGGGTATGCGCGGTCATGCGGATCGGCAGGGCGGATTCGTCGAGGGTGTCACCCGCCACAGTGTTGGTCAGGGTGACTTCCGAGGTCGGGATCAGCCACCAGCCGTTGGTGGTCTGGTAGCTGTCTTCGGCGAATTTCGGCAGTTGGTTGGTGCCATACATCGCGTCTTCTTTGACCAGCACCGGGGTCCAGGTTTCCTGAAGCCCGTGTTCTTCGATATGGGTATCCAGCATGAACTGCGACAGGGCGCGGTGGACACGGATCACGGCGCCTTTCAGCACCACAAACCGCGCACCGGAAAGTTTTGCGGCGGTTTCAAAATCCATGCCGGGTTTGACGCCGGGGATGTCAAAATGCTCAACCGGGGTGAAGTCGAAATCGCGCGGGTGGCCCCAGCGGCGGATCTCGACGTTGCCGGACTCGTCGGCACCGTCGGGAACTTCGGCGAGGGGCAGGTTGGGGATCGCCATCAGAAGATCACGCAACTCGCGGTCAAATTGATCGGCTTCGGCGGCGAGGGCAGCGACTTCGGATTTCTTCTCGGCGACAAGGCTGCGCAGGCGGTTGAATTCGGCCTCATCGCCGCGACCTTTCGCAGCACCTGCCTCTTTCGAGGCAGCGTTTTGGGTGGCTTGCGCGGTTTCGGAGGCAAGGATCTTGCTGCGCCGGGCCTCATCCAATTTCAGGATCGTGGCGGAGATACCCGATAGGCCACGGCGGTCCAATGCAGCCTCAAAAGCGGCGGGGTTCTCGCGGATGGCGCGGATATCGTGCATGGCAAGCCTCATCAAATCTGGATGGGCAGGTTATGCCCGATTTGGCCGCGAAGGGGAAGGGTGGGTTGTCCTCGCGTGGACAGGCGGTGGCTTGATGCAATTTCAATTGCTTGCGCGGGGTGGTTGAGGTTCTATTCTTCTATCTGACCCCGGCCAAGCACATTGCCCTTGCTTTAGGCTGCGGCCCTTTAGCTTCACTTCGTGAACGCAGAGTTGCCGAAGCTTGGGCTAGGCGCAACGGCCGGATTCGGCTAAGGCCGAAGCAGAGATGTGGAGTATATAGTTTGGCGGCACCGGCGGTGAAGGTCGGCTACAGGCGGTCGGTGGATCTTGCGCGGTTCGCTGCGGCCTTTGGCATTGTCTGGGACCACGCCCGCGCGCCCTATGCTGATATTGGCTATACCGCGCTGGCTTTGTTTCTGGTGTTGACGTCGTATCTCGCGGTGGGTTCGTTTGAGCGCTCCGACGGTAAAGGCTTTTGGCTGTCGCGCGCGCGCAGGATCGCGCTGCCGTGGCTGTTTTGGTGCGGGTTTTACTGGGTGGTCTATAATGTGGTGTCGGATGAGCCATTTTTGCTGCTGTCAGACCCGTGGACGCTGCTGATCGGGCCGTCGATTCATCTGTGGTTTTTGCCGTTTGTGATGATCTTTCTGGTCACAATTCCGTGGGTGTCGCGCTTTATTGACCGCCCGGCGCGGATGTATCTGGCGGCGATCTTGTTGGTGATCGTCTCGATTCCCTTGGGCCTGCTGCACGCCAAACTGGCACCGCAAGCTTGGTTCATCAACCCGACCGGGTTTCCACAGCCGCTGCCGCAATGGTTCTTCTCGTTGCCGCTGTTCTGGTTTGGCGCGATCTTGGCTGCGGGCAAACGCATGGGGCTGGTCTGGCCGGTGATCGGGGCCGCGGCGCTGATCAGTGGAATTTTGTACAACCGCAGCCCGGAATTTGCTTCGGTGCAGATGATCCTTGTGGCGGTGATTTTTGAGGCAATTTGGCGGGTGAATATTAAGGGCAGTTGGCCGACTTGGGCAGCGGGCTTTGCATTTGGCATCTATCTCTTACACCCTGCGACGATGTTGGTGGCGTTCAAGTTGTTTTCCGACACGGTGGATCGCAGTTTCGCGGCTGTGTTTGCCTTTGCTCTGGCTTGGGCGCTGACGGCGGTGTTGCAGCGGGTGCCGGGGGTTAATCGGTTTTTGTGACGGTGTGCTGACGGCACTGTCGGATTGAGGGCTTCACAGCCTTCGCTCCGAAGTCTCTTTGCTATTTTGCAGCAAACCTCTGCGCACCCGTAGGATATTTGCGCGCAAAGGAGGGCAATTTTGGATAAGTTTTCGCAAATTTGGCGGGCAGGGGCTGCAAGTTGCGCCTGCAGCGCCTAGATCGGCGTTGGCTTGCCTATCCGCCAGAGCGCGGGTAGGGTTCCCGCCGACAAATCAGGGGGAATGTCCCCAAAATGAGAGGACTTCCATGTTCGTAACCCCCGCTTTTGCGCAAACCGCTGGTGCTTCTGGTGCAGGCTCGGCTTTCGCGTCATTCTTGCCGCTGGTTCTGATCTTCGCGATCATGTATTTTCTGCTGATCCGTCCGCAACAAAAGAAGGTGAAAGATCTGAAGGCGATGGTCGATGGTCTGCGCCGCGGCGATCAGGTGCTGACCCAAGGTGGCATCATCGGCAAGGTCACCAAGGTCGGCGATGATGGCGTGCTTGAGGTCGAGATTGCCGAAGGCGTGAAGGTGAAAATGCCACGTCACACCATTTCTCAGGTGATGAACAAGACCGAACCTGCGAAAGCGGTGTAAGCATTAAGCCCGCCTTCGTTTGATTTGCCCGACCTAAGCTTAAGCCAGACCTTAACCTGAGACAAAACATCATGCTCTATTCGCCGCTGTGGAAGCGCCTTTTGATCCTTGCGCTTTGCGCTTGGGGGATTGCCGCGTCGCTTCCCAACCTGTTTTATACGCAAGTTGAGGCGCATAACGACGCCGTCACCGCAATTGAAGCCAATGCGGGGGTGGCAACACCCGAGCAGACGGCAGATCTGGCGAAATGGCCATCGTTCCTGCCGTCGGCCTTGGTCAATCTGGGCTTGGATTTGCGCGGTGGCGCGCATCTGTTGGCCGAAGTGCAGGTGGCGGATGTCTATGCGCAGCGCATCGACAGCCTGTGGCCCGATGTGCGTGACGCGTTGCGCGATGCGCGTGATCAGGTCGGTGCGGTGCGGCGGATGCCGTCGGTGCCGGGGGTGTTACGGGTGTCGGTTGGCAATGCCGATGGCATGGCCGTGGCCGTGGCCGCGGTGCAGGCTTTGGCGACCCCTGTGGTCAGTCTGACCGGAGTGGGCCAGAAAGATCTGGAGGTCACCACCGAGGGCCAAGAGATTGTGGTGCAATTGTCGGAACCCGAGCGGGTGGCGACCGATACCCGCACCATGCAGCAAAGTCTTGAGATTATTCGCCGCCGCGTCGATGCGGTGGGCACGCGGGAACCGACGATTCAACGCGAAGGCACCGACCGGATTTTGATTCAGGTGCCGGGTTTGGGCTCGGCGGCTGAGTTGAAGGCGATCATCGGCACCACGGCCAAGCTGACGTTCAACACCGTGGTGGGGCGGACAAGCAATCCCGCTGCCGATCCGGGGCCGCGCAATTCCTTGCTGGCCTCGTCGGACGAAAAGGATGTCTATTACATTGTCGCCGATGAGCCGGTGGTGTCGGGCGAGGAATTGACCGACGCGCAGCCGTCGTTTGACCAAAACTCGCGCCCTGCGGTGAGTTTCAAGTTCAACGTCTCGGGCGCGCGGAAGTTTGGCGAATATACCTCGACCAATATCGGCCAGCCGTTTGCGATTGTGCTGGATGACAAGGTGATCTCTGCCCCAACGATCCAAAGTGCTATTCAGGGCGGCTCGGGCATCATCACCGGCAGTTTCACGCTTGAGGAATCGACCAATCTGGCGGTGCTGCTGCGGGCAGGGGCGCTGCCTGCGAAGATGAATTTTCTGGAAGAACGCACGATTGGCCCGGAATTGGGCCAAGACAGCATTGATGCGGGCCAAAAGGCGGCGGTGATCGGGGTGGTGGCGGTATCGTTGTTCATGCTTGCGTCGTATGGGCTGTTCGGGCTGTTTGCCAACATCACCTTAATAATCAACTTGGCGCTGATTTTTGCGGTGTTGTCCTCCATCGGTGGCACGCTGACGCTGCCGGGGATCGCCGGGATCGTGTTGACCATCGGCATGGCGGTAGATGCCAACGTACTGGTCTATGAACGGATCCGTGAGGAACTGCGGGTGCATAAAACCACGGCGCGGGCGATTGAGATTGGCTATGAGCGGGCAATGTCGGCGATCATCGATGCCAACATCACCACGCTGATCACGGCCTCGGTGCTGTTCTTCCTGGGGGCAGGGCCGGTGCGTGGCTTTGCGGTGACCTTGGGGATCGGCATCATCACTTCGGTGTTCACGTCGCTGCTGGTGACGCGGCTGATCATCTCGGTCTGGTTCAACTGGCGCAAGCCATCCGAAATCGTGGTGTAAGGAGATATCTTATGGCTTGGCGTTTGCGACTTGCACCCGAGAAGACCAACTTTGACTTTTTCAAGCATCAATGGCTGACCTTTGGCGGCTCGGTCTTGTTGATGCTGGCGGCGTTCCTGTTCTGGGGCACCGAGGGGCTGAACTATGGCATCGACTTTAAGGGCGGCACCACGTTGCGCACCGATTCGTCGCAGCCGATTGACGTCGGCGCTTACCGTCAGGCGATGAATGGCTTGCCGGTGGGCGATGTGGTGATCACCGAGGTGTTTGACCCATCGTTCCGCGCCGATCAGCATGTGGCGATGATCCGGTTGTCCTCGGTTGAGGCCGATCAGGCGGTGAGTGAGACGGATTTGGCGGCGGTGAAAGCCGCGTTGACCAACCTCGATCCGGCGATCAAGTTTGTTTCGGAAGAAACCGTGGGGCCGAAGGTGTCGGGCGAGTTGGTCTATACCTCGATCCTTGCGATGGTGGTGACCTCGGTCGGCATCATGCTGTATATCTGGATGCGGTTTGAATGGCAGTTCGCCTTGGGCGGGGTGTTGGCGCTGCTGCATGACGTGTTCATCACGGTGGGGATTTTCGCGTTTTTCCAGATCAAGTTTGATTTGACCATCGTGGCGGCATTGCTGACGATCTTAGGGTATTCGATCAACGACACGGTCGTGGTGTTTGACCGGCTGCGGGAAAACCTTGTCAAATACAAAACTATGCCTCTGCGCGATGTGATGAACCTGTCGGTGAACGAGACACTGAGCCGGACGATCATGACCTCGCTGACCACTTTGCTTGCGGTGGGGTCGATGATGGTGTTTGGCGGCGATGTGATCCGGGGCTTCTCGTTTGCGATCTTCATGGGGGTTTTGCTTGGCACCTATTCGTCGGTCTATGTCGCAAAAAACATCGTGCTGATGATCGGCTTGGATCGCAGCGAAAAGCCGAAGAACGGCAGGCCGTCCGATCACGAATTCGCCAATATAGACGCCTAGATCATGCGCCTGACCGAAATCACCTACGGCTCGGCCTTGGCGATTGAAAGCTATGGGCCGGGGTTTTTTCGGGTAGGCACCCATGTGCTGCGGGGGCCAAGCCTGATCACGCCTTGGGATGCCGGGGCTTGGGGTGGGTTTGAGGATATGGCGGGGCCATTGTCTTTGGCGGGCAAGATTGATGTGTTGCTGGTGGGGCTGGGGGCAGAGGTTTCCGTGATCCCCAAGGCGTTTCGGCTGGCCTTGGAAGCGCAGGGCATTGGGGTGGAGCCGATGAACACCCCTGCCGCTTGCCGCAGCTACAATGTGCTATTAGGCGAGGGGCGGCGCATCGCAGCGGCCCTGTTCGTCGTCTAACACCACGCCGCCCCGGCCTCAAGCCGGGGCCTCATGCGTTGCAGGCAGAGGCCCCGGATAAAGTCCGAGACGGCTGGGGTGCTACCAAGATCCGTGGACTTCTGGGGCAATCAGGCGTGCGTAGATTTCGCGCGCCTTTTCCATTGTGGCCGCTGGAAGCGGGGCCAAAGCATCGGCTTTCGCATTTGCTTGGGCCTGTGCGGGCGATTTCGCGCCGGGGATCACCACCGTCACCGCGTCTTCCATCAGAATCCAGCGCAGGGCAAATTCGGCCATCGTCGCTCCTTGAGGCACCAGCGGGCGGAGTTCTTCGACCGCTTGCAACGCGATGTCATAGGGCACGCCCGAGAAAGTCTCACCCTTATCAAACGCCTCGCCATTGCGGTTAAAGCTGCGGTGATCGTCGGCGGCGAATTGGCTTTGCGCGGTCATTTTCCCGGTCAGCAGGCCAGAGGCGAGCGGGACACGGACGATAACGGCGACATTTTGGGCTTTTGCGGCTTTGAAGAACAGCTCAGATGGGCGCTGGCGGAACAGGTTGTAGATGATCTGCACCGAGACAACGCCGGGGTTTTGAAGGGCGGTCATCGCCTCGGCAATGGTTTCGACCGACACGCCGTAAGCGGCGATTTTACCTTTGGCTTTGATCGCATCCAGCGCCTCAAACATCGCTGGGTTGGCATAAACCGGGGTGGGCGGGCAGTGCAACTGCAAGAGGTCTAGGCACTCTAGGCCAAGGTTTTGCAAGCTGCGGTCGATGAACGCCTCAATCGCGGGACCTGTATAGGCCTCAGCCGTATGCGGGTTCAGGCGGCGTCCGGCTTTGGTGGCCACAAACGGGCGCTCGCCTTTGCGCTCGGCCAGAACCTCGCGGATAATGCGTTCAGAGCGGCCATCGCCGTAGACATCGGCGGTGTCGATGAAGGTTACGCCTGCATCAAGGCTGGCATGCAGCGCGGCTTTGGCGTCATCCAAGCTGACCTCGCCCCAAGTGCCGCCGATGGCCCAAGCGCCAAAGCCCAGCCGGGTGGTGGTTTTGCCGCTGCGCCCGAAGGGGGTGGTGGATAGGGTCATGTTCGCCTCCTGTTTGGCGGGCACTATAGGGGGTGGGGTGGGAATGGCCATGCTGTCGCAGGGTCTTTTCGCATCGGGCGCGATGGGTTAGGGGTGAGGCATGGACATGCAGGTCAATGATCTTGCCGTTGCCCGTGGCGGTGTGGCGGTGTTGGAAGGGGTGACGTTCCGGCTTCTGCCGGGGCGGGCGCTGGTGTTGCGCGGGCCGAACGGCATTGGCAAGACCACCTTGCTGCGCAGCTTGGCCGGATTGCAGCCTGCTTTGGCAGGTGAGGTGACGGTGGCGGCCGAGGCTGTGGCCTATGCTGCCCATGCCGATGGCGTCAAAGCGGTGCTGACGGTGGCGGAAAATTTGCGGTTTTGGGCGGCGGCTTATGGCACACATTCGGTGGCGCAGGCCCTGGCCGAGATGAACCTTGAGGCTTTGGCGAACAGGCGCGCCGCGCATCTGTCGGCGGGACAAAAGCGGCGGCTTGGGCTGGCGCGATTGCTGGTCACCGGGCGGCCAATCTGGCTGATGGATGAGCCGACGGTGTCACTGGATGCGGCGTCGGTGGCTTTGTTTGCGGGCGTGGTGGCGCGGCATCTGGCCTCGGGTGGCTCGGCGCTGATCGCGAGCCATATTGATCTGGGGCTTGAGGCCGAGGTGCTGGATCTGACCCCGTTCAAGGCGCGCAGCCCTGCGGCGGGCGGGCGTTTGGGTGCGTTTGACGAGGCCTTCGAATGATCGCGCTGCTGATCCGGGATCTGCGGCTGGCGATGCGGGCGGGCGGCGGCTTTGGCTTGGGGTTGGCATTTTTCCTGCTGGTGGCGGTGATCGTGCCGCTGGGTGTCGGACCCGAGCCTGCCGTATTGGCCCGGATTGCGCCGGGGATTCTTTGGGTGGGGGCGTTGCTGGCCTGCCTGTTGTCGCTCGACCGGATTTTTGCGCTGGATTATGAGGATGGCAGTTTAGATTTGCTGGCGACCTCGCCGATGCCACTAGAGGCGGTGGCGGCGGTGAAGTCGCTGGCGCATTGGCTGGTGACGGGGCTGCCGCTGGTGCTGGTCGCGCCGGTTCTGGGGGTGCTGTTGAACCTTCCGGGCACGGGCTATGTCTGGCTGGTGGTGAGTTTGGCGCTGGGAACCCCGGCTTTGTCGGTGATCGGGGCATTTGGCGCGGCGCTGACGGTGGGTGTGAAGCGCGGCGGGCTTTTGATGAGCCTGCTGGTGCTGCCGCTGTACATGCCAACGCTGATTTTTGGTGCCGAAGTTGTGAAGCGCGGGGCGCAAGGTTTGGCGGTAGGCACACCCTTGGCGCTGCTGGCGGGGATCACGGCGGGGGCGGTGGCATTGTTGCCGTTTGCCTCGGCTGCGGCAATCCGCGTCAACCTGCGTTAAGATGGCTGTGCTAGGGTCGCGAACATGAGGATAACGATGTCGATCTGGGAATATGCGAACCCGAAGCGGTTCATGCAGACCTCTGGCCTGCTGCTGCCGTGGGTGACCGGGGCGGCGGTGCTGTGCCTTGTGGTCGGGCTGGTGTGGGGCGCGTTTTTCACCCCGGATGCCGATAAGTTCGGCTCCACTGTGAAGATCATCTATCTGCATGTGCCAGCGGCGATGATGGCGATTTCGGCTTGGATGATGATGCTGGTCACTTCGCTGATCTGGCTGATCCGGCGGCATCATGTCAGCGCGTTGTCGGCGAAAGCCGCGGCGCCGATTGGGTTGACGTTTACGCTGATTGGGCTGGTGACTGGGGCGATCTGGGGGCAGCCGATGTGGGGGACCTGGTGGGCCTGGGACCCTCGGCTGACCTCATTTTTGATATTGGCGCTGTTTTATCTGGGCTATATCGCGTTGTGGGAGGCGGTGGAGGACCCGGATACGGCAGCCGATTTGACCAGCGTGTTGTGCATTGTCGGATCGGTTTTCGCGTTTCTATCACGCTATGCGGTGCTGTTCTGGAACCAAGGTCTGCATCAGGGCGCAAGCTTGTCTTTGGACGGTGAAGAGCATGTGGCGGATGTGTATTCCAGCCCACTTTATGTCTGTATCGCAGGCTTCATCTTGTTGTTCGTGACGCTGGTTTTGCTGCGGACCCGCACTGAAATCCGCGCACGGCGCTTGCAGGCGCTGTTGGCGCGGGAGCGGTTGGCATGATGGAACTTGGCAAATATGCAGGGGCGGTGATCGGGTCTTATGCGGCCTCGGTGGCGTTGATCGTGGCACTGGTGGCCTTGTCGATCTGGAAAGGCGCGCGGGTGAAGCGGGCTTTGAGTGAGGTTGAGGCGCGGGCAGAGACGGCGAAAGCGGAGAAGAAAAATGGCTAAATGGCTGATGTATTTGCCGCCTGTGTTGTTCGCGGGGCTGGCGGTGATGTTCTATGTCGGCATGCAGCGCAGCGATCCGCAGAACCTGCCTTCGGTGTTCATCGACAAGCAGGCCCCGTCGTTGAACGCGGGTGTTCTGCCGGGGTTTCCGGCACTGACCGATGCTGATCTGCGCACGGGGAAGGTGACGGTGGTGAATTTCTGGGCCAGCTGGTGCCCGCCGTGTCGGGCTGAGAATGGCACGCTGAAGGCCTTGGCGGCGGAAGGGATTCATGTGGTCGGCGTCAATATGATGGACCGCCCGGATGATGCGGCGGCGTTTTTGACGGATGATGGCAATCCGTTTGCCGCCATCGCTTTTGACCCCAAAGGCAAGACCCGGTTGGATTGGGGGGTGACCGCCCCACCCGAGACCTTCATTCTGCGCGGCGATGGCTCGGTGGCCTATAAGTTCATCGGGCCGTTGGTGGGTGATGATTACCTGCAACGCTTCCGGCCCGAGTTGGATAAGGCACTCGCCGAATGAGCGGCCGCTGGGGATTGCTGTTCTCGGCGGTTTTTCTGGCTGGTCCGGCCATGGCGAAACCCGGCACCCCCGGCCCGGCCTATTTCACCGGTAGTTACGAGCGGATCGGGCGGCTGGGCGGCAGTGTAGCGGCCCTGCACAACGATCGGGTGACGATTGCGCCCGAGGGCCAAGGCGTGGTGATCGCGGGCTGTACGGGCGCTGCGCTGACGATGAGTTTTGGCCCGGCCTTTGAAGTCACCAACCTGATGACGGGCAGCCAAGCCGGGGTGACGGTGGAGTGCTTGTTTCACAACAACGGCTACAACCGCCCGATCTTGACCTGCCGTGCGGCCGATGGCGCGGCGTTTACGCTGTGGCCTTTGCCTGCACCTGCGCCGAGTTGTGGCGGCTGATCAGGTCAGCAACAGCACAAGCCCGATCAGCAGGCAAAGGGACAGCTCGCCCAGAGGCAGGGCCTGCAGCAGCTGGGCTAGAACGCGGTTGTCAGGTTTAGGCCGGGAGAGGGGTGGAAAACGTTCGGGCATGGGCGGGTCTTTCTGAGGCTGCGTTTTCAGGGTGCCAATGAGAACTTAACAAGAACATAAGGCGGTTGCGGCTACCCCCCGTTGTTTTGGAAACAAATTGTTTCGGATCATAGCAAGAACAGCGGTGCTAACGTCTGTATCTTCCGATCAACCGAGCAAGCTGTGGAACAGCAGCACCCAGATTGCTGCACCGCCACTGATGCACGGCAGAAGCCACCAGCTTTTGCGCTCACCCACGCTGTGGTTTGGCCTAGGCACATGTGTAGCGGCGCGGCTCGACGACCGGGCTGGTGTTCTTGATGGCGCGGGCAACGATGGATTTTGCAATATGGCCGACAAGGAATTTGCGGGCCGGTGGCATGACATGGTGCGCCTCCTTGGTACAAAGGTCGGGGAATAGGGAAATAATCTCAAAACGATCGTTGGCGGACATTGACGCCATGGCCACTGGGCCTACGAAGAACGACTCGGTCGCAGCGCCATTGGAAATCAGCAATTCATGGCTGTCGAGCAGCAGATGGAAGTAGGTCACCGGGGCATCGCTTTCGACAACCGAGATGCCTTCAGCCGCCAAAAGATGCTTGGCAGCAGCCAAAACCTCGCGCTCACCGACCATACGTTGCGCGACCTCCGAACGGATCAGACAGCGGTGCTGCGGTGAGACTTCCAGCGGGCGCAGCGGCAGGCCATTGCCCAACGCGCCAATCTCAATACGGATCGGGCGCAGGTGCGGCGAAAGTTGCAACTGGCGCGCGGAAAGTTTGCGGCTGCCGATCCAGCGGATCGGGCAGAAGCCATTGTCCACCGTCAGAACATCATCGCCGATACACAAGTCTTCAACGGCAATCTCACCCTTGCGGGTCATAATCATGGTGCCTGCGGTGAAGCAGGGCACGAAGGGCAGCGCGCCCCCTGCCGTCAGTGAAATCGTCAGAAGGGCATTGTTTTGGACATATTGCAGTGGGTTGGCGAGGATCAGGTTGACCGCGGCCCGCAGAGGCAGCGGAATCGTACCACTGAGTGCTGTGACCAACTGGGTGGTCAATGAATCCAGTAATGCTGCCGGATCGGCTTCAGAGCCATCAGCATTGTAGAAGTGCAGCATCTGGTTGCCGTTAACATCCAACAGGGCGGTTCGCACCGGAGTGCTAAGTTGGATATCGGCAAGGGTGATGCCCAAAATGGTGACTTTCACCCCGGCATAAGACAGCCCGGTTCCCAGTAAATCAGCCGGAGCACCGCCAATGGTCGCATCTTCCGACGCATTCCAAGCGCCATTGTTGGGGTTGGAATCGTCAAATGTGACGGTGGATTGGGTGGACGTGCTGAAATTGGTAAAGCTCAGCACTTGGCTTGGCCCCACGGTGAGCAAAGCACCTTGGTTGTCATAGAGCTCAATATCTCTGGTGCGGTCTGGCATGGCGCGTCTCCTTGGGAAAGGTGAAAGTCGCCCAAAGGTTGATTGAGTATCTTTAGGATATTTTAAGATATATACTAGTTGAATCAAATCTTAACTAACGCGTGTTAGCTTGAATTGCAGGTTGTGCATGCGGGCGTGGTTGATTTTTGGGGCGATGGTTGGCCGCGACGAAATCCTGCGCGTAGCCCTGCTGGCGTGATATTCAGATACTGTGTACGTTTATGAGGGGATGGAATGGATCTGACGGCAACCGCAGACGGGTGGGGCTGTATTCGGCCTGCAGCTGGGACCGAGACTGCGACAGTTTAATTCATGCTCGGAAACGCAGTGATGCCAAATTGGGACCAATCTTGGAAAAGCCTTCCCACATTTCCGAGCAGATTCAACGCAACAAGCACCCCGAAGGGTGCTTGTCAGGATGCAATCTAAAGTAGAGTTTCGGGCTTAACGCGAGGCCAGATCGCGCAGAACATAGTGCAGAACGCCACCATGTTCGACGTATTCAATCTCGATCTCGGTGTCGATCCGGCACTTGATGGCGATGGTTTTGACCGTACCATCGCCGTAGGTTATGCTGCAGGGCACGGTGGACAGCGGCTTCAGATCGCCGGCAAGCCCGTCAATGCTGACAACTTCGTCGCCCGTCAGCCCCAGCGTTTTGCGGGTCATGCCTTCGGTAAATTCGAACGGGATCACCCCCATGCCGACGAGGTTGGAGCGGTGGATGCGCTCGAAGCTCTCGGCGATCACGGCTTTAACGCCCAGAAGGGCTGTGCCTTTGGCGGCCCAGTCACGCGAGGAGCCCGCGCCGTATTCGATGCCGCCGAAGATCACCAAGGGCGTGCCCTCGGCTTGATAGGCCATCGAGGCGTCAAAAATACTGGTCTGCACGCCGTCCGGGCCTTTGGTGTAGCCACCTTCGATGCCGTCGAGCATTTCGTTCTTGATGCGGATGTTGGCGAAGGTGCCGCGCATCATCACTTCATGGTTGCCGCGACGGGCACCGTAGGAGTTGAACTCGGACACCGGAACTTGCCGTTCGGTCAGATACTTACCGGTTGGGGTGCCCGCTTTGAATGACCCTGCGGGCGAGATGTGGTCAGTGGTGATCATGTCCCCCAGCAAGGCCAGCACGCGGGCGTTGTGGATGTTGCTGATCACGCCCGGCGTTTTCGCCATGCCGCGGAAGTAGGGCGGGTTCTGGATATAGGTCGAGGACGCGGGCCAATCGTAGGTCTCCGAATCCGTCACCTTCACCGCTTGCCATTTCGCATCACCCTTGAACACGTCGGCGTATTTTTTCTGGAACGCGGCGCGGGTGACGGTGGCTTCGACCAAATCGGAGATTTCCTTATTGGTCGGCCAGATATCCTTCAAGTAAACCGGGCCATTGGTGCCCATGCCCAAAGGCTCGGTGGTGAGGTCGATGTTCATATCGCCTGCCAGCGCATAGGCGACAACCAGCGGCGGTGAGGCCAGATAGTTGGCGCGCACGTCGGGGGAAATCCGGCCTTCAAAGTTGCGGTTGCCGGACAGCACGGCGGTGGCGACCAGATCGCCCTCGGCAATCGCTGCCGAAATCGCAGGGTCCAGCGGGCCCGAGTTGCCGATACAGGTGGTGCAGCCGTAGCCGACAAGGTTGAAACCGACCGCATCAAGGTCTTCTTGCAGGTTGGCGGCATTGAGGTATTCGCTGACCACCTGAGAGCCGGGGGCCAGCGAGGTTTTCACCCAAGGCTTTGATTTTAAGCCCAAAGCACGGGCTTTGCGCGCCACAAGCCCCGCTCCGATCATCACAAAGGGGTTCGAGGTGTTGGTGCAGGAGGTGATCGAGGCGATCACCACCGATCCATCGCGCAGCTTGTAATCTTGCCCTGTTACCGCCGAAGTTTTGCGGGCGTCAACCAAGGGCGTGTAGTTCGGTCCTTCCGAGCCCATATCCTTGGCAGAAGCGCTGACATCCACACCGCGGAAATCGCAGACGGTTTTGTAGAAATTGGCCGAGGCATCGGTCAGCGGCAGATAATCCTGCGGGCGTTTCGGGCCAGAAATGGCGGGCACGATTTCGCCCATATCGAGATGCAGGGTCGAAGTGTAGATCGGATCATAGCTTGCATCGCGCCACATGCCGTTGGCTTTGGCATAGGCCTCAACCAGTGCAATGCGGCCTTCGTCGCGCCCGGTGTTGCGCAGGTAGCGAATGGTTTCACCGTCGATCGGGAAGAAACCACAGGTCGCGCCATATTCCGGCGCCATGTTTGCGATGGTGGCACGGTCAGCCAAGGGCAGGCGGTCGAGACCGTCACCGTAGAATTCAACGAATTTGTTCACCACGCCGTGTTTGCGCAGCATCTGGACGACTTTCAACACCAGATCGGTGGCGGTTGTACCTTCGATCATCTCTCCGGTCAGTTTGAAGCCGACGACTTCGGGGATCAGCATGGAAACCGGTTGGCCCAGCATCGCGGCCTCGGCCTCAATACCGCCGACGCCCCAGCCCAGCACAGCCAGACCGTTCACCATGGTGGTGTGGCTGTCGGTACCGACCAAAGTATCTGGGTAGGCAACCATCGTGCCGTCTTGATCGGTATCGGTCCAAACCGTTTGCGCCAGATATTCAAGGTTCACTTGGTGGCAGATGCCGGTTCCGGGCGGCACGACGCGGAAGTTGTTAAAGGCGCTCTGCCCCCACTTCAGGAAGACATAACGCTCCATGTTGCGCTCATATTCGCGGTCGACGTTGGCTTGAAAAGCGCGCGGGGTGCCAAATTCGTCAATCATCACCGAATGGTCGATGACCAGATCGACAGGTGTCAGCGGGTTGATGTGCTGCGGATCGCCGCCCAAACCCTTGATGCCGTCACGCATCGCGGCCAGATCAACCACCGCCGGAACCCCAGTGAAATCCTGCATCAGCACGCGGGCGGGGCGGTAGGCGATTTCGCGCGGGTTCTTGCCCGCCAGCTTGCCCCAATCCGAGAACGCCTTGATGTCATCGAGCGACACGGTCTTGCCGTCTTCAAAGCGGAGCATATTCTCTAGCACCACTTTAAGTGCGGCGGGCAAACGGCTGAATTCGCCCAGACCTGCGGCTTCAGCGGCGGGGATCGAGTAATACGAAAAGCTTTCGCCGCCTACGCTCAAAGTTTTGCGGGTTTTGCTGCTGTCGTGTCCAACGGTGACGGTCATGTGGCCTCCTGCGGTTGACGGATTGCTTTGGCTTTGCCCTAAGGGCGCGCGCGGTGCAAGGGAATCATCTTTGGTCTTGCGATCATTGTATGCAATGGTATGCCGAAAATCCAGTGCGGAATTGCTAGTCTGGCTTGGTTTGAACGGCATCCTTGGAACGGTTGTGTGACTATACTGTAATATCGGCTCGCAAAACCTTGATTGGCGGCGGTGTATTCACATCATGTAGAACAAAAATGGGCCCAGAGATCGGAAAACACCATGTCGCACCACAGTTTCAGCACGACCGGTATGGGTTTGATCGGCAGCATGATGCTTTGCGCCTCGGCAGCCTTGGCCGATTCTGAGCAGGGGGTTGTGGTGGAACTTTACACCTCGCAAGGCTGTTCGTCTTGCCCGCCCGCCGATGCGCTGATGGCCAAGCTGGCGCAGATGCCGGGGGTGATCGGGCTTTCGCTGCATGTTGATTACTGGGATTATATTGGCTGGACCGACACTTTCGGCCAAGCCAGCTTTACCGAGCGGCAAAAAGCCTATGCCCATGCATCGGGGGAAAAGATGATCTACACACCGCAGATGATTGTGGCGGGGGCTGCGCGGGTGGCCGGCAATCAGCCGGGAGAAGTGGCTGCGGCTTTGGCGGCGGTCAAACCCAGCCCGGTGACGCTGACGCTGATCCGGCAGGGCGGCGATTTGGTGATCAATGCCAGCACGACGCAAGCTTTGGCCAACCCAGTGGTGGTGCAACTGGTGCAATACACCGACCACGCCGAAGTGGAGATTAAGCGCGGTGAAAACTCGGGGCTGAAGGTGGTCTACAATAATATCGTGACCTCATGGCAGAAGGTCGGCGATTGGTCTGGCGTCGAGCCTTTGCAACTGGTGACGGCAGCGGGCAAGGGGCCGGTGGTGGTGATCTTGCAGGTCCGCGCGCCCGATGGGGTTGGCCCGGCGCAGATTGTCGCGGCAGCCCGGCTGAAGTGATTGACGCCTGAGGCGCTTCACCGAGAACCCTCCGCTCAACGCCAGCGGCGGTTCAACGAGAACCTCCCGCTCAGCGCCAGCGGCGATGAATCCAGAACCATTGACCAGGATGAGCTTTAACGCGCGCCTCTAGGCTGCGGGTCAGGGCTGTGGTCATCTCTAGGGCTGTAGTCTGCGGAATCGGGGCCTCCAGATCCACTACAAAGCTCAGGCCGTCGGGCTGGCGGGTGGCATAGAACGGGATCAGATCGGCTTTATAGCGTAAGCTGAGTTCAGCGGCTGACAAAGCTGTGCTGGCAGGCACGCCCAAGAATTTGATCTGATCGCTGCCGGCGCGCTGATCAAACAGCAAGACCAACAGCCCGCCCGCCTTCAGATGTTTGACGAATCCGGTGGTGCCGGCACGGCCCTGCGGAAAGATCGGGCCGCCAAACGCCTGCATAGTGCGGACGTAATGCGTGTTGAAATAGCTGTTCGACATCGGGCGATAGAGGCCGCCGATGGTATAGCCCCGCGCCACAAGGCAGGCGCGGGCGGCTTCATAATTGCCGAAATGGCCCGAGACGAGGATCACCGCACGGCCTTCGGATTGCGCTTTCGCCAAGGCAATCACGCCCGGCCCCTGCGGGATCAGGCGCGACTGCCGCGCCAAAAATCCGGCACTTGAGTAATTTTCAATCAGAGATCGCCCTGCATTATCAAGTGCTTCCGATGCTATGCTCTTGCGTTGCTTTAAGTCCATATCCGGCCAGATCAGCGCCAGATTGTCCATCGCCCGCTGCCGATAACCCGCAAGGCGCCCAACCGGGCCGCGCAAGATCGCCCCCATGAGCGGCACACGCCAGCGATAGGGCAGTGCCAAGCCCAAGCCGATCAGGCCGCGCACCGCAAGGTTCTGCACGAAGGCAAGAGGCTGAAAAGGTGTTACGGACATGGCTTAACGCTTGATGGTTTCACGGTGCCAGACATAAAGCCCGGACCCTGCGATCACAAGCGCGCCGATGATCGTCCATGTGTCGGGATATTCGCCATAAAATGCGATGCCGAACAGGGTGGCATAGAGGATGCCAAGGTAGGAAAACGGCGCAATCGCCGAGGCTTCGGCCATCGAGAACGCCCGGATCAAGCAAAATTGCGCGGCAGTGCCCAGACAGCCAAGCGCGGCAAAGCGCGGCAGATCGGCCAGCGCAATCGGTTGCCAGACGAAGGCGACGGCAATGCTGGTCGCCACCGCGCCAAACAGTGCTGCGTGCAACATCGAGGTGGCCGGGCCTTCTCTCTGTCCGACCAGCCGGGTCAGCAAAGCCGAGGCAGCATAGCAGACGGCACAGGCCAACGGCAGCAATGCCGCCGGGGTGAATAAGCCTGCACCGGGCCGGATGATCATCAGCGCCCCGATCATCGCCACCGCGACCCCGGCGATGCGGCGGGGGCCGAGTTTTTCACCCAAGAACAGCGCCGCCCCCAGCGTGATCAGCAACGGGCTCATATCCGCCAGTGCGGTGGCTTCGGCCAGACCGATATAGCCAAGGCTGAGGAAAAACAGCCCGGTGGTCGCCAGTTGAAAGCTGGAACGCGCCAAATGCAGCCATGGATAGGGCGTGCGCAGGGTAGGGCCTACGCGTTTGGGGCCAAGGATGACCAGCACCAGCAGCACCTGTCCGACAAACCGCGCCCAAACCACTTGCGCGGTGGGATAGCTGTGCAGCAGGCCCTTGGCGACCGCGTCCATCGTGCTGAACATCGCCACCCCCAGCATCAGCATCAGGATACCCTTGCGGGTGGCGGCAGCGGTGGGCAGGACTTTGATCGGTGACATGGCGCGACCCTAAGGCGGCGGGTGTGGGGCATCAAGGGGCGCAGCACGGTTCCACCCGATCTTTAAGCTATTCCTCGTCTTGAATCAGCACCAATTCGCCCGCAGCCTCTAACTGACGCACAGCGGTGATGATCTGGTTCATCGCGTCTTCGGCGTCCTTTTCCTTCACCCGGCCCCGCGCCTGCATTTCCTCACGCAGCCCCTGCGCCATACGTTGGGAGATGTTCGACAGGATGAATTCGGCGCTCGCCTCCCATGCGGGGGTGCCCGCGCTGGCGGCAAGCGCTGTAATCAGTTGCGCCTGATCGAGGATGCGGATCAGCTTGGGCACATCGCGCGCCATCACCCGCTGCGGCAGATGCACGAAGGTGAAAATCGCGCGGCGCACCTGCTGGGCAAAGCCTGCATCGGCCTCATCCAGCCCCATCAGCACATCCTCACGTGTCAGCGCAGGCGAGACATTCAGGATCGCGCCGACCCGTTCGACCGGGTTCGTGTGAAAGGCCCGCAGAGGCTGCGATTCCAACTGCCCCGCCAGTGAAACCCCGATCCGGTGCACAGTATCGGGGTCAATATTGCCGGTTTGCGAAACTGCATAGGCGACCCGGCGGGCTTTCTCGCCGGGAAGTTTGCCCAGTAATTCCGCTGCCTTGGCGACGGGAAGCTTCGAGAGCATCACCGCCCCCACCTCAATGCTTTCTTCTTCCAGCACCGGAAGCAGAGTTTGCACCGGCATCGCCGTCAACCGCTCCCATGGATCGCTTGAGGCACTGCTCGCCGCCATCCGCCGCACCCTACTGGCGGCATTGGCCGAGATATGGCCATCCATCATCGTCAAAGCAGCCTCGATGCCGCCGGGGAAGGACAGACCGACCTGATCCAGCTCACCCATGAATTCTTCGATGACAGCAGCCAAGGTACGCCTGTCTACCGAGCGCATCAGGCTCATCTGCTCGGCCAAAGCCGCCTGCATCTGATCGGGCAGCTTTGCCAGTGGCAGGCTGCCACCTTCGGCCAGCAAAAACTGCACGATGATCGCCGCTTTTTGGCGTGGGCTAGGCTGGCGCGGCTGACTGTTGGGGACCGCCACCGCCCGCTGCACCGGAGTGATCCGCGCCAGAACTGCTGATTCGCCTGCCATATCTATCCCCGAATCCTTCTGGTTCAGGGATAGAATGACTGCTTCGGGTTAAGGCCATCTTACGAAGATCACGGGCTTTAAGCACCAAACACCCGCTTGAAAATCGTATCGACATGTTTGGTGTGATAGCCGATGTCGAATTTTTCCTCGATCTCGGCGGGGCTGAGCGCAGCGGTGACTTCGGGGTCGGCGAGCAGCTCGGTCTTGAAATCCGCGCCATGCTCCCAAACCTTCATCGCGTTGCGCTGCACCAGACGGTAGCTGTCTTCGCGGCTGACACCTGCTTGGGTCAGGGCGAGCAAAACGCGCTGGCTCATCACCAGACCACGGAATTTGTTCATGTTTTTCAGCATATTTTCTGGGTAGATCACCAGTTTTTCAACAAGGCCACCAAGGCGGTGCAGCGCGAAGTCGAGCGTGATGGTGGTGTCAGGACCAATCGCGCGTTCAACGCTGGAATGGCTGATGTCTCGCTCATGCCACAGCGCGACATTTTCCAGAGCGGGTATCACGGACATCCGTACAAGACGCGCCAGACCCGTCAGATTTTCGCTCAGAACCGGGTTGCGCTTGTGCGGCATTGCCGAAGAGCCTTTTTGGCCGGGGCTGAAGAACTCTTCCGCCTCAAGCACTTCAGTGCGCTGCATGTGGCGGATTTCAATGGCGACATTCTCAATGCTCGATGCGATCACGGCAAGCACCGCGAAATACATCGCATGGCGGTCGCGCGGGATGACTTGGGTAGAGATCGGTTCGGGCGTCAGGCCAAGCTGGGCGCAGACATGTTCTTCGACGGAAGGATCAATGTTGGCGAAGGTGCCGACAGCGCCGGAAATAGCACCCGTGGCGATCTCGGCGCGGGCGGCGATCAGGCGGGTGCGGTTGCGGGCCATTTCGGCATAAAACCGCGCGAAGGTAAGGCCCATCGTGGTCGGTTCGGCATGGATGCCGTGGCTTCGGCCGATGCAGGGGGTGAACTTGTGCTCGTTGGCTTTTTTCGCGATGACCGCGCGAAGCTGCTTGACGTCCTCAATGAGAATGTCGGCGGATTGCGTCATCTGCACGGCAAAGGCGGTGTCGAGCACGTCGCTGCTGGTAAGGCCGAAGTGGAACCAGCGACTGGCGGGATCGTTAATGTACTCAGCGACGCAGGTGGTGAAGGCGATGACGTCGTGGTTGAGCGTTCTTTCCAGCTCCTTGCAGCGCTCAATGTTGAAGGCGGCCTTGGCCTTCATGATCGCGAAGTCCTTGGCGGGCACAATGCCCTCCTTGACCAGCGCCTGGGTGGCCAGCAACTCGATCTGCAGCCAGATTTCCAGTTTCCGCTGCTCCGTCCAAATCTCCCGCATCGCGGGCCGTGAATAACGTTGAATCATGGCGCGAGGTTAGCGGGGGCGAGGCAAGGC
>NZ_JAUSBA010000010.1 GCF_030652235.1 Cypionkella sp.
AGCTACGGATTGCGTGCAAGAGAGATCGCGGCCCTGTGCCTCGATGATATTGATTGGGTGCATGAACAGATCAGTATCCCAAGGCGCAAAGGCGGCCAGTCGACCCGATATCCGCTGTCGGCGACCGTCGGCGAAGCCATAATCGCCTATTTGCACATTCGGCGCACGGATATCGCTGATCGCCAAGTCTTCTTGGCCGCAAGATCGCCCTATACCCCTATGACGCATACGGGTGTGTCATGCATGGTTTCGGGCCGCATGCACAGCATCGGCATTCAGGTTGCACGTGCTGGCTCGCACACATTGCGCCATGCCTGCGTTCAGCACCTTGTAGAAGCCGACCTGCCCTTCAAAGTCATTGGCGATTACGTCGGTCATCGCCACCCCGCATCCACATTGGTCTATGGCAAGGTAGCGGTGCACAAGCTGCGAGAGATGGTCCTTGCCCAAGGGGAGGACGTGCTATGACCGCCCCTTGGGACAGCTTTCAAAGCATTCTGGCCCCTCAGATCGAACAATACCTGCGTGTAAAACGCGCCATGGGATGCAAGTTCGCCTGCGAAGATCGCCAACTTCGGCTGCTCGACCGATTTCTCAACATCCGCGGCGTGGAAAGCATTGAGGCGATTGACGCACAGTGCCTGCAGGACTTCTTGGATTCCCGCAAACGCACCAACCCGCGCAGCTACAACAATCTGCTCGGAGATGTTCGACGGTTGTTCGACTGGATCGCCAGCCAACACATCCCAGGTGCCTCACCGGTAACGATCAAGGCTCAGCCGCAAACAGCGCGACAGCTGCCCTACCTGTTCTCTGACGAGACGATACGGCGCCTGCTGACTTTGGCAGCAGCATTGCCAGACAACGCGCGAGCGCCGCAGCGCGGCATCATCTATGAGATGATCTTTGCCTTGCTCGCCAGCCTTGGCCTAAGGGTCGGGGAAGTCGCTAATCTGCAATGGGGCGATGTGGACCTGACGCGCGACGTGGTGGAGATCCGCAACACCAAATTCGGCAAGGACCGACTTGTGCCCTTTGGACCCAAGCTGGCCGTCAGGCTGCGCACCTATCGGACACAACGGGAGCAAAATGGGTTCGTCTGCTCAGGCGCCCATCACTTGTTTTCCTGGAATGGCCGTACACCGATCAGCACCAACAGCATCCGCAACACGTTCCGTGATGATCTGTTGCCCCAACTCGCCCTTGCGATACCGATTGGCGTTTTCGGCCCACACGTTCATGGCCTGCGCCATTCATTCGCCGTGCGCACCCTGCTGAACTGGTACCGCCAAGGGATCGCACCAGCCGACCGTCTTCATCATCTGTCCACATTTCTGGGGCATCTCAATCCGAGCAGTACCGCTGTTTATCTGACTATCACGAACGACCTGCTTGGTGCCGCCAATCACCGCTTTGAGGCCTTCGCACCAACCCTATGCGGGGGAATCAAAGCATGACACAGCTGAACCTTGCCGCCGCCGTTCACCATTACTTTCTGGAGCATCTGCCGCGCCACAAAGGCCTGCAATCCAGCACGATCCGCAGTTATCGAGACAGCCTGCGCCTGTTCCTGATCTTCGTGGCCGATGCCAATCGGATCGGGGTCAGTGGCCTCGGGTTCGAGCATTTGGACTACTCTGCTGTGCAGGCATTCCTAAACAACCTGGAACTCAAGCGCGGTAACGCCATCAGCACGCGCAACCAACGCCTGACGGCCCTGCACGTTTTCTTCGAGTATCTCTGCCAGACCGCACCAGAGATGTTGCCGGTCAGCGCCAAGGTTGCAGCCATACCGATGAAGCGCCATCAGCGTCCAGAGATGAAGTTTCTGGCACGTGATGAGGTCGAGGCGCTCTTTGCCTGCATCCCCGCCCAGGATCGTCTTTCGCTGCGCGACCGCGCGCTCCTCATGCTGCTCTACAACACCGGTGCGCGCGTCTCAGAAGTCGCGCAACTGAAGGTGGGCCAACTCGATTTAGCCTCACCGGCGCGGGTCAGGCTGCTCGGTAAAGGGTCAAAGTGGCGAACCTGCCCTCTTTGGAGCCAGACCGCCAAGGCGTTGCAGGACATGCTGGATGAACGCACCACGGCTCTTTCGCCAGATACCATTGTGTTCGTCGGCGGCACAGGCGTCGGGATGACCCGTTTCGGCATCTACAAGCGTATTCGCCATTACGCCAAACTCTGGGAGGCGGCGGGCGTACAAGCCTCACGCACCCACATCACGCCCCACGTGTTTCGGCACACAACGGCGGTCCATCTTCTCGAGTCAGGGGTGGAGGTCAACGTCATTCGGGGCTGGTTGGGGCATGTCAATCTGGAGACGACCAATCGATACGCCGAGATAACCATACGCATGAAGGCGGAAGCCCTGAAACTGCTTGAGCCGGTTGCTAGTGGCAAAGCGCGAAAATCCGCATGGCGAGATGACGCGGCCATGCTGGCGTGGCTGTCATCCCTGTAGCGATATGACAGTGGGCGGCATGATTGGCCGCCCACTGTCTCGACAATCATCCTTCGCCCAAAACCAGAAACACCCGATACCAGCAGACATGCACCGTTATGTGCCCAGCCTTGCCTCAGAAGCCATTGCAAGAGCTACCGATCTTGACCGTGGGGCACATAAGAAAACGGGGCACAAAATGTGCATAACCACCCCTCAGGCGACCCCACCCCGTCGCAAGCCGACATCAGCATGACCCTGCAAGTGCAAGGGGCAGCACTGGTGTTGGGCATCACTTTGCATGACCATCTGATCATCGGCAAAAGTCGCGAGCTTAGTTTTAGGGCGGCGGGGTATCTGTAGCCTCGGGTTTGAACGACGGCTTCAACCAAACCTCCACACGGCGGTTCAGGCGGCGACCAGCGGCGGTTTCATCGCACGCCATCGGCAGCGCCTCGCCAAATGCCTCAACCTTCGGCAAGGCCGCCTCGGGCACCGCAGCGGCTTGTTTCAGCGCCGCGAGAATACCATCGGCACGGTCTTGCGACAGATCGAGATTGACCTTCGCCGCGCCCGAGCCATCCGAGAACCCGGCCAAGATCAGCACCTTGTCACGAAACATCCCGATCTCGATCAATCGCGCCAAATCTTCCAGGTTATCTTGGCTCGCCGCATCCAGCGCCGAGGTACCGTCCTGAAATCGGAAGGTTAGCGACAACCGATCCGCGCTGTCCATCAGATCGACCAGCCGTTTCAGATCGGCCAAGGTAGTCTCCGCGCCCGCGCCCTGAATCGCGTTGATCAGCCGCAATCCGTCCGCCGTCATCGGCTGGCTTTCGGGGCTGCGGTCAATATAGCCGCCGCGGGCTATCGCCGCTTGGGCTGTGGGCAGCGCCAGAAACTCCAAGAACTCGCGCGCCATCAGCGGAAGCCGGCGGCGCGGCGTCAACAGAAACACCGGCAGCGTCAGCGGATAATCCCCGGCCTTCACCGCCAAAGCGCTGGGCAACAAGGGAAAACCGCAACTGTCCGACAGCGGCAGCGCCCGCGCCGCACCAATCGACGCCCGCCCGGTCAGCGCGATGGCCCAAGGGTCTTTGGCGACTGCACCCGCCAGTGCACGCAGATCGGCATGGGTGACGCTCGCCGCCGGATCGCGCCCCAACCGTGCCGACAAAGCCCGTTGCAGATCGCTGTCCGCCGCCAGCCCATGCAGCACCAACGGCATATCTGGGCCGCCAACCTGTGCCCAATTCTTCACCTCTCCGGCCAAAACCTTCGCCAGATCAATCGTCGAAATCCCCGGCAGCGGGTTATCGGGGGCCACAATCGGCACCAGTGCATCCAGCGCCATCGCCTTCGATCCCAGATCGGGCTCCACCGCCGAGGCCACCATCAACTCGGCGCGCCCGGCTTTCAGTTCGATCCGGGCTTGGTCGGGCGGCAGCGGGCGGAAGGAAATCTCGGCCAGAACTTTTGCCGTCGCGGGGTCGGTCAGCACCGCAGGCGCGCCCGCTGTGGTGGGGGCGGTATAGACCAGCCCGCGTGACTGCGCGAAAGCCGCGATCAGCGGCGGCAGCAGCGCCGCCCCCGCATCCGCCTCGCCCACCAGCCGGATCACCGCTTTCGGGGCGGTCAGATCGGGGCAAGCCGGGCCATCACAGATCACCCCCGAGGCGTCGAGGGTCAGAGGGCCGTAAGCGCTTGCGATGCGAAAAAACTCGCCGTCATAGCCTTGCAGCGTACCCGCAATGCTCAGCGCGCCATCGCGTGAGGTCAGGGTGACATCCTGCGCCACAGTCACTGTGGGCACCACCGAACACGGGAAAAGCGCGGCGATGATCGCCGCGCGCCAGTAACCCATCATAAATCGCCCTGCCTGACCCTGAGTCTGTGACCCTTAGTTTGAGGAGGCGATAGTCATGTCCGGCACAAGATTTTTCAACACCAGATAGTCACCCACCGCATCACATTCGGGCATGGCAAGCGACATATCACTCACCTTCACCGCGCCTGCGGTGGTTTGCAGCGTTTGGCCCAGCAGTTCGCGGCCACAGGTGGCCTCGGTGACAGCGGCTTCTACCACGATCTCGGTCTTGATCTGGCTGTCTTTGGGATAGGTGTAGACCTGCGCCAGCATCGGCAGATCGGTGGTCGTATCGCCCAACAGGGTCAGGAAACCACCCTTGGCGGGCGCACCCACAATCGGTTGATGCGGCGTGGCTGCCGAGACATCCCCCGGCCCGCCGAAATCAGAGCCATCCTCGAAGCCGTGCAGTTGGAAGGCATCGTCTTGCTGCCATTGCACCGCAAAACGGCGCATCCCGGCCAGTTCTGGCACAGCAATCGAAGCAGCAACCGAGGTGTTGTCCTTGAACATCACCTCAACCTGAGCGTCGTGCAGCAGCGCGGGCAGATCGGTGAACAAAGCCCCGGTCAGCGTGGTTTTCGCGGTAACGGTCAGGCCCGCATGTTTCAGCACCACCCGCTCATCGGCGTGACAGGGGGCGACCAGCGTCACCGCGATCAACGCGTTGTCTGCATTGGAAAGTTCCAGCGAGACCGGGCAGGTATCGGCGCGCACGGGTTTGGCGGTGATTTCAGCCATCGGCGTGGGTGCAGCCGGGGTCGTTTCAGCCAGGACAGCGGGCATTGGCTTTGGTGCGGGCATTTCTGCCGCAGGGGCCGTCACGCTGGCCATCACCGGAGCGGCCGCTTTGGATAGTGCAGGTTTTGCCGTTGCCGGGGCTTCCAGCGCCACCATCGGGACAGACTTTTCGACAACCTCGGTCGCGGCGACCCGCTCGATGGCCTGGGGGAGGGTGGCAGGCTGGTTCTCAGCCGCGTGCGGCTGTGGCGCTTTGCCCGACATGCTTTGCACCAATTGTCCGGCCCCAAGCGCAATCGCGATCACGGCGACGCCACGGGCCAGTCTGCGCTTCATATCCACCGCCATCGGTTGCTCCATCGAAATCCGTTTGCGGGGTTCTGCCCCTCAAACGCGGCGGGGATGCGGCGCAATCAAGGAATGTTTCCGAAAACGCGGGCCATAAATGGGCAGGGGCGGCAAAAGCCTCCCCTGCACCAGCATTCCAGAAGCAGATTAAACCAGTTTGCCGTGGCACGCCTTAAAGCGCTGACCCGAACCGCAGGGGCAAGGATCATTGCGCCCCGGATCGCCCCAAGTCGTCGGGTCACTTTCGACAAAACCCGCCAGCGCCGCCATAACGGTCGCAGGCGCTGCCACTTCGACCGGATCCGCCGCGCGATCAGCGGCCTGTGCGGCCTGCTGTTGCGCGATAAACTGCGCCATCATGGCCTCTTGCTCGGCTTGGCTGATCGGTCGAATCTGCGCCAGCTTCTGCGTCACGTCTTGGCGCAGAGAGTTCAGCATCGATTCGAACAGCGTGAAGCTTTCGGTTTTATACTCGTTCAGCGGATCGCGCTGCGCATAGCCGCGGAAGCCCACGACCGAGCGCAGATGTTCAAGGCGCAGCAAGTGGTCGCGCCATTTTGCGTCAATGCTTTGCAGCAACAGCTGCTTTTCGATGTTGCGCATACTGTCCGGCCCGAAAGCCTCCAGTTTTTCGCCCATCAAAGTGTCGCTGGCCGCGATGATCCGATCGCGGATGGCTTCCTGATTGGTGCCTTCTTCGGCGGCCCAAGCCGCAACCGGCAAATCGAGGCCCATCTTTTCGATCAGCGCCTCATGCAACGCTGCGCTATCCCAACGGTCGGCATAGGTTTTCGGCGGCATGTAGTGGTCGACCAGATCCTCGGCAACCTGATGGCGCATATCCATGACGATCTCGCCCAGATCCTCGGCCTGCATCACTTCCAGACGCTGACCAAAGATCGCCTTGCGCTGGTCGTTCATAACATCGTCGAACTTCAGCAACTGCTTGCGGATATCAAAGTTGCGGCCTTCCACCTTGGCCTGCGCGCGTTCCAGCGATTTGTTGACCCATGGGTGAACAATCGCCTCACCTTCCTTCATGCCCAGCTTCGACAGCACGGCATCAAGACGTTCGCTGCCGAAAATCCGCATCAGATCGTCTTCGAGCGACAAAAAGAAGCTGGAACGCCCCGGATCGCCCTGACGGCCCGAGCGGCCACGCAACTGGTTGTCGATCCGGCGTGATTCGTGACGCTCTGTCGCCAGAACGAACAAACCGCCGGCCTTTTTCACCGCTTCTTCTTCATCGGCATGTTCTGCTTCAATGCGCGCGCGCACTTCATCGGGATGCACAGATGGATCCGAGGCAATCGCTTCCATCACTTTGAATTCGACGTTGCCGCCGAGTTTGATGTCGGTGCCCCGGCCCGCCATGTTGGTGGCAATGGTCACGGCGTTCAACTTGCCCGCATCCGCCACAATCTGCGCTTCCTGTTCATGCTGGCGCGCGTTCAACACGTTATGCGGGATGCCCGCCGCCTTCAGCATTTCCGAAAGCGCCTCGGATTTATCAATCGATGTGGTGCCCACCAAAATCGGCTGCCCGGTCGCATGGGCTTCTTGAATGGTCTTGACCACGCCTTCAAACTTTTCACGCGCGGTGCGGTAGACGGCGTCATGCTCGTCTTTCCGCTTCACCTCGCGGTTGGTCGGCACTTCGACCACGCCCAGTTTGTAGATTTCCATGAACTCGTCAGCTTCGGTGCTGGCCGTCCCGGTCATCCCTGCCAGCTTGTCATACAGACGGAAGTAATTTTGGAAGGTCACCGAAGCCAAAGTGACGTTTTCCGGTTGAATGGCCACGCCTTCTTTCGCCTCAATCGCCTGATGCAAGCCATCCGACAAGCGGCGGCCTTTCATCATCCGACCGGTGAATTCGTCAATCAGCATCACCTCGCCATCGCGCACGATATACTGCTGATCGCGGGTGAACAGCTTGTGCGCCCGCAACGCTTGCGTGACGTGATGCACGATGGTGGTGCTTTCAGGCTCGTATAGGCTTTGCTCGGCGGGCAGAATCCCAGCCTCGTGCAATGCGTTCTCAATAAACTCGTTACCGTCTTCCGAATAGGTGACGTTGCGGGTTTTCTCATCCAGCTTGTAATGCGTCTCGTTCAGCGTCGGGATCAGTTTATCCACCAGCTGATACAAATCGCTGCGGTCTTGACTTGGCCCCGAGATGATCAGCGGAGTCCGTGCCTCATCGACCAGAATCGAATCCACCTCATCGACAATCGCAAAGTTATGCCCGCGCTGGTTCATCTCCTCCAGCGAGGCTTTCATATTGTCGCGCAGATAGTCAAAGCCCAACTCGTTGTTGGTCGCATAGGTGATGTCGGCGCGGTAGGCCTCGCGCTTCTCAACTTCACCCTGATAGGGATAGACAACGCCGGTGGTCAGACCCAAAGCGCCGTAAACCTTGCTCATCCATTCCGCATCGCGCTTGGCGAGGTAATCATTCACCGTCACCACATGCACGCCCTTGCCCGAAAGCGCGTTCAGATAAGCCGGGAAAGTCGCGACCAAGGTTTTACCCTCACCCGTGCGCATCTCGGCGATATTGCCCTGGTGCAGAAAAATCCCGCCCATCAGCTGCACATCAAACGCCCGCAGACCCAAGGCCCGCTTGGCAGCCTCGCGGCAATTCGCGAATGCCTCAGGCAGCAGCGCGTCAAGGCTTTCGCCCGCTGCAATCCGCCGCTGAAACTCGGCGGTTTTCGCTATGATCTGATCATCGCTCAGTGCCGCAAATTCCGGCTCCAGCGCGCTAATCTTTGCCACCAAGGGGCGCACCGATTTGACCATCCGGTCATTCGGCGTTCCAAACATCTTCCGCGAAAGCGATCCAAGACCCAGCATGTTTTCTCCGCCCGGTCGTATCGACCACCGGTATTGACAATATCGTGTGAGGCTCTGACTTGCCCGGCCCGTCCAGCTTCCTTAGAAGGGCGGCAAACCTTGGGCAAACCCGCATCACACGCGACCCGTGCGATGTAAGGGCAAGGCCCGGCATAGTCAACGTCACGCAGGGTTGCGGACCGATCAGGAGAGTGTGAGATGGCAAAAGCGATGCGGTTTATGGCGGGGATGGCATTGTCCCTCGCCCTTGCAGCCCCGGCTTTGGCGCAAGATCCGACCGCCGATACGGTGATCGCCACCGTCAACGGCACCAATATCACTTTGGGCAATATGATCGTCGCGCGCGAAAGCCTGCCCGATCAGTATAAATCCCTGCCGCCGGATGTGCTGTTTAAGGGCATCCTTGACCAGTTGGTGCAGCAAACCGTGCTGGAACAGTCGATGGGCGACAAGCTGACCACGAAAGACACGCTGCAACTGGAAAATGACCGTCGCAGCTATCTGTCGAACGCCGCGTTGAAGCCGGTTGTGACAGCGGCCGTCAGCGATGCAGCGCTGCAAAAAGCCTATGACGATAAATTCAAAGACTCCAAGCCCGCCACTGAATATCACGCCGCTCACATCCTTGTGGACAGCGAAGAAAAGGCCAATGAGCTGAAGGCCGAACTGGCGAAAGGTGCGGTTTTCGCCGACCTCGCCAAAGCCAATTCCACCGACACCGGGTCAGGCGCGCAGGGCGGTGATCTGGGCTGGTTTGGTCTGGGTGCGATGGTCAAGCCGTTTGAAGATGCCGTCGTCGTCGCCAAAGTCGGCGAAGTCACGGGCCCGATCAAATCCGATTTCGGCTGGCACCTGATCTTGGTCAGCGAAACCCGTGTCGCCGCAAACCCGACGCTGGATGAGATGCGTGACGAGTTGGCTCAAGGCATCGAGCAAACGGTTGTCGAGGACCACATCAAAATCCTGACCGAGGCCGCCAAGATCGAAAAACCCGGTGAAGCTGTCGATCCGAAATTTCTCGGCGATGCCACGCTGCTGGATAAATAACAGTTACGCAGAGGCGCTAAATCGCTAAACATCGGCGCGCAGACCTTGGCGGTTTGCGCGCCGATTTCAGATATGCAACATATGCAAACGGGGGCCAGCATGGCGAAGAAAGAGTTGAAGGCGAAGGTCAAATCCTTGAAGGCCAAGCTGAAAGCCGCGACGCCCGCCGTCGAGGTGAAGGTTAAAAAAGCCAAACTGGTTTCGCCCCTCGCCCCCGCCGCCTTTCCCTGCCTGCCCCTGATCGCAGGCGTCGAATTTGCCGCCGTCGAGGCAGGCATCAAATACCAGAATCGTAAAGACGTGATGCTGGTGCGCCTGGCCCCCGGCACCGTGATGGCCGGGGTGTTCACCCGCTCCACCACCCGCTCGGCTTGCGTGCGCGATTGCCAAGCCAAACTGGCGCTGAAAGTCCCGGCCGATTCGGGTGCTGCCATTGTGGTGAACTCCGGAAACTCCAACGCCTTCACGGGCCGCGTTGGTGACGAGGCCGTTGCCGCCGTCACCATCGGCGTGGCTGATGCTTTGGGCATCCCCGCTGCCCGCGTGTTTTCTTCCTCTACGGGCGTGATTGGCGAACCGCTGCCCTACGCCAAAATCACCGACAAAACCGCTGAACTCGTTGCTAACTTGCGCGAAGACGCCGTCGAAATGGCCGCCCATGCGATGATGACCACCGATACTTTCCCGAAAGGTGCCGCCGCTACGGTTCAAGGCGACGGCGGGTTGATCCAGATCGCAGGCATCGCTAAAGGCTCGGGCATGATCGCGCCAGATATGGCGACGATGCTGGTCTATATCTTCACCGATGCCAAAATCAGCGCCACGATCTTGCAAAAACTGCTGTCGCGCAACACCGACGACACTTTCAACGCCATCACGGTGGACAGCGACACTTCGACTTCTGACACCCTTCTGTTGGCCGCCACAGGCAAATCCGAAGCGGCCGAGTTAAAAGGCACCTACCTGAAAGCCTTCGAGACCGCCCTGCGCGGCGTGATGATGGACCTTGCCCATCAAGTGATCCGCGACGGCGAGGGTGCCACCAAATTCGTCGAAGTTCGCATTACGGGGGCGGCCACTAACGCTGACGCCCGCAAACTCGCCATGGCCATCGCCAACTCGCCCTTGGTGAAAACTGCCATCGCCGGCCAAGATCCAAACTGGGGCCGCATCGTCGCGGCCATCGGCAAATCGGGGGCCGAGGCCGACCGCGATAAACTAAACATCCGCTTCGGCGATATCATTGTCGCTGAAAACGGCTGGCGCAACCCGGACTATAAAGAAGAAGACGGTGCCGCCTACATGCTGCAATCTGATCTGGTGATCGCGGTAGACATGGGCCTTGGCAAATCCAAACGCTCGGTCTGGACTTGCGATCTGACCAACCGCTACATCGAAATCAACGCCGACTACCGCTCTTGAATTTCATCTTGGCATAAATACTCCGGGGGTCCGGGGGCTGGCCCCCGGTTCCTTCGTCTCAGCGGAGCGACCCCATGAAAACCCTGCTTGTCTCCGCCGTCGCCCTGATCGACCCCGAAGGCCGCGTCCTCTTGGCCCAACGCCCCGAAGGCAAATCCCTCGCAGGCCTGTGGGAGTTTCCCGGCGGCAAAGTAGAGCCCGGTGAAACCCCCGAAGCAGCCCTGATCCGCGAGTTGAAAGAAGAACTCGGCATCGACACCTGGAAAAGCTGCCTCGCGCCGTTGACCTTCGCCAGCCACAGCTACGAGACGTTCCACTTGCTGATGCCGCTGTTCGCCTGTCGCCGTTGGGAGGGTATCGCCGCCCCGCAAGAAGGCCAAAACCTGGCATGGGTGCGGCCGCAAAATCTGCGCGACTACCCGATGCCCGCAGCCGATCTGCCGCTGATCCCTATCTTGCGTGATTGGCTTTAGAACTTGCCCAAAAATTCCGCCAGTTTTCGATGAATATGGCAAAATTGTAGTGGGAATTTTAACGAATCGCCGCTAGCCTTCTGGTTGAACACGCTAATTGGGGGATTGGCACATGCTGCGAACGATTTCAGTAGGAAGTTGTGTTTCTATTCAGGGGTTGCTGGTTGGCCAGATGGCTGATGGCAAGATCATGGTCAAGGTTGATGAAAAGACCTTCATCGGCTATCCGGTCGCCCGCGCCAAAGCAACTTAAATCCATCATCAGAATAAAGAAAAAGGCCGGGTTTACCCGGCCTTTTCTATTAGGGATAGCCCCCCAGTTCTGGGGAACCTTTGACTAGGCCAAAGTGCGCTGAATTTCTTCGCGCTCGAAGATCTCGATGACATCGCCTGCGCGCACATCGTCGTAACGTTCAAACGCCATGCCACATTCCTGACCCGAGATGACTTCCTTCACCTCGTCCTTGAAGCGCTTCAGCGTCTTCAGCGTGCCTTCATGGATCACCACGTTATCGCGCAGCAAGCGCACGCCCGCCGAACGACGCGCAACGCCTTCGGTCACCAAGCAGCCCGCAACTTGACCAATGCCAGTGACCTTGAACACTTCTTTGATCGTCGCATAACCGATGAAGGTTTCGCGAATCTCGGCCTTCAACAAGCCCGAAGCCGCCGCCTTGATGTCATCCACCAGATCATAAATGATCGAGTAATAGCGGATTTCCACGCCCTTCTGATGCGCCGAGTTCCGCGCCGAGGCATTTGCCCGGACGTTAAACCCGATGATCGGACATTTGCTGGCTTCCGCCAACATCACGTCGGTATCGGTGATCGCACCGACGCCATAAGACAGCACGCGAACACGGACTTCCTCGTTGCCAACCTTTTCAAGCGCTTGCACGATGGCTTCGGCAGAACCCTGCACGTCAGCCTTCACCAGCACCGGCAGTTCAGCTACCGACTGATCCGCCTTGGCTTTCGCCATCAGCTGTTCCAGCGTGGTTGCAGCCCCGGCAGCCGCGCGTTTGTCCTTGGCGGTTTTCAAACGGTAATCCGCGATTTCCCGCGCCTGCGCTTCGGTTTCCACCACGTTCAGTGTGTCACCAGCCGATGGCGTTCCCGACAAGCCCAGCACTTCAACCGGAACCGAGGGGCCAGCCTCATCAATCCGCTCGCCCTTGTCGTTGATCAAGGCGCGCACTTTGCCCCACTGCTCGCCGACGACAAAGATGTCGCCTTTGCGCAGGGTGCCGTTCTGCACCAGAACCGTCGCGATAGGACCACGACCGACGTCAAGTTTCGCTTCAATCACGGCCCCCGCAGCAGCCCGGTTCGGGTTGGCGCGCAGTTCCAGAATTTCGGCCTGCAAAGCAATGGCTTCCAGCAGTTCGTCAATGCCTTGGCCGGTCTTGGCCGAAACTTCCACGTCCTGCACGTCGCCCGACATCTGTTCCACAACGATCTCGTGTTGCAGCAGACCGGTGCGCACCTTGGTCGGGTCGGCGCCGTATTTGTCGACCTTGTTGATCGCCACGATCATCGGCACTTTCGCCGCTTTCGCATGGGCAATCGCCTCAATCGTTTGCGGCATCACGGCGTCATCCGCTGCAACCACCAACACCACAATATCCGTCACCTGTGCCCCGCGCGACCGCATCGAGGTAAAGGCGGCGTGACCGGGTGTGTCGAGGAAGGTCAGAACCTGACCCTTTTCGGTCGTCACCTGATAGGCACCGATGTGCTGGGTGATGCCACCGGCTTCGCCCGACACCACATTCGCCTTACGGATCGCATCCAGCAGCGAGGTTTTGCCGTGGTCAACGTGACCCATGATGGTGACAATCGGCGGCCGGGTGATCCGGGTGCCTTCGGCATCCGCAACCAGCTCAATCGCTTGTTCCACATCAGCATCCGACACACGCACTGCTTTGTGGCCGAATTCTTCGATCACAAGTTCAGCAGTGTCAGCGTCGATGGCTTCGTTCATCGTCACCATCATGCCCATTTTCATCAGGCTTTTGACAACATCTGCCGCTCGTTCGGTCATCCGGTTTGCCAGTTCAGCCACCGTGATGGTTTCCGGCAACTGCACGTCGCGGAATTGCTTCTCGGGCTTGCCTATTCCCAGCGCTTTCTGACGCGCCTTTTCTTGCTTGCGCTTCATCGCGGCCATCGAGCGGGTACGACCACTTTCGCCAGCCAGCGCATCATTCAGCGTCAACTTGCCTGTGCGGCGACCGTCATCGGTCTTGGCCTTGGCATTACGCTCACGTTCTTCACGATCCCGGTCAACCTTGCGGACGGCCAATGCGGGCTTGGCCCCCATCGGAGCGCGCGCGGCAGTTTCCGCCGCAGTTGGCGCTGCAGCAGGCGCATTGCGATCAGCGCGTTCGCCGCGTGCTGTCGGTGCAGCAGCTCCGGCAGGTTTTTCAGGCGCAGCAGGCTGGCGGCGCGAGGTGCCAAGCACATCGGCCTTGCGGGCCGCAGCTTTCGCCACAGCCTCAGCCGCGGCTTCAACGCGCACGCGTTCCTCTTCATCCGCCTTGGCTTTCGCCGCAGCCAAACGCTCGCGCTCTTCGCGCTCTTTGGTTTCGGTTTCTTCGCGCTTGCGGGCGCGTTCTTCTTCACGCGCCTTGTCGTCCTCGGCCCGGCGCGCGTTGTCTTCGGCTTCGCGGGCTTTCGCCACGCGCAAGGCCGCCAGACGGCGTTCCATTTCGGCATCGGAAATGCCAGCGGGGCGCTTGGAAGGATCGCCCAGATGTGATGCAGACCCAGGCGCAGCCGCTCCGGGCGTGCCCGGTTTGGCCGCAGCCACCGGCACGACCACGCGCTTGCGCTTCGTCTCGACCACAACGCTTTTCGTGCGGCCATGGGAGAAGCTTTGCTTCACCTGACCGGAACGAGGTGCGCCACCCAGGCCGAGGGGTTTTTTGCCGTCTGTATCGCTCATGCGTCCTACGTATCCTTCAAGGCGATCTCGTCGCCATCCTGCTGAACGGTTTGCCCACGCAACCCAGCCAGCCTTGCCGCTTCCTCTACAACACGCGTCGTGAGTCCACCAGCGCCAAGCGCGGCGTGTATCGCACGTTCGCGCCCGAAAGCCAAACCCAATTCCTCCGCTGACAAAAAGCCGATATACGACCCCTCGCCATCCGGCGCGCGTAGCTTAGTTTTGCCGCGTTCGGACCCGTCGGCGGCTTGCAGAAGCACCCGCACCTTGTCCTTTTGCAGCCATTCCTTGACCTTCTCATAGCCCATCACGGCCCCGCTGGCCTTGCGGGCCAGACTGATCAGATCAACCACCCGCCGCAACAGCAGCGTTTCTACCAGATCGGCCAGATCATCCGGCAGCTTGACCGGCTGGCGCGCGGCGCGAGAGAACAAACCCTTCTTCGCCGCCTTTTCTATCGCCGCCCGGTCGGCCGAGACATAGAACCCCCGACCCGGCAACCGCGCCAGAATATCCGGCACGATCAGATCTTCTGGCCCCAGACAAAACCGGATCAGACCCGCTTTCGGCTGAACTTCCCCAGTCGCAATGCACTTGCGTTCCGGGTCGTCTTGCAGATTTTCTCGGCCACCGCGCGTCACGGGCTTCCCTCCGAGGCCTAAATCAGGCCTCGGCCTCCTCGTCTTCGTCGACTTCTTCCGTGGCCGTGGCCAGTTCAGTCGGATCAACCCAGCCCAGCATCACCCGGGCGGTCATCACCAAAGTCTGCGCCTCTTCCAGCGAAACGTCAAATTTCTCCAGAACGCCCTCATCCTTCTTGCGTTGACCTTTCTCGGTGGTCCAGCCACCCGCCAATTCCCAATCGGCGCAGGTGGCAAAATCTTCCAGTGTCTTGATGCCGTCGTTCGCAAGCGCTTCCAGCATTTGCGGAGTAAGCCCCTCAAATTCAACCAGGCTGTCTTCCACGCCCAACGCACGTGCGGCTTCCATTGCCTTGGTGTTAATCGCTTCGAGGTATTCGCGCGCACGGGTCTGCAACTCGCCCGCAGTGCCTTCATCAAAGCCGTCAATCGACAGGAGCTCGTCCGTCTCGACGTAAGCGACTTCTTCCAGATTGGCGAAGCCTTCGGACACCAACAGTTGAGCCATCATCTCGTCGATATCCAACGATTCCATGAACAGCTTGGTGCGTTCAGCGAATTCAGCCTGACGACGCGCGGATTCGTCGGATTCGGTCACGATATCAATGTCCAAGCCGGTCAACTGGCTGGCCAGACGCACGTTCTGCCCCCGGCGACCAATCGCCAAAGACAGTTGCTCATCTGGCACCACAACTTCGATCTTGCCCGCATCATCGTCGATCACAACTTTCGAGACTTCCGCTGGCTGCAACGCATTCACCAGGAAGGTCGCCTGATCGGCGTTCCACGGAATGATGTCGATCTTCTCGCCCTGCAATTCGTTCACAACCGCCTGAACCCGGCTGCCGCGCATACCGACGCAAGCGCCGACCGGATCAATCGAGTTGTCATAGCTGATCACAGCGATCTTCGCCCGTGAACCCGGATCCCGCGCCACAGCTTTGATCTCGATGATGCCGTCGTAAATCTCTGGCACTTCCATCTTGAACAGTTCTGCCATGAACTGCGGGTCGGTCCGGCTTAGGAACACCTGCGGACCGCGCGCTTCGCGGCGCACGTCCTTGATGTAGCAGCGAATCCGATCATTCGGGCGATACGACTCGCGCCCGATCTTCTCGTTGCGGCGCAGAATCGCTTCGCCCCGGCCAATATCGACGATGATATTGCCGTATTCTTCGCGCTTGACCTGACCGTTGATGATCGTGCCCTTGCGGTCTTTGAATTCTTCGTACTGACGGTCGCGCTCGGCCTCACGGACCTTTTGCAAGATCACTTGCTTGGCCGACTGCGCCGCGATCCGGCCCAGATCAACCGGCGGCACTTCGTCGATGATCTCATCACCCACAACCGGGTCTTTCAGGTGGTCTTTCGCTTGCTTCACCGTCAACTGAGCGTGGTGATTCTCGACGCCATCATCCTCAACCACCGTCCGAATACGCGCAAAGGTGGCGCGGCCGGTCTTGCGGTCGATCTTCACCCGGATGTCCATATCCGCGCCGTAGCGCGACTTGGCCGCACGCGCGAGGCTGTCTTCCATCGCCTGAATGACCAGCTCGGGCTCGATCATCTTTTCGCGTGCCACCGCTTCGGCGGTTTGCAAAAGCTCAAGCTGGTTGGCAGAGGTAATCGCCATCGGAATTCTCCCGCTTAGTGTTTGGTGGGTTCTGGAGCGTCTTCTTCGTCGCCCTCAGATGTTTCAATCTCGTCAAAGGCTGATTCGTCGATCACGCCGCTGGCTTTCCTCTGCCGCAGCATCTCGGTGATCAGCTCGTCGGTCAGGATCAGCTTGGCATCAGCCAGCCATTCAAACTGCAAACCGATGGTGACAGTTCCGGTTGGTTCTTCAATCTCGATCAGCACTTCGTCGCCCTCAACTCCGGCCAAAGTGCCTTTGAAGCGGCGGCGGCCGTCGATCAGCTCGGTGGTCTCGACGCGGGTTTCCCAGCCCTTCCACATCTCAAAATCCTTAAGACGGGTCAGCGGGCGGTCGATGCCGGGCGAGGACACTTCGAGCACGAAGTTCTCTTCAATCGGGTCTTCCACGTCCAGCACAGCCGAAACCGCAGTGGAAATCTCGCCGCAATCATCCACCTCAATCCCGCCATCAGGACGGTCGGCCATGATTTGCAAGGTGCGGGTCGCCCCGCCCATAAGTCGAATCCGCACCAGTTCAAAGCCAAGCCCTTCGATCACCGGAGTGACGATATCGGCCAAGCGGCGATCCATAGCGGTTTTGGCAATCAGATCAGACATGATGTTCCAAAAACAAAAAACGGGCCAACAGGCCCGCGTGTGACGATCGGTAGCTTCAGGTTTGGACCCTGATGCAGCTGTTATCAGGGATATAGGCCGATCCCCCATGGTTTGCAAGCTGCATCTGTAACTGTAACTACCCCTGCACGATCACATACAGCTTACGCACCTGCTCGATCACCCGCCATTCGCCCTTCCAGCCCAAGGGTAAGGCAATCGCGTCGCCTGCACCAAGCTGCGCTTTGCTGCCATCGGCATGGGTCATTTCAAGCTTGCCGCTGATGAAATGGCAAAACTCCGACGACGCACTACGGTCAGCGGTAAAGCGGCCCGGCGTGCATTCCCACACCCCGATTTCCACCTTTCCATCGGCGGAAGTGAACAGCGCGATTGAGGCTTCCTGCTGGTTGCCCTCAATACTGGTGGATTTGGGCGCGAAGGCGTCCAGCGGGGTGTTGGCAAGCGCGAGGAAGGCTGAAAAGTCGATCATAGCGGCCTCATTGGGGGGAAGTGTTAGACGTGTTTTAACGCGGCAAGGTCAGGGCTTTTGTTTGTAGGGGTTCTATTTTGTCCCGAGTTGGGATCGGTCCCGCAAAGCATCCATCGCCGCAACCAAAGCCTCGGAAATTCCCGGCTCTGACAGCGCATGGCCCGCCATCGGCACCACCTTCAACTGCGCTTTATCCCAGCCATCGGCCAGTTTCGAGGCCGACACTGGTGGGCAGATCATATCAAACCGCCCCTGCACAATATTCGCGCCGATATGGGCGATCTTGTGCCGGTTTTGCAGGATCCAGCCGTCGGTTTCCAAGAAGGCCGCGTTGACGAAATAATGGTTCTCTAGCCGCGCGAAAGCCCGCGCATAATCTGCAGGGCCGTCGCCCCCCATGAACCCCTCGGATGATACGGAAGCCAGCGCATTCTCCCACCCCGCCCAGATCCGCGCGGCTTGGGTTTCCTGAACCAAATCGCCCCCGAACAGCCGCCGATGATAGGCGGCGATCAGATCATCCCGCTCTTCAGGTGGAATCAGCGCCACAAACCGCGCCCAAAGATCGGGATAAAACGCCCCCGCCCCACCGCCGTAGAACCAGTCCAACTCGGCCCGCGTGGCCAGAAATACGCCCCGCAAGACCAGATGCTTGACCCTGTCGGGATGCGAGATCGCATAGATCAGCGCTAAGGTCGCGCCCCAACTGCCGCCGAACAGGATGAACTGCTCCACCCCCATCGCGGCGCGGATTACCTCGATATCACGGACCAGATGCCAGGTGGTGTTATCCTCAACCGAAGCATGGGGCCGTGACCTTCCACAACCCCGCTGATCGAACAGGATCACACGGTAGATCGCCGGATCAAAATACCGCCGCATCGCCGGGCTACAGCCCCCCCCCGGCCCGCCATGCAGCACCAGAACCGAGATGCCATCAGGCCGCCCGCATTGCTCGACATAAATCCGGTGGCCCTCGCTCACATCCAACATCCGCTGATCGAACGGATCGACCGGCGGGTAAAGATATTCTGCTGCGCGCTTTTGCCCTGATCTGTGGTCCATATTCATCCTATATAATCGGTTCAGATTGCGCCACCACCGCCCGGCGCGCAAGGAGTTCCGATGAGCCAGACCAACACAATCGACCCCGCAGAAGTCGCCAAGTTTGAAGCGATGGCCGCAGAATGGTGGGATACCGAGGGCAAGTTCAAGCCACTGCATCTGATGAACCCGTGCCGTTTGGATTATATTACCAGCCAGATTGCTGCCGAGTTTGATCGGGATTTGACGCAGGCCATGCCGTTCAAAGGACTGCGTATCCTTGATATTGGCTGCGGCGGTGGCTTGCTTTCGGAACCGATGGCGCGGCTGGGGGCGGATGTGGTGGGCGCGGATGCCGCACCCCGCAACATCCCGGTGGCGCAGGTTCATGCGGCACAATCGGGGCTAGCGATTGACTACCGCCATACCACGGCAGAAGATTTGGCGGCCTCAGGCGCGCAGTTTGATGTGATTTTGAACATGGAAGTGGTCGAGCATGTCGCCGATCCGCAGGGCTATTTGACCGCCTGTCAGCAGTTGCTGAAACCGGGGGGGCTGATGATTTGCTCGACCCTGAACCGCAACGCCAAAAGCTTTGTGATGGCGATCATCGGCGCGGAATGGGTGATGCGCTGGTTGCCGAAGGGCACGCATGATTGGGCGAAATTCATCACGCCGGACGAGCTTTACGATCTGATCCGCAAGGCGGGGCTTGATCCGGTGGACCGCAAGGGGATGGTGTTCAACCCGATCAGCTGGAAGTGGGCGACCTCGGCGCGGGATTTGTCGTGCAACTATGTGACGGCCAGCGTGAAGCGCGGGTGAGCCTGCAGGTTCTTCCCCGCGGGGAATGACTTGTGTGTGATAGCAGAATATCTACCATATATAGACAGAATGCCGCGCGAATGGCGATTTTGGCAGCAGAATCCGCGTTAAAGTGGCCCCAGAGCCAGTTCCAAGGTTGAAACGCAGATCTGTTTGGCGGCTTTGGGCGAGAGCAATTTCGGCTCGATGCACCGCTCTAACCCCAAGCCATCCACCAAGGCGATCAGCATTTGGGCCAGCGATTTGACATCGACCGTCAGCCCGCGCTCGGTGGCAACCTCGGCCAGTGCGCTTTCAAGATCGCGGCGGTAGCGGGTGTATTGGCGGCGGTGTTCGCGTTTCAGCGCCGGGTTGTTGACGATTTCTGACCATAGGGCGAGCCAGATGTTCAACTCTTCCCGGCTGAAAAACTCGGGCGCGAACATGGCGTCGAGGATCGCCAGCAGGCGCGATTTCTTGGGGTTCGGCGCTTCTAACCCGGTGTGCAGGCGCTCATACATCGCGCGATACACCGCCACTAACAGGCCGTCTTTCGATTTGAAATGATGGGTGATCAGACCGCGCGACACCCCGGCCTCGTTGCAAATGTTGTCGATGGTAAATTCCAGAATTCCGCCGCGCGCGAGACAGGCCAGACCCGCCTGCACCAGACTGGCCGAGCGTTGCTCGGAGGTCATGCGGCTGTATTTCGGCGCGGTGCTGGTCATCATTTGCCTTTAAGATGGGCCGGGCCGGAAAACCCGGCCCGGTTGATGTCGCCGATTGCAGGGCGGCGATCAAGCCTTGGTAAACATCACCGGGTCTGGATGACCATCGGCCATGATCACGGGTTTGATGTTGCTGTGATGGATGGCGATGTAAGGCTCGAAACAGATGAAGATGAAATCGCCCGAGGCTTCCATCAGATCCTCCATCTTGTTGAAGATGGCTTTGCGCTTGGCTTCATCCTGTTCGGTGAGGCCCTGCTGATACAGGGATTCAAATTCGGCGCTGTCGAAGAAGGCCCAGTTGTAGATGCCGATCTGATCGGGACGGAACCAGACGAGGTTTTCGGTGGGATCAATGCCGCCCGCGAAATTCATCAACGCCAGTTCGAGCGATTTGTAACCGTCACCTGCGGTCTTGTCGCCTGCTGCCCAATAGGCGGCGTCTTCGGTGGGCTGGATTTCGATGGTGATGCCAGCCTCGGCCATATTCGCTTGGAAGATCTGCGCGATGGCTTGGGTGGTGCTGTCGGTCAACGCCACAAGGGTCAGGGTCAGGTCGGAAACGCCAGCCTCGGCCAGCAGGGCCTTGGCCTTTTCGACATCGCGGGTCGGGATCAGGTTTGCGGCACGCGCAAAAGGCCCGGTCGGCGGCACAACGCCCGTCGAGCGAGTCGCCAGCCCGTCATAAGCGCCGATCAGCACCGCGTCGCTGTCATAGGCGTATTGGATGGCTTGGCGGACGCGTATGTCCTTTAGGGGCTCGGCGTTCTGGTTGATCACCAGCCACGAATAGCGGGTCGATTGCGCCTCAATGAGAGTGGCGTTTTCTGGCATGGCCGCTTTGATTTGCGCTGTGGCACTGACGGCCAGTTTGGTGAAATCGAAGGCGTCGGCTTCAAAGGCGAGTTGGGCGGCCTGATCATCGCTGACGATGTAAATTTCCACGGTGGGGAAGGCGGGATTTGGGCCTGTCCAATCGGGATTGGCGGTGAGGGTGATTTTCTGGTTCTGCTCCCACGCGGCAAAGCGGTAGGGGCCACATTCGGCGGGGGCTTCGGTGGTATAGCTGCCGCCGACTTTCTCGGTGGCGGCTTTGCAGATGATATTGCCGCCGTAATAGGGCAGCGCGATCACCATGAAGGGGGCGAAGGCTTCTTTCAGGTGGATGATGCCAGAGCGGGCGTCGATGACTTCAACATGGTCGAGTTTTTCGAATTGGTAGGCCCAGGCGGAATCGCTGCCTGCGATGCGCTCAAACGAGAATTTGACATCTTCGGGGGTGACGGGGCCAAAACTGTTTGACCATTGCAGGCCTTCGCGCAGGGTGAAGCCGATTTTGGTGGGGTCGATCCAGTCGATTTTCTCGGCACCCCAAGGCTGCCATTTGTTGCCGTCGCGCATGTCGCCAAGCCGGACAAGGGCGACTTGGGTGCAGCGGGGGATGATCTCATCCAGCTCGCCGATGATGCCTTTGGGGTCAAGGCACTGGAAATCGGCGGTTGCGCGGATGCGCAGGGTGTCGCCTTCGGCCGCCCAAGCGAATTTCGCGGGCAGGGTCAGGGCGGCGAGGGCTGCGCCTGCGGTTTGCAGGAAACCGCGACGGTCGGTGCGCCAATGGGTCATGATAGGGCTCCTGTTGGGGGTGTGGCGAAGTGGCAGCGTGCGAACCTGTGTGGGCTGATTTCGCGTAAGGTTGGGGGATCGGTGCGGCAGATCGCTTGGACGAGGGGGCAGCGGCTTTGGAAGACGCAAGCCTTGGGGCGGTTGAGCAGGCTGGGGATCTCGCCTTTGATCGCAAGGTCTTGGCGACGCTTGCGCGGGTCTGGTAGCGGCTCGGACGCGATCAGGCTTTGGGAATATGGGTGCAGGGGGTGGGCGAAGGTTTGTCTTGTGGGGCCGATTTCGACAAGGCGGCCCAGATACATTACCGCGATGCGGTCCGAGACATGGCGAACCATCGCAAGATTGTGGCTGATGATCAGGTAGCTGAGGTTCAGCCGGGTTTTGAGGTCGGTCATCAGGTTGAGAATTTCACCTTGGACTGACACATCAAGGCCCGCGGTGGGCTCGTCTGCGATCACCAGTTTGGGGTTCAGCACCAGCGCGCGGGCGACGCCGACCCGGCGGGCTTGGCCACCTGAAAGCTCGTGCGGGTAGCGAGTGGTGAAATCGGGGGGGAGGCCGACAAGAGCGAGCATTTCGGCGATTTTGGTTTTGGGGGCGGGGTGGCCGTGGATGGTCAGCGGCTCGGCCAGCAGGGCACCGATGGTCATGCGGGGGGAAAGCGAGGCGATGGCGTCTTGGAACATCATCGCGGTGTGCGCGCGCATGGCGGTAAAATCTGCGGGGGTGCGGCGTGCGGTTTGGTCGAAGTGGATGGTGCCGTGGGTGGCGGGGGTTAGACCCAGCAGCGCGCGGGCGAGGGTGGTTTTGCCGGAACCGGATTCGCCGACAAGACCCAAGGTTTCGCCGGGGTTCAGGGTGAAGGAGACATCGGCGAAGATTTGCAGGCTGCGGCGGGATTTGGGGTTGAGGGCGGAGAGGATGCCACCGCGCAGAGGCAGGTCGAGGGCGAGGTTTTGGACGGTGAGCAGGGTCATGGCTGCCCCCCGGCCTTGTGGCACAGCGCGGATTGGGTGGGCGAGATTTGCACGCGGGGCGGTGGGGTGGCGCAGATCGTCTCGGCCAGCGGGCAGCGGGGGGCAAAGCTGCATCCGATGGGCGGATTGCGCAGATCGGGCAAGCGGCCGGGGATGGTGGGCAGGATTGGGGCGGCTTGTTCAAAATGACCGGGATCACAGGCGATCAGCCCGCTTGTGTAGGGATGGCGGGGGGCGTGGAACAGATCGTCTACCAAAGCCTCCTCCACGACCTCGCCCGCATACATCACGTAGACGCGGTCACAGAGTTCGGCCACAACGCCAAGGTGGTGCGTAATTACCAGAATCGCGCCTTGATACTCGCGGCGCAGGTCGCGCAGCAGGTGGATGATTTGCGCCTCCATCGTCACATCCAGCGCGGTGGTGGGTTCATCTGCGACGAGAATCGTCGGGTTCATCAGCAAAGCGGCCGCGATGGCGACGCGCTGGCGCATGCCGCCGGACAGTTGGTGCGGGTAGCGCCGCAGGGTCAGGTCGGGGTCGGGCATGCCGACGCGGGTTAGCAGGGCGCGGGCGCGGTTTAGTTTTTCAGCGCGGGGGATTTGCGCGGCGTGCTGGAAATCGACCAGTTGCGCGCCCATCGTCAGTACCGGGTTAAAGGCGGTCATTGGGTCTTGGAAGATCATCGCAATGTCTTGGCCGCGCAGGGCGCGCTGGGCCTCGGGTGGAAGCGTCAGAATGTCTTGGCCCTTGTAGCGCACGGCGCCGCTGGTGACTTGGGCGGCGTGTGGCAGCAGGTTGATCACGCTGGCCGCAAGGGTGGATTTACCGCAGCCGCTTTCGCCGACGATGCCGATGACTTCGCCTGCGCGGGCGATCAGACTGGCGCCACGCAGGGCCGAAAGTTTGCCGTGGTCGGTGTGATAGGCGATGCTGAGGGCGTCGATTTCTAGCAGGGGTGGATTCATCGCGGCCTCGCGGTGGCAAAGCGGGGGTCTAGGGCGTCGCGCAGACCTTCGCCGAGGAAGGTGAAGCCAAGGGTTGCCAGCACGAGGGGGGCCCCGGCGGCGATCACAAGGGTGCTGGAGGCGCGGATGGCGGTATAGCCGTCGTAGAGGATGTTGCCCCAGGAGGGCGTTGGCGGTTTGACGCCAAGGTTGAGGTAGCTGAGCCCAGCCTCCAGCATGATCACCACGGGGATGTCCATCGACAGCACGATACACAGCGGGCCGAACACGTTGGGCAGCAGGTGCATCAGCAGGATGCGGGGGGTGCTGGCGCCGATGGCTTGTTCGGCCACGATGAAATCGGCGCTGCGCAGGCTTAGGGTTTGCGCGCGGATCAGGCGGGCGTAACCGGGGATTGAGACGAGGACGACGACGAGGATCAAGGTGCCGGTGCCGGGGCCAAGCACGGTGATGATGGCAAGGGCAAACATCATCATCGGCAGCGAGTTCAGCGCGTCGAAGATCAGCACCAAGGCGGCATCCAGCCAGCGCGGGCCGTAGCCTGCGATCAGGCCCAAAAGGATGCCGATGCTGCCTGCCAGACCTATGGCGGTGAGGGCGATGGTGAGGGCTGTGCGTGCGCCGTAGATGATGCGCGACAGGGTATCGCGGCCCAACTGATCGGTGCCCAGCCAATGCGCAAGGCTTGGGGCTTGCAGTTTGGCGCGCACATTAAGGGCAAGCGGATCGTAAGGCGCAAGGATCGGCGCGGCCACGGCCATCAGAATGAACAGCGCCACAAGAATGAGGCCCATCAGCCCCATCGGATCGCGGATCAGGGCGCGCAGCGCGCGCAGGTTAGCGGGCCAGCGCATCGCGCACCCTCGGGTCCAGCTTGGCAATCAGCAGGTCGGCGCAGGTGATCACCAGCAGGTAGAAGGCTGTTGTCACCAGCACGGTGCCCATCACCACGGGGTAATTGCGCTTGAACACCGCGCCCGTGATCAGCGTGCCGATGCCGGGGCGCGAGAACACGGTTTCGACAAACACCGCGCTGGACAGGATGCTGCCAAGGCCGACGGCGATGACGGAAATGGTGGGCACGATGGCAAGCCGCAGGGCATAGCGGGTGACGACGCGCCGTTCGGGCAACCCAAAGGCGCGGGCGGTGCGGATGTGGTTGGCCGCCATGATTTCCAGCATCGAGGCGCGGACCATGCGGGCGAGGTAGCCGACCCAGCCGATGCCCACCGCGATGGAGGGCAGGATCAAGGCTTTGATTTGTGACGGAATATCGCCCGCCTTGCCCGCACCGATGGCGGGCAGCCATTGCAGCCAGACCGCAAAGATCAACAGCAGGTAGATGGCCACGACAAAGGACGGCACAGATATGAAGCTGACCGAGATAAGGCCGAGGGCGCGGTCGATCATGGTGCCGCGATAGACCACCGCCAGAACGCCGAGGGTGATGCCGAGGGTCAGCGCCCATGTCAGGGCGACGGTGCCGAGCAGCAGGGTTTGCGGGAAGGCCTCAAGGATTTGGTCCAGCACCGGGCGTTTTGACCACACGTCGATGCCCAGATCGCCTTGGGCCGCATTGGTGAAGAAGCGCCAAATTTGCACGGCGACGGGTTGATCGAGGCCCATGCGTTCGGTCAGCATGGCTTTCAGCGCGGGGGTGGCCCGGGGGCCGAGGGCAACGCTGGCGGGGTCGCCGGGGACAAGGAACACCATGCCATACATCGCCAGCATGACCACAAACAGGATCAGCACCGCGAGGGCGACGCGTTTGATCGCATAGGTCAGCATCGGTCAGACCATGTCACGCGCGATCTCCTCATCCCAATTGCGTTCAAAAATCAGGGTGTCGGCCTCGTGGATTTTCAGGGTTTGCTCGACGCGGAAATGGGTGGCGGTGCAGGACATTCTTCCGGTGGAATGGTGGTGGATGGTGGTTTGCGGGAACTGCATGGTGACTTTGTAGTCGGTGAGGGTGACGGCAGAGAGCGGGTCGCCGTCGATGATTTCATGGCGGATGATGCCGGTGGCGGTTTGGGTTTGGCCAATGTCTGGCATGGTTTTGGAATAGGTCCAGCGCGGGAAATCGACGGTCATTTTGCCCGACAGCAGATCACGGGTGACGCGCCGCAGCGGTGGGTTTTCGACCGGGTGATAGCTGTGCGGGGTCTGGGGCGCGCGGATGGGTGGGGCGAAGGTGGCGAGGTTGGCGTCTTCGGGGCGCGGCGGGCGGATGGGGAGTTCTAGGTGGCTTTCGCCAAGATGCACGGTAAGGGTGGCAAGCTCGGGTGAGGGCCAGGCGATCGGGTAGTAGGTGGTGGAGATTGACACTGCGATGCGGTGGCCGGGCGGGAAGGCGTGGGCAATGTCGTCTAAGTCAACGGTGGCGGTGTAGGTTTGGCCGGGGATCAGGGCAGCGGCATGTTCGTGGCTGTCGCGGTGGGTCAGATTCAGCAGGCCAATGGCGACGCGGGTAGAGCGGCCATCGGGGGCAACGTCATTCAGCCGGACGGCGACGAGGGCTTGGGGTTTGTCGCTGGAGAAGCTCAGGTGCAGTTGGGCCGCGCCGAGGATTTCTTTCTGTTTCGTCAGGGGGGCGCTGATGAACACCAGCGAACCGCCATCATCCTCGCGCTGATCAGTGGGCCAGTCGGCATCGTTGCCGTAGCGCCCAACTTCTCCGGCGGTCAGGCCGACCCAGAGGGGAGAGCAGATTTGAGCGGTGCCACCGCCTTTGCCGCCGAGGGTGCCGTGGTTCCCAAGCGTCAGGCGTTCGGGTTGAATCCGGAGGGAGGGCCAAGTGTCTTCGGCCACCCAGCGCCCGGGGCGGGCGTGGTAGCAGGTTTGCGGCGGCACATAATCCTGCATCCAGACGCGATACATCGGCTGATCCATCATGCCGGTGTCGATGCCCTTGGTCCAATGATCCAACCAGCGCAGCAGTTCTTGCAGCCAGCCGATGGCGGGTTCAACCGTGACCTCATGCGGGTAACTGTGCGCCCAAGGACCGATCAGGCCAAGGCGGGGGCCTTTCAGGTTCGCAAGCAGGCGCGGCACGGCTTCGGAGTAATTGTCGGCCCAGCCGCTGATCGCATAGACCGGGATTTTGATGGCCGAAAAATCTTCACAGATCGAACCCTGCTTCCAATAGGCATCGCGGCGCTGGTGGTGCAGCCATTCGATGATCCACGGTTGGTTGGCTTGGATGCGGTCCATCCACATCGCGCGCCACGCCTTGCCGAAAATTTGCGGATCAGGCGGCAGGTCGTTGCCGGAAAACATGGTGGCAGACCAGTCGAAATTGTCTTTGGAAAGACAGCCGCCGACCCAATGAATATCGGTGGCGTAGCGGTCATCGGTAGACCCCACCGTGATGACGGATTTCAGCGCCGCAGGCTGGCGCGCGGCGATTTGCAAGCCGTTGAAGCCGCCCCATGAAATGCCGATCATCGATACTTGGCCATCGCACCACGGTTGCTGCGCCAGCCATTCTATTGCGGCGACACCGTCGAGCTGCTCTTGCTCGGTATATTCGCCTGTGATCACGCCATCGCTGTCGCCCGTGCCGCGAATATCCAGCCGGATGCAGGCGTAACCGTGGCCTGCAACATACATATGCAGGCCCTGATCGCGGGTGCGGGTGCCGTCGCGCAACCGATAGGGCAGGTATTCTAGCAAGACCGGAACTGGGGTCGCCCCGGTCAGAGCCATCTCGGGCAGCCAAAGCTTTGCCGCCAGTCGTGTGCCATCGGGCAACGGCACCCAGAGGGTTTCGATGACCTGCACTTGATGCGGAAACTTGGTCTGGATGTGCGGCATATTATCCTCTTGTTGAACGATCATGTAACAAGACGATTGCACTTGGCAACATAAATTTAAGGCCATTGACGCATAGAGAAATCCACTCATACTATACGATCATTCAACACCGAGGCGACTATGGACCCCACCCACGCGATCTTGTTTGAGCCTGTGCGCATCGGGCCCGTCACTGCGCCGAACCGATTCTACCAGACTCCGCATGCCACGGGCCTGGGCTGGCAACGCCCGCAGGCGGGGGCAGCTTTGCGCGGGATGAAGGCAGAGGGCGGCTGGGGCGTGGTCTGCACCGAGTATTGCTCGATCCATCCGACCTCGGATGACAGCCCGCATGGCTTTCTGACTTTGTGGGATGACAGCGACATATCCGCGTTGGCGCTGACGGCGGATGCGATCCATGCGCATGGCAGTCTGGCGGGGATTGAGCTTTGGCATGGCGGCGCGCATGCCTCTAACCGGATGACGCGGCTGCCGGGGGTTGCGCCAGATGTGCAGCCTGCGATGTTCCATCTGCCGACGACCGCGCGGGCGATGGATGCCAGCGATATCAAAGCATTTCGGGGCTGGCAGCGGGATGCGGCGCGGCGCGCCAAGCGCGCTGGCTTTGATATTGTCTACGTCTATGCGGGCCACGATTATCTGCCGTTTCAGTTCTTGTCAGGCCGCAGCAACACGCGGGGCGATGCCTATGGCGGCAGTTTGGAAAACCGCGCGCGGCTGCTGCGTGAGATGATTGAGGATACCAAAGAGGCCGTCGGCGACACCTGCGCCGTCGCGGTGCGGCTGGCGGTGGACGAGTTGCACGGCCCGCGCGGCATCACCAGTGCAGGCGAGGGGCGCGAGGTGATTGAGATGCTGGCCGAACTGCCAGACCTGTGGGATGTGAATATCGCGGGCGCGCTGGGCAATGACAGCAAATCGGCGCGCTTCAGTGCCGAGGGGTTTCAGGAACCCTATGTGGGGTTCGTGAAAAGCCTGACGACGAAGCCCGTGGTGGCGGTGGGCCGCTTCACTTCGCCCGAAACCATGGTGGCGCAGATCAAACGCGGGGCGCAGGATTTCATTGGGGCCGCGCGGCCCTCCATCGCTGATCCATTCCTGCCGTTGAAAATTCGCGAAGGCCGGGCGGATGAAATCCGCGAGTGCATCGGCTGCAACATTTGCCGCGCCGCCAACAACGAGGCGGTGCATCTGCGCTGCACGCAAAACCCGACGATGGCCGAGGAATGGCGGCAGGGCTGGCATCCTGAGCGGATTGCGGTTCTGCCCAAGCGGCAAAAGGTGCTGGTGGTGGGTGCCGGGCCTGCGGGGTTAGAGGCGGCGCTGAGTTTGGGGCGGCGCGGGGCCGAGGTGAGTTTGGCCGAGGCCGGTGGCGTTTTGGGCGGACGGATTTTGCGCGAATCGACGCTGCCTGGTTTGGGAACGTGGATCAGGGTGCGCGATTGGCGGGCGCATATGCTCGGCAAATTGGACAATGTGCAGGTCTATCCCGGTAGTGAGATGACGGTGGGTGACATCGCTGATTTCGGAGCGGATCATGTGGTGCTGGCGACGGGCTCGCGCTGGCGACGCGATGGCGTGGGGGTGATCGGGATGCAGGCGTTGGATTTGCCCAAGGCGCTGACTCCTGACGATATTTTTGCTGGGGCTGCGGTGGAAGGCCCGGTGGTGATCTATGACGACGAGCACTACTTCATGGGTGGCGCGTTGGCGGAACGGCTGCGGACGCTGGGCCATGCGGTTTGCTATGTGACACCGCATGCGACGGCGTCTAGCTGGACGACGCTGACCGATGAGCAGGTATTTGTGCAGACGCGGTTGCTGGAGGCCGGGGTCGAGATTGTCGCCTTGCATCTGCTGGTCGGGCAGGCGGTTGGGGTTGTGCGGTTGGCCTGCGCCTATACTGGCCGCGAGACAGAACGCTTTTGCGGGACGCTGATTGCCGTGACGGGACGGCTGCCCGTGGATGATCTTTATGCGCCATTGCTGGCCGCTGGCATTGCCGTTTCACGCGTGGGGGACTGTTTGCAACCATCCTCCATCGCCGATGCGGTCTATTCGGCGCACCGCTTTGCGCGCGGATTTGGCGCGGCAGTGGAGCCTGTGTTGCGGCGCGAAAAACCGCCGTTGAAAGGATTGCTATGACCGATTCCGCCCCGCGCAAACGCAGCGCGACCCGTGGCCCGCGCACGATGGGGGCGCTGCATCAGGCACCATTTGGTCAGGTGCCGCGGCCTTATGCGCCCACCGAAGTGCTGTCGGCGGATCATGTCATGGCGATCCACCGATCCGCTTTGCGGGTGTTGGCTGAGATTGGCATGGCGGTGCTGGAGCCGCGGGCGCGGGACTTATTCGCACAAGCGGGGGCAGAGGTTTCGGGCGAGATGGTGCGGCTGGATGCGGATTTGGTTGGCGGTTTGCTGTCGACGGTGCCGCGCACTTTTGGGCTAGAGGCGCGCAATCCGGCACGGAGTCTGCGGTTTGGTGGTGTGGATTGCGTGTTCGCCTCGGTCGGCGGGCCTGCCTATGTGATGGACAATGACGGCGGTCGCCGCACGGGCAGCTTTGCCGAGATGCAGGATTATCTGAAGCTTATTCAAAGTCTTAACGTGATCCACCAAAGTGGGGGCAATCCGTTTGAACCGATGGATCTGCCTGCCGACACCCGCTATCTCGACTGCTTTCATGCGCAGATTCGGCTGTTGGACAAGAACTGGCAGACCGAAACCTTGGGGCGACAGCGGACGTTGGACGGCATCGAGATGGCGGCGATTTCTTTGGGCACCACGCCGGAAGGCTTGCGCGACCGCCCGTGTTTGCTGGGCATCATCAACACCAACTCGCCGTTGCAGCTGGACATCCCGATGGCCGAGGGGCTGATGACGATGGCGGAATACGGGCAGGTGGTGGTGATCACCCCGTTCACGCTGGCGGGCGCGATGAGCCCGGTGACGCTGGCGGGGGCGCTGGTGATGCAACATGCCGAGGCGATGGTGGGCATCGCTTTGACTCAGATCGTGCGAAAGGGCGTGCCGGTGATGTATGGTGGGTTTACCTCGAACGTCGATATGCGGTCGGGTGCGCCCGCGTTTGGCACGCCGGAATATACCAAGGCGGCGCAGGCCTCGGGGCAGCTTGCGCGGCTGATCGGGGTGCCGTTTCGGTCGTCGAACGTCAATGCGGCGAATGAGGTTGATGCGCAGGCGGCGTATGAGTCGCAGATGTCGCTGTGGGGCGCGATGATGGGCGGCGCGCATCTGATCGAACACGCGGCGGGGTGGCTGCATGGCGGGCTGACGGCGAGTTTTGAGAAGCTGATTGTCGATGCCGAAATGCTGCAGATGATGCAGGAATATTTCAAGCCGCTGGTGGTGGATGAAGCGACATTGGCGTTTGATGCGATCCGCGAGGTGGGGTCCGGCGGGCATTTCTTTGGATCAGATCACACGATGAGCCGCTATGAGCAGGCGTTTTACACGCCGCTGTTGTCGAATTGGGACAACCATACGACATGGCTGGACAAGGGCGGCATCAAGACCCGCGAGCGGGCGAATTTGGTTTGGAAGCAGATGCTTGCGGAATATGAACAGCCACCGCTGGACCCTGCGATTGATGAGGCGCTGGGCGCTTTCGTGGCACGGCGCAAGGCTGAAGGCGGCGCGCCGATGAATTAGGCGGGCATTGCTGCCCGCCTAAATTTAGCTTTTCATGCCGTCCCAAAAGCCTTTGACCTTTGAGAAAAACGAGCTGCCTTCGGGGTTGTTATCGGTGGCCAGCGTATCGAATTCCCGCAGGATTTCTTTCTGACGCGCGGTCAGATTGACCGGGGTTTCCACCGCCAACTCGATCACCATATCGCCGGAACCACCGCCACGCAGCGCGGGCATGCCTTTAGCGCGCAGGCGCATTTGCTTGCCGGTTTGCGCGCCCGATGGCACTTTGACACGAGATTTTCCGCCGTCAATTGTCGGCACTTCGATCTCACCACCCAAGGCAGCGGTGGCCAGACTGACCGGCACGCGGCAGAACAGATGCACGCCGTCGCGTTGGAAAATCGCGTGCTCTTTCATCTCGATAAAGATGTAAAGATCACCCGACGGGCCGCCACGCATCCCGGCCTCGCCCTCGCCCGCCAAGCGGATTCGGGTGCCAGTTTCCACCCCAGCCGGGATGTTGACCGACAGCGAGCGGTCTTTTTCGATCCGACCATGGCCTGCGCAATTCTTGCAGGGGTTTTTCACCATCTGGCCCGCACCGTTACAGGTCGGGCAGGTGCGTTCGACAGTAAAGAACCCTTGCTGTGCGCGGACCTTGCCCATGCCGGAACAGGTCGGGCAAGTCACAGGCTCCGCGCCGCCTTCGGCCCCGGTGCCGTGGCAGATGTCACAGGTGACGGATGTGGGCACGTTGATGGTTTTCTGAACACCCGCAAAGGCTTCTTCCATGCTGACGCGCATATTATAGCGCAGATCAGAGCCACGCTGCGCCCGCGAACGCCCGCCGCCCCGGCCACCGGTAAAGTTGCCGAACAGATCTTCAAACACGTCCGAAAACGCAGAGGCAAAATCACCGTTGCCTCCCGCATAGCCACCACGTTGACCGCCGCCGCCCATGCCACCTTCAAACGCCGCATGACCATAACGGTCGTATGCCGCCTTTTTGTCGGCGTCTTTCATCACCTCATAGGCTTCGTTCAGCTCTTTGAACTGAGCTTCGGCGTTGGGATTGTCAGAATTGCGGTCGGGGTGAAGCTCTTTTGCTTTCACCCGGTAAGCCTTCTTCAAATCCTCTGCGGAAGCGCCCTTCGAGGCACCAAGAATGTCGTAATAATCGCGCTTTGCCATGCAAAACCCCTTCATGGGAACGCGGCAGGGCGGCCCTTAGCTGGGCCGCCCTGTTTTGGTTCCTGGCGGCTTACTTCCGCTTGTTGTTCCCGAGATCCTCAAAGTCAGCGTCGATGATGTCTTCATCCACGCCACGCTGATTATCCTCATCCTTCCCATCAGCTTGATCTGCCGAGGACTTGTAGATCGCCTCGCCCAGCTTCATCGCCGCTTCGGTCAGGTTTTGGATGCCGCCTTTGATCTTGCCAGCATTTTCCGTCGTCAGCGCATCTTCCAGCGCCGACATTGCCAGTTCGATCACTTCGACAGTCGAAGGATCAACCTTGTCAGAGTGTTCTGCCAGCGAGCGTTTGGTCGAGTGCATCAGGCTTTCGGCCTGATTCTTCGATTCCACCAGCTCTTTACGCTCTTTATCGGCCTCGGCATTGGCTTCGGCGTCTTTCACCATTTTCTCAATATCCTCGTCGGACAGACCGCCCGAGGCTTGAATGGTGATCGCTTGCTCTTTGTTGGTGCCTTTGTCTTTGGCTTTCACCGACACGATGCCGTTGGCGTCGATGTCAAATGTCACCTCGATCTGCGGCAGACCGCGCGGAGCCGGCGGGATGCTTTCCAGATTGAACTGGCCCAGCATCTTGTTGTCGGCAGCCATTTCCCGTTCGCCTTGGAAGACGCGAATGGTCACGGCGTTTTGGTTGTCTTCCGCCGTCGAGAACACTTGGCTTTTCTTGGTCGGGATCGTGGTGTTGCGGTCGATCAAGCGGGTGAACACACCGCCCAAGGTTTCGATGCCCAAGGACAGCGGCGTTACGTCGAGCAGAACCACGTCTTTGACGTCGCCTTGCAACACGCCTGCTTGGATCGCAGCACCAGCGGCCACAACTTCATCCGGGTTCACACCCTTATGCGGCTCTTTTCCGAAGAACTTGGTCACTTCTTCCAGAACGCGCGGCATCCGGGTCATACCGCCGACCAGAACCACTTCGTCAATGTCGCCGATCGAGATGCCAGCGTCCTTCAACGCAGCAGCGCAGGGCTTCATCGACTTTTTCACCAGATCATCGACCAAGGATTCAAGCTTGGCACGGGTCAGCTTGACCACCAAGTGCAGCGGCTGGCCGGTGTTTTTGTCCATGCTGATGAACGGCTGGTTGATTTCGGTCTGCTGGCTGGACGAAAGCTCGATCTTCGCTTTTTCCGCCGCTTCCTTCAGACGCTGCAGCGCCATCTTGTCCAAGGACAGATCAACGCCGTGCTCTTTCTTGAACTGATCCGCCAAGTAATTGACGATGCGCATGTCGAAGTCTTCACCACCCAAGAACGTGTCGCCGTTGGTGGATTTCACCTCGAACAAACCGTCGTCGATTTCCAGAATGGTAATATCGAACGTACCGCCGCCAAGGTCATAAACCGCGATGGTACGGGCTTCTTTTTTGTCCAGACCGTAGGCCAATGCGGCTGCGGTCGGCTCGTTGATGATGCGCAGCACTTCCAGACCCGCGATGCGGCCCGCGTCTTTGGTGGCTTGGCGTTGCGCGTCATTGAAATAGGCAGGCACCGTGATCACGGCTTGGGTGACGGTTTCGCCCAAGTAGCTTTCAGCGGTTTCTTTCATCTTTTGCAGGATGACAGCCGAAACCTGAGCGGGGGAGTATTTCTCACCGCGCACTTCGACCCAAGCATCGCCGTTGCCACCGTTGACGATCTTGTACGGCATGTTCTTCTGGTCTTTGACGATGACGGGATCGTCATGGCGACGACCGATCAATCGCTTGACGGCGAAGATCGTGTTGCTGGCGTTGGTGACAGCCTGCCGCTTGGCAGCTTGGCCGACCAGACGCTCGGTTTCTGTGTAGGCTACGATAGACGGCGTGGTGCGCGCGCCTTCCGAGTTTTCGATGATCCGGGGTTGCGATCCGTCCATGATGGCGACGCAAGAGTTGGTCGTCCCGAGGTCAATCCCAATGACTTTGGCCATAAGTAGGTCCCTTTCCTTAGGCGATGTTGTGGTGCGGAACCCAAACAGGCATTCCGTCCCGATCCCATGAGACCCGGAAGGGCTACTGCCCGTTTCCGGCTTCTGGGCGTATATAGGCAGGCTGATTTGACCCTGCAAGCGCTGCGTGGGGGGTAAAACCTAATCAATGATCGGAAAATTGTCGGGTTTGGATTGTGGGGGCGGATTTCAGGGTGCCCAAGGCGCCAAACGACAGGAACCGCGCAAGGTTTTCGCAGGCTGATCGCGGCTTGCTGCCCAAAACAGATCAAGGCCGATACCAAAGCCTTGGTCGCACATGCCATCCGAACAGGCCAGCCCGCGCAACACGGCTATGTCACACCCTCAACCGCTTCATCGTCCAGCGCCCCAGCTGGCAGAGACATGCCTGCGGGTGAAATTCTCGCCCATCAGGCCAATGATCATCAGCACGAATGTCACCCAGATGGTGTAATCGATCGAGCTGTTGTGCGGGTGGTAGTTCTGAAACATATAGCCACGGGTCTGGTCAATCGAGTGGAACAGCGGGTTCCATGTGTAATAATGCAGACGGCTGGACGGCATGGTGTTGGCCAAGAACATCTTGCCGGAAAAGATCATGTTGGCGCGGGCGTAGATCGAGGTCGCGATGCTGAAAAACTCGGGTTGCCAAGGGGTTGCGGCCTTGAAGATCATCCCCACCCCAATGCCCGAGGCCCAGGACAGCATGTAAATCCCAATCACCGGCACCGGATCGTAGATGGTGATCGGGGTCCACAATGTGTGGTAGAAGAACAGGATCACCATGGCCGACAGGGTTTGCAGATACAGCGCCCCCAACGCCGCCGAGGAAATCGACACAATCGTGTTCATCGGTGAATGTTTCATCATCGCCGAGGTTGGCCCGTCTGACTTTGAAACTGCACTCAGCGTTTTGGCATGAGTGGCAAAGTTGAACACCCCCGACATGATATACAGCACGAAATCACCGCGCACCCCCGAGCCGCGCATCCCCAGCAGATCAAACATGAACACCATGATCACCACCATCAGCACCGACTGGATGATGCTCATCAACAGCCCGATCACCGCATTGCCGTGCTGCTTGCGCACATGTCGCACGGCGGCGTGAAAGATCAGCTCCAGCATGGCAAAGCCGCTGGTCACTTTGGTGCGTTTGACTTCTGGGCGAAACATTACTGCAACCTCATGTTTGGGCGAAGCCCATTATGGCGCAGGAAATCTTGCTGTTCCCTTTGCAAGCGATGATAAAGGCGATGTCTGAATTAATCAACAACACGGCAATGCGATGACGCGCTTGTCAGGAGAGCCTATGAACTTTGACCATCTGATCCCCGTCATTCGCCGTCTGGCCCTGGAAGCCGGCGACCGCATCATGCAGGTCTATAACGGCCCGGATTTTGCGGTGAAGTCGAAATCTGATGCAAGCCCGGTGACCGAAGCCGATGAGGCCGCCGATGCGATCATCTCGGCGGGCCTGCGCGCAGCGTTCCCGGAAGTGGTGCTGATCACCGAAGAACAGGCGGACAGCCACGCTTTGACAGCCTCGACCTTCCTGATTGTCGATCCGCTGGATGGCACCAAAGAATTCGTGCAGCGTCGTGGCGATTTCACCGTCAACATCGCCTATGTCGAAAACGGCGTGCCGTTGCGCGGGGTGGTCTATGCGCCCGCGCAAGGTCGGTTGTTCTACACGCAGGCAGATGGTTCGACGGTGGAAGAAACTGGGGTGTTCGCTAAGGATGCGGCTGGTCCGGTGACGCGGCTTTCCGTCTCCAAGCCCGACAATACCGCGCTGATGGTGGTGGCGTCAAAATCCCACCGAGATGCCGCGACCGATGACTACATCGCGAAATACGCCTACAAAGATATGAAATCGGCGGGTTCCAGCCTGAAATTCTGTCTGATCGCAACCGGAGAGGCCGATCTTTACCCCCGGCTTGGTCGAACGATGGAATGGGACACCGCCGCAGGCGATGCCGTGCTGCGCGGCGCGGGGGGGCATGTTGTGCGCTTTGATGATCACACCCCGCTCGCTTATGGCAAACAAGGCTGGGACAACCCGTTTTTCATCGCCTACGCCCCCGGCGTGGCCTTGCAAAAATGAGCGTGCTTCTGGTCATTCCGGCCCGCTATGCCAGCGCGCGCTATCCGGGCAAGCCCTTGGTTTCGCTGAAAGGCCCGGATGGCGAGAAGACCCTGATCCGGCGCAGCTGGGAGGCTGCCATGGCGGTGTGCGGGATCGCGCGTGTTGTGGTGGCCACCGACGATACCCGCATCCGCGACCACGCGGCGGGCTTCGGGGCCGAGGTGATTATGACCTCTTCCACCGCGCAAAACGGCACCGAACGCTGCGCGGAAGTGGCGGCTTTGTTGCCGGGGTATGACATTGTGGTAAACCTGCAAGGCGACGCGCCGCTGACGCCCGCGTGGTTTGTTGAAGACCTGATTGCGGGCCTGCGCGCCGCCCCCGAAGCCGACATCGCCACCCCGGTGCTGCGCTGCGATGGTCGGGCGCTGAACGGCTTTCTGGCGGATCGTCGTGCGGGGCGTGTCGGCGGCACAACGGCGGTTTTTGGCGCGGGAATGCGGGGCCTGTATTTCTCGAAAGAGGTGATCCCCTTCACCGGGCGCAGTTACGGCGATGATGAAGCCACCCCGGTGTTCCACCATGTCGGCGTCTACGCCTACCGCCCTGCCGCTTTGGCCGCTTATCCAACATGGCCCATCGGCCCGCTAGAAGCGCTTGAAGGTCTGGAGCAACTGCGTTTCCTCGAAAACGGACGGCAAGTGCTGTGTGTTGAGGTTGATGGCAAAGGCCGGACGTTCTGGGAGTTGAACAACCCCTCTGACGTGCTGGTGATCGAGGCCGCATTGGCAGCGCTGGCATGACCACGCCCCCCGTCAGCGTCATCGTCGTCAGCCGCCACCGCGCGGCCGCTTTGATGCGCTGCATTGTGGCTTTAACCCAGCAGGATCATCCGAATGTTGAGCTGATCGTGGTGGCCGACCCCGAGGCGATCCGGCAGGCGGAAACCCTTTCCTTGCCGCTGAAATGCGTGACGTTTGACGAGGCCAACATCAGCGCCGCCCGCAACGCCGGGCTGGCCGTGGCTGCTGCTTCCATCGTGGCCTTCATCGACGATGATGCGGTGGCCGAACCGACATGGCTGTCGCGACTGGCCGCGCCCTTTGCCAATCCCGAAGTGACCGCCAGCACAGGCTTTATCCGAGGCCGCAACGGCATTTCCTATCAATGGCAGGCCTGCGAGGTCGATCAATTCGGCCAAGACCACCCGCTGACCATCACCGAGCCGACACTGCGCCCCAACGCGCCGCAGCGTGCGGTGAAAACCCAAGGCACCAACTGCGCCTTCCGCCGTGATGCTTTGCTGGCGATTGGCGGCTTTGATCCGGCCTACCGCTTTTATCTGGACGAAGCCGATGTGAATCTGCGGATGGTGGGCCAAAACCTGTCCGGCCTGACCGCGATCATCCCCGACGCGCAAGTGCATCACGGCTATCTCGCCAGCAGCCGTCGTGCTGCCAATCGCATGCCACTCAGCCTGCATGACATTGCCGCCAGCACGGCGATTTTCCTACGCCGCCACGCGCCCGAAGCCGACATGGGGGCCGCGCTAAAGGCTTTGTCCTTGCGGGAATCTAGCCGTATCGCCGCGCATCGTCGCGCGGGCCGCATTGACGCGCAGGCGGAACTGGCCCTGCTGACCAGCCTCACCCAGGGCTGGGCCGAGGGGCTTGCCCATCCTCTCGCCGCGCCGCCCCCGCTCTTCCCAGCAACCACCCCAATGCAAGCTTTAGATACAGGTCCCCGCCCCGGCAAGATCCTGTCCGGGCGGTTCTGGCAAAAGCGTCGACTGCTGGCCGAAGCCACAGCCAGCACCGCTACCATTACCACGGTTTTCCTGTTCACCCCCACCGCCCGCCCGCACAAACTCAGCTTCCAGCCTCAGGGTTATTGGCTGCAAACCGGTGGTATCTTTGGCCAATCGACGCGGCACGGGCCGCGCTTTCGGGTGATCTCGTTCGGCAAGCGGGTGGAAGAAGAAACCGCACGGCTTGCCCAATATCGTCCTATCGCCTAAGCGGCGGCGAAAATCTGCTGCACCCATGCAACTTTTCCCCGCAACCCGCGTTGTAAGAACGTGCTACTACACCTCGACACCGCCACAGGCATCGCAGACAGATTGTTCTCTTAAGATTTCTGCGATAGGCTTGAAAAAACAAAAATGCTTAGGCTGCGCGAAAGATTGGGCAAATGAAGATCAAAAAAGTCACAAAAGCAGTGTTCCCGGTTGCCGGAATGGGCACGCGGTTTCTGCCAGCCACCAAATCCATCCCGAAAGAGATCATGACTCTGGTGGACCGGCCGCTGATTCAATACGCGATTGATGAGGCGCGCGCGGCGGGCATCAAAGAGTTTATCTTCGTCACCTCGCGCGGCAAATCCGCGCTTGAGGATTACTTCGATCACTCACCCGAGCTGGAAAACACCCTGCGCAAAGCCGGGAAAGATGATTTGTTGGAGATCCTGAAGGAAACCAACATGGATTCTGGCGCGATTGCCTATCTGCGTCAAACCCGCCCCTTGGGCCTTGGTCATGCCGTCTGGTGCGCTCGCCGTCTGATCGGGGATGAACCCTTTGCCGTGCTGCTGCCCGATGACGTGATCGCGGCTGAGAAGCCGTGTTTGCAACAGATGATGGAAGCTTACGAGCAAACCGGCGGCAATATGGTCGCCGCGATGGAAGTGCCGCCGCACAAGGCCTCGTCTTATGGTGTGTTGGACATTGCCGAGGATATGGGCGCGATTGTGCTGGCCAAAGGCATGGTTGAAAAGCCGAAAGCCGAGGATGCGCCGTCGAATCTGGCGGTGATCGGTCGTTATATCTTGACACCCAAGGTGTTGAGCAACCTGAACAAAATGAAGCAAGGCGCGGGCGGTGAAATTCAGCTGACCGACGCCATCGCCGAAGAAACCAAGACTGGCAAAGTCTACGGCTATCGCTTCCGTGGCCAGCGCTATGATTGCGGCTCGAAAGCGGGCTTCTTGCAAGCAACGGTTGCCTTCGGTCTTGCGCGCCCTGATCTGCGTGAGGAATTCGGCGCCTATCTGAACGACATGATCGCGCTGCAAAAAGCGGCGCAGTAAGCGGTGGTCCCGGCGCGGCTGCTTGACCTGACGCGGCTGATGTCGCGTTTGGGCAAGGGGCCGATGACCGGGGTGGACCGGGTTGAGTTCGCTTATCTTGATCAGTTTTTGCGGCTGGACACGCCATGCCTTGGCTTGGTGCGTACGGCTTTGGGTTTCCTGCTGCTGGACCGTCCTGCGATGACCGCACTGCGCGATGGCGCGCTAAACCTGACCCGAAATGATCTGATTGGCCGCATCGCGTGGCGGCGTGACCCCGCGCGCGGTCGGGCCGAGGCGGCGTTGCGCCGTCTCGCCATTGCCCGCTGCACCAAGCGCGGTCTGGCGCGTCTGCTCAAGCGCCACCTGCCCCCCGGCTCTAGCTATTTCAACACTGGTCACGCCAATCTGGACGACCGCTGCTTGCGCCAAATCCACGCCGCGGGTCTGAAAATCGCTGTGCTGGTGCATGACACCATCCCGCTCAATCACCCCGAATTCGCCCGCCCCGATACGGTAGACCCCTTTCACCGCAAGATGCAGGCGGTGGCGGGCCATGCTGATCTGGTGATCCACAGCACCGACGCCACCCGGGCGCTGTCCGAGGCGCAACTGGCCCGCTTGGGGCGCCTGCCTGACGGCATCACCGCCAATCTGGGCGTTTCCGCCGCCCAACCCATCGCCACCGATGCCCCAGCGCAGCCCTATTTCGTCACCCTTGGCACCATCGAGCCGCGCAAGAATCACGTTCTTTTGCTGAACCTCTGGGCGCAAATGCCCAATCCCCCCGGCCTGCTGATCCTTGGTGGGCGCGGGTGGTCCAACGCCGAGGTCTTCGCCCGGTTGGATGCACTGCCCGATGATTCCCCGATACAGGAACGTGCTGGCCTGTCCGACGGCCAGATCGCCTTCCTGTTGCAAGGTGCACAAGCTTTACTCTTTCCAAGCTTTGCGGAGGGCTTCGGCATCCCGGCGCTAGAGGCTGCGAGTTTAGGCACCCCGGTTGTCGCCGCCGATTTGCCGGTATTTCAAGAGCTTCTGGGGGAGTTCGCAGTTTACCTTGACGTAACGGACAGTTATTCTTGGATGGAAACAATCAGACGGCTGGCCACGGTTGGGCTAGCGAAAAGGACGGTCAAGACGCCACCAAACTGGGCGGAACATTTCAAGCTTGTGTTAAGCAGGATGTGATACCCCGTTAGCGACGGTGGCGGGGAAACTGGAAGTATAGGGTGGGTGTATTCTCAAAATATATGCTGCGGCTGGCGCGTAAGCGCTGGCGTATCCGCGCTTTTCGCAAGCGGCGGGAGTTGCGCGGCGTTGTGGATCGTACCAATTTGATCGCACCGGATCATATCTTGCTATTTTCCACCCTGCGCAATGAGCGCATTAGGCTGCCGTATTTCCTGCGCTACTACCGCAACCTTGGCGTCAATCATTTCATTATCGTGGATAATGACAGCGACGACGGCAGCCGCGAATACCTGCAAGCGCAACCGGATGTCTCGCTGTGGACCACTCAGCACAGCTACAAACGCGCCCGTTTCGGCGTCGATTGGCTGAACTATCTGCAAAACAAATATGCCCACGGCCATTGGGCGCTGATCGTTGATCCGGATGAATTCTTCGTCTATCCGTTCTGCGACACCCGGCCTTTGCGCGCTTTGACCGATTGGCTGGATGCCTCGTCGATCAAATCCTTCTCGGCGATGCTGTTGGATATGTATCCCAAAGGCCCGTTTGACGCCGCCCCCTATGCCGAGGGCCAAGACCCGTTTGAGGTTGCGCCCTATTTCGACTCTGGCAATTACATCATCCACCGCAACAAGAAATTCGGCAATCTGTGGATTCAGGGCGGCCCGCGCCTGCGGATGTTCTTCCAAGATTTGCCCGAACGCGCGCCAGCGCTGAACAAAATCCCGCTGGTGAAATGGGATCGCGATTACGCCTACGTATCCTCGACCCACATGCTGCTGCCGCGCGGGCTCAATCAAGTCTATGACGAATGGGGCGGTGAAAAAGCCTCGGGTTGCCTGCTGCATGCCAAGTTTCTCGATACCTTTGCCCATAAGGCCGAGGAAGAGATGGAACGTCGCCAGCATTACGCCAACAGCCACGAATACCGCGCTTACCGCGCGGGCATCAGCACGCAACCCGATCTTTGGTGCAAGTGGAGCGAGAAATACATCAACTGGCGGCAGCTTGAAATTCTGGGCCTGATGTCGAAGGGCAACTGGGCATGAGTGTTGGCATCGTTATGCTGTGCCACTCGGCGTTTGATCGCGCAGCACAGGTGGCGCGGCATTGGGCGGTGCGCGGTTGCCCGGTGGTGATCCATGTGGATCGGCGGGTGAAGCGCAAGGCTTATGACGGTCTGATTAAAGCTTTGATCGACCTTGATAATATCCGCTTCTCTGGCCGTCATGCCTGCGAATGGGGCACTTGGGGCATCGTCGCCGCCACCCAAGAAGCCAGCACCATCATGTTGCGCGATTTCCCGCAGGTGCGGCATGTCTATCTGGCCTCAGGCTCCTGCCTGCCTTTGCGCCCGGTTGAGGAAATGGTGGCTTATCTCGCCGACCGTCCGCGCACCGATTTCATCGAATCCGTCACCACCGAAGATGTCGGCTGGACCATCGGCGGGCTTGATGTTGAACGCTTCACCCTGCGCTTCCCTTTCAGTTGGCGCAAGAAGCGGCGGCTGTTTGACGGCTATGTCCGCCTGCAACGTCGGCTTGGCTTTCGCCGCCGCATCCCTGCTGGCATTGTGCCGCATTTGGGCAGCCAGTGGTGGTGCTTAACGCGCCAAACGCTGTCTGCGATCTTGGAAAACCCCGAACGGGATGAAATTGACCGCTACTTCCGCCGCGTCTGGATCCCGGATGAAAGCTATTTCCAAACCTTGGTGCGGCAGGTCTCGGCGCATGTCGAAAGCCGCTCGCTGACGCTGTCTAAGTTCGATTTTCAGGGCAAACCGCACATTTTCTACGATGACCATCTGCAACTGCTGCGCAGGTCCGATTGCTTTGTCGCCCGCAAAATCTGGCCCCATGCCGGGCGGCTTTATAAAACCTTTCTGTCGGGTGATCCCGGCGGTCAAGCGGCGGCAGAGCCGAATCCCGGCAAGATTGACCGCCTGTTTGCCAAAGCGGTGGAGCGCCGCACCAAGGGCCGCCCCGGCCTGTACATGCAATCCCGACACCCCAATGAAGACTGGGAAAATGGCCGCACCGCCGCGCCCTATTCGGTGTTTGAAGGCTTTGCCGATCTGTTCGACAACTTTGAAATCTGGCTTGGCAAGGCCACAGGAACCCGCGTGCATGGCCATCTGTTCGCTGCAGACCGGATTGAATTTGCTGGCGGTGAAAAGATCTACAACGGGGCGGTCTGCGATTCCGCTGCCATTCGCGACTATAACCCGACCTCGTTTCTGACCAACCTGATCTGGAACACCCGCGGCGAGCGGCAGTGCTTTCAGTTCGGCCCGGATGACAGCCAAGTGCTGACCAATTTCATCGCAGGTGATCCCAACGCGCAAATATCTGTAATTTCAGGGGCTTGGGCGATCCCACTGTTCCACTCCAACAGCAATTTCGGCGAAATCCGCAAAGAGGCCGCCCGGCTGCAAAAGATTGAGGCTGAGTTTCTGAATGAACTGCGCAAGCCTTGGGTCAAAGCCCGTGTGCGCACTTGGTCCTTGGCGGAATTTGTCGAAAACCCGATGGAGCCTTTGCAAACCATCGTCGATGAAATCAGCCCGCGCGCGATGCGCCGTCTGACCGAAGCGCCGCGTCTGGCTGATCTGACGGGCTTCGGCCAATTCCTGCAAAACCTGCGCAATCAGGGCATGCAGCCGGTGCTGATGGGCGATTTTCCGACCGGCGACGATCCGCGCCCCTCGACCTCGCGGCGTGGCCGCCCCTATTTGGTGAAGTGACTTGTCCGACCTTATTACCGCTTTTACGTCTTTCGTGATCTTCGCCGAAATGCGCACCGGATCGAATTTTCTTGAGGCCAATCTGAACACTATCGACGGTGTATCCTGCCATGGTGAGGCGTTTAACCCGTTCTTCATCGGCGGCGCAGGCAAACAAGAGATGTTCGGCATCGACATTGCCGGGCGCAGCGCTGACCCGGCAGGATTTCTGCGCGCGATGCGGGCGCAGACCAAGGGGCTGGCGGGGTTTCGCTATTTCTCCGATCACGATCCACGGGTGTTTGATCTGGTGATCGCCGACCGCGCCTGCGCCAAGATCATCCTGACCCGCAATCAGCTGGAAAGTTTTATCAGCTGGAAGATCGCCAAGGAAAGCGATCAGTGGTGGATGGCGAACACCAAACATCTGAAAACCGTGCGCCCGCGTTTTGATCTGGATGAGTTCACCACCCGGATCGGTCAGTTGCAACAGTTCCAAGGCAAGCTGGTGCATGCCCTGCAAACCACGGGGCAGACCGCCTATTACATTGATTATGAAGACATTCGTGAGTTAGACGTGCTGAACGGCCTTGCCAGTTTCCTCGGCATCCCCGCCCGGATCGCAGCACTCGACTTCCGTTTCAAAAAGCAAAACCCCGAAGCGATCGCGGCGAAAGTTTCCAACCCACTGGAAATGCAGCAGGGCTTGGCAACCGTGGATTGGTTCAACCAAAGCCATGTGCCGAATTTTGAACCGCGCCGTCTGGCTGCTGTCGCGCAGTATATCGCGTCCGAACAAGCCGATCTGTTGTTCATGCCGATCAAATGCGGACCCGATGCGCAGCTGAAGAAGTGGCTGCAAAGTTACGGGCCGCTGCTGCCCGCCTTTGATCGCCAGTCTTTGCGCAAATGGAAAGCGACGCATCCCGGCCAGCGCAGTTTTACGGTGCTGCGCCATCCGCTTGCCCGCGCCTATACCGCTTGGTGCGATTTCACCGCCAAGGAATGGATGCCCGAACTGCGGCCGTATCTGAAGCGCGTACATAAATTTCAGCTGCCGCCCAAGGGCAAGCCCTTTGAGACCCCTGAAGATTTCCGCGCCGGATTTTTGGTGTTCCTCGAATTGATCAAGCACGTTCTGGCGGGCCGCACCGAATTGTGGGTGATGCCGCAAATCGCCTCGCAGGGCGCGCTGATCCAAGGTTTTGCGCAGGTGCAAAGCCCTGACCTGTTGATCCGTGAAGACAAATTGAACGAAGGTCTGGCCCATCTCTGCGCCGATCTGGGTCTGGATGCCAAACCGCTGCCCGCAGCGGCCGATAAACATCCCTACCCGCTGGCAGAGCTATACGGCCCCGATCTGGAAGCCGCCGCACGCGAAGCCTATTGGCGCGATTACGAAGGTTTTGGCTTTAGAAACTGGGCCTAGGCGGCAACCTGCGGCGTCCGCGCTTCGGTCAGAATCGCATACAGCTTGTCCGGATCGGTGTTCGCCCGCAACTTGGCGCAAATCCCCGGATCGCGCATCGTGCGCGACACCTGCGCCAGCGCTTTCAGATGCTCGACCCCGGAATCCTTCGGCGCGAACAGGCCGAACACCAGATCGACCGGCTGACGATCCACGCTTTCGTAATCCAGCGGTTTTTCCAGCCGAATAAAAACGCCAAAAATTTTCTCGATCTCTTCAAGCCGCGCGTGCGGCAGCGCGATACCATTGCCCACCCCGGTTGGCCCCAGACTTTCGCGTTCCTGCAGGCCATCAACGACAATCGCCGATGACAGGCCATAGGCTTGAAAAGTCACCTCTCCCAGCTCTTGGAAGAGGCGTTTTTTACTGGTCAGTTGGCCAAGCACCCGGACGGCTCCCGGTATCAGCAGTTTAGACAGGTCCATCCGGCGTCTCGTCCTTCCGCAGCCATTCGGCTTACGTTATCTGGTGTTGCGCGGGTCAATCCAGCCGATATTGCCATCATCGCGACGGTATACGACGTTCACGCCCGCATGTCCTTCATTGCGAAACACCAGAAACTTCTGACTTGTCAGTTCCAACTGCATCACGGCCTCACCCACGGTGATCGACGGAATTTTGGCTTCCATCTCGGCAATGATAATCGGCTGTGGAACCCCGTTGTCGTCATCTTCCGGCTCTTCGGTTGGAGCGAGGATATATGACGAGCCTTCGCCGAATTCAACCGGCACCGGACGGCTGTGATGATGGTTGCGAATCCGCCGTTTATAGCGCCGCAACTGCTTGTCCATTTTCTCGCGGCAGGATTCAAACGCCGCGTAAATCTCGGTTGCGTGACCCTTGGCCTGGGCGTTCAGCCCGGTTGAAAGATGGATCACCGATTCGCAGACGAACTCATGCGCCGACTTGGAAAAAACGATGACAGCCTCGGTTGGGCGTTGGGCGTATTTCTCAACAACCTCGCCCAGTTCAGACTTTACATGAGTCTGCAAAGCCTCGCCGATGTCGATTTGTTTTCCGCTGATCTGGTAGCGCATAATGCCTCCTTTAGCGCATAGGGTCATAGACTTCCGCAGCACACGGAAGGGTTGACACTCTTTGATTTACAGTAAGTTAACGAGGCCAATCGCCACAAGTCGCGGGGCCTTTTAGGGGCCGCTTCCGTCTGATTGGGCAAGGCGCAATGGGCTCGCATCGTTATCATTTGGGGATGCAGGGGGGCACTTGTCAACAGGGCTGTCACGCCATTGTTAAACTTGCGCTAAATGATGCGGAAATTCTCGCCCAGATAGACCCGGCGCACCATTTCATCCTTGACGATTTCATCGGTGGTGCCGGTTTTCAGCACCACGCCATCGTGCAGAATATAGGCGCGGTCGACGATTTCCAGGGTTTCGCGCACGTTATGGTCGGTGATCAGCACGCCGATGCCACGCGATTTCAGATCATGCACAAGATGACGGATTTCACCGACCGCAATCGGATCAACCCCGGCGAAGGGTTCATCCAGCAGCAGATATTTCGGATCAGCCGCCAGACAGCGGGCGATTTCGACTCGGCGACGCTCACCCCCCGACAAGGCCAGCGCGGGTGCACGGCGCAGGTGGGTGATGGAAAACTCGGACAGCAGTTCTTCCAGCCGTTCGCGGCGCTTGTGGTGATCCCGCTCGCGGATCTCCAGCACGGCGAGGATGTTGTCTTCCACCGACAGCCCGCGAAAGATCGAGACTTCTTGCGGCAGATAGCCAATGCCCAGTTGCGCGCGGCGATACATCGGCAGGCTGGTGACATCCCGCCCGTCGATCATCACCTGCCCGCTTTCCGGCGTCACCAAACCGGCGATGGTGTAAAACATCGTGGTCTTGCCGCAGCCGTTCGGCCCCAGCAGCGCCACCACTTCACCGCGGTTCAGATGCAGCGACACATCGCGGATCACCGGACGGCGCTTGTAGCTTTTGCGGATATGGCGGATCGACAGGCCTGCATCGCCGTCAGTAACCGTCAAATCAAGCATCACTTCTTCCCCGGCACGAAGGTGGTTTTCACCCGGCCTTCCATGCGGCCCAAGCCAGTTTTCAGATCAATCACCAGCTTGCCCGCCGACATCGCGGCTTGGCCTTGGGTCAGCAACACGTTGCCGGTCATCACAACCTCACCCGAGGCAATGGTATAGACCGCGTTATCGGCCTGCGCCGCATCAGAGGCGTTGACCAGCAACACCTTGCCCGAGGCATACAATGTCTCAATGCTGGTCTTGTCAGCGCCGTAAGCGACACGCACCTCATTGGCCGACATCTTCATCGCGCCCTGGGACACCACAACATTGCCAGAAAACACCGCCGTACCATCGGCTTGGCTCACGGTCAGCGTATCGGCGTTCATTTCGACCTGTGCGGTGGTGTCACCTTTCAGCCCACCAAAAGCCACCTGTGCCCCCTCGGCCAAAGCAGATTGCGCAAGGCTTAAAACCAGCGCGGCGGAACAAGCGATATTACGAAGCATTGCAAAATCCTGTCATCTACCCGGCTGGTATAGCAGCCGCACCTTGCCATTGAAAACCAGAAGATACGGCCCCGCCGCAGCCCGCTGGGAAAGCACCATATGATCCGCCGTCAACTGCCCGCCGGGACCAACTGCGCTGATCGGGCCACGGCTTTCGACGCGGGTGTCGGCGGTCGAAACGCCAAAACCCTGCGCCTGCACCACATAGCCATTCGAGGCGCGCAATTCAGCCCCATCGGTCAATTCGATCATCTTTTGCGCAGAATCCAACGTCACCGCAGCCGAGGCGAGTTCGGTTTTCGCGCCGTCAGGCGTTTGCAACAGCCCCTGCACCAGCTTTAACGCACCGCCCTCTGCCGTCGGTTTCGCCTCGCCCGCCTGAATGCTCAGCGCCGCCCCGTCCGAGGTCATGCCGGCAAACCCCGCATCCGTCATCTTCGGATCGCGCAAGCGGTCCTCCACATCGACCGTCGCATAGGGGATCGCATCTTCAGGATTGATCTTGCGCGAGAATAAAAACAGCGTCGACAGCAGCACCAGCGCGATCAGTGGCAGCAGCACCTTCAGCACCGACACGAGCCGCGAGTGCCACATATCCCGGCGCGGAATCGCCATCAGATCACCCCTGCGCGCAAACAATCATGGATATGCACGATGCCAAGCGCTTGCCCCGGTGCCGCAGGATCAACCGCGAACAGGCAGGTGATCTTGCGCTCGTTCATCACGAGCATTGCCGCTTCGGCCAAAGCATCCGGCGCCACCGTGGCAGGGGCACGGGTCATCACTGCCCCCGCCGTCAGGCTCAACAGCCGGTCCATATGACGGCGTAAATCGCCATCGGTGATGATCCCCACCAGTGCACCCGCCTCGGTCACCCCCACCACGCCAAAGCCCATCTGGCTGATCACCAGCAACGCCTCGGTCATCGGGCTGTTGGTCTCGATCAGCGGCAGGTCGACATGCATCAGATCGCGGACTTTCAGCAGCTTTGCCCCCAGCTTGCCGCCGGGATGAAACAGCCGGAAATGCTCGGGCGTAAAGGCGCGGTGTTTCATCAGAGCAATCGCCAAAGCATCGCCCAAAGCGAGCATCATCGTGGTCGAGGTGGTCGGCACAATCCCCGTCTCACAGGCTTCCGGCGCATCGGGCAATAAGATCGCCACATCCGATTGCCGCACCAGCGTGCTATCCGCCCGCGACGCGACAGCAATCAACGGAATTCCGAACCGCCGCGTGTGGGCAATGATATCCGCCAGTTCCACCGTCTCGCCCGAGTTCGACAGCACCAGTGACACATCGCCCTTGGTCAGCATCCCCAGATCACCATGGCTGGCTTCGCCCGGATGCACGAAATGCGCGGGCGTGCCGGTGCTGGCCAAAGTTGCCGCGATCTTGCGCGCGACATGCCCCGATTTCCCCATCCCCGAAACGATCACACGGCCGGTCGCCGCCATGATCAGGTCTGCTGCTTGCGCGAAGCTTGGCCCCAGATGATCGGCCAAGATCAGCAAAGCCTCGGCCTCGCGCCGGATCACCCGTTGCCCGGCGGCCAGAAGATCTGTGGGGTGCAGATCAGTGGTGGAAAAGGTCATTCGGCTCGTCCCATCCCAAAAGATCCAACTCGGCGCGGGTGGGCAGGAAATCGAAACACCGTTGCGCCAGATCAAGCCTGTCTTCGCGGATCAAGATAGCCTCCAGCGCCTTCATCAGCTTGTGCAGATACAAAACGTCCGACGCTGCATATTCCTTTTGCGCGTCCGTCAGCATGAGCGAACCCCAATCCGAGGTCTGCTGTTGCTTGGACACATCCACCCCCACCAACTCGTTCAGCAGGTATTTCAGCCCATGCCGATCGGTGAACGTGCGGATCAACTTCGCCGCGATTTTGGTGCACCACACTGGCGCGGTCGTCACCCCAAACGCCTGTTTCATCGCGGCCACGTCAAAGCGGCCAAAGTGGAACAGCTTGATCACGTCCGGGTCAGTCAACAACGCCTCAAGGTTCGGGGCCGATTTCTGCCCCTTGGCGATCTGCACCAGATGCGCATTGCCATCCCCCGACGACAGCTGCACCAGACACAGCCGATCCCGCATCGGGTTCAGCCCCATGGTTTCGGTATCAATGGCCACAACCCGGCCAAGTTTCAGCCCAGCGGGCAGGTCGTTTTGGTAAAGATGAATGGCCAAGGATGACGCCTTTTTTACAATATCGTAGGATGCCATGGTGATAGGCGCAAACCCCCGCAAACTCAACCAGCCCCGCATGGATTGAGTTAAAGCGCCGAAAGCGCGGGATCTGCGCCTGCGGTGGTTCGCAGAAGCCCGTTTTTCGGGGCTAATTGGCCAAGGGCGCCCAAAGCGCCAGATCTTAACTAATCCCTAACGCCAACACGTTAACAAGCTGATATAAAACAATAAAATATGGTCCCGTGTTGGGACCGCTGCTTCAGGCGGTGTTGCGCGCCAGACGCGCCGCAGTTTGCAACGCCTTGAACGCTTCATACCGACTGTTATGTACGGCAATGTGCTGCCCCGTGCTGGGCGGAAAGCTTTGCTTTGGCCTCGACATCGCCACCATCGCCTGCGGTATCGAGCCTTGCAGCCCGCCGGCCACCGCCGCCAAGATCGCCGAACCCAGCAGCACGGGCTCCTCCGCCTCGGTCGCTACAACCGTCACCCCGGTGCTATCAGCCAGCAGTTGGCGTACCAGATCATGCTGCCCCGCGCCGCCACTGATCATCACCCGCTTAATCGGCGCACCATGCGCGGTTTGGGTATCGATGATCTGCCGCAGCCCATAGCCGATGCCGCACAGACCGGCGACATAGAGCTGCACGAGGCTGGCGAGATCTTCTGCCATCCCCAAGCCCGCAATCAATGCACGGGCGTGCGGATCAGCAAACGGTGCGCGGTTGCCCAAGAACTCTGGCACCACATGCACGCCTCCGGCCAGATCAACCGCATCCGACAGCGTGGCCGAGGCCTCCGCCGCCTGATTGGCCAGCCACACCGCCAGCGGCAGGCCCGCAGCCTTGGCCGCAGTTTTCGCGTCGGCATGGGCGGGGTGCAGCTTCAGCAAGTGGTCAATCGCGGCCCCGGCTGCGGATTGGCCGCCTTCGTTCAACCACATCCCCGGCACCATCGCCGAGAAATACGGCCCCCAAACGCCGGGGACGAATTGCGGCTCTGCCGTGGTGGTCATCGTGCAGGACGAGGTGCCAAAGACATAAGCCATATTTTCGGTTGCATCCGCGCCCATCGCGCCCACTGTGCCGACACCGCCTGCGTGGGCATCAATCAGGCCAGCGCCGACCGGAGTTCCTGGGCGCAGTCCAAGGTCATTGGCGGCTTGGACGGTTAGCCCTTGCGCCAGCGCGGTGCCGGGTTCCACCATCTCAGTTCCGATACGCGCAAAGCCCTCATCGGCCAGAACGCCCAGTCCGATCTGCTGAAAGTAACTCGCATCCCAGCGTTTTTCATGCGCGAGGTAGGTCCATTTGCAAGTGACGGTGCAGGTCGAACGCGCGCGGCTGCCGCTGGCTTTCCACGTCAGGAAATCTGCCAGATCAAAGAAATCATGGCCCGCATCAAAGATTTCCGGGCGGTTTTCGCGCAGCCATAACAGCTTTGGCGTCTCCATTTCCGGCGAAATCACGCCGCCGACATATTTTAGCACATCATGCCCAGCTGCATTGATCCGCTCGGCTTGCGGCACCGCGCGGTGATCCATCCAGACGATGATATTGCGGCTCGGGTCTTCAGATGGCCCGACCGCCAGCGGCACGCCGCCCGCGCCCAAAACCACCAGCGAACAGGTGGCATCAAAGCCGACACCCGCCACCTCCGCAGGATCAATCCCCGCCGCCTGCATCGCATCCTTCACTGATTGGCACACCGCTTCCCAGACCTGATCCGAGGATTGCTCGACAATCGACCCGGCCTCTTGCCACATCGTCACATCGGCTTTGGCCGAGGCAAGCATCGCACCTTTTGCGTCGAATACCCCGGCGCGCGCGCTGCCCGTGCCTACGTCAATGCCGATCAGATACATGCTACAGGTCCACCGAGTTGGGCAGGATCACCAGATCCCGGATCGTCACATTGCGCGGACGCGTCAACATGAACAAGACCGCATCGGCGACTTCTTTCGGCATCATCAGGCTGCCATTGGCAAGCGCCTCGTCCATCTTCGCCTTTGGCCAATCATCCAGCAAAGCCGTCACCACCGGGCCGGGACAAACCGCGCCCACCCGGATGCCATGTTTGGCGACCTGACGGCGCACGGTATGCACAAACGCCTGCACCGCGAATTTCGACGCGGTGTAGATCGGCTCCCACACCACAGGCACGATCCCCGCGATGGAACTGGTCATGATAATGTCACCCGTCTGGCGTTCCACCATATGCGGCAACACGGCTTGCACGGCGCGGAACGAGGCGTTGATGTTCAGGTTCAGCATCCGATCCCATACATCTGGATCGCCCGTGACGACGTCACCGCCAACGTAAGCCCCTGCATTGGCGTGGAAAATATCGAGGCTGCCCGCCTTCGCCAAAATCTGCGGCATCATCGTCGCCACGCTGGCCGGGTTGGCGAGGTCAATCACCAAGGGGATGGCGTCGGCCCCAAGCTCGGCACACAACGCCGCCAGCTTGTCTTCGGCGCGGTCGATCAGCACCACCCGCGCCCCGGCCTTCAGCATAGACCGCGCACATTCCAGCCCGATCCCCGAGGCCGCCCCGGTGACAGCGGCGACTTTTCCGTTCAATTCTTGCGACATCATCATATCCTTGGATTAAGCCCGGCCATGCGAGGCGCGGCTTTGGCGGGCAAGGCTGTCGACGATCACGGCGATGGCCAGAACCGCCCCGGTGATCATGTAGCGCAGGCTTGAGGACAGGTTCAGCAGGGTCAGCCCGTTGGCAATCGACTGGATCACGATGATGCCCAGCAGCGCCGAGAACGCGGTGCCACGGCCACCGAACAGGCTGGTGCCGCCGATCACTGCCGCAGCAATCGCGTTCAGGTTGACGTCGCCCGTCCCGGCCTGCTGGCTGGACGAGGCCAGACGTGCCGCCGACAGAACACCACCCAGCGCGGCCAGCGCCGAACACAGCATAAACGCGCTGATATAGATGCCGCGCACATTGATGCCCGCCCGGCGTGCCGCTTCGGCATTGCCGCCGACAGCTTTCATCGAGCGCCCCCATTGCGTGCGGGTCAGCGCGTAATTCATCGCCAGAACCAGCGCCACGAACAGTGCAAACATCCACGGCACACCCCGGCCAAGCGACAGGTAGGCAACGATCGCCAGCAAAGCGATGGTGGTCAGCACGGCTTTGATAAAAAGCCCCGTTGACGACCCCGCCGACAGATTGGCCGCCCTACGGCGCGCATTGGTCGACCGCCCCACCACCAGCATCACAATCCCCGGTATCAGCGCCAAAGTATAAGACAGCCAAGCGGGCAGGATCAAAAGCTGACCGAACTCAACCATTTTCGAGCCATACGGCAGGTTGATCGACCCGGTTGCGCCCAGCATGTACAACTGCAAGCCCAGCAGGGCCAAAAGCCCCGACAGGGTAGAGACGAAACTCGGCATCCCTAGGCGATTGCGCAGGGTGGCATAAACCGCGCCGATCAGCGCACCCAAGGCCACAGCAGTGCCAATCGCCACGGGCAAAGGCACGCCCTGATTGACCCAAAGCACCCCGATCAGCGCAGAACCCACCCCGCTCATCGAGCCCACCGACAGATCAATCTCGCCCAGCATCAGCACGCAGACGATGCCCAAGGCGATCACTCCGGTGGTGGAGCAATCAAACAGCAGGTTCACAAGGTTGTTCGGCGACAGGAAAATCGGGTTTAGGGCGGTGAACACCGTCCAGATGATCGCCAACCCCACGACCACGGGCAAAGACCCCAGATCGCCGGATTTTACCCGATCCATGAAGGCTTTCACGCTGCCGGAAAGCCCGGTTGCATGGGTCACGCGCGCGTCGGCACGGTCTAGTTGTGGGTTCATAGCGGCTCTCCTGCGGCTTCGCGCAGACGGTCAGCCCGGCGCGAGACGGCGTTATCGGTGGCCCCTGTGATGGCCCCCACAAGGTCTTGATTGCTGGCATCCGGCGTGAACACACCATTGTTGCGCCCCAAGCGCAGCACAACGATACGGTCGGCCACAGCGCGCACGTCTTCCATATTGTGGCTGATCATAATGACGCCAAGGCCCTTGTCGCGGACGCGTTCCACAAGGTTCAGAACCTCGGCGGTCTGCGCCACGCCCAAGGCGGCGGTGGGTTCATCCAGCATGATGATCTTGGGGTTCAGCAACAGCGACCGCGCAATGGCCACCGTCTGTCGCTGCCCGCCCGAAAGCGAAGCAATCGGTTCGCGCACCGAAGGGATGCGGGCGGCGAGTTCATTTAACAGTGTCCAGGCCCGCACCTCCATCGCGACTTCATCCAGTCGCAACGGGTTCAATTCTTGACCCAGAAAGATATTCGCCACCACATCCAGATTTTCGCACAAGGCCAAATCCTGAAACACCGTGGCAATCCCCAACTGTAACGCCGCCGCAGGGCTGGCCATCGTCACGGGTTTGCCCTGAAACTCGATGCTGCCCGACGAGGCCTGATGCACCCCGGCCAGCACCTTGACCAGCGTCGATTTGCCGGCGCCATTGTCGCCGACCAAGGCCACGACTTCGCCTGCATGGACATCAAGATCAATATCCGTCAGCGCCGACACCGCGCCGAAATTCTTGGAAATGCCGCGCAAGGAAAGCAGCAGCTCTCCGGGGGCTTTGCGGGTCTGGGATCGGTCCGACATGGCGGCTCCTTTCAAAGCGATGAAGTCCGTCTGGGCCGGGGAGGGCGGCCCAGACGGTGGGGTTGCGGTTACTTGATGCCAAGCTCCGCACAGCCAGCGGCATAGCGATCCACACACAGCTCGGCTGCGGTCAGGATGCCTTTGTCGATGATCTCGGCTTTCAGGTTTTCGCGGGTCACAACGGCGGGGACGAACAACTGCGATGGTGTGTCATAGAGGCTCATTTCCGCTTTCGGCGTTTCGCCATTCAGGAACTGCACGGCGATATTGGCCGCAGCGGCTGCCACGATTTCCGAAGGTTTGGAAATCGTGTTGTACTGGTCGCCCGCAATGATCAACTGCAGCGCCGCCAAAGTCGCATCGTTGCCGGTCACGGGCGGCACCGGATCAACGCCCGCCGCTTTGAAGGCTGCAACCGCACCGCCGCCGGTGCCGTCATTCGCGGCCACCACACCGATGATGTCAGCCCCGAACCGAGTGATCTGGCCCGCTGCCCATTCCTGCGCTTTCGGCGGCGCCCAATCTGGGGTGTCGAACTCGGCCAAAGTCGCATAACCGCTGGCAGCAATACCCTCGTGGATACCGTCTTTGATCAACCCAGCGGCTGCATCGGTGGGCGAGCCGTTGATCTGCAACACGCCGCCCTTGTCGGTGGGCAGGCCCAGATCCTTTAGGTGCGCCATCAACGATTCCGCAATCGCCTTGCCGATGCCTTTGTTATCAAAAGAAACATAGTAATCTGCGGGCTTGTCGGGGATCGGGCGGTCATAGGCGATCACCTTGATGCCTTGGCTTTGCGCAAGGCTGACCAAAGCCGCAGCCGCACTGCTGTCGACCGGGTCAAGCACGATCACTTTCGCGCCTTGGGTAATCACCGAGTTGAACTGCTGCTGTTGCAGCGCCACATCGGCATTGGCGTTTTGATAGATCACCGTGCAATCGGCACACAGCTTTTTCATCTCGGCTTCAAAGCCGGGGAAATCGTGCTGCTCGTAGCGGGTCGAGGCTTGGTCGGGCATCAAAAACGCCACGGTGCCCGCGGTTTGCGCGAAAGCCGCGCCCGAAATCAGGGCAGTCGACAGCGCCAAGGCCCCCGTCAGGTGCGATACGATAAGTTTCATTGGTCGTCCTCCATGTTGACCGGTTTTGATGGAACCTCGGCGGCGCGGGTCAGCACCGCCGAGGCTTATCGGCTTGTCATCAGGCAAAGCACGGCCCTGCGGAGGCAGTAGGGTTCTGCCACCGTTGCCATTTGCCTTCCGTCAAGCCGGATCTTCGCCAGAAGCGGCACCTGCGGATTTCCTCCTGCCCGCAGGTTTGGCCTATGGCCGAATAGGTTCAGGCCGCAAGGGCCCCGTGTTGGTTCTCCGCCAGCAAGTCCCGAAACCGCGAGGGCGTCATGCCCTTTTGCGCCTGAAACTGCCGGTTAAAGTTGGATATGTTGTTGAAACCAGACGAAAAACACACATCGGTGATCTTCATCTCATCCTTGTCCATCAGCAACTGACAGGCCAGGTTGATCCGCAAACGGTTGACGTATTTCACCAAAGCTTGGCCCGTGTGGCGGCGAAAGCTGCGCGAAAATGCCGAAGGCGAAAGCCCCGCGATCGCGGCCAGATCGGTTTCGGTGAAAGGCTCGGTCAGGTTGGCGTTGATATAGGCCAGCGCCTCATTGATGCCCGTAGACATAAAACCAGAAGGATCGGGCAGGTAATTCGTCGAGGTCAGTGTGGTCACTTCAGCCCGCTGCAACAGGCCCAGCAGACCGATGAACACCTCAATCCGCCGAATGCCCTGCGCGGTCACAAGTTCGGCCAACATTGGTGCAGCGGCTTCGGCGGTGGCTGGGCTGAACAGCGCCCCTTGACGGCTGATTTCCAGCAGCCCTTCACAGGCGGCCAATTCCGGCAGAAGTGCCATCGCATCGCCGATAAACTCTTCGGTGAACTGCAACACCCTGCCGCGCAACGGCACGCTTTCACCCGTAGCCAGATGGCTGACCCAGTTGTGTGGCAGGTTCGGCCCCGTCAGCACCAGATTTCCCGGCTCAAAATTGCCAATGAAATCGCCGACGAAATAGTGGCCCGACGTCGCCACCACATGATGAATTTCGTATTCCGGGTGAAAATGCCAGCGCACCGTATGGTACGGATAGCCATGCGCCCAAGCCTTGAAAGATTCCGACCGCCCAATCTGGACGACCTCTAGATCCGGTTTCATCCGCGTCTCCTCCCTGCGCAAATCCAGACTCAAGGCCCGGTGATTGCGTCGTCTTGCCCTGTCGGTTGCTCCATGGCATCTGACAAAGTTAACAGGGCTGATCGGGGCAGACTACTACGGCAGCACGCTTCGGCTGATACTTTTTTGCCGATTTTGGCCAAATTCGGCTGCAATATTGCGATGCTTGGCGGAAGGCTGCATTATGGGCGCGGCAGAGGTGGTGAAAGAATCAGCCATTGCGCCCAGGCAATGGCGAGTCGATGCCCCCTCCAGCAGCACAGTCACCTCATCGGCGCGTTTCAGAAGGTGAATCGCAAACCGTGCCGTCTTTGATTCAGCCCCTGCAGCAAGACAAAGCTGATTATCCCCCGGCAAAGCACCGCCCGCCCAAGCTTGACGCAAGGTTGCCAAATGGGCGTCGTAAACCCGATGCCGATCCGCAAAACTCTGCCCAAAGGCGGTGACCAGTGACGGCATGCTGCAAAACCCACGCCAAGCTGCAACCGCCCCTTTGACAGCGCATCGGTCACCGCCGCATCCCCCCCCCCGCACTGGGCCCTCCATCATCAAGGTCACTGCCCCGGCTGGCGGGATTGCCCGCGCTCTCAACTGCCGTGATCCGCGAGGCGACGAATGAGCATGAGGCGCTATGAGATAGCTTGAGAGCAATTCGTCTACCAAGCACGCAAAAGTGGAGAAGGCGGTGGGTCGGAAAAGACGAAAGCCGCGTAACCCTTTAAGGATACGCGGCTTTTCGCATAGTAATGGTGCCCAGGAGAGGACTCGAACCTCCACGTCTTGCAACACTGGTACCTGAAACCAGCGCGTCTACCAATTCCGCCACCAGGGCAAGTGTCGTGAAGGCGATGTAGCCAAGCCGGATGGGGGAGTCAACGGTGCCCAAAAGAAAATCTGGGCGGCCGCACAGAAAATCTGGAAAATCTGTCGCGGTGAATAGACTTGCCGCTGTGGCCCGGTCAGATTATTCAGTCGGAAACGCAAAGCACGGCCAAAGGGGGTTCGCATGAGCAAACTTGTCACGATCTACGGCGGATCGGGTTTTGTCGGCCGCTACATCGCGCGCCGGATGGCGAAAGAGGGCTGGCGCGTCCGCGTCGCCTGCCGCCGCCCGAACCAGGCGTTGTTCGTCAAACCCTACGGCACCCCCGGCCAAGTTGACCCGGTGTTCTGCAATATCCGCGACGATGCCTCGGTTCTGGCCGCAATGGCCGGATCGGATGCCGTGGTGAACTGCGTCGGCACCTTTGATCGCGGCGGTAAGAACAACTTCATCGCCGTTCAATCCGAAGGCGCCGCCCGCATCGCCCGCCTTGCTGCCCGGCAAGGCATCGCTGCCCTCGTGCATATCTCGGCGATCGGTGCCGATGTGAACGGTGCCAGCCTTTACGCCCAATCCAAAGGCGCAGGCGAAGCCGCCATTCTTGCAGCCTTCCCCACGGCAATGATCCTGCGGCCTTCGGTGATTTTCGGCAATGAAGATGGCTTCTTTAACCGCTTCGGGGCGATGGCCCGCTTGGGGCCGATCCTGCCCTTGGTCGGCGGCAACACCAAATTCCAGCCGGTCTATGTCGATGACGTCGCCCAAGCCGCCGTCAAAGGCATCAAGGGCGAGGCGCGTGGCATCTATGAACTCGGCGGCCCCGATGTGGAAACCTTCCGCACCATCATCACCAAAATGCTTGGCGTGATCCGCCGTCGCCGTCTGGTGCTGAACCTGCCGTTCCCCATCGCTTTGATTCCGGCCACCCTGCTTGATTTCGCGTCCTTCGCGACGGGCGGCATTTTCAAGAACAGCATGATCACCCGCGATCAAGTCGCCTCCCTGCGCAGCGACAACACCGTCGCCCCCGGCGCGAAAACCTTGGCTGACCTGGGCATCACCGCCACCGATTACGCGTCGGTGATCCCGGAATACCTCTGGCGCTACCGCCCCTCTGGCCAATACGCAGCCATCAAAGAATCGGCGAAGCACCTGAAGAAGGTCTAAATTTTGGAACACACCCTGACCGCCGCCCTGCTTGGTCTGCTCGAGGGGTTGACCGAATTTATCCCGGTATCCTCAACGGGCCACCTGCTGCTGGCAGGCCATTTTCTTGGCTTCCAATCCGCAGGCAAGACGTTCGAGGTGGTGATCCAGCTTGGCGCAGTCCTTGCCATTCTTACCGTCTATTTCGGCAAACTCGTCACCGTGTTCGGCACCGCCCACCGCGACCCTGCCGCGATGCGTTTCATCGTATCGGTGCTGCTGGCCTTCCTTCCGGCGGTGGTGATCGGCGTGATTGCCCACGATTTCATCAAAACCGTGCTGTTCGAATCGCCGATGCTGATCGCCATCATGCTGATCGTGGGCGGGATCGTCCTGCTGTTTGTCGAACGCATCGCCCCGCCCGCCACCATCGACAGTGCCGAAACCATCCCGTTCCGCAAAGCCCTCGCCATTGGCTTGATCCAGTGTCTTGCCATGGTCCCCGGCGTTTCGCGCTCTGGCTCTACGATCATCGGGGCATTGATGCTGGGGGTCTCAAAACGCGCCGCGGCTGAGTTTTCGTTCTTCCTGTCGCTGCCGACAATGGCTGGGGCCGTCGCGTACGACATCTACAAATCCCGCCACATCCTCGACTTCTCGGCGTGGTCCGACATTTCTGTAGGCTTTGTCGTGGCGTTCCTCACCGCCGTATTCGTGGTGCGTGGCCTGCTAAATTTCGTCAGCCGTAACGGCTTCGCGCCCTTCGCATGGTGGCGAATCATCATCGGATCACTTGCCCTCGGGGCACTTTTGGCAGGGTTCTAGGTCGATAGGTATCACGTGCTGACATAATATTGATGATATCAGTCAGAAATGTTGACCTGCCATCGAAAAAACCCAAACATAGGTCAGTCATGATGACTTTTATTTAACTCCGTTCCAAAGTATCAACGCCCGACAGTGACATTCCACCTAAGGGGCAGATTATGGCCGGGCAGAAAATGCTGAAATTCGTGACACTGGGCAAAGAGATGCCCACCAAGCGCGAAGCCGACCTCCGCAGCCATGATTTCGATGAAATCTATCGCCAATTCGCGGTCGATAAAGCCGCCGAGCAGGCGTCGCGGTGCAGCCAATGCGGCGTGCCGTATTGTCAGTCACACTGCCCGTTGCACAACAACATCCCCGACTGGCTGCGCCTCACCGCCGAGGGCCGCTTGGAAGAAGCCTACGAGCTTTCCCAAGCCACCAACACCTTCCCGGAAATCTGCGGCCGCATCTGCCCGCAAGACCGCCTCTGTGAAGGCAACTGTGTGATTGAGCAATCCGGCCACGGCACCGTCACCATCGGCGCGGTCGAGAAATACCTCACCGACAAAGCCTGGGAAATGGGCTGGGTCAAACCGATCAAAGCCCACACCCAGCGCATGGAATCCGTCGGCATCATCGGCGCTGGCCCCGGTGGCCTCGCCGCCGCCGATGTGCTGCGCCGCGCAGGCGTGCAAGTCACCGTCTACGACCGCTACGACCGCGCAGGCGGCCTGCTCACCTACGGCATCCCCGGTTTCAAACTGGAAAAACCCGTGGTCATGCAGCGCATTGAGCAGCTTGAAATCGCAGGCGTCACCTTCGTGCTGAACTGCAAAGTCGGCGAAGACCTGTCCTTCGACGCCATTCGTGGCCAACATGACGCCATTCTGATCGCCACCGGAGTCTACAAAGCCCGCGACATCGAAGCCCCGGGCGTCGGGGCCAAAGGCGTCGTCCGCGCGCTGGATTACCTTACCGCCTCCAACCGCAAATCTTTCGGCGATGATGTGGTCGAATTTGACTCGGGCGAACTCAATGCCGACGGCAAACGCGTCGTCGTCATCGGCGGCGGTGACACCGCGATGGACTGTGTACGCACCGCGATCCGTCAGGGCGCCACTTCGGTGAAATGCCTTTACCGCCGCGACAGAGCCAACATGCCGGGCAGCCAGCGCGAAACCCAAAACGCCGAGGAAGAAGGCGTCGAGTTCGTCTGGCTCTCGGCCCCGAAAGGCTTCACCGGCGGCACCACGGTTGAGGGTGTCATGGTGCAAAAAATGCGCCTTGGCTCACCGGATTCCTCTGGCCGCCAAACCCCCGAACTGATCGAGGGTGCCGATTACATCGAGCCCGCTGATCTCGTCGTGCAAGCCCTTGGCTTCGAGCCCGAAGCGATCCAAACCCTGTGGGGCGTTCCTGACCTCGCCGTCACCCGCTGGGGTACCATTAAGGCTGACTTCCGCAGCCACGCCACCTCGCTCGCCGGCGTCTACGCCGCAGGCGACATCGTGCGCGGAGCCTCGCTCGTCGTCTGGGCCATCCGCGACGGGCGCGATGCCGCCGACTCTATCTTGGCATATCTGGCGCAACCTGCTTCGGTTGCGGCAGAGTGATCGCACAGATCGCACCCACAAAGGACATCACCATGCGGACTGCCCTGCTTTTCCCGCTGTTCTTCCTAGCCACTCCGCTGCTCGCGGGCAGCTTCATCCCACCTGAAGGCTGCACCGCTACCCTCACCGTGCAATCGCGCGGCTGCTATGTGGCGAACTACTACACCTGCGAGAAAGACAATCCCGGCGACAAATGGCGTGCGGATTTTGATCAGGAAGGCATGTTCTACATGTCGAAAATCGACCGTGAAACCCAGTGGATCGAAAGCTATGACCTGAACCCGACGGTCGTTCAAACCCTCGATCCGAACCCCAAAGACCCGGCAAATTTCTCCAGCCTGCTGGCCACTGGCCGCGATGATTTCGACTTCAGCCTTAGCAAAGACAACGGCGAACACACCAATGTCAAAGGCTACGACAAGCTGACAGGCGAAACCGCCATCATCGACGGCGTCACCCTGCAACGCACCGAATTTGAATATGTCGAGACTGACGATGCTGGCAACGAATTGCGCAAGGCACGTGGCCACGAATACATCAGCGCCGAGTGGCGGAACTTCTTTTCCGGCCAGTCCGAATGGTGGGACGGCACGCAATGGCTACCCCTCGAAGGCAGCCCGGTGCAATTCATCCTGTCCGGCGAAAAAGGCTTCGCCGCCACCCAACCGATCTTTGAATGTGATGCCGTGATGTCCGAAGCCACGCCGCTTGAGCGGTTGTGGCGGGCATCATCCCAAAATCCGACCGGAGCCGCAGCCGCAGCCCCAATCGCCGCCAGCCCGAAGGAGTAAGCCATGACGATCTATGATGAAGCTTGGGTGAAGGCCGAAGAAGCCAAACGCGCCTATATGGACGCCAACAGCCTGTATAAAACCGAAGACGAACATTCGTCCTGCGGCGTTGGTCTGGTGGTGGCGATCTCGGGCAAACCCAGTCGCAAGGTCGTCGAACACGGCATCAACGCGTTGAAGGCGATCTGGCACCGCGGTGCTGTCGATGCCGATGGCAAAACTGGTGATGGTGCGGGCATCCATGTGCAGATCCCGGTGAAATTCTTCTACGACCAAGTCCGCCGCACCGGGCATGAGCCCGACATCCACAAGCTGATCGCCGTCGGTCAGGTTTTCCTGCCACGTACCGATTTCGGCGCGCAAGAACGCTGCCGCACCATTGTCGAGGCCGAAGTTTTGCGGATGGGCCACTACATTTACGGCTGGCGTCACGTTCCGGTCGATACTTCGGTGCTGGGCGACAAAGCCAACGCCACCCGCCCCGAGATTGAACAAATCCTGATCCGCAATGACAAAGCCATCGACGAAGAACAGTTCGAGCGCGAGCTGTACATCATCCGCCGCCGCATCGAAAAAGCCGCCCTCGCAAGCCAAATCCAAGGCATGTATCTGTGCAGCTTGTCGTGCCGCAGCATCATCTACAAAGGCATGATGCTGGCCGAACAGGTTGCCACCTTCTACCCCGACCTGATGGACGACCGCTTTGAATCCGCCTTCGCGATCTACCACCAGCGCTATTCGACCAACACCTTCCCGCAGTGGTGGCTGGCGCAACCGTTCCGCATGTTGGCCCATAACGGCGAAATCAACACGCTGAAAGGAAACATCAACTGGATGAAATCCCATGAGATTCGGATGGCATCGAACAACTTTGGCGATGCCGCCGAAGACATCAAACCGATCATCCCCGCAGGCACCTCTGACTCGGGCGCGCTGGATGCGGTGTTCGAAGCGCTGGTGCGGTCGGGCCGCAATGCCCCGCTTGCCAAGACAATGCTGGTGCCGGAAGCATGGAGCAAAGCCACCACCGATATGAAGCCCGCTTGGGCCGATATGTATGCCTATTGCAACTCGGTGATTGAACCTTGGGATGGCCCCGCCGCCTTGGCGATGACAGATGGCCGCTGGGTCTGCGGCGGGCTTGATCGCAATGGCCTGCGCCCGATGCGCTATGTGGTCACCGGCGATGGCCTGCTGATCGCGGGCTCTGAGGCCGGCATGGTTCCGGTGGACGAAGCCACCATCCGCGAAAAGGGTGCGCTTGGGCCGGGGCAGATGATCGCCGTCGATATGGCCGAGGGCAAACTTTACCACGACGTGGCGCTGAAGGATAAGCTCGCCGCCGCCCAGCCTTACGGTACATGGATTGAGAAGATCGTCGATCTCAACGTGTTGCTGCGCGACGTGCCGGAAGTGGCGATGTTTGAAGGCGCCGATCTGCGCAAACGCCAGATCGCGGCGGGCTTTACGGTGGAAGAACTGGAACAAGTGCTGGCCCCGATGGCCGAAGACGGTAAGGAAATGATCGCTTCGATGGGCGATGACACCCCCGCCGCCGTGCTTTCGTCGGTCTACCGCCCGCTGTCGCATTTCTTCCGGCAGAATTTCAGCCAAGTCACCAATCCACCGATCGACTCGCTGCGCGAAGGCCGGGTGATGTCGCTGAAAACCCGCTTTGGCAACCTGCGCAACGTGCTGGACGAAAACAACGCCCAGAACGAAATCCTTGTGCTGGAAAGCCCGTTCCTTGCCAACGCCGAGTTTGACGTGTTGGTCAAACGCTTTGGCGATCAGGTTGCCTTCATCGACTGCACCTTCCCGGCCAACGCTGGCCCCGATGCCCTGCGCCAAGGGCTGGAACGTATCCGCGCCGAAGCCGAAGACGCCGTGCGCTCGGGTGCAGGCCAGTTGGTGATGACCGATCAGCATCAAAGCCCTGAAAAGGTGGCGATGCCGATGATCCTTGCGACCTCGGCGGTCCACTCTTGGCTAACCCGCAAGGGCCTGCGCACCTTCTGTTCGATCAATGTCCGCGCTGCAGAATGTATCGACCCGCATTATTTCGCCGTTCTGATTGGCTCGGGGGCCACCACCGTCAACGCCTATCTTGCGCAAGACAGCATCGCTGACCGTATCCGCCGCAATCTGATCGACGGCAGTCTGGTCGATGCGATGCGCCGTTATGGCAATGCGGTCGATGCGGGCCTGCTGAAAATCATGTCCAAAATGGGCATTTCGGTGATCTCGTCCTACCGCGGCGGTCTGAATTTTGAGGCCGTCGGCCTGTCCCGCGCCATGGTCGCCGAATACTTCCCCGGTATGCAAAGCCGCATCTCGGGCATCGGTCTGCACGGCATCCAGATGAAGGTCGAAGAAGTCCACGCCAAAGGCTGGCTCGGTGGCGCAGACGTTCTGCCCATCGGCGGCTTCTACAAAGCCCGCCGATCCGGCGAAAAGCACGCGTGGGAAGCGCAGACCATGCACATGCTGCAATCGGCCTGCGACCGCGCCAGCTTTGATCTGTGGAAGCAGTATTCTGCCGCCATGCGCTCGAACCCGCCGATCCACATCCGCGATCTGCTGGACATCAAGACTTTGGGCAAACCGGTGCCGATTGAGGAAGTGGAATCCATAACCTCGATCCGCAAACGCTTTGTCACACCTGGCATGTCGCTGGGGGCCTTGGGGCCAGAGGCGCATAAGACCCTTAACGTCGCGATGAACCGCATCGGCGCGAAATCAGACTCAGGCGAGGGCGGCGAAGACCCCGCCCACTTCCTGCCCGAACCGAATGGTGACAACCCTTCGGCGAAGATCAAACAGGTGGCGTCTGGCCGTTTCGGTGTCACCGCCGAATACCTCAACGCCTGTGAAGAGTTGGAAATCAAAGTCGCCCAAGGTGCCAAACCCGGTGAGGGCGGCCAATTGCCCGGCATGAAAGTGACCGAGCTGATCGCCCGCCTGCGCCATTCCACCAAAGGCGTGACGCTGATCAGCCCGCCGCCGCACCACGATATCTATTCCATCGAAGACCTCGCGCAGCTGATCTACGACCTGAAACAGATCAACCCGCGCGCCAAAGTGACGGTGAAACTGGTCAGTGCGTCGGGCGTCGGTACCATCGCCGCAGGTGTCGCCAAAGCGAAAGCCGACATCATCCTGATTTCCGGCCATAATGGCGGCACCGGGGCTTCTCCGGGCACCTCAATCAAGTACGCGGGCCTGCCGTGGGAAATGGGCCTGACCGAAGCACATCAGGTGCTGTCGATGAACAACCTGCGCGAACGCGTGACGCTGCGCACTGATGGCGGCCTGCGCACCGGCCGCGATGTGGTGATGGCGGCCATGCTTGGGGCCGAGGAATATGGCATCGGCACCGCCGCCCTGATCGCGATGGGCTGCATCATGGTGCGTCAGTGCCAGTCGAACACCTGCCCGGTTGGTGTCTGCACCCAAGACACCGCTTTGCGCGCCAAATTCACCGGCACGGCGGATAAGGTCGTCAACCTGATCACCTTCTATGCACAGGAAGTCCGCGAAATCCTCGCCCAGATCGGCGCGCGGTCGATGGATGAAATCATCGGTCGCGCCGACCTTCTGTCACAGGTCAGCCGTGGCTCCGCCCATCTTGATGATCTCGACCTCAACCCACTGCTGATCACCGTCGATGGCGCGCAGAAGATCACCTACGACCGCTCTAAACCCCGCAACCATGTCCCCGATACGTTGGACGCCGAAATCGTCAAGGACGGCGCGCGGTTCTTTGAAGACGGCGAGAAGATGCAGTTGTCCTACGCGGTTCGCAACACCCTGCGCACCATCGGCACGCGGGCCAGCAGCCATATCGTCAAGAAATTCGGCATGCGCAACAACCTGCAACCCGACCATCTGACTGTGAAACTGCACGGCTCTTGTGGGCAGTCGCTTGGGGCTTTCGCGGTCAACGGCCTGAAACTAGAGGTCCAAGGCGACGCCAACGATTATGTCGGCAAGGGCTTGTCGGGTGGCACAATCGTGGTGCGCCCGCAAATGTCGTCGCCACTGAAAGCCGAGGATAACACCATCATCGGCAACACCGTGCTTTATGGTGCAACCGCAGGCTACCTGTTCGCCAGCGGTCGCGCGGGCGAGCGTTTCGCGGTGCGCAACTCCGGCGCGTCGGTGGTGGTCGAAGGTTGTGGATCAAACGGTTGCGAATACATGACCGGCGGCACGGCCGTCATCCTCGGTAAAATCGGTGCCAACTTCGGCGCGGGCATGACCGGCGGCATGGCCTATGTCTATGATCCCACCGCAATCGCGGAAGATTTCATCAACGATGAAACGGTTCTGACCTGCGCCGTCGCCCATCCGCATTGGGAGGCGCAACTGCGCCACCTGATTGAACGTCACGCCAAAGAAACCGGATCGCGCCTCGCCATCCGCATCCTTGCTGATTGGGCGACCGAGCGCGCCAACTTCCTGCAAATCTGCCCGAAAGAAATGCTGCCGCACCTCGCACATCCGTTGTCTGATGAAGTGCAGAAAGTCCCGGCCGAATAAGCCATAAAAAAAGGCCCCCAACCTGGGGGCCTTTTCCACACAAAACCGCCAAACTTACTTCAGGCGGGTCACTACGCCGTCAGCGAAGGCATTGACCATCGCATTGTAATACACCTTGGTATCCGCATCCGCCGCCGTGAAGTCATAGCCCGCCGGCAGCAACGGCTTGGCGGCATTCACATCTACGGTCAGGTCATAGGCATCGTCCTTGGTGTGGTTCATGTCGTCCTGCACCAGCACGTTGCCGGTCAAAGTCGTCTCACCCAAACCGAGTTTCTCCTGAAATCCATTCGCCAACGACACATCGTCGATGCGGATCTTGACCACGACGGCGGCCTCGTCATCGCTCGGCGCCACTTTGGTCAGGATCGAGGCCTTCAGATCGTCTTGCAGCGTGCCCCAATAAGCCGCTGCCTGCGGGTTGGCGATGCCAGCGGTATCAACGGTGACTTCAACCTCGCGCACGGGTTTCAGGTCTTGTGCGAAGGACGGAAAGGCCACGGCGGTTGCCATAAGAAAAGCTGCGATAGAAGTGCGAAACATGATGATCTCCATTGTTACACAGCGGCTCGGTTGCTCAAGCCCTATGCAGCAACAACCCCGCACATCGGTTTTCGTTCCCCCACCCGCCACGATTTCCACCGTGACGCCACGTTAGGCCCGCAGCCGCAGCCCTTCGGGATCAATGAACGCCCGCCGAGTGACCCGCGCTTTAACGCCGCCCACCGTCACCTCCGCGCCCTCCACCGCATGGCCCTTTTCGATATGGGCCGAGGCCAAAACCGCCCCCACCGAATAGCCGAAATCGCTGTAGGTCACATGGCCAATCTGCCGCGCTTCGGCCATCACCGCAGCGCCCTCAGCCGCCGGAACGTCGCCTTCCATCCGCAACCCGACCCAAGCCGTCGCCACCCCGGCATCGCGCAGCCGCAACAGCGCCTCGCGGCCAATAAAGTCGCCCTTGTCAAATTTGATGAACGCATCGGTGCCGACATGAAACGGCGTCAGCGTTTCATCCATATCAATGCCATGCGCCGGATACAGTTTCTCTAACCCCAAAGTGAACATCGCCTGCACGCCGTAGGGGCGCAGCCCAAAAGCCCCGCCCACCGTCAAAAGCCCGTTCCAAACCCCCGCCGCCTCATCCGCAGGCACGAACAACTCAAACCCCAATTCCCCCGTCACCCCGGTGCGCGAAATCATCACTTGCGTCTCGCCAAAATGCCCCCAAGTGAACTGCCAGCGCTTCAACGCGCTCAAATCCGCATCCGGGATCAATCCCGCCAACACCTCCCGGGCGCGCGGCCCCTGCACCGTCGGAAACGCAATCGCCGCCGTAATATCGGTCACATAAGCCCGCCTGCCTTGGGCGTGCTGCATCGCCCAGTCGCGAATTTTCAACCGATTGCGCGAACCCGACACCATCAGAAAATGCTCATCCCCCAACCGGAACACCGTCAGGTCGTCCATAATTCCGCCATCCGGCGTACAGACGCTGGCATAGCGCGCCGCACCCACCTTCATCGCAGCGGCGTCATTGACGATCAGATGATTGACCAAAGCCTCTGCTTCCGGCCCCTTCACGTCAATCTTGCCCATGGTGGAGAGGTCCTGCACCCCGACATTGGCGCGGGTGTTCAGATGCTCGGCCTTCACATCGCCATAATGATGCGCCGAGACAAAGCCGCCCCCCACAGGCCCCATCTGCGCGCCATAGGCCGAGGCCAGAGCATAAAACGGTGTGCGGCGTAGCGGCATAAGGGGCTCCGGGGTGAGAGTTTCACGAAACCTAGCAAGCTGACTTGCCATCGCAGCATCGCCAGCGACATTTTTTGTCGCGATCAGAGGGGCTCAGTCTCGTAAAGCAAACGGCAGATCACGCGCGGCATGTAGGACGCGCTGGATGATCACGCACCGTTCGGTTTCACTGTAAAGTGCCAGTTGTGGAAAACCCTTCACGGGCCAAAGGCGCAGCCCAGAAATCTCCAGCTTTTCTGCCAGTCGTGGCGCGCCGCGGGCCGGAAAACCTGCAAGGTGGTCCATACAGCGATCCGATGCGGTCAGAAAACCCGCCGCAACTTCGACACCTGCCGCGATCAGATAGTGATCAATAATTGCGCTCAGATCAGCCTCAGCCGCTGGGCTGATGATCACGGCCGTCATTCAGCCGCCTTCATCCCAGACCTTGCCGCCTCAATCCGCGCCCGCAATCGCGCCGACACATCCTCCGCAGGCTGCGGGGCGCCCGATTCCATGCCCTCCATCACCAAAGCCCGCAGCCGCTCAATCGCGTCTTTGCGCTCACGGATCAGCGCGCGCATGTATTCACTGGTGGTGGCAAAGCCGTTGATGCGGACCTGCTCGTCGACAAAGGCCTTCATGTCGTCGGGCAAAGAGATGTTCATGGTGCTCATGCCGGGCAGCTTAGCCGGATTGGCAAGATTTGACAAAATTTGCCATCGGCCAGCAGACACCTGCGGCAATGCTTAACAAATCCTGAACAGATCCCAGCTAACCCATTGAAATCATATAAACGCCCAACCTGTCCACGCGTGGGCACGGTCAAAAAACCCGTCAAACCCTTGACCAAACCGCAAGCTTCGGGCCTAAGCTGCGACATGGTCGACATCCCAAAGAAACCGCGCAAAAAGGCCGTGCCCCAGCCCCAGCTGATCGCCCCCTTGTCCAAGGGTGGTCAGATCAAACGCTGGCTTTTGCGGGGGTTGGCGGGCATCGCCGGGTTCTACGGAGTCCTGATCCTGCTGTTCAGCTTCCTGCCGCCCCCGATCAACCTCTACCAACTCGCCGAAAGCTGGCGGCTGGGGGGCATCCGCAAAGACTGGGTCAGTTGGGATGAGATTGCCCCGGTGATGGGTCGCTCGGTCGTCGCGGCTGAGGATGCCAATTTCTGCCTGCACTGGGGTTTCGATATGGCCGCCATCCGCGCAGCAGCAGAACAAGGCGGCAATCGCGGCGCGTCCACCCTGACCCAACAAGTCGCCAAGAACGTCTTTCTTTGGCAAGGCCGAAGCTGGCTGCGCAAGGCCATCGAGGCGACGCTGACCCCGGTGGTTGAGCTGGTCTGGTCCAAGCAACGCATCTTAGAGGTCTACCTCAACGTCGCCGAATTCGACGAAGGCGTATTCGGCGTCCAAGCCGCCGCCCAGCACTATTTTGGCGTCGATGCCCGCGATCTGTCTGCCCTGCAAGCCGCCCGCCTCGCCGCCATTCTGCCCGACCCGAAGGGCCGCTCGGCCAGCAAACCCAGCAGCTTCGTGCGCAAACGCACCGGGGCGATCATGTCAGGCGCCGAGACCATTCTGGCGGATGGCCGCGCGAAGTGCTTTCAGGACTGAAAACAGCCGGGATTGTGGTTGAATTCCGCGCCCCTTCGCGGCATTGAAGATCAAAACCCGCATACAAAGATCCATCCCGCATGATCCGCCTCTATCACTTCCCGCTCTCGCCATTCTGCCGCAAGGTGCGCCTGACTCTGGCCGAAAAACGGCTGGAGGTAGAGCTGATCGAGGAGCGTTATTGGGAACCCTCGCCAGATTTCCTGCGCCGCAATCCGGCGGGCAAAGTCCCGGTGCTGCGGATCGAAAACAAGGTGCTGTCGGAAAGCCAAGCGATCTGCGAATATCTGGAAGAAGCCTTCCCCAACCCAGCCTTGATGCCGCGCGACATCGACATGCGCTTTGAGGTCCGCCGCCTCTGCGCGTGGTTCGATGACAAATTCCACGCCGAAGTCACCTCAAAATTGCTGTATGAGCGGGTCAACAAAAAGATCATGGCGCATGGCTACCCGGATTCCAAAGCGGTGAAATCCGGCGCTGGGCGGATCAAATACCACATCGACTATCTGGGTTGGCTGCTGGATCAGCGCCGGTGGCTGGCGGGCGATGTGATGACTTTGGCCGATCTGACGGCGGCCGCGCATTTGTCTTGTCTGGATTATATCTCGGATGTCGATTGGAACCGCTCGGCCACGGTGAAAGACTGGTATGCCAAGATAAAATCGCGCCCCTCGTTTCGAAGCTTGCTGGCCGATCAGGTGTCGGGCTTCCCGCCGCCTGCGCATTACGCCAATCTCGATTTCTAGCTGAAACCACCGGGGCGCTGCCCCCAGTCCATTGGTTTCTCGAACCAATGGCGATACCAATGGACTACCCCGGGATATTTGAGCACAGAGGATGACCATGCAGTCTCTGAAGGATGCTCTGATCGCCAAGGCTTTAGAGGAAGGTTTCTCCAAAGTCGGCATTTGCGCCCCCGATGCGGTGCCGGAAACCGCAGGGCGCTTGCGGGGATTTCTGCAAGCCGACCGCCACGGCCAAATGACGTGGATGGCCGAGCGGGAACATTGGCGCGGCAATGCCGCAGCGCTGTGGCCCGAGGCGCGCTCGGTGATCATGCTGGCCGAGGTTTATACGCCCGAGGTCGACCCAATGGCAGTGCTGTCTCAGCGCGACCGCGCGGCGGTGTCGGTCTATGCGCAGGGCAAGGATTACCACGATCTGGTGAAGCGGCGATTGAAACGTCTTGGCGGTTGGTTTGCAACTGCCGCAAAAGCCGAGATCAAGGTGTTCGTTGACACCGCGCCGGTGATGGAAAAACCCCTTGCCGAGGCAGCGGGTTTGGGCTGGCAGGGCAAGCACACCAACCTGCTGTCGCGCGACTTAGGCAACTGGTTTTTCCTTGGCGCGATCTTCACCACTGCCGATCTGCCCAAGGATGCGCCCGAGGTCAGCCATTGCGGCACCTGCACCGCTTGCCTTGAGGCCTGCCCGACCAACGCCTTCCCTGCACCCTATCAGTTAGACGCGCGGCGCTGCATTTCCTATCTGACCATCGAGCATAAGGGGCCGGTCGATCCTGACTTGCGCGCGCTGATGGGCAACCGGATTTATGGTTGCGACGATTGTCTTGCCGCCTGCCCATGGAACAAATTCGCCCAAGCCGCCCGCGACATTGGCTATCAATCCAAGGTCGGCGCACCCGAATTGGCCGATCTGGTCAGCCTTGATGACACCGCCTTTCGGGCGCGCTTTGCGGGCAGCCCGATCAAGCGCATCGGCCGGGATCGCTTTGTGCGCAATGTGCTTTATGCCATCGGCAATTCTGGCCTGCCGCGGCTCGCGGCCCACGCAAGCCGCCTTTGCGACGATCCAGACCCGACCGTGGCCGAGGCAGCGGCTTGGGCGATCTTGCGGTTAAAGGGCAGCGCTCAGTAAGCGACGGTCACGGCGACATTGTCGCTATTGTTGACCGTGACGCTTGCGGTCTGGTCAACGGCTTGCGCCAACTGGGCCGGAACACTGCCGAAATCCAGCGCCGTTGTCGAGACATTGCAGCTAGAGGCCGCCATCCGGCGCACCGCAAAGCTGCCCGCCGCCACCTCCTGCCCAAGAAGATTGCAGGCCAACACGCCGACGCGCAGCTTCACACCGTTTGCCCACCACTGCGATAGGTGGCGTTGCAAGATGTGGTCGGCAGTTGCACCGCGGCTGACAGGATATCGGCAAAGATCGGCACGATGGCGCTGCCATTGCCAAGCACCATCACAACCGAGGCAAATATCTGCCTAATCATTGCTTTCCAGCCCATAGCGTTGCGCGCATCCCGCCTCAATCAAGAAATCCAGCAAGCCTTTCTTCAGCAGGTTGCGCGCAACATAGAACGACACCGAGTGGGTCAGCCGCCGCTACGCGTTCGACCGCTGATAGGTCGTCTTCAACCGCAACGTATCACTGCCGCCGCATCATATGGGAACCGACTGAAGCGCAAGCGACTTGATACCACTGCGGACGGCCCGTGTTGGCAGGTCAGAAAACTGCGCGGATTTGGGTGCAAACGTTAAGAAAGTGTAAAAACGGCCACCTTATGATATTGAATCAAAAAGAAAATTTTTGGTCCCGAGTTGGGACCACATCCCAGCCCATGCTCAAGGCGCCGTCAAATTCAGTAACCGCTGATCCATCGAGATCAGCTTCGTCCGCTTCACCCGCGCCACAAAGGCGTCCGCAGGCTCAATCATCGGCCCCGCCTCCAGCGCCGCCTCTGAACGCAGCACCAAAATCATCACCAGCCCCAACCCCGCCGGATTGACCACCAGCGCGGGCCTGCCGATGCCAGACTCTGCCACCGAAAACGCCACCCGCAGCTTGCCCGGATCGGGCTGCGAAACCCCCGGCAAAAGCTGCAGCACCTGCCCCGATCCATCTAGGACCGCGACCGAAACATACCCCGCGCCCTGCGGCACCGTCAGATCAATCACCGGGTTCTGCCCGGTCACATAGCGCCCCTCCGGATTAGGATCGGCGCTGTCACCATAGCCCAGCGCCACCGTAACGTTCCCCGAGCCCAGCGGCGGCAGCGCGTTCAGCACGGCGCAGATCGCGGGGTTCAGCGGCTTAATCTCCAGCTGCAGCGGGCGCTTTCCGGTCAGGGCGACGAGGCTGGTTTTCAGCGCGGTTAGGGCGGCAACAGAGGCAACATGGCCACTGATTTGCACCAGATCGGCCTCGGCATAGCCCGCAGCGGCTGGGTTGGTCAGACTCAGCGGGCCACAATCTTGCGATTGGGCCAGTAGGTCTGTCAGGTCTGTGACAGGCAGTGGCGCGGGGGCAGCCTGGGTGGGTTCGACCAGCGCGGGTTGCTCGGCGGGCGCCGCTTTTGCAGTGGCTGCCACACTGGGCGCAGGCGCAGCAGTGATCTGCACGGGTTTCGGGGCGAAGGCCCCGGAGAAATAGGCCATGGCGCCGGCGGCCAGAATAAGCGCCATCGCGATGGGCAGGATCAGCGATGTCTTCGCGGGCGCAGCGGCCTCGGTCCTGGACGGCGCGGGCGAGGCGGCAGCGCCGAACGGGCTGGCGTCTTGCGTCGCAGACGCGGCGGCATGCGGCAGCGAGCCGCCGATCTGGGTTTTGTTCGGATCTGGTAGCATCGGGATCAGCGCGGGGTTGTCCAGCGCCGCGATCACCTGCGCCATCGTCTCGGGCCGCGCGGCAGGGTCTGGCGACAGCATCCAGCCGAGCAGCGGCACCAGCCTGGCATCCACCCCCGTCAAGTCCGGCACAACTGCGCGCTTGCCGACGGCATCGACGATGGAATCGCCCATCGGCAGCACCGCCCCCTTGCTGGCCGCCGCCGCCACCAAGGCCAGCGAATAGATATCTGACCGCCCATCGACATGGCCGCCAAAGGCACCCAATTGCTCGGGCGCGACCCAGTTGAATTTGCCCGCGAACTGGCCTTGCAACAGCGTACCCGCCCCAAGCGCCGAAGATTTTGCGATGCCAAAGTCGATCAGCTTGGCATGTTCGACCAAGCCTTCCTCTAGGATGATGTTGTCGGGCGACATATCGCGGTGCACGACACCCGCACGATGGGCCTTTTCCAGCCCCGAAGCGACGCGGCGCAGCATCACCTTGACCTCGTCCAGCGGCATTGGCCCGGTTTCAATGCGTTCGGACACCGGGGTGCCAGCGACGAACTCCATCACCAGACAGGGTCGCCCGATCACCGGGTCATTGGTAAAGACATGATAGCGCACGATGGCTTCGTGGCTGAGCCGCGACAGCGTGGTGCTTTCTTTTTGGAACAGCGCCACGATTTTCGGGTCATGCGCGAGGCTGGGCAGCACGATCTTGATCGCAACCGGCTCGCCATTGTGGATGTTGTGACCGCGATAGACCTCGCCCATGCCGCCCGCGCTGATCAGCTTGTCGATCTCATAGGTGCCGATGATGCGGGTGCCACCCGAGACGGTGGTGGCGCGCTTTAGCGCGCGCGGGGTAGCGGTGCCGGGATCGGTGGGGGTCTGTGCCATCTACTTACACCCGCCCAAAGCCCATTCTTTCAGGCCGATTCTGAAAGGCACACCCAAGGGATGCTGCTTGGTCAATGCCTCTGCCGCTTCGGGTTTGGTGTAGGTTGTGGCCTGGTCGCACAGGCTGGCTTCGGTCCAAGCGTGGCAGTTGGCACAGGATTTGTCGCGCCAGACTTCTTCTGGCAGGCCCTCAATCGGGGCGAATTGTGGGCTGGCGGTGGCAATCAGACTGGCAATCGACCGACCCTGAATGTACTCACCCACCGGAAACGGCGTGGTAAAGGTCAACCCGGTAAGGTCTGCCATCGGAGCGGCGGCAGGATCAGGGGCGGACATAGGTTCAGCCGGAGGGTTCAGAGCCAACAATGCCAATTCGCTTTGCGCGAGGGTGGCGAACAGGCCCTGCGGATAGGCAGCAAGATAAGCCTGATAATCGGCGGCAGATTTCGAGGTTTGGGCGGTGGTGATCAGGTCGTGTTGCGCAACATAGCCTTCAACCGCCTCAATCGGCATCAGACCCAGCCCGCGCGCAGCCGCGATGTTTTTCGCCAGCAGGGCGTTCGCCTCGGCCAGATGCGGGCTTTGCGGGTGATCTTTCACGAAAGCTTGCAGCAGGCCGATGTCTTGCGACACGAGGGCCGTTTGCCACGCCGCAGTCTCATCGGTTTGCGACTGCATCGGCACCCCAAGAAAAGCCAGCACCAAAGCCAGCGCGTACATTACCCCACTCTGGCGCATCTATTGCTGCACCAAGGCAAATTCGATCCGGCGATTGCGGGATTTATGCTCGGGCGTTTCGTTGTCGAAGATCGGCTTGTCCTCGCCATAGCCTGTCGCGGTGAAGCGATCAGCGGTAAGGCCCTTGTTCACCAAGTAGCGCACCACGGCTTTGGCGCGTTGCTGCGACAGGTATTGATTTGCTGCGGGGGTGCCATCGGCGTCGGTGTGGCCGGACACTTCGATCTTGAGGCCGGGGCAGCGTGAGACAATGTCGGCCACGCTATCCAGCAACGGCGCGCTATCGGCTTGCAGCCGGGCCGAGCCGGAGTGGAAGTTGATATTGCCGCTGCGTGACAGGATTTCAAAGCGGCCCTTGCAGGCCTCAAGATCGAGATCGCCAGTGGGTTCTTGCGCAACAACCGCAGGGATAACGGGATCTGGCGCGGCGACTTCTGCGGCAGGCGCTTGCGGTGTGGCCGCCACGACAGGCACATCGGCGACGGGGGCAGTTTCTGCCGGGGCAGGGGCCGCAGGCGTCACCCCGCCACCGTTACGCTTTAAGGTCAGATCAAAGCTGATAGTGCCCGAGGGAATGATCACCACATTTGCCGCCTCTTGCAGCTTTTGCACGCCATCGGCCAGCCCAAAATCATCGGTGGCGATCACCACGGGCGTGGTGGAAGACACCACGACAGTATCATCTTGCACCATGGTCACGGCCACATCCGTCTCAAGCTCTTTCTTCACGCCGTGCAGATCAAGCGTATAGGTGAGGTGAATGGTTTTGCGCCGCAGCGTGGGCAGATCGGCCAGATCAGCGGCATTGATCTTGGCGGTGATCACAGCCTCGGGGAAGCGGAAGGTTTCAAACAGCAAAAACCGCATCCGCACATTGCGCAGGTCGATCTTGGTGTCGACAGAATCCAGAAACACATGCAGAGACAACGTGCCATCCGCCGAAAGCCCACCAGAGAATGCGGCAAAGGTGCTGGATTCAACCTTGGTGACGTTCTTGACCGACTGAAACCGCAGCTGCGAGCTTTGCGCGTCAATCTGCCAACCGGGCGCAAAGCTGGCATCTTGTGCGAATAGCGGCAGCGGGACCAAAAGCGCGATCAGCGCCAGAGTAAGCCGCATACGGATCAAAGCGTCAAACAAGCCGATCATCGAAAATGCTCCTGAATCACAATGGGTACGGGGCAGTCTGGCGGCGATTAAGACGGCAACAGGTTAAAAAAGGCCTATGCTGTAAGCGTATCGAAAGCCCACCCACCACGCAAGGCCGGCGGCATCATCTCGGTGGCAGCGAATCAGCCACTGGCCTGAAGCAAAAACTGGGGCTGCTGTGCGGTAAGCTTGCTGAATATATGGATTATTAGAAACAGCACGCTGATACTGTTTCCAACCTGGCGATAGTCCGAAGGGTGCAAATTGACGGTTTTGTCAGGCAAATCCCCCATGACCTGGTGCGGCTCAGATCTGCCACACCCCAAACACATTAATGCCGGGTTTCAATCTCAGGCAGTTAAGGGTAACTTGCAAAAACAACCTAAGGATGAGTCATGTCAGTTGTCATCTCCAGCGCTTCTGCTGCACCGGCTTCGGTGATCACTATAGCTGCCGGAAGCTCGGCTGCCACGATTCAAGCCGCAATCAACTCTGCCGCTATAGGTACGCATATTGTGCTGCAGCAGGGCACCTATACTTTCAACAAAACCGTGGTGTTGAACAAGGATGGCATCACGCTGGAAGGTCAGGGCAACGTCACCATCATCGCAGATAAATCGCTGGCCGGGGCGCCTGCGCTGCAAATCGGCTCGGCTTTGTTTCGCGAGGCCGAAACCAACGCCACCCACCTGACAGAGGGTGTCAATCTTGGCGCAACCTACCTGCACCTGACCAGCAGCACTGGCCTGAAAGTCGGCGACGTGCTTTGGATTGAACGCCCGAATGATGCCGCCCTGTTCACCGAGATCGGCGATACCCTGTGGCAGCAGGACAAGCCTTTGCGCACTGCGATGGTCACCGTCACAGCGGTGAACGGCAACACGGTCTTGCTGGACCGCCCGCTGCCCTTCGCCTTTGACGCCGCAACCACAACGGTGGCTGTGGCGCAGGTGGTCGAAGATGTGACCGTACGCAACCTCACGTTCAAAGGAGCCTATGGCACCGCAGACCCCGGTAACTTTAACAACATCAACAAAGCCGAAGATGGCGGCATGATGGTGCTGGTCAACAGCTCGGTGCACACCGTGATCGAGCATGTCGACATCGTCAATCCGGGCTCGAACGGCTTGGTTCTTGGCCGTTCGATTGATGCTGTTGTGGATGATGTGACCGTGACGGGTGCGCAGAACAAAGGCGACGGCGGTAACGGCTATGGGATTTGGATCCGCGATGTCTACGACAGTACCTTCACCCATCTGCAAGCGGTGGATACCCGCCATGCCGTGCTGTTCGCCAGCTATACTTCGGCGGCGAACAACACCATCGAAGTGGATTTCACCAACCGCGACATCAATTTTCACGGCGGGTTGGACCATGGCAATACGGTGATCGTACACAATTCGATCCGCACGACCGCCGAGCAAAGCTACATGGCGTCGGTCAGCTTTTTCAATTCCGGCACCAGCTATGGCGCGCCGACCGATGCCAATGCCAATGTGATCAAGTTTGAAAATGTCGTCGCAACCGTGCGGGCTGATATGGTGGCGGCGGTCGATACCGGGGCGCATATCAGCACATTGTCGGGCAATGACAGTGTGCAGGGCGGTGCAGGCAACGACTGGGTTGATATGGGCACTGGCTCGGATCTGGTGTTGGCCTCGGCCGGAGAAGACACGATCAACGGCGGACAGGGCGTTGATCGGCTGGTGTTCGGGCTGCACAGCTCGCAGGTGCTGGTGACCACAATCGGCGGCCAAAGCGTTGTGCTCAGTGCGCTGGGACATACCTTTATCTCTGGGATCGAGGAGTTTCAGTTCATCGACGGGGTCAAATCGGCCGCCAGCCAGCAGTTGACGGTGGTTTCGGCACCTGCAGCAGCGGCGCGTTCAACCCCGACCAGTGTAGATGTGTCTAGCGATAGCATGGCGGATGCTTCGGTGCATGACGTGCGGATGACCGGGCGGGCTGATCTCGATTTTATCGGCAATGCCAACGGCAACCGGATCATCGGCAATGCTGGCGGCAACATCATCTTTGGTGAAGCTGGCAACGACCGCTTGCATGGTTATGGCGGCAACGACATTTTGAACGGTGGCGCGGGTTCTGATGTGCTGGGCGGTGGATTGGGCAGCGACACGCTGAACGGCGGCACGGGCAACAACACATTGGTGGGCGGCAAGGGCTCGGACGTTTTCATCGCCAGCGATGGTATCAACACGGTGCGCGATTTTAGCATCGCTCAGGATGACACGCTGGTGTTCTTCGGCTTTGCCGAGGCCGATCTTGCAGACTCGCTAACACATTGGCTGGATGGCTCGGCGTCGAGCGCCGACGATTTCACGATTTCCACCCAGACGCGCAGTGGCGTGAGTTATTTGACCCTGACATCCGACCTTGGCGATTCGCTGATCATGGCCCATGTCGATGCGACCGATCTGCGCGACTACCTTCTGGCATAATCAACGGCATTTACCTGCAAGCGCTGTCGAAAATCTTTTGATATTCACGTGAGAATCTTAAGCATTTGCCTGACAATCATGTCAGGCAAATGCGCAGTTGCGAAACCCAACACGGCTGGCGAACGAAGCAACCGCCTGTTTTTTCGCCGATTCTACCGTTACGGCACGCGGGATTACGCTTAATGCTGCACTGCGTCATTGCGCTGTCGCAATCCAACGACATATATCGAAAGATGTAGATAACTGAGTGAAGCTGGTTCTGAGGCGGGGGGAGAGAGTTTACAATTCAACCTGTTCTCAGCGTCGTGAAGCCCGTTCTGGTGGCACGACGCATGAAAGCCTATCCCGAAGGAACGATGAAATTGGCCATTGAAGATCAGACGATCCGCATAGTGGTCATCGACAAAGATCCCATGTTTGCGCTGGGCCTATGCTCTTTGCTGGAAAAGCGACCGCAGATTCGTGCTTTGCCGCATGCCCCCTTCGATGTGCTTGGGTCACTTCAGGATCATCACACCAAAGATCAGATTGGGTCGCAGACAGATATTGTCTTGTTGGACCCGCCGCAGTTTGACCTTGTCCCGTCAAGGTTGGTGCAGCGCTTGCGAGAACGGTTCGGAATGGCCAGCTTGATCAGCTACACAAATGATCTGTCGATGACTCAGGCAAGATCTTGCCTTGCCGCAGGATTTCGTGGCGTGCTGCCACGTTCAATCGGGTTGGAGCAACTTGAGCAAGCCATCTCTGTGGTCCATGGCGGGGCGACCTGTATCGACCCGACCTTCGCAAACCTGTTCGAGTCAGCGCAATCCACCACATTAGTGTCCCGCCCGCGTGAACTGACCGAACGCGAGATCTATGTCCTGAAATCGGTGGCCTTCGGCAAAAGCCTGAAAGAGATCGGGTTGGAGCTAGAACTGTCATCGAAAACCATCGAGACTTACAAAGCGCGCGGCAGCAGCAAATTGAACCTGCAAGGACGTCGCGCCATCGTTGAATATGCGATTCGCAATGGTTGGGTTCAGTCCGAAGAACGATTCGGCTGACATTTAGAAAACAGCGAAAAATCTGCAGCACAGCGCATCCGAAAGGGTGCGCTATTCTCATGCCTACTTTTTCTGCAATGCAGCATAAACTTTTCGGCTTTTCCCTACGCTAGACCTAAAGACGTAAGGCATTTGGTAAAAATTACCCACAAAATAAGGGTTTAGCCTGACTTTCCAAATCTCTTTGACCGTCCTTAATGTGCCGTTAATGCTGCACTGCCGCATTTTCGCCGCAGGAATGCCACTTCAGAAGGACGATTGAGATGGCCAAAATTGTCGTATTCGGGATCGGATATGTGGGTGTGGTTTCGGCAGCTTGTCTGGCGAAAGACGGCCATGAGGTGATCGCGGTGGATGTTGATCCGGGCAAGGTCGCCTCGATCAATGCGGGGCTTTCCCCCATCGTGGAACACGGTCTGCCAGAGCTGATCGCCGAGGTTTTCGCAGCTGGTAAGCTGACCGCCACGCTGGATGCCGCCGCCGCCGTGCGCGCCGCTGATGCGTCGTTTGTCTGCGTTGGCACGCCATCGGCCGAGGATGGTTCCATCGGGCTGAAATATGTCGAAAGCTGCTGCTGGGCGATTGCGTCGGCACTTCCGGGCAAAGACGGTTTCCATTCGGTCATCGTGCGTTCGACCATTGTGCCCGGCACCATGGAGAAGGTCTGCATCCCGATCCTTGAGGAATACTCGGGCATGGAAGCTGGCGTCGGTTTCGGCGTCGGCTACTACCCCGAGTTCCTGCGCGAAAGCACTGCCATTCAGGATTACTACGATCCCGGCCTGATCGTATTTGGTGCGCTGGAACAGAAAACCGCCGACTTCCTGTCCATGCTGAACAAAGACCTGCCCTGCGATGTGAATGTCGTCGACGTGCGCTCGGCCGAGATGATCAAATACACTTCGAACGCTTGGCGTGCGGTGAAGGTCACCTTCGCCAATGAGATTGGTAACATCGCCAAAGCCTGTGGCCTCGATGGCCAAGCCGTGATGAAGATCCTCTGCTCGGATCACAAAGTCTCGATGAGCCCGTATTTCATGCGTCCCGGCTTTGCGTTTGGCGGCTCGTGCCTGCCGAAAGACGTGCGCGCCCTCCGCTCCATCGCTGCCGATATTCAGGTCGCCTCGCCGTTGCTGGATGCGGTGCTTGTCGCCAATGCCGAACAGATTAACCGCGCCGAAGCGATGGTGATGGCGTCCGGCTCCACCTCGGTCGGTCTTGTTGGCATCAGCTTCAAACCCGGCACTGATGACATGCGCGAAAGCCCCCTCGCCGAACTCGCCGCCCGTCTGATCGACCAAGGCATGACGCTGAACGTCTATGACCCCTTCGTGCATGAAGCCTACGCCAATGACATGAGCGCGGCAGGCCGTGGCAATGATTACAACATTGATCTGAAGGATCGTCTGGTGCCGACGATCAAGGAACTGCTGGCGAAATCTGACATCGTGCTTGTCGGCAACAAATACGACGACACTCTGGAAGAACTGAACGCCTCGACTCATCCGGTGATCGACCTGACGCGGATCAAGGCGGGCAAACGCTCGGGCGGCACCTATCAGGGCATTTGTTGGTAATGATGATGTTGGGCCATATCGCCTTTATCGCTGCGATGGTTGGGCTTGGCCTAAGCCTGCCGTTCCACGCGATGGGCGATGTGGGCAGCGCCTTGGTGGTGGTCGGGGTGATTGGGCTTTGGCGCTACACTTGGGCCGCGATCAACTTTTCGCGGGCGGCGCTGTTCCTGAAATGGGTGTATCCGCAGCGTAAGGCGCGGGCGATGGCAGCCTATGCGGCCTTGCCCACGCCAGCCCATGCGTATTTTCTGGTGACCAGCTACAAGATCGAACCCGAAGTTACCACGCGGGTCTATCAAGCCCTGTTCCGCGCGGCGGCTGCCTCGGCTGGCGGGGCCACCGTGGTGTGCTCGGTGGTCGATACCGCCGATGCCCGCCTGATCCGCAATATCTTTGACCGGATGGCGGTCGATACGTCGAATACCCGCCTGATGGTCGACCAAATCGCAGGCACCGGCAAACGCGATGCTTTAGCGCGTTCACTTCGTCTGATCGCAGGTGAGGCCCCGACCCGCCGCGACATCGTGCTGTTTGTCGATGGCGACAGTTGCGTGCCGGAAGATATTGTGGCCGCCACAGCGCCTTTCTTCACCAACCCCGATATGGGTGCTGTGACGACGGATGAAGAAGTCGAAATCCGCGCCACCGATATGCCGCTGTTCCGCGATTGGTTCATGCTGCGCTTCAACCAACGGCAAGTGATGATGTCGTCGATGGGGCTGTCGGACCGCGTGCTGACCCTTACCGGGCGGATGAGCGTGGTGCGGGCCGATCTTGCCACCAACGCGGGCTTCATCAATCAGGTGCAAAGCGATTTCATCGACCATTGGCGCTTGGGCCGGGTGAATTTCCTGACCGGCGACGACAAATCGACTTGGTTCTGGCTGCTGAAGAACGGCTACAAGATGGGCTACCTGCCCGACGTGGCCTCGCTGTCGATGGAAAGCCAACCGCGCCCCGGTTTTGTGGATTCCGCCCTGACTCTGATGATGCGTTGGTTCGGCAACATGCTGCGCACCAATGGCCGGGCTTTGTCTTTGTCGCCCAACAGCATCGGCTGGTTTACCTGGTGGTCGATCCTTGATCAGCGTGTCGGCATCTGGACGACGCTGGCAGGCCCGATCTCCGTCCTGTTCGGAGCGGTGTTTATTGAGCCGTTAGCGCTACCCATCTACATCGCCTGGATCATGTTCACCCGCTACACCTATTGCTGGATTCTGGCGACGGTGCGGATGCAGCCCTTTCCGATCACCTATCCGTTCTTGCTGTACTTCAGCCAGATCACCGGGGCGGCCGTCAAAAGCTTCGTGCTGTTCCGCTTGGATCGTCAACGCTGGACGCGGCAATCCGCTCGCAAAGCCCGCGCCATTACCCTGCCGTTCGGCCAACGCCTGCAAGGCTGGTCGTCGACGTTCTCCCACTCCCTCGCCCTCGGATGGCTGACTTTGGGTGTGATTCTTCTGTCTGGCATTGTCTGAATTCGCGAAGGAATACGAAAATGGACATCAACACCGCTGAGAGCCAAACCATCGGCCACCTGCCCAATCTGCCCGTGCAAGGCGAGCATCCCTTGCTGGATATTCCCTTTGTCGTGGGTATCGACGGGCGGCAGTTCAAAGGCGAACGGCTGTCTCTGGTCGCTGCCGAAATCACTGGCCTGATGGACCCGGCCTTGGACGGGGCCACGCGCCTGATGCGCTTCATGTTCCCGTTCAAAGGCTTCAGCGTCACGCTGGAAGTCTTGGGGCAAGTGCAATCGCTGGATCGCGGCAACGGTCACGCCACGGTCAATTTTGTTGACCCCGCAGGCGAGCATCTGCCGCAACTGCGCCATCTGATCAATTCCTACATCGCGGGCGATCTGGTGGCTTTGGGTGAGGTGATCGGCGTCGCTCCCTCGATCCCATCGCCTGCCAACCGCGCCACCGCGCCGAAGGCTAAGGGCCTGACCTTTAGCCGGGTCTTTGGCAGCGCTGGGCTGGCACTCGCCACTCTGGCTTTGGTCGCAGCGGTCGGCACCTTGGCCTATAACCGGATCTTCACTCTGCCGCTCGCCGCCCCCGGTCTGGTTGCGCAAGACGGCATGACGCTAACGGCGACCGCGGGCGGCCAAGTCGATTACGTCAACCTCGCCGCCGCCAAGGGCGAAGTCGCTTTCACGATCCGTGCCACCTCTGGCGAGATGCTGTCGATTGCGATGCCTTGCGACTGCATAGCAACAGCCCTTGCCGCAACTGTCGGGGCTACCGTCAACGCGGGCGAGCCGATGCTGAACGTGCACACCGCCGATGCGCCGATGGTGCTGACTGCAACCGTACCTGCCACCGATGTGCTGACGCTGGCCTTTGCCGATCACGTCAAGGTGCAGTTCGGCGACGGCAGCACGATCAACGCCGCTGTCGATCCCGCCAGCCTGCGCGCCGAGGCCACCAATATGGGCCTGCCCGTGCGGCTGATCCCGGCCACCCCTTTGCAAGCCGAGCAGCTGGGCCATTTGGCCAAGCTGACCATCATCAAGAAGCCTTGGTTTTAAGCCAACACGCTACCCCCGTCACTACCTTTCAGATTTCCCCTTCGGGCAATGACCCAGCGGAGCGCGCCATGAAAACGTCGATTTACCCCTTGGTTCTGTGTGGTGGCATGGGATCGCGACTCTGGCCGATGTCCCGAGTCGAGCAGCCGAAGCAATTTCAGCCGGTGCAAGGCAAAGGCAGTCTGAGCTATTTTCAGACCACCCTGCAGCGCCATCGCGGCGGTGTGTACAAGCCGCCGATCATCGTGACCAGCGCGGGGCAAACCCAACTGGTCGCGCGTCAGATGCGCGATCTGCAACTGACCGGATCGGTGATTGCTGAACCGATGGGCCGCAACACGGGTCCGGCTGTTTTGGCAGCCGCGCTTAGCATCATCGTCGAAGATCCCGAAGCGCAGCTTCTGGTGCTGCCGTCCGATCACATCATCACCGGCGATCTGAACGCCACCGTGGTCGCCATGCAGCAAGCGGCAGACAACGGCCGCATCGTGCTGTTCGGCGTGCCACCCGCTTACCCGGAAATCGGCTACGGCTATATCGTCGATGGTGGCGGTTACACAAATTATCCCGGCTTGCATCGCGTTGAAACCTTTATCGAGAAACCACCATATGAGCGCGCCCAAGCCCTGATCTCCGGCGGCTATTCCTATTGGGCCTCAGGCATCAGCCTGTTTCGCGCCGATGTGCTGATCGAAGAATTCCATCGGTTCGAGCCTGAAACCTTCTACGCCGTCTCAGCCGCCGTCAGCGCAGGCAAAATGATCAACGGCGCGTTGCATCTGGAAGAAACCTCTTTCGTCAAAGCCAAGTCAGAGCCGACTGAGCGGCTGGTGTTTGAACGCTCCACCGCTGTCGCTTTGGCCCCTGCGCGGGACATTCAATGGGATGACGTTGGTGCGTGGAATGCGGTGCAGAAAATCTCGACCCGCAATGAGCATGGCAACGTGATCAACGGCGACGTGTTCGCCTTGGATACGCAAAACTCGTTGATCCAAAGCGACTCGCGCTTGGTCGCGGTGATCGGGCTGCGCGATATGATCGTGGTCGATACGCCGGATGCGCTGTTGGTGATGAACCGTGATCATGCCCAAAGCGTCAAGCAGGTGGTCGAGCACCTCAAGGGCATGAACCGCCCCGAAGTTTCCACCCATCTTTTGCGCGACACCAACTGGGGCCAGGTCGAACTGCTGGCCAAGGACGACGGCTATGACATGCGGATGCTGGTCATAGCCCCCGGCGCATCTTTGCGCGTCAACGGCACGGGGCACGGTCCCAGCCTGCTGACCTTCCTGAACGGCGGCGGTGTTTACGAGCGTGAAGGCAAGATGGTCGCGGTCGCGCGCGGTGATTCAGTCACCATTCCCGCCGATGTGACGCTGCCCCTGACCAACACCGGTACCAAAGAACTGCGCGCGATGCAGCTTTTGATGACCTATGACGCCGAGAACATCGCTGAAGTGGCGGCCTCGACCGTCAAAGCGGTGGCGTCTTTGTTCACCAAACCCGCGCCTTTGGAGCCCGCAGTCGGGGCGGTGCAATAGGATGACCCGCGTCTTGGCATATTTGGCGAGTGTTGTGTTGATCAGCGCAAGCATGGGGCAAGCCGCCCCTAAACTTGCCGAAAGCGCGGCGCTGCACGCAGGCATCGCCGGATTGCAGCAAGACGCCAGCGTGATGAGCGCGCAGGGCTTCGCCTATGATGCGGTGGCGCAGATTGCAGAGCTTTACGGTGTGAAACCTGCGCCCCGCCCGAAAGCGCTGGCCGAGGTGACGCTGCCTTCGGGCGATGCCGCCAAGGTTGCGGCAGGGGATACCCAGATCGCGCTCACACAGCTGTCGATCTCGGAAGGCACCAACAACCAGCTGCGCGTGCAGCAGGCCCAGCACAGCAGCAAGGCCGGGATTTTCATCAGCGCGGGCGTAATCAACCTGCAAGATCTCGCGACCACCGCACAAGAGCAGGGCATCGCGGGCATTGCGATGGCGGATGGCGTTGTCACTTTGTCGCGTCCCTTGGTGATCTGGCAGGGCGCGACCTTGCTGATCCACCCCGGCGATGTGTTGCAGATGCAAGCGGCCGAGGGCGCCTTCCTTCTGAACTTCGGCAAGCTTGATCTGCGCGGCGCAACCCTGCGCAGCGATGTCGCCGCCGACGCACCCGAAACCCGGTATCGCCCCTTCGTGCTGACCTCGGGCTCCGGCCAAGTCTATGCCGAGGCCAACCAGTTTCAAGCTTTGGGCATGGCCGAGCTTGGCCCCTTCGCGGGCTTTGTGATCTCGACCCAAGGTCTGTTTGCCTCGACCACCCCATCTGTGCTGCGCGGCAATCGCTTTGAAGATATCGGCGGCGTCGCTCTGATCGGCACCAAAGCCGCACAAGTGACGCAGAACGCGTTTCTGGCTTCGCGCGGCGGTGCTTTGATCTTGGCACAAGTCGGCGCAGGCGCGGCGCTGGGCAATACGATTTACAACACCAAAGCCGGGGCTGGCCTGCGCGTCACCGCGCGCTCAAAAGACACGCTGATCGCGGGCAATCTGGTGCTGGGCGGGCAGGGCAATGGCGTGCAAGTCGATGGTGGCAGCTTTGGCATAACCCTGCGCGGCAACGCAGTGCTGGATAATGCGCAAAGCGGGCTTGCCGCCAAGACCGCCTCGTGCCTTTCGGTGAAAGACAACGTCATCGCCGCCAATGGCGCGGTTGGCCTGCGGTTGACCAAAACCGGATACGTTCAAGTCGCGGGCAATGCGCTGGTCGGCAATGCAGGCTCTGCCATTGCCGTTGGCGCGCAACTGACTAAAGCCCGGATGGAGTTGAACAGCAATCTGATGGCTCAGAATCAGATCGGGCTGACCGGCGCGGCTTTGCACCTTGTCACCCTGCGCGACAACGATCTAAGCGCGCAGTTGCCCCGCATTTTCGACGGTGAATTCGCTCAATATCAGGCGGCATTCCTCACCTCTGGCCGCACCGACCACGCGGCTGTTTTCCAGATTTCGAGCGTTGCGGCAGAGGATGCCGATTTCGCCTCGATCTGCAGTCAGGAGTAACTTTATGGTCTTTTCATCGGAAACCTTCCTGTTTCTATTCCTGCCCTTGTTCCTGTGCATCTACTATCTGACGCCCGCCAAGGGTCGCTCGATGGTGATCCTGCTCGCGTCCTATTTGTTCTACGGCTGGTGGCGGTTCGACTTTCTGCTGCTGCTGTTCGGCACAACTGTCTGGACCTTCTGCATCGGCCTGATGATCGCGAAAAACCTTGACACGCCGCGCGCGAAGATGTGGTGCGGTATTGGGGTTGCGGGCTGTCTGGCGGTGCTGGGCGTGTTTAAATACCTCAACTTCTTCATCGACAGTCTGGCGCAACTGTTCGGCACCGATGCCGCAGGGCTTGGCGTGCACTGGCGCTTGATCCTGCCGATTGGTGTGTCGTTCTATGTCTTTCACTCGATCAGCTATCTGGTCGATGTCACCCGCAAAGACGCCGATGCCACACTGAAATTCTTCGACTTCGCGGCCTTCATCGCGTTGTTCCCGCAGCTGGTGGCAGGCCCGATCCTGCGCTTCAAGGATCTGGCCGATCAGTTCAAACACCGCACCCATTCGCTGGTGTTGTTCGCGGATGGCTTGGCCCTGTTCATCGTGGGCTTGGGTAAAAAGGTGCTGCTGGCCGATACCGTCGCGCCGCTGGCCGACATCGCCTTCAACACCCCGGATCCTTCGGCGGCGCTGTCATGGCTGGGTTCCATCGCCTATATGATGCAGCTTTACTTCGACTTTTCGGGCTACTCCGACATGGCCGTCGGCCTTGGGTTGATGATGGGCTTCCGGTTCCGCAAGAACTTCGACATGCCCTATATCAGCCGCTCGATCACCGAGTTTTGGCGGCGCTGGCACATCTCGCTGTCGGTCTGGCTGCGCGACTATCTCTACATTCCGCTGGGCGGTAACCGCGTCGGTCCCGGCCGCACCTATGTCAACCTGATGATCGTGATGGTGCTGGGCGGGCTGTGGCACGGGGCGAACGGTACATTCCTGGCTTGGGGCATCTGGCATGGCGCATGGCTGGCGATAGAGCGCGCCACCGGCTGGGCCAACCGCTCGTCTTTCATCGGCCTTGTGCAAACTCTGCTGCTGGTGTTGATCGGCTGGGTCGCGTTCCGTGCCGTAGATATGCACCAAGCGATGGATGTCTATGCGGGCATGCTCGGGTTGCACGGCTTCGCCATTCCGATGGACATCGCCTTCCAGATCAGCGGGGAAAGCATGGCGATGCTGGTGATCGCGATGATCTATTGCGCCGCTGAACCACACATTAATCGCATCGGCAAAGACATGTATTTCGCGCCGCAAGGGGGCATCGGTGTCAGTGGCAATGGCACGCTGACCGCTGCCACCTCTCTGCTACCCGTCGCCGTTGTATCACTGATCGCCATGCTTGCGATCATGAAACTGGCCGAGGCAAGCTTCTCGCCCTTCCTGTATTTCCAGTTCTGAAGGAGGATCGCCATGCAGCGCTTCTATCGGATATCTCGCTACTTCTTGCCGGTGATGTTTTTCGGCTACGTCCCCTTCGCCAATCTGGCGGTCTATGAACAACCCGGCGGCAAGCTGGCGGCGTTTGACGTGGCCGCCCTGCGCGGCACCGTCACCCACAGCTTTGACACGCTGTACAAAACCGCGATGCCGCACCGCGAGCCTTCGATCGGCGTCATGGGTGCGGCCCGCTATCTGCTGATCGGCGAAGGCCGCAAGGGCGTCGTCGTGGGTCGCGACGGTTGGCTGTTCACCTCGGAAGAAACCCGACCTTTGCCTGCAAGCCTGTCGCCTTCCGTCGCCAAAATCGCCGAGATTCGTGATACGCTCGCCGCCCATGGCACCAAGCTGATCGTAGTGCCGCTGCCTGCCAAGGTCGATGTGCAATCGGCTGAAGCCTCAGCGCCTGAACTCTCAACGGAGATGGCGGGCTTTTATGCTGAACTTCTGGCCAAGCTGAACGCCGCCCAGATTAAGGCCGTCGACGCCCGTACGCCGCTGGTCGAACTCGTGAAAACCAAACCCGCGTTCTTCGCCACCGATACCCACTGGACGCTGGACGGTGCCGCCACCGTGGCCGCTGCCGTGGCAAAATCCGGCCTGATCCCGCTGGGCACGGCCCAGATGACCCGTACCGAAGCACCCAAAACCGAATTCGCGGGCGATCTGGTGTCCTACGTCACCACCGAAGGCATCGCCCCAATGCTGGGTTTGGATCGTGAAGACGCCAATCCCTATGTCGTCGCAGCCCCCGCTGACACCTCTGACATCTTCGCCGCTGCCCAAGTCGATGTCGTGCTGATCGGCACCTCTTACAGCGCCAACCCGCATTGGAGCTTTGCTGAAGCCCTCAAGCTTGACCTGTACCAAGACGTGCTGAACGCGGCTGAACAGGGCCTTGGCCCGATCAAGCCGATGGACAAATACCTCGCCTCCGACAGCTTCCGCGATGCGCCGCCGAAAGTGGTGATTTGGGAAGTTCCGCTGCGCTATCTGACCGATCCGAAACTTTGGGACGGTCATAAAATCGGACAAGAGGTCGCAAGTGCAGATTAAATCTCTGATCATCGCCAGCGTGATTCTGACCAGCTTTATGGCGGCTCCGGTGCGGGTGCAGGCAGAAGGCCGAGTGGTGCCGCCAACCGTGGTGTCAAAGGTCTATCTCAGCAAAGAAGAAAAAGCCGCGAAACTGGCCGAAAGGTTAGCGCTGCAAAAGGCCGCGCGTTTGGCCGCCAAACCTCCGGTTGACCCAGTGGTGTCACGCCTGAAAACGCTGCACAAACGCATGGTCGCGAAGGAAGAACTGACCGCCAGCGAAATGCAGGAACTGGCGGATTCCGGGGATGGCCTCGCGGCGTTCTATTACGCCCGCAAGCTGGAGGAATCCGGCAGACCTAGCGTGCTGCCCACGGCGGTGCATTACTATGCGATGGCGTCCTATCTGGGCCGCGAATTCGCCATGAACCGCATGATCGCGCTGATGAAATCGCCCGAAGTCACCCTGTCCGACAGCCAAATCAAGAACGGCAAGGATGCGCTGGTCAAGCTGGCGCGGTCTGGCACACCCGCCGCCGCCCTTGGCCTTGCCGATATGTACGCCATCGGTCAACCATTTCCCCAAGACACCGCCGAGTCGCGCAAATGGCTGATGCAGGCCGCCAAGGCTGGCGATGCCAATGCGGCGCAAAAACTGGCGCAAGCTGCGATCATGCCGCAAGACGGCAGCGCCCCCGATGTGCTCGCTGCCCGCGCAGCACTTGCGCTGATGCTCGCCTCGAATGAACCCGGAAAAGTCGCGATGGCGCAGACCCTGCTCGCCCGCCTTGACGCCACAAACCCCTTGGAGGTTTCCCAATGAACGCAGCATTCCAGCTTGCGGCGGCGCTGGGCCTAGCCCTGAATGCCGCGCCCGTCCTGGCGCAAAGCGCATCAAACTTCGATTGCTCGGCCTATGAGTTCAACACCGTTCTGCCCGCGATTGAAGGCAAAGATGGCGTGTTCTTTCGCACTTTTGCCGATCTGCGGATGCAGCACCCGCTGGACGCGCGCACCGTGCATATGATGGGACAGCTGGCGAAGGTGCTGAAAGAAAACGGCACCACGCTGGTCTATGTGACCATTCCGACCAAGTCGCAGGTGATGCCGCAATACCTGCCCGACCACGCCGCAGACTATGGCTTTCAGCCCGAAGTGGCGAATGCGATCTATACCGATTTCATCACCCGCTTGAACAAAGCGGGCATCGTGGCGCCCGATATGATGACCGCCCTGCGCAACAACAAAGGCGGCGAGCGCGCCTTGTTCGGCGACGACTTCCACTGGACCTCGCAAGGCGCGCGGCTGGGCGCTCAGGCGATTGCCGAACAGATCAAGGCCGACCCCGCCTATGCCGATCTGCCGAAGCAAACCTTCGTGACCACCGCGATTGCGCCCGAAGTCGCCTTCTCGGGGATGCGCCGCACCCTGCAAGGCTATTGCGCGAAATCGCTGCCGCCGACCGAGACGATGGCCTATAAAACCGAAGCCGTTGCCAGCACCGATGCAGCAGCCAGCGGCCTGGATATCTTCGCCACCCCCAGCGAGGTTCAGCCTGCAGTTCTGATCGGCACCTCTTATTCTGACAGCCCGATCAACAACTTCGCGGGCTTTCTGGCGGAATATTCGCAACTGGAGATCGTTAACTACGCGATCACCGGCGGCAACCAGTTCGGCTCGATGACTTCTTACATGACCTCGGATGAATTCAAAGCGCAGCGCCCGCGTTTTCTGATCTGGGAAAACCCGATCTACAACAATCTGGCACAATATGGCGCAGCGCCGATGGAAGAGTTGATCGCCGCTGCGGGCAATACCTGCACCACCGCTTTGCCCGTCACCAAGCTGGATGCCAACACGGTCGAGGCCACTCTGGACGGTTTCAAAGTCGGTGCTGATGATGCGATCTTTGCCGATTTCGGCGGAGAAGGTCCGCGCATCGCCAATTTTAGCATCGAAGGTGCCGACGGATTAATCCGTCACTCAAAAGTTGAGCGCAGCCAAAGATTGCGCTCAACTGGAAATTTCTACCTTGGGTTGTCGGCTTTCACGATGCCGAATATCAAGAAGGTGACGGTGCATTTCGATCGCCCCGTCAGTGAATCGACCACCTTGAATTTCTGCGCGAATACCAAAGGAGACGCATCATGACGAAGAACAGCAGCTGGTTGATTGCCCTATGTACAGGGCTTTGCGGCATCTATGCCACGGCGGGGTTGGCTCAGGATGGTGGGCTCTATGAAGACGTGCCCGACCCCAGTGCCAGCTTTGTGCGAGTCGTTGCGGCGGCCCCGACCAATGCGGTGATCGACACCAAAACCTTCGATCAACTGGATGGCGGGATTTCCGGCTACGTTGTTGTCGCCAAACCCGGCGAGATCAAATTGGTGACCGGGGTGGATGACGCCACGGTGAACGTCGAGGCGGGCAAGTATTACTCCTATGTCGTCGGCGCTGATGGCACCAAAACCTTGGTGCCGGAAGATATCACCTCAAATCCCGCCCAAGCCGTGATCAGTTTCTTCAACCTCAGTGATCTGCCGAAGGTTGATTTGTATGTGCCCGCCGCCAAAGCGGTGGCCCTGCCGGGTGTGCCGATGAATGGCGCAGCCAATGTGGCGCTGAAAGCCCCGCTGACCTTGGACTTTGAGGTTCGCGATGGCGACAAGGTCCTCGCCACCCTGCCTGCTGTTGATCTGCAACGGCGCGGCGGTGTGGCGATCGTGCTGCGCGGCTCTGCAGGCAACTACACTGTGGCGGGCTCAAACTCGACGCTTGCCAACTAAGCACAATCGCCGCGCAGACACCCTCTGCGCGGCGGTACATCGGCAAAAGGATACACCATGACACGCGCCGCAGCCTTGCTTTCCCGCCCGTTCTTGCCGCTTTGCGTGGCCGCTCTGGCTGGCCTTCCAGCCTTTGCACAAACCGCGAGCCCGCAAACCGTCGCGGTAAACTTCGAGCCGCCCCGGATCGAGGTGGAAAAGATCTGCGCGCCGAGCACGCCCGACGAACAACTCGCCGCGCAATGGACAGCTTGGGATGGCAAAGTGCTGCCCGAGATGGCCCCCGATCTGATTCAGCGTGATCTGCGCCGTCTGATGGATGCCGATGCGATCCGTTGGTTTCACACCATCGAAAAAGCCCACGCCCTGATGCCCTCGGTTGATCCGCAATTCGACGCGAACAAAGCCCTGTTGGCACGGGTGGAACTGCTGATCGCGGCGGGCCGTCTGAAAGAATTGACCAACCAACGCCTTGTCGATCAGCTGATGGCGACGGAAAACGGTGGTTCACCCCGCTTGCAAAACATTCTGGCCGATTACCTGATGAACGGCACCGGCATCGCGGTGGATAAAGAAAAAGGCCTGCAAATGCTGGTTGCCGCCGGCTATGGCGGCAACGCCGATGCATTGCTGAAGATCGTCGAGTTGCAGGAAAAAGGCACCAAAATTCCCGGCTGGGATGTGCCCTCGGATATCGCCGTCACCATGGCCTTCGGGGCTTTGGTCGGCAAGATGGACCCGATGATCTGCGACCGCGTCGCCCGCATCGCCCGCGAATATATGAACGGCACCATCGTCACCCGTGATGTCGGTCTGGCTGAAAAATGGTTCCGCTTTGCTGCTGATATGGGCGATGGCGTCTCGGCTTGGAAAGTTGCCGAGATGCATATGCGCTCGGAAGATCTGGTGAAATCGAACGACACTCTGATCGCCTATATGACCAAAGCCGCCGATGCTGGCCTGCCCTATGCCCAAGTGGCGCTGGGCCGTCTGTATGAACAAGGTGCTTTGGTCGGCAAGAAAGACATCGAACACGCCCGCGCGCTGTACGAGCAAGCCGCCAGCTTCGGTGACCGTGCGGGCCTGTTGCGCAACGCGCTGTTCCTGCAATCCGAAGCGAAAGTCGATGGCGCTTATCAGCCCGCCTATCGCGCCGCTTTGGAACAATTCGCCAAACGCGCCGATGCTCCGGCTTGGATTTTCATCGCTCTGGGTGATTTTGAAATCGCCGACAAAGGCCGCTGGGGCGGTGAATCTGCCGCTGTCGCTTACTACGAAAAGGCCGAGGCGATGGGCGATGCAGGTGCCACCAAACGCCTGACACCGATCCGGTTCCGTTATGCTGACACGCCGAAACAGTTCTACAAAGTCATCGACGCGGTGATCGACACCGTCCACACTGGCGGTGAGATTGACCCGATGAACGGCCTGAAAGACGCCTTCAGTTGCCGTGCGCCACAAGCACCACAGCGCACAGAGGCGCAGTATTGGGAAGGCATTAGCGCGGCCACTGGCACCAAAACCGTCGAATTCACGCCGACCGAGCTGTTGGCCCTGATCGCTAATCCCAACCCCCAAGACATTGCCCGCTTGCAAACCCAGGCGCTTTACGGTCGGCCGACGGCCATCGCACAATATATGGAGGTGCTGACGCGCAGCAACGCAGCACCCGAGGAGATCGCCTTCTGGGAGTCTTATGCCAAACGTTTTGAAGGCGTCACCGCCGCACGCGGACGCTTGGAGAACAAATTTGCCGAAATCGGCCAGAACCGAAGCGATCCCACAACCATGCTGCGCGCCGCGATTGCCGAAGGTGACACTTCCGCCGAAGTTGATTTGGCCGAGATCCTGCTCAAGCAAGACCCGCAGAAAAACGCAGCCGCTGCGCTTACGGCAGTGGAACCTATGGCCGAGATGGGCAATGGTGCCGCATTGCGGTTGCTGCCGCAGCTTGACCCCAAACGCTTTCCCGATCTGAAAACCGTGTACGCCAGCTACGCGGATGTCATCGAAGCCCGCGGCGACTTTGACGCCCTTGTGCTCGCATTGCCGTTCCAGCCCGATCTCGGGCGTCGGGTCGATTACATGCGCCGCGCCACCACCGCCACCGATTGCAGCTTTGACGAAATCAAAACCCTTGTCGATGCGATGGGTCAGGTGGGCGATCAGGCGGCCTTTATGAAATGGGTGGATGTGGCCGAGTTCCTCAGCGAAAATGACAGCTGGCGGCTGGTGCAACTGGGCGATCTGCTGCGCCATTACGGTGACGAGTCGATGGCAACCGCCCAACTCGCCTATTATCAGCGCGGCTATGAAGGCGGCAACACCACCGCCATTCACCGCCTGCTCGATGTCTACGGTGACGATGGTGCCCCGCAGTTCAATGCATCGACGGCGGCCGATCTTTACGTCGCTTTGGTTGAACGCAGCGCGCCAAAAGACATTCCCCGCGCGCTTTCCCGACTGGCGGTTGCCTCGCAGCCGATCCAAGACAATGCCTATGCTCGGCTTGACGTGCCAAAACTCTACCGCACCGCTGCCGAAGCCGGCAATCCGGCAGGGATGCGCGAATATGGCAAGCTGTTGCAAGTCAGCGCGAAATCTACCGCTGAACTGGAGGCCTCGACTCAATGGATCTCCAAAGCCGCCGAGGCAGGCGATGTCCCCGCCATGCTGACGTATGCCGATGCGCTGGCCTTTGGTCTGGGCGTGCCGGCCTCGCGGGAAGATGCGCTGGTCTGGCTGCAAAAAGCCGCAGACGCAGGCAATACCGATGCCACCGCCAAAGTGCGCAGCCTGACGTTGCAACCGGAGGTTAGCCAATGAGCGCCCACATCACTCGCCTAATTTTAGCCATCAGCCTCGGCCTTGGCACGCAATCCGCCATCGCCGAGACCACGCCCAAGGCCGAACCAGAGCCTTTCGCCTGCTTCGATCCGGTCCCCCCGGTGACGGAACTTGCCATCCCCAGCCGCTACAAGGATGACAGCAAGAACCGTTCTGATTTCGACGCTGAAGCCAACGCCGCGGTTGAGGCTGCGCTGAATCCGGTCGATGATTTCATCAACGCTTTGGTCAAAAATGCCAACGCAGCCCTGCAGATCACCACAGCACCCGAGGTTGACCCAAAGGCTCCGGTTGATCCCGCAGCCGCAGCCGCGCCCGAAACCTCGCCCGATCAGGCCCAAAAAACCCTGATCGCCGATTGCGTGGTCGATCGCATCCATGACTGGGCCGCCGTCGATGCTTTGGCCGATATGAAAACCCAAGGTGCACAACTCTCGGTGCCCAGCCGCATTGGTGGCATCGCCATGGCCTATGCCCAAGTGCGCGGCCTTGCCACCCAAGACGACCGCCAGCCTGCGATTGAAGCTTGGCTGACGGCCCGGATGCAAGCCAGCATGCTGTTCTTCGACACCGAAGCCCCGCCGAAGTCGCGCGAAAACAACCTGCGCGCTTGGGCTGCTTTGGCTGCGGCGCAGGTCGGTTTGCTGCAAAACGACGCGGTAATGACCACTTGGGCCGCAGACTCTGTCAAACTGGTGCTCTGCACCGCCACCCCCGAAGGCGCTTTGCCGAATGAAATGTGGCGCGGCAAACTGGCGCTGCACTACCAAATCCACGCCGTGGGTCCCTTGGTCGTCGCCAACGCCTTGCTGCAACCGACGCATCCAGATCTGCTGGCCACCTGCGACAACGCCCTGCTGCGCGTCGTCCGCTTCACCTTGAACGCCGTCGAAGACCCCAAACTGGTCGAGGCGATCACCGACAAACCGCAAAAGTTCGACTCCGCCACCGAGATGAAACGTGCCTTTCAATTCGCGTGGCTCGCCCCGCTGGAAACCTTGGTGCAAGAACCCGACTTCACCACCTTTGCGGCGAAGTTTGAGCTACTGAGCAACTCTAAAATCGGCGGCAAGCAAAGCCTGCTTTGGCCCGCGCTGGACGTAAAAGACCCCGCTGTGACCGAAGAAGCGCCCGCCGCGACGCCATAACGGAACGCGCGATTTTCGAAAGGCACAAACGGGGCAGGGGGCAATCCTCTGCCCCTTCGCTATGTTACCCTCGACATTCACGCCGGATATTTTATATTTAAAGCAATTTCCCATCGGAGCCCGCCATGACCGAGGTCTACATTTGCGACTATATCCGCACCCCGATTGGGCGCTTTGGCGGCAGTCTGTCGTCCATTCGCACCGATGATCTCGCCGCCATCCCGCTGCGTGCGCTGATCGTCCGCAATCCGGGCGTCGATTGGGCGGCGGTCGATGATGTGGTGATGGGCTGCGCCAACCAAGCAGGCGAGGACAACCGCAACGTCGCCCGCATGGCTGCTTTGCTTGCGGGCCTGCCGCAAACCGTCAGCGGCACCACCATCAACCGCCTCTGTGGCTCGGGCATGGATGCGATCCTGCTCGCTGCCCGCCAGATCAAAGCAGGCGAGGCCGACCTGATCATCGCAGGCGGCGTCGAATCGATGTCCCGCGCGCCTTTCGTGATGCCCAAAGCCGAAACTGCCTTCTCGCGCGCCGCCGAAATCCACGATTCCACCATCGGCTGGCGTTTTATCAACCCGGCGATGCAGGCGCAGTACGGCACCGATTCCATGCCCGAAACTGCCGAGAACGTCGCGGAAGACTGCGCCATCACCCGCGCTGACCAAGACGCCTTCGCTTTGCGTTCTCAGGTCAAAGCCAGCGCCGCGCAGGCCAATGGCCGCCTTGCGCAGGAAATCATCCCGGTCAGCATCCCGCAACGCAAGGGCGATCCCCTGCTGATCACCCAAGATGAACATCCCCGCGCCACCACCCTTGAAGCCCTTGGCAAACTCGGCACGCCGTTCCGCAAAGGCGGCAGCGTCACCGCAGGCAACGCCAGCGGCGTCAATGACGGCGCCGCCACGCTGATCATCGCCTCGGCCAAAGCTGCGCAGAAATACGGCCTGACCCCTATCGCCCGTATCCTCGGCGGGGCGACGGCTGGCGTGGCCCCGCGCGTGATGGGTCTTGGCCCCATCCCGGCCAGCCAGAAACTGATGGCCCGCCTTGGCCTCACCCCATCCGACTTCGCGGTGATTGAGTTGAACGAGGCCTTCGCCAGCCAAGGCCTCGCCACGCTGCGGGCTTTGGGGATTGCCGATGATGACCCGCGCGTCAATCCCAATAGCGGAGCCATCGCGCTGGGGCATCCTTTGGGGATGACCGGGGCGCGGATTACCGGGACGGCGGCGTTGCAACTGCAACCGGGTCAGCGGGCCTTGGCGACCATGTGCATTGGGGTCGGGCAGGGTATCGCTATTGCGCTGGAGCGGGTCTAACGCCTGCTGGCCCAAGGCACTTTTACCGCTGAATAGTCTTCCCCGCGGGGAATGACTTGTGGAAAGGGTGCATTATTTATGCCACTTTCCACAAGATGTTGTGTGTATAAGCCGAAACTTTACGAAAACCGCTTCTGCCAGAACCAGCGCCGCCCTTCGCGCAAAGACCGATTAGACCGGCTGACCAGCATCAGCAGTGACGGCGTCACGATCAGTGTCAGGATCGTCGCAAACGCCAAACCGTAGACGATGGCCGAGGATAGCGAGATCCACCATTGGGTGGACGGCGCGCCAATCGTCGTCTCGTGGCTGAGCAGTTCAAGGTTCAGCCCGAAGGCAATCGGGAACACTCCGAAAATCGCCGTCAGCGCGGTCAGCACCACCGGACGCGCGCGCTCGCGGCAGGTCTCCAGCACCGCGTCGATCTTATCCATGCCCTCATCGCGCAACTGGTCATAGGTGGCGATCAACACGATGTTGTTGTTCACCACCACCCCGGCCAGCGCAATCACCCCGATCCCGGTCATCACCACGCCAAAGGGTTGGCCCATGATCATCAGCCCCAAGAACACCCCGATGGTGGACATCAATACCGCCGACAATACCAAGCCAACCGAGATGAACTTGTTGAACTGCGCCAGCAGCACCACGAAAATCAAGAAGATCGCAGCCCCAAACGCCTTGGCCAAGAACGCCCCGGCCTCGGCCTGTTCCTGATCTTCCCCGGCCATGTTCCAGCGCAGCCCGGCCTTGGTATAGCCCTCCTCGGCGAAGGTTTTCTCGACCATCGCTTGCACCTTGCCGCGCACCAGATCGGGCTGCACGCCATCGGCCGCCGCAATGCCGGCTTGCACCGTGATCGTGCGTGCGCCACCCAACCGGGTCAGCGTGCCTGTGGTCGCCGCCGCAGAGCGGGTGACAAAGTTCGAGATCGGCACCGGACCATCGGGCGTCTCAATCCGCAACTGGTCCAGCGCGGAAATCGTCCGCTGTTCGGGCGGCAAGCGCAGCACGATATCCACCGGATCATCCGACCCCGCCGGGCGATATTCCGACAGCTTCAGCCCGGATGTCACCATCTGCACCACGGCCCCCACGGCAGCGGGCGATGCGCCATACCGCGCGGCTTCACCGCGATCGACTTGCAATTCCCAATCCACGCCCGGCAAAGGCAAACCGTTCGACACATCAATCACATTCGGGATCGTCTTCAGCTTTTCGGCAATCGCCCGGGCTGCATCATTCAGCCCTGCCGGATCATCGGCAGACAGTTGCAACTGAATGGCCTTGCCTGTGGGCGGGCCAGCGGCGGGCACCGAGACTTCGATATCCACCCCCGGAATGCCCTGCATCGCCACGCGCAGATCGGCCAGAATATCATTGGCGGGCTTGCGTTCGCGCCAATCGACAAATTCGTACTGAATGGTGCCAATCGTATCGGCGGGGGCTTCACCGCCGCCCTGCGCAGTGCCGCCCACCCGGGTGTAAACCGTCTTCAACCCCGGCCAACCCAGCATCCGAGACTCGGCCTGCCGCACCAAAACGTCCTTCTCGTCAATCGACAGGTTGCCACGCGCCTTCACATACAAAAGGCCATAATCCGGCTCGACATTCGGGAAGAACTCGACCCCGTTGCCGAATTTGGTATAGCTGTAAGGCACCGCCACCAAGGTCGCCACCGCCAAAAACAGCACGGTGAACGGATGCCGAATGGCCTTGCCGACCACCCACATATAAGCGCCGTCCTTGTGCTGGGGCGGATGCGCGAACGGCTTGGCGATGATGGCGCCCAAGGTTGGCACAAAAATCAGCGCATAGAGCATGCTGGCCGAAAGCGTGGCGATCAGCGTGATCGGCATGTATTTCATGAACTCGCCGACCACCCCCGGCCAGAACAGCAAGGGCGAGAACGCCGCAATCCGCGTCAGGGTCGAGGCGATCACCGGCCCCGCCATCCGATGACTGGCCTCGGCAAAGGCATCGCGCTTGTCCATGCCCTCGCCCATCCGGCGCTCGGCATATTCCACCACGATGATGGCATCATCCACCAGCATCCCCACGGCAAGGATCAGGCTGAACAGCACCACCAAATTTACCGTCAGCCCGGCCATTTGCAGCCCCAAAATCCCCATCAGGAACGACGACGGAATGGCCAGCCCGATCAGAATGGAAGACCGCACCGACAGCGCATAGAGGATCACGATGAACACCAAGACCACCGCCGTCAGCACCGAGTTCTGCAAATCAGACAGCATCTGCCGGATGGTCGTCGATTTATCCTGACTGAAGGAAACCACCACCCCCGGCGGCATCTGCTTTTGCAATTCGGCGGTCACGGCTTTCACCTTATCCACCGTGTCGATCAGGTTCGAGCCGATGCGCTTTGAGACCTCGATCGCCACCGCCGATTTGCCATCCAGCCGGGTGATGGTTTCGGGGTCTTTCAGCGCGGGCCGGATTTCCGCCAAATCGCTAATCCGCACAATCGCGTTGCCCTCGGCCACCACCGGCAGCCCGGCTAAATCCTGCACCGTCTCAATCAGTGACGGCACTTTGATGGCATAACGGCCCTCTGCCCCCTCCAACGACCCCGCCGCGATCAACCGGTTGTTGGCATTGAACCCGGCGATCATCGTGTCAGGCCGCAGCCCGTAAGATGACAATTTCGCCGGATCAATCACGATCTCAACCACATCATCGCGCACGCCCTGCAAGGCGGCGTCCAGCACGCCCGGAACATCCTCGATCCGGTCGCGCAACGCCCGCGCCGTGGCGTTCAAGGTGCGCTCTGGTACATCGCCCGACAGGGTCACCACCAACACCGGGAACTCCGACAGGTTGACCTCGTTCACCGTCGGCTCGTCAACCTCGGCAGGCAGATCGGGGCGGGCATCATCGACGCCGTCCTTCACATCCGACTTCGCCTTGGCCAGATTTGCCCCGGCCTGAAATTCCAGCAGCACGTTGCCGCCGCCCTGAAAGGCGGTGGCGGTCATCTTCTTGATGCCTTGAATGGACTTCAGCGCGGTTTCCATCGGACGCAGCAACAGCCGCTCGGCATCCTCGGGCGAAATCCCGTCCAAGGACATCGAGACATAGATGATCGGAATTTGAATGTCCGGCTCGGCTTCTTTCGGGATGGTGTAATAGGCCAGCCCACCTGAAAAAATCAGGAACACCAGCACCGAAAGCGTCAGCCGCGCATTGCGGATTGCAAGTTCTACCAGCTTCATTTCAGCGCCTCAGCCGCTTGCGCCGGGGTCAGTTCCGACACCGTCACCACATCGCCGTCCGACACCAAATCCTGCCCCGCCACGATCACGCGCAGGTCTGTCGGAACCCCGGTCACCACCATGCCCGCTTCGCCATCATCAATCACCGTCACAGGTGCGAATGCCGCCTTGTTGTCCGGCCCCACCACCCGCAACCCGATCACGCCATCTTCGTTGATCGTGATGATCGAGCGCGGCACCACCACCGCAGGCACCGCCGCCGTATACAGCCGCACCTCTGCCGTCATGCCCGCAGGGATCGCATGATTGGCGTTCGGCAAAGCCACCTCAACCCCAAACGTCCGCGTTTTTACTGAGGCCTGCGCCGACACATGCCGCACCACGCCCTCCATCTCGACGCCGTCGACCAGCCGCACCTTGGCCTTCGATCCGATGGTCACAAACGCCACATCGCGCTCGCTGACTTCGGCTTTCACCACAATCGGGTCCAGCGCCAGAATCGTGGCAATCGCAGCGCCAGTCTGCACCCATTCGCCCAGTTCAACATCCACCGTATCCACGGTGCCCGCGAAGGGTGCTTTCAGCAGCAGCCGATCCTGCGCCGCATTGGCCTGCGAAAGCCCCGCCTCTGCCGCAGCTTTCGCCGCCTTCCGGGTGATCAACTCCAACTCGGGCAGGCTGCCCTTGTCATACAAAGCCTGTCCCACCCGCAACGTTTCCGTCGCCTGCTCCAAGGCCGCCTGCGCAGTATCCACCCCGGCGATCACCTCTGAGCCTTCCAACTCCACCACCAGGGCATCTGCCGCAATTTCACCGCCCTGCGCGACACCCAGCTTATGCACTATGCCCGAGGCCCGCGCCGCCAGCACCGCCTGCTTGTCGGCCTCGGTCGCCCCCGAAATCCGGATTTCGCGGGCATAGTCGATGAACATCGGCGCCACCGCCGCCACCGTGCGCTGCGTCGCTACAGCCTCGGTTGTCGCAGTTTCCGCCGCCGCAGCCTCAGGTGTCCCCGCCGCCGCGCCCGGCTTCAACTCTTCGCTGCCCACAGCCGAGAATTCCCCTGTGGCCACCCAAGCGGCGGCGGCGACAAAGACGACAATGGCAGTAATCCGATGGGCGGTAAAAAATGACATGAATGCAACCCTGACTGATTCCGAAAATCCGCAGCAATGCGCAGGCTTCCGCTGTATCTGTTTCGATCACCAAGAATTTATGTCTTTGCCGCAAAGGTCAATGCAGCGCATCGCTTTGACTGCGGTATTTGAACGGCGCAGTTCGATTTAGGCCTCAATCGGTCTTGGGTTGATCCAAATCTGCCAAAGCAATCAGCATCTCCACCAGTTGCGCGGTGCGCTCGGCGCCATAATCGGTCTCCAACTGCCGATAGATCGCCGTCGAATCCGGGGCCACCAGCCCCAAAAGTGCGCGCCCCTGCGGTGCAATCGACAGCATCACCCGCCGCCCATCGCTGGCATCGCGCGCCCGGCTAATCAGCCCACGCTCGGTCATCGCCTTGATCATCCGCGTCAGCGACGGCGCAAGGATGTTCGCCCGCACCGCCACTTCCGTTGCATCCAGACTGTCAACCTCGCCCAAAACCCGGATCACCCGCCATTGCTGTTCGTTGATATCATGCGCCGCCAGCATCGGGCGAAACCGCGTCATCACCGCCTCGCGCGCCCGCAACAGCGCCATCGGCAAAGCATGGCGCGTGTCGCGCGGAGGGGGGCTATCTTGGCTCATCCCCCCAACTATCGCCTTTGGGCCGATTGGTGCAAGCTGCCAAAGCTACGGTTCAGCCGCCCCTGTTCCCCGCCGTCATCCGTGCTATGAAATGTTGCAAACGCCGCCGCACCCCCGTCAATCCCCCCGTCAATCCGTAAGAGGATCGCCCATGCCCGCGCCGAAAAACCACCTGAAAGCCGCGCTGGCTGCAAAGCTTCCGCAATTTGGCATCTGGCTGAACCTCGCCAGCCCCTATTCCGCCGAACTGCTGTCGGGCTGTGGCTTTGACTGGCTGCTGATCGACGGCGAGCATGGCCCGAATTCGATCCCGACCATGCTGAGCCAAGCCCAAACCGTCGGCACCCGCACCAGCACCGTCGTGCGGATCCCCGTGGGCGAGACGCATCTGGTCAAACAAGTCCTCGACCTTGGTATCCAGACCGTGATGGTGCCGATGATCGAAACCGCTGCCCATGCCGAACAGATGGCAAAAGCGATGAAATACCCACCCGAAGGCGTGCGCGGCTTAGGCGCTGCCGTGGCACGGGCTGCCGATTTTGGCCGAGTTGGTGACTATTTGTCCACCGCCAATGCCGAAACCTGCCTGATCCTGCAAATCGAAAGCCGCGCAGGTCTGGCTGCCCTGCCCGAGATTCTGACCCTCTCCGGTATCGACTGCATCTTCATCGGCCCCTCCGATCTTGCCGCCGATATGGGCTTCCCCGGCAACACCGCCGCGCCCGAAGTGCAAGCGGCCATCGACGCGGCAATGCGCCAGATCATCGCCAGCGGCAAAGCGGCGGGAATTTTGACCTTTGATCTGAAACTCGCCAAGCATTACCGCGAGATGGGTGTGACTTTCCTTGGCGTCGGTGGCGACATTCCCCTGCTGCTGAACGCCGCCAACACCTTGGCCACCGCTGCACGCGAATAGGCTCTAACCCGCCTGATTGCGCGCCCGAAACGCTGCCAGCTCCGCCGCTGTCGGCGCTTTCCCGGTGAAGATCAGCACATAATCCGGGATATTGTGCAGCCGGAACTCCAGCGACTCTTCAGTCCGCATCGAGATATAGCCCACCTGCGTCAGATACACCGTCTGCGCCCGCACCCGTGCCTCATGAGGCGGATAGGAAAACGTCTCGAACATCCCAGTTAGAGCCTGAACGCGCGCCAAATCCGCCGCCTTCAACACCTCGGCCAAAGAACTGTCCGTCAGCGCCCAAGTGCGAATGGCAAATTCCATCCGGCTGTCAAACAGCGCGGGCGTGATCCAGCAATCGTTGACGTTCAGCATGGCTTGCGCAATCGTCGCCGCCGGGGCCTGCGTGCGGGCGATCAGATTGGCGGTGTTTTGGCTTTGCCAGCGCGCGATCAACCCGGCCAACAGCGCCTCGCGATCGGCGAAATGCCAATAGAAACTGGTGCGCGACAGCCCCAGACGCGCGGCCAAAGGCATCACCTTCACCGCTTCAACCCCGCCTTCAACCAGCAGGGCATAGGCCGCGTCCAGCCAGATTTCTGGCGTGCCGCGCCAGCCGCGTTCTGATGTTTGCCCCGTATCCATAGCACCAACCTAAAGCCGCCGCCGCCGTATATCAACCACACGACAGAAAACTTGACACATATGTCGATTCCTGTTTTCCTGCGCGAAACCCCAGCCCCTGCGAGGCCAAAATGTCTACCGATCCGCTGCTGCAACCCTACCAGCTGAAACACCTGACCCTGCGCAACCGCATTATGACCACCAGTCACGAACCGGCCTACCCAGAAGATGGCATGCCGAAGGATCGCTACCGCCTCTACCACCTCGAACGCGCCAAGGCAGGCGTCGCGCTGACCATGACCGCAGGTTCGGCGGCGGTGTCGAAAGACAGCCCCCCGGTGTTCAACAACATCCTCGCCTACAAGGACGAGGTGGTGAAATGGATGAAGCAACTGACCGATGATTGCCACGAGGCTGGGGCCGCCGTGATGATCCAGCTGACCCATCTGGGCCGTCGCACCCGCTGGGACAAGGGCGATTGGCTGCCGGTTGTGGGGGCCAGTTCCGCCCGCGAACCCAGCCACCGCGCCTTCCCGAAGGTGATCGAAGATTGGGATATCGAACGCATCATCCAAGACTACGCCGACGCCGCTGAACGGATGAAAGAAGCCGGCCTCGATGGCGTGGAATTCGAATGCTACGGCCATCTGATGGACCAGTTCATGTCGCCGTTCACCAACACCCTTGCCGCGCCCTATGGCGGTTCCTTGGAAAACCGCGCCCGTTTTGCGATGGATGTGCTGGCCGCCTGTCGCAAGCGTGTCGGGGAAAACTTTCTGCTGGGCGTCCGCTACACCGCCGATGAGGTCGAGCAGGGTGGTATTTCCGCCGATGAAGGCGTGGAAATCGGTAAGATGTTCCGCGACTCTGGCCTCGTCGATTTCCTGAACATCATCAAGGGCCGCATCTTCACCGATGCCGCGATGACCGATGTGATCCCGATTCACGGCATGAAATCTGCGCCGCACCTTGATTTTGCAGGTCGTATCCGCGCCGAGGTTGGTCTGCCCACCTTCCACGCCGCCCGCATCCCCGATGTGGCGACCGCCCGCCATGCCATCGCCTCTGGCCAGCTCGATATGGTCGGCATGACCCGGGCCCATATGGCCGATCCGCATGTGGTGCAAAAGATCATCGAGGGCCGCGAGGATGACATTCGCCCCTGCGTCGGTGCCACCTATTGCCTTGACCGGATTTACCAAGGCGGCATGGCTTTGTGCATCCACAACCCCTCGACGGGCCGCGAAGAAACCCAACCGCACGCCATCAAACCCGCGGCCACGAAACGCCAAGTTGTTGTGGTCGGCGCAGGCCCGGCAGGGCTTGAGGCTGCTCGCGTGGCCGCCGAACGCGGCCATAAGGTGACGGTGTTTGAAGCAGCCCCCCAGCCCGGCGGCCAAGTCCGTCTGACCGCGCAAACCAAACGCCGCGCCGAGATGATCGGCATCATCGACTGGCGCATGGCACAATGCGCCGCCCTCGGTGTCGAGTTTCGCTTTAACGCCTGGGCCGAAGCTGATGAGATTCTGGCCGAGAACCCCGATGTGGTGATCATCGCGACCGGGGGCCTGCCGGAGAAGGACGTGCTGAAGTTCGGCAATGACCTAACCGTCTCGGCTTGGGACATTCTGTCAGGTGATGTGAAACCCGGCAGCAACGTCTTGCTTTACGACGACGCGGGCGACCACACCGCCCTGCAAGCTGCGCAAACCCTGACCGAAGCCGGCGCGAAGGTGGAAATCATGACCCCGGATCGCAGTTTTGCCCCCGAGGTTATGGCAATGAATCTTGTGCCCTATATGCGGGCTTTGCAGGATAAAAACACCACCTTCACCGTGACGTATCGCCTGACCGGGGTGGAAAAAGACGGCAACCAGATTAAGGCCACGGTGGATTCAGACTATATGACCTTGGGCAAGACCAGCCACTACGATCAGATCGTGGTCAACCATGGCACCCAGCCCCTCGCCGACATCTACTTCGATTTGAAGCCGCGCTCGGTCAACCTTGGCGCTGTCGATTACGACGCCTTGATCGCAGGCCAGCCGCAAACCTATGGCGGTGGCCCTGCAGGGTTCCAACTGTTCCGCATCGGTGACGCGGTCGAGGCCCGCAACATTCACGCCGCGATTTATGACGCGCTGCGGTTGGTGCGGGAAATCTGAATAAACATTGCGGCGCGCCCCAACCCGGCGCGTCGGCCTCAGGCCAGACGGTAGCAGCGGCTTTGCTTGTCGTAGCCGACAATCCGCTGCCCCTGCGCCATCCGCTTTTGCAACGCCTGCCGCAACTGCATCCGCAGCGCCGAGGCCGCCGCCATATCCTGCGCCAACAGCGCGTCGAGATCTTGCGGCAAGGCCAGCGGCAGCAGCTCGCCGCCAGCCGTCAAATCCGTCTCACCCAAAGCCAGCGCCGCGACCCGCGGCGCCTCAAGCGCCCAGTCGACCAACAGCCGATCCGAGGCGATGCCGCGATTGATCCCCGCCATCGCACCATAATAATCGACCAAATAGCGGCCCGATTGCGCCCCCAGACGGTGAATGTTCAGCGCCGCGTTGATAGGACGCAGCGGATCATAGGTCCATTGCACGGTGCTTATCCCCCGCGCCAAACACCACTGGCGCTGATAGAACTTCAGCCGCACGCCCAGCCCCAGCCCGCGTGCCTCGGACAACACCGCCAAGCGATGCGAATGCTGCACCGCAGGGTCGCGTGACGGCAGGCCAAAGATGTAGCCCGGCAACACCTCGCCGGCAAAAGCCCCGCCGACCAACCCGCCCAAACCCTGCACCACCATCATCAGATCGGCCGGATCGGGCTGATCCCCCGCGCCCCAGACGCTGCGCTGCAAGTCTTCAGCGGCGCGAAACTCGTCCATGCCCGACAGGTCGCGAAAGACAAACGCGCTCATGCCGTGATACTTTCAAAGCTGAGCGTTGCGGTTTTCAGATAATCCAGATCTAGGCTGACCCCGATGCCTGCCCCCTGCGGCACCGGCATCCGCCCCGCTGTGGTTTCCAGCTTTTGCTCGATAATATCCCGCGTGAAATAGCGGCTCGCTGAAGACGTATCGCCGGGCTTGGTGAAGTTTGGCAGGGTGGACAGATGGATATTGTGCGCGCGCCCAATCCCCGATTCCAGCATCCCGCCGCACCAGACGGGCACCGCAAACGCCTCGCACAGATCATGAATGCGCAAGGCATTGGCATAGCCGCCAACGCGTCCAACCTTGATATTGATCACCTGCGCCGCACCCGTTTGCAGCGCCTTGCGGGTGTGTTCAACGGTGCGGATGCATTCATCCAGACAGATCGGCGTGCGCAACCGGGTTTGCAGCGTGGCGTGGTCGTGAATGTCATCCCAAGCCAGCGGTTGCTCGATGTAATCCAGATCAAAATCATCCATGCGCTGCAACAGCGCCGTATCAGCCAGCGTATAGCAGGAATTGGCGTCTACTGTCAGATGCGCCCCCGGAAATTCCGCCCGCGCCGCCCGCAACAATTCAAGATCATGCCCCGGTTTCACCTTCAACTTGATCCGTTGATAGCCCTGCTCTAGATGGCTGGAGATCCGCTGCATCGTTGCAGCAATCGGCCCGATCCCTAATGAGACCCCCACATCAATCGCATCGCCCGACCCACCCAGCACGCTTTGCAGTGGCAAGTTCAGCGACTTCGCCCACAGATCCCAGAACGCCATCTCAAGGGTCGCCTTAGCCATGTGGTTCGCGCGCCATGGCACCAGCTTACGCGCCAATTCCTGTGGATGTGCAAAGCTTTGGCCGACCAGTTGCGGCAGCAAAACATCGCGCAGCAGGCCCATCGCCCCCGCCACGGTTTCCTCCAGATAATCTGGCAGCGGGTCCATCACGCCCTCGCCATAGCCCTCAATCCCATCGGCTTTCAGCACCAGCAGCGGGAAGATTTTCTCGGTCATCGTGCCCGTGGCAATGGTGAACGGCGTCACCAGTGGCAGGCGCACAAGCCGCAGATCGGCGGCATCAATGCGCAAGGGCGCGCGGGTCTGGGTCATGGCTGGCCTCCTGTCAGCGGTGGCGTCACGCTAGATTTATTTCAGTTTACTTGCAAGCTTGACCGAATGACAGAATCCTGACAGTCTTTCTGGATACCCGAAAGGAACCCCGGATTTGCCGCAAGACGACCCGCCCGTTTCGCAAGACCCAACCGCCGCTTCGGGCGATCTGCGGCAACGTCTGGCCACGGCCAATACAGAAGGCACCCCATCGGATCGCGCCATTGCGGGCTTTCTGCTGGCCAATCTACAATCTCTGCCATTCGAAACCGCCGCTTCGGTGGCAGCAAAAGTCGGTGTGTCCGAGGCCACTGTGGGCCGATTCTGCCGCACCTTAGGCTACCGCCATCTGAAAGACCTTAAAGGCAGCCTTCAGCTTGATCTGGGCGATACGGCGTGGTTGATCGGCGATCGCCTGCAAGATTTCCACCGCCGCAGCGAAAGCGGCAACGCCGAACTGTCCCGCGCGCTGGACCGCGAGATGGCGGCGCTTGTCGCCGTCTACGAAATGGCCGCCAGCCCCGCCTTTGATGCCACCGTCAAACGCCTGTCGCACCGCCGATCCGTCTGGGTGGCGGGCTTTCAGACCGAACGCGGTCGCGCTGCCGAACTGGCGCACAACCTGCAATACCTACGCGCGGGGGTGCATCTGTGCGATGTCGCCGCAGGCCACTTTGCCGAGGTTTTGCTGGACGATCCCACCCAAACCACCCTCGTTCTGATCGACGCGCGGCGCTATTCCCGGCTGACCCGCGATCTGGCCTTGGCCGCGCGTGACGCGGGCATCCCGGTGACGCTGATCACCGATCCCTATTGCTCGTGGGCGCATGACACCGTGACAGAGGTGTTCGCCGTGCCCACCGATCTCAATCATTTCTGGGATGCCACCTCGGCGATGTCCTCGCTGGTGGGCCTAATGATCAACGGCGTGTTCCGCGAACTCGGCGCGGCGGTTGAGGCGCGTATGGCCCGCGTCTCGGCGCTACACGGCAGCTTTATCGGCCATATCGGCTCGGCCCGTGGCCCCACCAAGCCCACCACATAACAAACAAAAAACCAACAAAGGAGGATCTGTCCAATGACCATAAGTATCCGCAAAACGCTTCTCACCGCCAGCGTCAGCCTGTTCGCGCTGTTCGCCGCCCAAGCCGTCAGCGCGCAAGAAGCCGTGTTCGTGCTGAACACCAGCGAGGTCGGCGCGCCCACCTATAACCCGATCAAAGCCAACAACCTGAACAAAGCCACCACACTGATCTTCGACCGCATGGTCAGCCAAGCTGCCGATCTGTCGTTTCACCCGTGGCTGGCCTCCTCGTGGGAAGAAGCGCCGGATGGCATGTCCTGGACCTTCCATCTGAAGCCCGGCGTCACCTTTCACAACGGCGAGCCGTTCAACGCCGCCACCATCGGCCCGTGGCTAGAGGCCTTCAAGGGCAGCGAAAACGCCTATATGACCGAAGCCGTCGCATCGGTCGAAGTGGTCGATGATCTGACCGTGAAATTCGTCATGGCGCGGCCCGAGCCGAACATGCTGTATAACCTGTCCTCCAGCTTCATGTCGGTGATCGAGCCGAAATCCTACGCCGCTTTGGGTGACAATTATGGCGTGACCGAGGTTTACGGCACAGGCCCGTTCAAGATGGAAAGCTTCACCATCGGCCAGGAAACCGTGCTGGTGCGCAATGACGATTACACCTGGGGCTCGCCTCTGGCGAAAAACACCGGCCCGGCCCATATCGCCAAAATAACCTTCCGTGAAATCGCCGAAGATTCCACCGCGTTTCTGGAGTTGAAAACCGGCGGCGTCGATATGCTGTTGGGCGTGCCCGCAGACTTGCTGTCAGAGGTCAAAAAAGAGCCTAACCTCGCGGTTGTGACCCTTCCGGGCCAAGATGTGTACTACATGCCGATCAACGTCACCAAAGCCCCCTTCGATGACATCAAAGTGCGCGAAGCCGTTGCCAAAGCGATCAACCAAGAAGAAATTCTTGCCTCGGTTTTTGGCGGGGTGGGCGCGGTTGCCGATACCTTCCTGATCTCTGCGCTGCCAGAAGGCCATGTCGCGGACAGTGCCAAAATCCACTTCGACCCCGCCCGCTCCAATGCCCTGCTGGATGAAGCTGGCTGGGTGATGGGTGCCGATGGCGTCCGCGCCAAAGACGGCGTGGCGCTGAAAGTCAGCCTGTGGACCCAAAGCGACAGCATTTTCCGCCGCCTGACTGAAGTCGTCCAAGCCCAGTTGAAAGCTGTGGGGGTCGAGGCCGAAATCACCACTTTCGACAGTTCGATGATCCGCGATCAATACAAAACCGGCACCCAGCAACTCGCCGTCCGTTCCTATGATTGGGACAACGCCGATATCGTCGATTGGTTCTTTGGTGCCGACCGTCTGGGCTATCCGAACATCTCGATGTTCAATGACCCCAAAGCCGAAGAATTGCGCAAAGCTGCGATGACGGGCTCGAAAAACATGGCCGAGCGGGTCGCCAATTTCACCGCTTACCATGAATATGTGCTGACCCAGTTCCCGATGGCGCCGATCTATCAACCGGTCGAAAGCGTCGCCTACAACGCCGATCGTCTGGTGATGCCAGCCGAATTGAACGCGCCCGTCGTCGGCTCTACCGCCGTGATGGACATGGAAGTGAAGGAATAGCAGCGTAGGGCAGGGGACACGGGCATGTATTCTTATCTGATCCGTCGGGTCGTGATGCTTGTGCCGGTGTTCCTTGCCGTCTCGCTGGTGATATTCCTGATCCTGCATTTCATCCCCGGCGATCCGATCGACAATCTTCTCAAGGTCGGATCGTCCCCCGAAGCCCGCGCCCAGATGGAGGCCCGCTATGGCCTCGATCAACCGCTGCCGGTGCAATACGGCATCTGGTTGTCGAAAGTGATGCAGGGCGATCTTGGCACCGCCATCGTCGCCCGCCGCCCGGTGTCGGATCTGATCCTGCAAGCCCTGCCGCATTCGCTGCGGTTGGGCGGCTTTGCGCTGCTGTTCTCCTCCGTCGTCGGCGTTGGTCTTGGCGTACTGGCAGCCCTAAACCGTGACAAATGGCCGGACAAAGCCATAATGGGCGGTGTTCTGCTCGGCTCCACCATGCCCAGCTTTTGGCTTGGGTTGATCCTGATGCTGATCTTTTCGGTGTGGCTCGGCTGGTTCCCGGTCTCGGGTGCGCGCAGCGCCAGCGCCTTGGTGTTACCCGTTCTCACCATCGGCTTGGGCGGCACCGCCCTCGTCGCCCGCATCACCCGCATAGCGATGATCGAAGCCTCTGGCCGCGATTTCGTCACGCTTCTACACGCCAAAGGTCTGTCGCCCCTGCGCATCCAACTCCGCCACGTCCTGCGCCACGCGCTGATCCCAGTTGTCACGATCCTTGCCCTGCGCATCGGCTGGATCTTGGGCGGTGCGGTGACGGTCGAGGTGGTCTTCGCCCGCCCCGGCCTCGGCACCCTGCTGATCAAATCGCTCAGCCAACACGATTACCCCGTGGTGCAAGCTTGCCTCTTGATGCTGGCAATGGCCGTCATGCTTGGCACCCTGTTGGGCGACATCCTGCAAGCCGCGATGGACCCCCGCGTGCGGGCGGCCCTCGCATGACCCTGCCCGCCCCGATCCGCGCTTTGCGCCGCCCCGCAGGTGCCCTAGCTGGCCTTTGGCTGATCCTTGTCATCCTCGCCGCCATAGCAGCCCCGCTGCTGACCCCCTATGCCTATGATATCCAAGAGCTTAAATCCGCATGGCAACCGCCCTCCGCCAGCCATTGGCTGGGCACCGATGAATTTGGCCGCGATCTGCTCACCCGTTTGATGTATGGCGCGCGCACCTCGCTGTCGGTCAGCAGCATCGCCATCACAATTTCCGTCTTGTGTGGCATGACCCTAGGGGCCGCCGCCGCATGGTTCGGCGGCTGGTTTGACCGCGCCGTCACCACGATCGTCGATCTGACATGGAGCTTCCCCGAAATCCTGATCGCCCTCATCTTGGTGGCCATCATCGGCCCCGGCACCACTGGCACCATGGTCGCCATTTCAGTCGCCTATCTCGCGCAATTCACCCGCCTAACCCGCGCCCAGATCATGACCCTAAAAGGCGAAACCTTCATCGAAGCCGCCGCCAGCCTTGGCGCGGGCAACGGCCATATCCTATTCCGCCACCTGCTGCCCAACGCCCTCGCCCCCGTCTTGGTCAGCGCCATGCTGGCCACCGGAGACGCCATCATCTTGGAGGCCACCCTCGGCTTTTTCGGTCTGGGCGCACAGCCCCCGGTGCCATCCTGGGGCGGCATGATGTCGGCAGGCTCGGCCCTCGTGTTCAAAGCCCCGTGGATCATCATCTTCCCCGGCCTTGCTGTCGCCATCACCGTCGTCGCCATCAACCTCTACGGCGACGCGCTGATCGCCGAGTTAGACATCCGCGCCCGGATGCGGAGGGCGGTATGAGCGCGCTGCTAGACCTGCAAAACGTCAGCGTTGCCATCGGTTCGGCGCACCTGCTGGATGGCGTCAGCCTGCGGTTGGAACGCGGCCAAACCCTTGGCCTTGTCGGCGAATCCGGCTCGGGCAAATCCCTTACCGCGATGGCGGCGATGGGCCTGCTGCCCTTGATCGGCGGTCGCGTCAGTGCCGGAACAGTGCGGTTTGACGGCCAAGACCTTGCCAGCCTGACCGATGCCCAACGCCGCGCCCTCCGTGGCCGCCGCATCGGTTTTGTCACCCAAAACCCGATGACGGCGCTGGACCCCGTGCAACGCATCGGCGCGCAGATCGACGTGGTTTCCCGTCTGCATCTTGGCCTGACCAAACACGCCGCCCGCGCCCGAACCCTCGATCTGCTGACCCAACTCCGCATCCCTGAGGCGGCAGCGGTGGCTGAGGCTTGGCCGCATCAGTTGTCCGGCGGCATGAAGCAGCGCATCGTCATCGCCATGGCCCTTGCGGGCGACCCCGAACTGATCGTCGCGGATGAGCCGACCACAGCGCTGGATGTCACTGTGCAGGCCCAAATCATCCAAATCCTTGCGGGTCTTGTGCGCGAAAAGGGCGTGGCCCTGCTGCTGATCACCCATGACATGGGCGTCGTCGCGCAAATCTGCGATCGAGTTGCGGTACTTTACGCGGGCCGTCTGGCCGAGGAAGGCCCGGTCGCCCCGATCTTTGCCGCCCCGCAGCACCCCTATACCGCCGCCCTGATCAACTGCATCCCGCAAGAAGGCATGGCGCGCGGAACCCTGCGCGGCATCCCCGGTGCTGTGCCATCGGCCCGCCAATACCCCAGCGGCTGCCGCTTTCATCCTCGTTGTGTCAAGGCCACCGCCGAATGTGCGACCCATATCCCGCCCCTGACCCAACGCGGCGATGGCCAAGCCGCCTGCCTGCACCTGCCAGAGATCGCACCATGACCGCCCCGATGCTACAGATCGAAGCCCTCACCAAACGCTTTCAAACCGGTGGCGGCTTTCTCAAACGCCCCCGCGCCATGCTCGCCGTCCGGGATGTGTCACTCGCCATCGCCAAGGGCGAAGTCGTCGGCGTCGTCGGTGAAAGCGGCTGCGGCAAATCTACCCTTGCCCGGCTGGTTTTGCGCTTGTTAGAGCCTTCTTCGGGCCGTGTCATCCTGGATGGCACCGATCTGACCAGCCTTGGCCCAAGCGCGCTGCGCGCCGCGCGCAAGCGGATGGCGATGGTGTTTCAAGACCCCTATTCCTCGCTCGATCCGCGCTTTTCCGTGGCCGATGTGCTGACCGAACCCTTCACCGTGCAACGCCGCCCGCTGCCCCCCGGCCAAATCGCCGAGATGCTTACCGCGGTCGGTCTGCCGCCCGAGATGGCCAGCAGCCACCCGCATCAGTTGTCCGGCGGCCAGCGCCAGCGCGTCGGCATCGCCCGCGCCCTCGCGCTGCGCCCCGAATTCGTCGTGCTTGATGAACCCACGGCCTCGTTAGACGTCTCTATTCAGGCCCAAATTATTGATCTGCTGGCGGGCCTGCGTGATCAGATGGGCCTGACCTACCTGTTCATCAGCCATGACCTTGGCCTTGTGCGCTATTTCTGCGACCGCATCGTGGTGATGTATCTCGGCGCCGTGGTGGAAATTCTGCCCACCGCCGATGCACAACCGCGCCACCCTTACACCCGCGCCCTGATCGACAGTGGTTTTACCCCGGACCCCACCCGCCGCCGCGCCATCGCGCCGCTCAGCGGTGAAATCCCCAGCCCGTTCGATCTGCCCCCCGGCTGCGCCTTTGCCGGACGCTGTCCGCACGCGACAGACCGCTGCCGCACTGAACGCCCGGTGCTGGACGCCACCATGCATCCCACCGCCTGTTTCCACCCGCTTTGAAAGCCCAAATATGCCCTTCCACATCCTGACCGCCGCCTTCGTCCACGAAAGCAACACCTTCAAGCGCGGCGAAACCACCCTGCAAGACTTCCGCAACGATGTGCTGGATCTGGGCCAAACCGCCATCGACCGCTTCGGCGACGTCAACGAAGAACTCGCCGGGTTTCTCGACATAGGCCGCAAGGCAGGCTGGCTGATCACCCATACCGTCTCGGCCCACGCCACCCCCGGCGCGCGTGTGGCGCGTGAGGCGTTCGATCATATCGCGGGCCTGATCTGCGACGGCGCGCGCCAACATCGCGACAGCCTCGATGGCATCCTGCTTAGCCTGCACGGCTCGATGGTCCCCACCTTCTGCGAAGATGGCGAGGGCGAACTCTTGCACCGCCTGCGCGCCATTGTCGGCCCCGATATGCCCATCGCCGTCACCCTTGATCTGCATGCGATGGTGACGCCCGCGATGGTCGCGGCAGCGCAGATCATGGTCAGCTACAAAACCTACCCACATATCGACATGCGCGAAACCGGCCGCCACGCCGCCCGCCTGTTGGATGCGACGCTGCGCGGCGAAACAAACCCCACCACCCTGCGCGTCCACCTTCCGATGCTGGATGAAGCCAACGCGGGCCGCTCTGATGTCCCGCAAACCGCCGCGCTTTATACCCGCGCGACGCAGCACGAATCCGAACCCGGCATCCTTGCGGTCTCGATCAACGCAGGCTTTGCCGAGGCCGATATTCTAGAGGCTGGCCCCACCGTTCTGGTCAGCTACGATCAAACCATCCCCACCGCTGGCCCGCGCGCGCAGGCGATTGCCAAAGCCTTGGCCGATACAATCTGGGCACAACGCGACTCTGTCTCGAATGATTTTCTCAGCCCCGCCGCAGCCGCCCTGCAAGCCCGCGATTTCGACGCCAGCCAAGGCCCGCTTGTCATCGCCGACTATGCCGACAACCCCGGCGCAGGCGCTTACGGCGATGCCACCGCGCTGTTGCAAGCCCTGCTTGACGCGGGTGCAACTGGCGGCGCCTTCGCCCCAATGATCGACGCCGAAGCGGCAGCGCTTCTGCACCGTCACAAAGTCGGCGATCAAGTCAGCCTCGCACTTGGCGGCAAACAAGACCCCAGCTTTGGCGGAAGCCCGCTGAACCTGACAGGCGAAATCATCCACCTGTCGGATGGCAGCTATACCGGCAACGGCCCCATCCTTGGCGGCATCACCCACAGCTTCGGCCTCACCGCCGTTCTGCGCGTGCAAGGCATTGATGTTCTGGTCGTCACCCAACCCGGCCAGATGCTTGATCTGATGCAGGTCCGCACATTTGGCGTTGAGCCGACCGCCCTGCGCTTTCTGGTGGTCAAATCCATGCAACACTTCCGCGCCGCGTTTCAGCCGATTGCGGGCAAAGTCATCGTCTGCGACACCGGAGCCCTCGCCACCCCGCAAGCCCATCTGCGCCCCTATGTCCGCGTTCGCCGCCCGGTCTGGCCACTGGATCGCACTGGATTTGGTGCCTTGTAACGGGCTCTAAACGCAGTTTAGTGGCATTTTTTTGGGCGATGGCCTCCCCTTTGGCAGCAATATCCGAACCGCGTGACCGGTTAAATTTGCGACCTGACAATGATATCTGACCTATTCGAAAGAAACCGACACTCACCTTTTGCACCCAAGCGCGATATCGCGGTTGAGCCTATGTTTGGTAAACTTTACAAAAAACCGGACAATCATGGCACAGATCGACGTCGCACCGCCTCATCCGTACACGGCCGCCACCTGGCAGGCGCGTAAAAGCTGGTGGCTGCTGCCCGCTGTCGGCTTCGGTACGGCATGTTGGGGCACACTGATCTATGGGCTGCTGACCTGAGCAGTTTCAAAGAACTGCACGATCCGTCGTGCGATCTTGTCCTGATCCGCCACCGCACCGCAGAGTGAGGCGCGGGCAGCGTTCAACACCTGATCCGGCAGCTTGCCCTGCATTTCTTCGGTCAATGCCACCATAAACCCATGCGTCATCTCGGGATGATACTGCGTTGTCAGCACGTTTGATCCAATCGCAAAACTCCCCACCGCACAATCCGCATTGCCCCCCAACGCTATAGCCCCCTCTGGCATGGTCAAAACTTGCTCTCTATGCGCCGCATAAAGCCGGATTTGTGCGCCCTCTATCTCCGTCTGCACCGCCCCAAACACCCAACCGCCGGGATTGTCCCCGACCACCCCGCCCAAAGCCACCGCAATCGCCTGATGGCCAAAGCACGCGCCAAACAACGGCGCGCCGCGCGCCACGATCTCTCGGATCAGCCCAAACAGCCGCCCGACCCAAGCCGCAGAATCATGCACCGAGGCCGGGCTTCCGGTGATGATCCAGCCATCAAACCGCGCCCCCTCGGCCGGAAACGCCCCATCCTTCACCGAAAACGCACTCACCCGCCACTCCGGGCGCTCTGCTTGCAACAGCGCGGCAAACTTCGCGCCATCCTTTGGATGTGCCTGCGCAAATTCACTCTCGTCGGTGTTCGCCACCAGCACTGCAATATGCATAATCTTTCTCTTTACATATTTATGAACATGTATAGCATATTTATAAATCAGCCCCACGGCAAGCGAGGAATTATGACGCTTTGGACCCCCACCGACGATGGCCATGCCGATTTGTCCAGCCATGATGCCTTCACCAATGGTGCGCCGCTGAACACCTTCGCCCGTCTGCGCCGTGAGGATCCAATGCATTGGACCGATTACGCGCAGGGCGAGAACTATTGGAGCGTCACCCGCCATGCCGATATTCTAGAGCTGAACCGCCAGACTGACCTGTTGTCTTCGGCCCGTGGTATCCGCATCGAGGATCAGTCCTACGAAGAATACCTCGCCCGTCGCACCTTCCAAGAAACCGACGGGCCTCAGCATATGGCCACCCGCATCCGCGTTGCCAAAGCCTTCTCCCGCCCGGTGATTGCGCAGTTTGAACAGGTTATCCGCGATATTTGTGTCGATATTCTCGACACCACCCTGCCGAAAGGCAGCTTTGACGCCACCGCCGAAATCGCCCGCCAACTGCCAATGCGGATGCTGGGCCGCATCATGGGCACACCCGACGCCGATCTGCCGTGGCTGGTCGCCAAAGGCGATGCGCTGATCGCCAACACCGACCCCGATTTCACCAGCCATGTCCTTGACAAGATGACCACCGATGAATTCCGCATGATGCCGTTCAACTCTCCGGCAGGCGCAGAGCTGTTCGTCTATGCCAAAGATCTGATGGCCCGCAAAGCTGCTTCAGGCGACCGCTCGGGCATCCTGCCGCTGATCATGGAGCCTGCCGCCGATGGCACCACCATGCCCGAACACGAATTCCGCAATTTCTTCTGCCTGCTGGTTGCCGCGGGCAACGACACCACCCGCTATTCGATCGCGGCAGGGCTGCAAGCCCTCGCCCACCAACCCGAACTTCTGCCGCTGCTGCAAACCCATACGGTGTGGGACACCGCCCCCGATGAAATCATCCGTTGGGCCACCCCTGCGATCTATTTCCGCCGCACCGCCACCCGCGATTTTGACTATCACGGCAAGCAGGTCAAGGCGGGTCAAAAGGTGGTCTATTGGTTCCTTTCCGGCAACCGTGACGACGCGGCCTTTGATGACCCGATGCGCGTCAATCTTGCGCGCCAAAACAATCGCCACGTGGCCTTTGGCCAAGGCGGCCCACATGTTTGTCTTGGCATGTGGCTGGCCCGTCTAGAGGTGCGTGTGTTGTTCGAAGAACTTGCCAAACGCCTCCGCAAGATCGAACCTGCGGGTGATCACAAATACCTGCGCTCTAACTTCGTTGGCGGTTTGAAATCTTTGCCCGTCACCGTGACACTCAACTAAGCGGCCAAAAGCGGTCAAAGAACCGCCTCAGGGAGTTACCATGACCGATCACCCGCAGCGCCTGCGCGCGATGTTTTGCGATCACCTTTCCATCATGCGCGGCAAATACTTGCCTGCCAGCAAGTTAAAAGACGACGAAAGCCGCTTCGCCCGCCCGACCTTTTCGGTGCATTACGACAAAGACTTGCTGATAGAGGCGCCCGGCACGATGTGCCTTGAAGGCATTCCCGACATGGCCTTGCGCTGGAAGGGCGACGAGATTCGCCAAGGCTGGGAGCCGAACACCAAAGTCGTCACTGGAGACCTGTTCGCCGCCGATGGCACCCCGATCCCGATGTGCCCGCGCTCTGCCCTGAAACGCGCTGTCGCGGCGTGGAAGCAACACGGCCTGATCCCGAAAGTCGGCATTGAGCTGGAAGCCTACGCCTTCGTCCGCCGCGATGATGGCCAGATCGTGCCCTACGACACCCCCGGCGGCGTGGTCTATGGCACTGGCAATTTCACCGACCCGAGGCGCTTTACCGACGCAATCTGGAACAAGGCCCAAGACATTGGCCTGCCGTTGGATCTGATCACCGCCGAATATGACACCCCGCAATATGAATTTACCCTCACATTCAACAGTGCTGTCCAACACGTCGATACCGTCGTGCTGTTCCGGCAAATGGCCCGTGAAATTGCATGGGATCACGGCATCATTCTGACCTTCCTGCCCAAGCCGATCCCCGGCAAGGGTGGCAACGGCATGCACATTAACCTCTCGTTCAACGACTCCAAAGACCACAATGCCCTTGCCAATGGCGATTATGGCGACCCTGCCAACCTCAACCCCCTCGCCAAAGGCTGCATCGCCGGCTGGATGCAGCATCACAAAGCCATGGCGGGCCTGATCGCGCCCAATGCGCAAAGCTACAACCGCCTGCAACCCGCCAGCCTGTCGGGCTATTGGGGCAACTGGGGCGGCGACAACCGCAACGTCACCGTCCGCCTCAGCGCGGAAGGCGGCAAGAAAGCCCGGCTGGAACACCGCATGGCCGACGCCGCCGCAAACCCCTACACCGCCGTCGCCACAGTCCTGCAAGCCGCGCTGCTCGGGTTCGAGGGCAAATACAAACTGCAACCGATGGAGACTGGCAACGGCTTCACCACCAACGATGCCAAACACGGCACCGCCGCCTGCCTCCTCGAAGCCCTGAACGATCTGCAATCCGACACCACCCTCACCACCGCCGTGGGCAGCGGCCTTGTCGAAAACCACCTTTATATGAAACGCGCCGAGGTTGAAAAAACCGCCCTTCTTGAACCCGACGCCCTGCGCGATTGGTACATCTGGTATCTGTAACCCGCCAATGCTTTCCCATCGGTAAAGCCGCACGCGGATGACGCAAAAATTGCCCCGCTGCCGCGTTCACATTGGCACAAATATCCCACAGGGGCCCAAGGGTGTGAACCCCGGCGCGTCCCGCCAAACCGGAGCCTGAAATGCAAGCCACCTGGCGCCTCCCCAACGGTCAATCCATCACCGCCACCGTCCACCCCGGCCAAACCCTGATGGAAGCCGCCGTCGCCCACAATGTCCCCAACGTCATCGGCGAATGTGGCGGCTCGCTGTCCTGCGCCACCTGCCACGTCGTCGTTGATCCCGCCTGGGCCACCCGCGCAGGCCCGCCCTCCGCTTTTGAAGACGACATGCTCGACGTCACCGACGCCGACCGCCAACCCACCTCGCGCCTGTCCTGCCAGATCAAGATGACCGCGGCGCTCGACGGCATCCTCCTGCACATCCCCGGCTAAGACCGCCCCGCTCACCCAATCTTAACCACACCCCCGGCACCCTGCACCGCAAACAGGAGCGCCCGATGACCCCCACCCATCCCACCGAAATCACCCAGATCCCCGCCGCCGAAATCTTCGAGCACGCCCTGCTCCGCGACCGCTCCCACCTCGACACCACAGCCCTCGAAGACCTCGCCGCCTCCATCGCCCGCGATGGCCTGCGCCAACCCATCGAGGTCTGGGCGCTCTCCCAACCGACCGAGACCCACCGCTACGGCCTGATCTCCGGCCTGCGCCGCCTCACCGCCACCCGCCTGCTGCACAGCCGCAACCCCAGCGCCCACACCACCATCCCCGCCTTCCTGCGCACCCCCGCCTCGATCCCCGACGCGATGGCGCAAATGATCGCCGAAAACGAAATCCGCGAGAACCTCACCCCGTGGGAGCGCGGCCTCACCCTCGCCACCTGCGTCGCCCAAGACCTGTTCCCCACCATCGACGCCGCCATCGCCGCTCTGCACCCCACCGCCACCAAACAAAAACGCACCCGCCTGCGCACCCTCGCCCTTGTGGCAGAGGAGTTGGAGGATGCCTTCACCACCCCCGAACTGCTCTCACAAAACCAGATCGAGCGCCTCGCAGCCGCCCTCCGAGGCGGCCTCACCCCCCTCATCCACCAGATTCTCAAGGAAAACCGCCGCGCCAGCCTGCCCAGCCAATGGGCCGCCCTGATCCCGACGCTCACCGAGGCGCTCGCCCCCGAGACCGACCCCACCCCCACCAAACCCGGCCGCCCGCGTCGGCTGCTGACCCTGAAACAGGGGCTGACGATACGGCGAGAGAAATGCATCGGCGGCTGGTCGCTGAAATTCACCGGCCCCCACGCCCGCAGCGGCGGGTTGATGGATGATGTGATGGACGAGATCGAGCGGTTGTTTCAGCCGGAGTAGGGGGAGGAACTCCATTGAAAAGGCGGACAATCTAATAACCGCACTATACTATATTTAGAGCTTTCCAAAGTCCTCGATGCAGCATGATTGATTTTGCGTCATTGAAGGCCGAACTTCTATTGCGATACTTAAATGAGTAGGACGTTTTTCCTTGAGGCATACTATCAATGTTTCCAATAGCACTGCAATTAAACAGCGCGACACACAACGTATACACTTGCTGATCAGATAGGGGGAACAAAGTTGCCTTAGATGCGGCGAAGAGTTCCGATATTTTAAAATCTCTTTTTCCCACCAGACTTAGCGCTGAAATTATTGCTTCGATCTCATTCGGTAAAGCGTATCCTGCGAGTTCATCTCGAATTTCGGGTAGAAAATACTTGATAGAGTAGTCACGCGATGCTGACCTAACGTTGCTTTCAGATAGTCGATTACCACTACAAAACTCTTGCATGTGTGACAAAAGCTGCAAAAAATCCCTTGGTGTGTGGCGTGTCAGGTCTAGTAAGTACTGCTTTGAGGGGGTGGAGTTGATATAAGGCGGAAAAAATTCTTCAACTATTTTGACGGATCGTGCCAAACTTCTTTCCGCTCGAATTGTGGCAGCTCTAAAAAGCAGTGAATTATCGGGGTCCTTGACATCATGATACCAATCAAGCTCCAACGCATATGATTGACGAATTTTATTTTTATTTGGCCCCGGAATTCTATCGAATAAGTCTGTTCGACAGAGCACAATTATTTTAAACGGCACAGAGTTCCTACTAAAAAGTTCATTCAACTTTCCTATTTCGTAAATAAGTGCAGCCAGCGATTTGTACTGAACCTCTCGAGTCGTGAGGATATCATCTAGTCCGTCAATTATAAGATAGTGGTTGCTTCCACTTCTTATCCTTGATGCAATGGATTTTAAAGATTCAACAAAATTAAATATCTCAGTAGTATTTTTTACTTCTCCGCCTGAAGATACATACTCAGCAAGCTTACCTGGAAGGGTGACAGAAAAATTGGTTTTAGACGATTTTCGTACTATGGCACTTGGTGACGCAGAGGGAGAAAGCCCCATAGCTCGAAATGCACCTATGGCCTCGTTGAATACTTCGGCATCAGAAATCTGAGCGCCTTTGTCTTTTTCAAAGGATTCAAGAACATAAATTAGGAGAATCCATGACCAAGCAGCGGGAAATTTTGACTCCGGTTCTTCATCTCCTTTAATAATTTTTGAAAATGGCGTAAATGGGAAATCTCCCAACGACACAACTTTAACAAATTTATCGAACCGCCCAGACAAAGTTAGGTCCATGCGTTCTGCCAGCGTTGATTTTCCAGAGCCCTTGTATCCTAAAAAAAGATACTTCTTACCTTCAGTGGCTTCTGATTCCATAGAGCGAAAATCAATATGTCCGTCTGTGAGCAAGCCCGGATCATTTGCTCTCTCTGCCTCCGCGCTAACCCATCCGAATTTAATTTTCTTGAAATCGGTCAACTTAAATTCCCATTTCTTCTTGGTGAACGCTACGAATTGAACCAAACACATACATCTTTAAGATTGTGTCAATAGGAAACTTGGCATTTGTTTGCTTCAGACACATCGAAGAAGAATCACATAGGCCTCTGGAACGCGTTTAGGCGTCCAAACCTTAACAAATCCTTAAATCCACCACCCCAACCCACTGATATGAAACAACAAAAAAAGGTCCCGAGTTGGGACCCTACCCGATCCGGCCCCGAACCCCTCCGGTCTGGCCCCGGTCCAGCAAAAGATGGTCGGCCAGAACGCAGGCCATCATCGCCTCCCCCACCGGAACCGCCCGGATCCCCACGCAAGGGTCGTGCCGCCCCTTGGTGACCAGATCAATCTCCGCCCCCGTCGCATCAATCGTCGCGCGTGGCGTCAGAATAGACGAGGTCGGCTTCACCGCGAACCGCACCACAACCGGCTGCCCGCTGGAAATCCCGCCCAAGATCCCCCCCGCATGGTTCGACAAGAACTCCGGCCCGTTGGCCCCCATCCTGATCTGATCCGCATTCTCAACCCCGGTCAAAGTCGCGGCATCGAACCCGTCCCCGATCTCCACCCCCTTCACCGCATTGATCGACATCATCGCGCTTGCCAGATCGGAATCCAGCTTGCCATACAACGGCGCCCCCAACCCCGCAGGCACCCCCGACGCCATCACCTCAATCACCGCCCCCACCGAATTGTGGTCCAGCCGCAACCCATCCAGATAGTCAGCCCACTCTGGCACCGCGACCGGATCAGGACAGAAGAACGGATTACCCGAGATCACCGCCGCATCAAACCGCCCCCGATCAATCCCCATCACCCCCATCCGCACCATATACCCGCTGATGGTCAGCCCCGGCGACAACGACGCCAGCACCGCCCGCGCCACCCCGCCGGCTGCCACCCGAGACGCCGTCTCCCGCGCGCTCGACCGCCCACCGCCGCGATAATCCCGGACCCCGTATTTCTGATGGTAGGTGATATCGGCATGCCCCGGCCGAAACGCCTGCGCGATGGTGCTGTAATCCTTGCTGCGCTGATCCGTATTTTCAATCATCAGCTGGATCGGCGTCCCGGTGGTGACGCCCTCAAACACCCCGGACAGAATGCGAACCGCATCCGCCTCTTTCCGCTGGGTGGTGAACTTGCTGGTCCCCGGTTTCCGCTGATCCAGCCAAGGCTGCAAATCCGCCTCTGACAACCGCACCCCCGGAGGACAGCCATCCACCGTGCAGCCAATCGCAGGCCCGTGGCTTTCTCCCCAAGTGGTGACGCGAAACAGATGACCGAAGGTGTTCAGGCTCATGGAAAGGCTCCTCTTTGCATCCCCAATAAGCCAAGCCCCGCGCCCGATAAACCCTTAAAGCAGTTGGTGGATGATCTGAGCCAAGGTTCTCGACGGCCCTACAGGGCTTTCCCAGCTGGGAAAGAATTGTGTGGTATCGCTGATTATGACCAATTCTATACCATATGTTGTGGTTAATTACGTCCTAACCATGTTAAAACGCCAACGACCCTGTGCCGAGCCGTCAACGTCTTTCGCGGCTTTCTTGAAGCCGTCATCACGGCGCGGTCGCGCAGCGCCGTGGCTTTTTCGATCATGACAATCTGGATGCGGAGGATAGCCGCAAAATCGAGCCGTTCATACCGCCCCGCGCCCGCGGGTTCTGTCACCTTCGGCTTTGACGGCTGGGACAGGGTCAGAAACACCCCGATCCCGGCGCGTTCAAGCTTAATCACCCCGCGCAGATTGCGGATCATCGGGAAGGTCTGTCGTAAGGCTGTGGCAACGGTTCGGCATGGGTGAATAACCCACCGCTAACTTATTGAAATAAGTCACAGCACCCTCTGTCCGCGTGTGGCTACATATCCCCTCTTGCACCCGGCAACGGTTTGCCTATGCTTTGTCTTACCTCGGGGAGCCGGCGGTCGTTTCCATGAAACGCGCCAAAGGCTGAGATGCGAAAGCGAACCCGTCGAACCTGAACCGGATCATACCGGCGGAGGGAAGGTGCTGGATTTCTCCATCCCCGACCATTTCCGTCGCAACGTTGGAGAGAAAGATGACCACCAAACTCCTCGCTGCGGGCCTCGTATTCCTCGCCTCGCCCGCGCTGGCTGATACGCCCGTCTTAACCGTGCTGACCTATGACAGCTTCACGTCCGAGTGGGGCCCCGGCCCGGCGATTGAGAAGGGATTTGAAGCGACCTGCGGCTGCGACGTGAAATTTGTTACCGCAGGCGACGGCGCTGCCTTGCTGGCGCGGGTGAAGTTGGAGGGGACGGATAGCAAGGCCGATGTCGTGGTGGGCCTTGATACCAACCTGACCGCCGACGCGACCGCGACCGGATTGTTCGCACCCGTAGCGTCGCAGCCGAACACGTTGCCAGTGCCCTTCCAAGACCCCAACTTCATTCCGTTCGACTGGGGCTATTTCGCCTTCGTTTACGACAAGACCAAAGTCGCCACGCCGCCTGCTTCGTTTGCAGAACTTGCCGCTTCTGATTTGAAAGTTGTGATCGAGGACCCGCGCTCGTCTACCCCCGGCCTTGGTCTGGTGCTGTGGGTGAAGGCGGCGTATGGCGACAAGGCGCCGCAAATCTGGGCCGATCTGGCCGATAACATCGTCACGGTGACGCCCGGCTGGTCGGAAGCCTACGGCATGTTTACCGAGGGGCAGGCCGATATGGTGCTGTCTTACACCACCTCGCCCGCCTATCACCTGATTGCCGAGAATGACGATACCAAGGCGGCGGCTTCGTTTTCTGAGGGGCATTATATGCAGATCGAGGTGGCGGGAAAGCTGGCTTCATCGCAGCAATCTGTGCTGGCAGATCAGTTTCTGGCCTACCTGACGGCGGATGCGGCGCAGTCGGTGCTGATCACCACGAACTGGATGTATCCGGCTAAAACTCCGGCAGAGGGCTTGCCGAAGGGGTTTGAAACTTTGGTGCAGCCGGTGAAATCTTTGCTGATGTCGGCACGTGACGCCGAAGCTGCCCGTGCGCCCGCGATTGCGGAATGGCAAGCCGCGCTGTCGAAATAAGCCCAGCCTTCGGGCTGAGCCTTGCCATCGCCGCGCTGATTTTGGGCAGTGCGGCGATGGTGGCCGCCCGGGCGGAGAGTTTTGCTTTGGCCGCGCAGGATTGGCAGGCCTTGCGGTTTACCGTGCTGCAAGCCAGCCTGTCGGCGGCAACGTCGAGCCTGCTTGCTATCCCTGTCGCGCGCGCCTTGTTCCGCCGTCGGTTTCCGTGGCGCGGGATGCTGATCCGGTTGCTGGCGGCCCCTTTCGTGCTGCCGGTGGTGGTGGCGGTGATGGGGCTTTTGACGGTGTTTGGCCGGGGCGGGCCTGTGAACGGCGCGCTGGCATGGCTGGGTTTGCCCGAGGTGTCGATCTTTGGGTTGCATGGGGTGGTGCTGGCGAATGTGTTCTTCAACATGCCGCTGGCAACGCGGATGTTGCTGCATGGCTGGCAGTCGATCCCGGTCGAGCGGTTTCGGCTGGCGCAGTCGCTGGGATTGCCGCCATCGGCACAGTTCCGGCATCTGGAAGCACCGATGTTGCGGGCGCAGTTGCCGGGGATATTCGCGGTGATCTTGCTGATTTGTCTGGCAAGTTTTGCGATTGCTTTGATGCTGGGCGGGGGGCCGAAGGCCAGCACGCTGGAACTGGCGATCTATCAATCGTTGCGGTTTGAGTTTGATCTGGGGCGGGCGGCTTTGCTGGCGGCGGTGCAGTTTGCGCTCTGTGCGGCGATCACGCTGGCTGCACTGGGGCTGACTTTGCCGCAGGGGTTTGGGGCGGGGTTGGGGCGGCGGATGGCGATTGCAGCTCCGACTGGGTGGCGGCGCGGCGCGGATGGGCTGGCGATTGCTGCCGCGGCGTTGTTTTTGTTTACGCCGTTGCTCGCGGTGGTCAGCAAGGGATTGCCGGGGCTGGCTGCGCTGCCGAATGGGCTTTGGCCGGCGGTTCTGCGCTCGGTTTTGGTGGCTGTGGTGTCGGCTTTGCTGGCGACAAGTGCTGCGCTGATCCTGGCTGTGGGCGCGGCACGTGGCAAAATCCGGGTGATCGAGTTGGCAGCGATGCTGCCGCTTGCGGCAAGTTCTCTGGTGTTGGGGACGGGGCTTTTCCTGATGGTGCGGCCGTTTGTGACGCCGGAAACGCTGGCGCTGCCGATCACGGTTTTGGTCAATGCCACGCTAACGCTGCCCTATCTGTTCCGACTTTTGCTGCCTGAGGCGCGGCAGCTTGAGGCGGATTATGGTCGCTTGACTGCCAGCCTTGGCCTGCCGCGCCGCACGATACTGCGCTTTGTCACTCTGCCAAGGCTCGCCCGCCCGCTGGGCTATGGCGCGGGGTTGGCTGCGGCGCTTTCGATGGGCGATCTGGGGGTGATTGCGCTGTTTGCGGGCGATGGTGGCGCGACTTTGCCGCTGTTTGTGCAACATTTGATCGGGGCGTACCGGTTGCAACAGGCTGCGGCGGCCTCGCTGATATTGGTTGCGATCAGCTTTGCTTTGTTCTGGGCCTTTGACCGATTGGGAAGCCACTATGCTGACGCTTGAACGGGTGGTTTTGCAGCAAGATGACTTCCGCCTGACCGCCGATTGGCAGGTAGCGGCGGGCGAGCGGGTGGCGTTGATCGGGCCTTCGGGTGCGGGAAAATCGACGTTACTGATGGCCTTGGCGGGGTTTTTGGCCCCGGCGCAAGGGCATGTTTTGTGGCAGGGCAGGGATTTGGCAGGGGTTTCTGCTGGGGATCGACCGCTGACGATTCTGTTTCAGGATCAAAACCTGTTCCCACATCTGACGCTGGCGCAGAACCTTGGGCTGGGGTTGTCGCCGACCTTGCGGTTAACCCCGGCGCAAGGGGCACAGATCGAAACCACCTTAAACCAAGTCGGCTTGAAGGGTTTGGCTGCCCGCAAACCCGGCCAGCTTTCGGGCGGGCAGCAGGGCAGGGCGGCGCTGGCGCGGGCTTTGTTGCGCGCAAGGCCAGTGCTGTTGCTGGATGAGCCGTTTGCGGCACTTGGCCCAGCATTGAAGGCCGAGATGCTGGATTTGCTGGATGAGGTGGCGACTGTCACCGGGGCGGCGGTGCTGATGGTGACGCATGATCCCAGTGATGCGAAACGCTTTGCGGGTAAGACGGTGCTGGTGGCCGATGGCGTGGCGCAGGCCCCCGTGGTTACAGCGGAGCTGTTTGCCAACCCACCACAGGCGCTAAAAGAGTATCTGGGTTAGACATAAAAAAACCCCGCACTGGGCGGGGTTTTTCCGAAGCCAGTGATCCGAAAATCAGTGCGCTTTCTTGCCTTTGATGCCCGACCACAGACGCTTGTTGGTCAGATACAGCAGCGAGGACAGCAGGATCAGGAACAACACGGCCTTAAAGCCAGTGTCCTTGCGGGCGTTCAGCTTGGGCTCGGCCGACCACATCAGGAACGCCGCCACATCTTCGGACATGCTTTTGATGTCATTCGGCGCGCCATCGGCGAATTCCACCTGACCATCGGCCAAGGGCGGCTGCATTTTGATCCAGCCTGTTGAGTACACTGGGTTTTCATAGAAGGTCGAGCCGGCTTCGTCTTTTTCTTCGCCGGTGTAGCCGTGCAGCAGCGCCACGATATATTCGGGCCCGCCCATGCCCTTGAACAACTGGTTCAGACCCAGCCCGTAAGGGCCGTGGAAGCCCGCCCGAGCCTTCGCCATCAGCGAAAGATCGGGTGCGCCCGCGCCATCATTGGCAGGAAAGAAGTCAACCGGCAGGCCGTCACGATCTTCGCCAGTGTCCTTATCAGTCACCGAGAAGTTCTTGGCGTAGGCACGCACCTGGTCTTCCGGCAGATGCGGTCCCCCTTCATCCGACAAGGTGCGGATTGGCACCATGTTCAGACCATGGCAGGCAGAGCAGACTTCGGTGTAAACCTGAAGCCCGCGTTGCAGTTGGTGTTCATCATAGCTGCCAAACGGGCCTTCAAAGCTGAATGCCACGTCTTCGACATGGCCGCCTGTCTCGGCAGCCATGGCCATTGCCGTCATCAGGCTCAGTGCAGAGACAGCGCTGATTGCGATTTTGCGAAACATCTCAGTCAGTTCCTTTCTCTCACTCAGCCGGTGCGGCGTAGTGCGACTTGAAGTCTTCCTCAATCGTAGCGGGTTGCGGCAGTGGTTTTTCAAGCACCCCCAGCAGCGGCAGGATCACAAGGAAGTAGGCAAACCAGTAGGCCGAGGCCAGCAGCGAGATCCAAGCGTTCAGCTCATTTGGCACCTGAGCACCAACCCACGTCAGCACCACAAAGTCGATGGCCAGCAGCCAGTACCATGCTTTGAACTTTGGCCGATATTTGCCCGAGCGCACCGCAGAGGTGTCCAGCCACGGCACCATCGCCATCACGGCAATTGCACCGAACATCGCGAGAACACCGAAGAATTTGGCGTCAACGATGCCGAATGTGATGAACTGCACCAGTTGCACCACCCAGACATCGGCGGTGAAGGCGCGCAGAATCGCGTAGAACGGCAGGAAGTACCACTCTGGCACGATGTGCGCCGGAGTAGAAAGCGGGTTGGCTTGCACGTAGTTGACGGGATCGCCAAGGTAGTTTGGCATAAAGCTGACGACAGCAAAGAAGATCGCCAGAATGATGCAAAGCGCGAACAGGTCCTTGATCACATAATATGGCCAGAACGGAACGGTGTCTTTCGCGGCATCCTCTTTCGAGGTGCGCCGCACTTCAACGCCGGTCGGGTTGTTGTTGCCAGTGTTGTGGAACGCCCAGATGTGCAGGGCCACCAGGCCCGCAATCACGAAGGGCAGCAGGTAGTGCAAGCTGAAGAAGCGGTTCAGCGTGGCGTTGTCCACCGCAGGGCCGCCCAGCAGCCATTCCTGAATCATCGGGCCAACACCAGGGATCGCGCCGAACAGGCCGGTGATCACCGTGGCACCCCAGAACGACATCTGACCCCAAGGCAGCACGTAGCCCATAAAGGCCGTCGCCATCATCGCAAGATAGATCATCATGCCGATGATCCAGGTGACTTCGCGTGGGGCTTTGTAGCTGCCGTAGTACAGGCTGCGGAAGATGTGCAGATAGACGGCAAAGAAGAACAAAGATGCGCCATTGGCGTGGATATACCGCAGCATATAGCCGCCATTTACATCGCGCATGATGTGCTCGACCGAGCGGAAGGCGAAATCAACATGCGGCGTGTAATGCATTGCCAGCACGATGCCGGTGATGATTTGCAGACCCAGACAGAACGTAAGGACGATGCCCCAGATCCACATCCAGTTCAGGTTTTTCGGTGTCGGGATCGTCAGCGTGTCATATGCCATGCTGACAATCGGCAGACGGGTGTGCAGCCAGGTTTGGAAACCCGGCTTTGGTTCGTAATGGTCGTGCGGAATTCCGGCCATGGTTTTTGTCCTTATCCCAGCTTGATCGTTGTTGCGTTTTCGAATTTCGCCATCGGCACCGGCAGGTTGCGCGGGGCTGGGCCTTTGCGAATACGACCGGCCATATCATAGTGCGATCCGTGGCAAGGGCAAAACCAGCCTCCGAAATCGCCGGCATCGCCCAAAGGCACGCAGCCCAAATGGGTGCAAACGCCCATCATCACCAACCACTCGCCTGCTTCATCCAGCGTGCGGTTTTTGTCTTCGGCAGTGGTCGAGGCATCCAGATTGGCGTTCTCGGCATTGGTGTCTGCCAGATCGGTCAGCGGCACGGCACGGCCTTTTTCGATCTCATCCGGGGTGCGGCGGCGGATGAACACCGGCTTTCCGCGCCACTTGACAGTGATCTGGGTGCCGACTTCGACAGCGGTGATATCCACCATGATCGAGGCCAAAGCGCGGGTGTCGGCTGAGGGGTTCATCTGGTTGACCAGCGGCCAAACCGCCGCGCCAGTTGCCACAACGCCCGCTCCGGCGGTTGCGTAATACAGGAAATCCCTGCGGGTGCCTGCGGTATCGTCTGCGTGGGACACGAGAACTTCTCCCTTCAAAGGTCGCAAGGCGCGCGACCGATATATAGCTGCGGCCCCGGTTTCCCGGAGCCTTACATGGCGGGTTTAGCCACAGAAAGCTGGGACGTCCAGCGGACAAAGCCGCGCAGGGGCGGCGGAAATCAGCTTTTCCTGATGTGCGACCTTGAAGCTACGCAAATCATTCCCGCACACCGCCCGTTTGTCGCGATTTGCTATAGATAAAGTGTTTTTGTCGGGACTTTGTGGCTTAGATTTGCACTGGGCGAGTCGCCAACATGGCCGGGCGGTTGGCAAATTCTGCTTCCCAAGCCGCCAGTTGTGGTCGCCCCTGCCGCCAATTCCGCGCATCGTGCCGAAAGTCGAGATAACCCAGTGCGCAAGCCAGACCGATCTGCGGCATTTCGAGTGGCCCGTTCAAAACTGCCGCCCAATCCGCTTCAATCACATCCAGCGCACGGGCGGCCTTGACCCATTGTGCCTCAATCCATTCAGGAAATTGCTTGTCTACCGGGCGCAGACGCACCTCATAGGCCATCGCCAGCGCGGCCTCTAGGATGCCATCCACCGTCGCCTCTCGCACCAAACACGGCCAGATCGCGGGCCCGGTCGGATACAGCGCACCCCCCGCCAGATCGTTGAGATAGCGGCAGATCACCCGGCTGTCGTAAATCCCCCCCGCATCAGTTTGCAGCGCCGGGATCTTGCCCAACGGGTTCTGATCCACAGGCAAACTGCCGGGGGCCAGCGGCGTGCCCATCACATTGCTGATCTCAATACGATCTTCCAGGCCAAGTTCCAAAATCAGCGCCATAACCTTGCGGCCAAAGGGCGTCGCGGGGGAGGTGTAAAGCCGCATGATGTCTCCGTGTCTGCAGATGTGATTCGTTTGGTTGCCGCCAGTTAAGCCGCGCCGGCGCCGACATGACAACACCTGTCAGTTGCCAACCGCGCCCTTATCTTTGCCGCCTTCCTCGCCACCCCTGAGTTGGCCGAAGATGCGCTATTCCGCCTGCATCCGTTCAAAGGCCGGTGCTGGATATGGTGACTGCGCCCGATGGCAAGCTGTTGGGCAGGGCCGATGGCAATACGATCCGCCTTTGAAACCTCGCCACCGGGCAGGCGATGCCGTCGCGGTTTGAGCCTGCGCAAAAACTGCGCTTTATTGCGGATTCGATGCAGAATGCGATCAACGCGCAGTTCTGCGATTTGAACGTGGACGGCCCGCATGCGGCTTTGCTGGGTGGTCGCGTCGGGGTGTGGTGCTTGACCCGGTCGGCATCCATCACGCCTATGATCAGAAAACCGGGGCTTTTGATCCGGAGGGCGTTGTCGCCAAAGCTGCGGCTGAATTGGACCTTGCGCGCGTCTTGGGGTCGGGTCCCGCGCCGATCACACGGTTTTCCTTGCTGCAGGACGGCGGCGGCATTGGTCGCATCGAATGGCGGCTGAAGGCCATGACCGTTGAGGTGCCGTCAACCCGCACGCCAGGGGTGGGGGTGTCAGCCCAAGTCCCGCCGCATCAGCGCGGCGATGGCTTGTGAGCCCATATCGGCTTGCTGTTGCAGGTGATCGGCAGCGCAGCGGCGCACCTCTGGCGTCTTGTTCTGGTTCAGTTTCCAAGTGCCTGCGACCGAGGCAATCTGGAACCGAAACGGCAGGATCATCCGCAGCATGCTGGGCATCACGCCTTCCGACATCTTGTCGGACACCCACGGCTTTTTCGGCAGTAGCCGGGTTTCATGTTCGGCAGACAGCGCATCGACATGCGGGTGGAGATGATCTTCGGGCAGCGACGACAGCACCCCCCGCAGATGCACCGCGATATAGTTCCACGTCGGCACCTGATCTTCTATGTCGTACCAATCCGGGGAGATATAAGCATCGGGGCCAGAGACTGCGATCAGCGCAGGCAGGCCCGCTGTGCAGGCGCGCGCAATCGGGTTTGAGCGTGCCAAATGCAATTCCGCAAAGCTGGCATCGTCCGAGATTAAGAACGGCACATGCGCGGCCAAGGGACCCTCTGCCCCGTTTACCGACAAAATCCCAAAGCCGCGCGCACGGGCGAGGGCAAGGTTGTCTTGCAACGGGACAGAGCGGAACGCGGGATTGGGGTGCATGGCGGGCTCCAAAAAGGGATCTCAGCTTGCCTAAGCGGCGGTGCGCATCACGACAATCGAATCTTTCTTATCTGGCATTAGACCGCCGCAATCACAGACAGCCAAAGCCCCATCCGCCAAGCGCCATTGAAAAAGCCGCCAGAGATTGCTCTCGGCGGCCTATTCGGTGCTGCTGCGCGCGATCAACCCTGACGGGCCTTGTAGCGCTTTTGCGTCTTGTTGATCACATAGACGCGGCCTTTACGGCGCACGACCTGGCAATCGCGATGACGGTTCTTCAGCGAGCGGAGCGAGTTTGCAACTTTCATCGTAGCATCTCCCTTGTTCGCGGCGCGTCTTTGCGCCAGTTGAAAAACGTAGCCCCCGTTGCCGGGAACGGCGAAATGGTGGGCGGTACTGGGATCGAACCAGTGGCCACTACGATGTCAACGTAGTGCTCTACCGCTGAGCTAACCGCCCACAAGCCTGACGTTTCCACCCAATCTATTCATCCAAGCCGTAAGACCCAAACAAAAGGACGCGGGCGGAACCGCGTCGGATGGCTGGGCTATAAACAGAGTCGCGGGCCTGTTCAAGGGGGTAAAGGGGGGTATCGGTAAAGGATATTTTGCAGTTATATCACAAAGTAACAGGAGTGTGGCGTGTCGCAGGTTTACCAAATCCATCGCCCCGAACGGCAAGATACGGCGGTGGTGTTTGCCTCGCCGCACAGCGGGCGGGCCTATTCGGTGGCATTTCTGGCGCAGACGATTCTGTCGCGTGATGCGATCCGGTCTTCGGAAGATGCCTTTGTCGATCAAGTGTTTGGCGCGGCCGTTCAGCACGGCGCACCGCTGTTGGTGGCCGATGTGCCGCGCGCTTATCTTGATCTGAACCGCGCGCCTGATGAATTTGACCCTGCGGTGATCGAAGGCATCGCGCGGGTGCCGCACAACCCGCGCATCTCTTCTGGGCTGGGGGTGATTCCCCGCGTGGTGTCGGGTGGGCGGCTGATCTATCGCGGCAAGATGGCACTGGCTGAAGCCGAAGCACGCATTGCTCAGGTTTGGCACCCCTACCACCGCGCGCTGCGGCAGTTGCTGGACGAAACCCATGCGCAATTTGGCGAGGCCGTGCTGATTGATTGCCACTCGATGCCGCATGAGGCCATCGACGGCCACGGACGGCCCGGTCAACCGAAGCCCGATGTGGTGTTGGGCGATCGGTTTGGGGCTGCTGCCGGGCGGCATGTGATGGACGGGGTTGAGGCCGCGTTTCAGCGCGCGGGCCTGCGCGTGGCGCGCAATACGCCGTTTGCGGGGGCGTTTATCGCGCAAAGCTATGGGCGGCCCTCGGCGCGCAGGCATGTGATACAGGTGGAAATTGATCGCGGGCTTTACATGGATGAAGCCACGATCAGTCCGCACAGCGGTTTTGATGATTTTAAGGCATTGATGGCCGGAGTGATTGGCGAAATCGTCGGCATTGGCCGCGCCAGCTTGCCTTTGGCGGCGGAATAGCGGTTATTTTGGGGCTGGCTGTCCTTGGCCCAAGGTTGCCGCGATGCCGTGCGCCAAGGCTCTTTTACGCTCAATCGTTAAAAAAGTCTTAAACTGACCAGATTAAGTCATTGATTTATAAGTCATAAAAAAGGTCCCGAGTTGGGACCTCCCGGCTATCGCAGCGCCCGCCCCTTGATGATCGCCGCGCCGCCAAAGCGGGCGCGGATGGCATCAGTGGCGCGTTCGGCTGCGGCGCGTTTGCCTGCGGTGGGGTCCAGAAGATCGGCAGAAAGATCGGCCTGCGCTTCTGGGGCAAGATCGCTGATGCCGACACCGATCAGGCGGTAGGGGCCTTTGCGGTCGGTCTGGTCAAACAAAGCGCGGGCGGCGCGGTAGATGCGGTCGCTCAGCTGGGTCGGATCGGTCAAACTGTGGCGGCGGCTGATCAGTTGGAAATCGGCGCGCTTCAGTTTCAGGGTGACGGTTTTGCCTGACAAAGCCTTGGCCTTGGCACGGTCAGCGACTTGCTCGGCCAGACGCCACAGATGGCCGTCCAGCAGATCGGGGTCAGAGGTGTCCTCAAAAAAGGTGGTTTCCTTGCTGATCGACTTCAGCTTTTCATCGCGGTTCACCCGTCGGGTGTCCAGACCTCGGGCAAGGTGCCACAGCCTGTCGCCCATACTGCCGAAGCGGGCGACAAGATCGGTGCGGTCCCAGCGCAGCAGGTCATTGATGGTGCGGATGCCGGCTTTTTCCAGCGCGGCTTGGCTGGCGGTGCCGACGCCCCAGATGATCCGCACCGGTTTGGGGCGCAGGAAAGCCTCGGTCTCGGCCCGGCCGATGATAGAAAACCCGCGCGGTTTGTCGAGGTCGGAGGCGATCTTGGCAAGGAATTTGTTGTGTGACAGGCCGACTGAGCCTGACAGGCCCAACTCATCCTCCATCCGTTTCACCAGCCTTGCCAGCACCACGGCGGGGGGCGCGCCGTGCAGGCGTTCGGTTCCGGTGAGGTCTAGAAACGCCTCGTCCAGCGAAAGCGGTTCGATGGCAGGCGTCAGCGTCTCCATCATCGCGCGAATGGCACGCGAGGCGTCGACGTAGACCGACATCCGGGGTTTGACGACCACGGCATCGGGGCAGAGTTTCAGCGCCTGAAACATCGGCATGGCAGAGCGCACGCCATGGATGCGGGCGAGGTAGCAGCAGGTCGAGACCACGCCTCGGGTGCCGCCGCCGACGATCACGGCTTTGTCGCGGAGGTCTGGATTGTCGCGTTTCTCGACGCTGGCATAGAAGGCGTCGCAATCCATATGGGCGATCGAAAGCTGGTTCAACTCGGGATGGGCAAGCAGACGGGGAGAGCGGCACTTGGGGCAGCGGGCTCGGGCGTCAAATTGGGTGAGGCAGTCGCGGCACAGGGTGGGCATGGCGGGATTATGCCAGATCGGGGGCGAGGTTGTCCACGCGTGGCGCATGAGGGCGTTTTATAGGAATCAATGGGTTAGGGGGTGGTGTTTGTGAATTGTTTACGATTGCCGCATTTGCTTTTAGGTCATCCTCTGTGCTCAAGTATCCCCGCCGGAGGCATCCAACGTCGATACAGACGCTTCGCCCTAGAACGTTGGCTGCGGCCCGCAAATCCCTTATAACTGGCGGTATGTTGAACCAGATCAATAAAACCTTGGTGGTGGGTGCAAGCGGGCAGGTTGGGCGGCTGCTGGCGCAGGCTTGGCAACTGGCGGGGCAGGCTCCGACTTTGCAGCGCCGTGGGGGAACTTTGTCCTCGGATTTGCCGCAGATGGAGTGGCATCCGCTTTCGGGCGCGGCGCTTGAGGCGGGACGGTTTCGGGCGATGATCGTGCTGGCGGGAGCGGTGCGTGGCGCCTTGGGGTTGAATGCGCAACTTGCCGAGGCTTGCTTTGCGGCGGCGGTGCAGGCGGGGATTGGGCAGGTTTTGCTGGCCTCGTCCTCGGCGGTTTATGGGGTGAATGGCGGGCAGGCGTGTCGCGAGGATACGCCGACCCATCCTGTGAATGACTATGGCCGTTCCAAGTTGGAGGCTGAGGCCGTGGCTGATCGGTGGCGCGCACAGGGGCTTGCGATCACGGCGCTGCGGATTGGCAATGTGGCGGGGGCGGATGCTTTGCTTGGTGGGATACGGCCCGGACAACCAACCAAGATCGACGGCTTTGCAGACGGCAAGGGCCCAGTGCGCAGCTATATCGGGCCGATCACTTTGGCGGATGTTTTGGCGCGTCTGCTGGGCCAAGACCTGCCGCCCGTGCTGAACATCGGCGCGCCCAATCCGGTGGCGATGGCCGATCTGGCGCAGGTGGCTGGGGCGGAGTGGCACTATCACGCCGCCCCGACAACGGCCTATCAGCGCATTACGCTTGATTGCGGCCTGCTGGCGCAGCATTACCGCTTTGCTGAAAACCCGTCAGATGCCGCCGTCATTGTGGCGGAATGGCAAGCTACCCGAGGGCCACAATGACGCCGATGAAACGCTTTCTGGATGTGCTGGCGGTGTTGGTGCTGGCGATTCCGCTGCTGCCTTTGGGGCTGCTGACGGCGCTGGCGATCTTGGTATTGGATGGCCGCCCGGTGATCTATTGGGCCGAGCGGATGAAGACGCCGACCCAAAGCTTCAAGCTGGCGAAGTTCCGCAGCATGACGGTGCGGCCTGCGGAAGCGGGGGTTTCGGGCGGTGATAAATCCAGCCGCATCACTCGGACGGGTCGGTTTATCCGTCGCACCCGGTTGGATGAATTGCCGCAGCTTTGGAATGTGCTGAAGGGCGATATCAGCTTTGTGGGGCCACGCCCGCCGCTGCGCGAATATGTCGAACGCTTCCCCGAGATTTACGGCCAAGTGCTGAAATCGCGCCCCGGAATCACCGGACTTGCGACGATTGTCTATCATCGCCACGAGGGACTGCTGCTGGCGCGCTGCAAGACCGCCGCCGAAACCGATGCGGTCTATGCGCGGTCTTGTGTGCCGCGCAAGGCCAAGCTGGATTTGATTTACCAGCGGCGGCGCAATCTGCGGTTTGATTTTTATCTGATGCTGAAGACGGTGTTCAAGCGGTTGCCGCTTTAGGCCAGCTTTTGCCCAAACAGCACGAACCTGTCACCAAGCAGGGGCTTTGGGATGATCCTGATCAACACCCGCGCCGGCGGCGTGAACGGCGTCAAGCTTGTATGGGATGCGATCTTGATCAAGGACAATCACATTGCAGTTGCTGGCGGTAATAGCGTGGTGCTGACGGCGGCGCGGATGTGGTGCCTCTGGACAACATCGACACCCCGACGTCGCGGCAAGCGGTCGATCTGGTGGCGGGGCGGTTGGTGATGGAAACCTCGGGCAATATGGCGCTGTCACGGATTGCCGAGGCTGCGGCGATGGGGGGCAATCATATCTCGGTCGGGCTTTTGACCCATTCGGCGCACACGCTGGATCGGGAGCTGGATTTCTGAGGTCTGATATCAAAGTGCGAAGGGTTGCAGCGATGTGGCCCGCCAACCCATCGCGGAGATCGAAACGCTGGATTGGCTTGTGGCGAAGAACCACGGTGGGCATGGCTTTCCGCCTGATGTCCGGTCCGTCGAAATAGGTTTTTAAGCGGGCGTATGGCTGAGGTGCCGCGCGTGTTGAACCCAGTGGGTTGACGACTCTGCAAGCGCGCGCGTGTTCAGGCCGCAGCTTGGCTGGGCCCTTGAAGATTGTCTGATGTGGCAGAGCAGGGTGCCAATGCGTTTGATCGCCAAGGCTCTGTGCGTTGCGCTATAGCCTTGGTTTGGTTACTTCTTGGGACGGCGGTTGATCCGAGATATGGATCAAACCGCTGGGCCACCAAGAAGGGCGGGCAGCATGAGCGCCAAGCGACGCATGAACGATGGCATCCGTGCTGCCAGAGCAATGGTCGCCAAGGGCGACTTTGCTGCGGCGACGGCAATTTTGGATGCACTGACTGCGGATAGCGAGATTGCGGCCTTGGCTGCACAGACGGCATTGGGGCTGCCGCGCAGGCTTCATGCGGCACGGCTGCATCTGGCCAAGGCGGTGGGAGATCTTGTCGCACGGGCGGGGTATCAGTTTCATCTGATGCCGCCGCCAGAGGTGCTTGCGCCGTTGTTTCGGTTTTCCACCGCCGAGCAGCAGGCGATCACTGCCGTCAACCGCAGGCCTGTGCCGCGGGTGATCCATCAGATCTGGATTGGCAGCCTGCCTGTCCCCGTTGGGGTGGCGGCATGGCGGCATCATGCAGAGTTGCAGGGGTATCAGTATCGGCTGTGGCACGAGGCTGATTTGGCGCGTCTGGGTCTGCCGGATCAGCCTGTTTATGCAGCCATGCTGGCGCGCGGGGATTATCCCGGTGCGGTGGATGTGGCGCGATACGCGATTTTGGCGGCGGAGGGCGGGATATACTTGGATTGCGATTGGTATCCGGCGCGGGATGACATCAGCTTTCACGATCTGCTGCCGCTGATCGGCCTGACCGCTTGGGCCGAGATGGTGCCGCGTCAGACCGGACTTGGCGGTTTGCTGTTGGGCAATTCGTTCATCGCTGTGCCGCCGGATCATCCGGCGCTGCATCGGCTGAATGCGCGGTTGCCGCAGGTGCTTGGTCTGCTGCCGGAGGCCCCGGCGTGGTGGTCAACCGGGCCGCTGGTGTTCACATTGGCGGCGCGGGGTGGGGCGGTCAGCGTGGCACCGCAGACATTGGTTGCGGGGGTGCTGGCCGACCGTGCGGCTGTGGCCGAGGTGGAGGCACTGCGGGCGCAGGCTTTGCAGGCGGAGAGCGGCCTGCTGATCGCGTGGAAATCATGGTGAGGCGATAAGCTGCGGCAGGCCGACCCAGCGACACCCGGGATGATTGGCGGTGAGGGCGAATAGCCGTGAGAGGAAGCCCCAGACCTGCGCATCATGCACAAGGTGGTGGGTCAGCAGGCCAATCGGCGCATCACTGCGGGCCATGGCTTGCGCGATTTCGTCCATCAACACTGCATCGGGTCGCCCGGAACGGCTGCCGCGCCAGTCGATCACATCGACATGGGTGTTGTAGAGGGGCAGGGCGGCGGTGGCTTCGGGGCCGTAGACCGACAGGGCTTTGAAGCCAAGGGCGGGAAGGCCCGCGACAACTGGCGGGGCGATGCGGTTCCACGGCGGCACCAGCACATGCGCGAACTGCTGGGGGTGGAGTTGCGCGAGATGGCTGAAGCCACGCGCGAGGTCGTCCAGAACCTGTTGGGTCGGGCGATGCGGGCCCAGTTCTTGCTTTTTCTCGGAACCGGGGGCGTGGTTGGTATGTGACCAGCCATGCACGGCGACGCAAACGCCTTGCGCGGTGGTCAGTCGTTTGGCCAATGCCGGGCCGGAATGGGCGGGGATGACGGCGAGGGTGACGGGGATGTTCGCGGCTTCGGTCAGGGAGAGCAGGCGGTCGAGTTCCGCGCTGGGCGCTATGGCGTCATCGTCGCGCAGCCATAGCTGCGCCGGGGTGCCATTGGCGGCGCGCAGATCAAGCGCGCGGATCAGGGATTCGGTCATGGTCTGGTCTCGACTATGGTTTGCAGCAGGGTGTTCAGGCGCTGGGCTGCGCCTGCTAAGGAATGGTCGCGCAGAACGCGCAGGCGGGCGGCTTGGCCCATACGGTGCTGAAGGGCGGGGTCAGTCAGTAAGTGCAGGATGGCTGCCGCCGCTGCCGCATCGTCGCCCGGCTCCGTCAGAAAGCCGGTTTCGCCATCGGCCACCACTTCGGGTACGCCTGCGGTGCGTTGCGCTATGACGGGGACGCCTGCGGCTTGGGCCTCAAGATAGGCGAGACCGTAGGCTTCGCCACAGCCGGGCCAGATATAGGCCGAGGCGTGGGCTAAGGTCGCGGCGATTTCGGGGCGGGATTGCAGGCCCCGCCATGTCAGACGATCCGGGGGCAGGTCTGCGAACATCGCCTGCACCTCGGCGCGCTGCGGGCCGTCGCCGATGACGGTGAGATGCCAGTCAAGGCTGGGCGGCAATAGGGCCAGCGTTGCGGCAAGGCGGCGGTAGCTGTCGGTCTTGTCGCCTGCGCGCATCATCGCGACCGTCACCAGATGGCCGGGCTGCGGTGTGGGGGGGGCTGAAAAAGCGTCAGTTTCGATGAAGGGCGGAAACCGGGCTAGTTGCGCAGTGGGGGTGGTATCTTGCAGGCCGTTCATATCGCGGGCGGTGAGGCAGAGGTTCAGGTTGGCTTGCTGCACTGCGGCCATGACGCTGGCCTGCATCTCGGCCCAGATGCCGATGTTGCGGCGCGCGGAGAGCGAGGCCTCGACCGTGACATAGGGCAGCGCGAAACGGCGGGTAAGGCGGGGGCCAAGCAGGTCGGGGGCTTTGTAATAGGGGTGGTAGCAGAGCCACAGATCGGGCGGCTGATCGGCCCAAAGGGTGCTGATCCGGCCGGACTCGTGGTTGGCATCGGCGCGCAGCTTGGCCCAGCCCGCGGGATCTTGCGGGTCGCCGATATAGGCGCGCAGGTCTGAGGCCAGGTCCACCTGATGCCCTGCTTGTTCCATGCAGCGGACCAGCAGCTGTGCCATCAGCCGATCTCCCGAGGGCACCGGATGCGTCGGGGCCTTCAAAGGCGCGTAAAAGGCGATCCGCAGGCGGCGGGCGGGCGGCGTCATCAGGTGATGTTCCCAGTGGTTTGCAGGTCTGCGCTAAGGGTAAGCGCAAAGCTGGTGCGCGGCGACTGGAATCGACCGCCGTTGCCCCTGCCCCGCCGCCAACCTTGACAGCATTGGCAAACTGGCCCATTTCCAGATCAGCCTCAGCCATGGCGGAGTGACCCTTGCCCCTGTCCCAACTTCTTGAAAATATCACCAGCCGAGCGGCCCGTGTTGGGGTGATTGGTCTGGGTTACGTCGGCCTGCCGCTGGCGATTACCGCCGCGCGGGCGGGGTTTCGGGTGACCGGATATGATACCGATCCCGCCAAGATCACCGCCGTTGAGGCCCGCAAAAGCTATATCGAGGCGGTGCCGGATGCGGTGCTGGCTGATGAGGTGGCCGCAGGGCGGTTTGCGGCCACGGCGGATTTCTCTGGGCTTGGTCTGTGCGATGTGATTGTGATTTGTGTGCCGACGCCGCTGACGCGCCACCGCGAGCCGGACCTGTCTTTCATCACCCGCACCTGTGACGACATCGCCAAGACCCTGCGCCGGGGTCAGGTGATCGTGCTGGAATCCACCACTTATCCGGGGACGACGGATGGCCCGGTGAAGCGGATTCTTGAGGCGGGCGGGTTGGTTTCGGGCAAAGATTTCTACCTTGGGTTTTCGCCAGAGCGGGAAGATCCTGGCAACCGCGCCTTTGATACCTCGAGCATTCCCAAGGTGGTGGCAGGCGATGGGGCGGATGCGGGGCGGTTGGTGGCGGCATTCTATGGCGCGGTGGTGAAAACCGTGGTGCCGGTGTCGTCGACTGCGACGGCTGAGGCGGTAAAGCTGACTGAAAATGTTTTTCGTGCGGTGAATATTGCCTTGGTCAACGAGCTGAAGGTGATCTACGAGGCGATGGGCGTGGATATCTGGGAAGTGATCGAAGCCGCCAAGACCAAACCTTTCGGCTACATGCCGTTCTATCCCGGCCCCGGTTTGGGCGGGCATTGCATCCCGATTGACCCGTTTTACCTGACGTGGAAAGCCCGGGAATATGATATTCCGACCCGGTTTATCGAGTTGGCAGGTGAGATCAACTCGGGGATGCCGCGGCACGTGGTGCAACGGCTGGCCGAAGCGTTGGATCAGCGCTTGGGGCTGGCGTTGAGCCGATCCAAGGTGCTGGTGATCGGGCTGGCCTATAAGAAGAACGTGCCGGATATTCGCGAAAGCCCGTCGCTGAAGCTGATCGAACTGATTGAAGAGCGCGGTGGGCAGGCCAGCTATCACGATCCGTTTGTAAGCGAGATTCCCAAGACGCGGGCTTATGGCGCGCTGAAGGGGCGTCAATCGGTGGCGTTTGATGAGGCAACGGTCGGCGGCTTTGACGCGGTGCTGATCGCGACGGATCACGACGGCTTAGACTACGCGGGGCTGGCGCGTTGGTCACCGTTGATCATCGACACCCGCAACGTGTTCGCGCGGAACGCGATTGTAGCGGATCATGTGGTGAAGGCCTGAGCGATGGCACTTCATACCGTTGCCGTACTGGCGGATGTGCATTTTCACGATCCGGCGGGCGATTTCGGTGGCGCGGGGATTTTGGCAGACGGTGTTCGGCTTGCCCTGCGCAGTTGGGCCGATACGCGGATTGCGGCGCGGGCGTTTAACGAAACCGCTGGGGTGCTACGCGCTGCGCTGGAGAAGATCGCGGCGGCTGGGGTGCGGCATGTGGTGCTGGCGGGGGATTATTCTGACGACGGGCAGGCTGCGAACATTTGGCGGCTGGTTAATGTGTTGGAGGGGTTTGAGCAGCGGCACGGGCTGCAGTTTTATGCCATTCCCGGCAATCATGATCTGTATGGCCCGCATGGCAAGCATGTGACAACGCGGTTTGTCTCGGCACCAGGGCAAACCATGATGGTGACCAGCGATGCGGAACAGGCAGAGGTCGGGGCGATTGTGACGCCCGCGATGCGTTGCGGCGGGCAGCCTGCGGCGCTGCTGCCGATGGCGCGGTTTGGGCTGTTTCGCCAGCCGGAATATCTGCACTGGGAAAGCCCGTTCGGGCTGGATGATCGGCCCGAGGCGCGGATCTATGAGGCGGTTTCCGCTGATGGCTCGGCGACGCAAAGGCTGATGGATGCGTCTTATCTGGTGGAGCCTGAGCCGGGGCTGTGGCTGTTGATGATCGATGCCAACGTGTTCGAGCCGCGCGCGGGGCGGCCCGATGCGACCCGTAAGAAGGCGTTCATTGGGCCGTCTGATGCCGGGTGGAATGCAGTGCTGCGGGTCAAGCCGTTCCTGCTGGATTGGATCGCGGATGTGACCGCGCGGGCGCAGGCACTGGGCAAGACACTGGTGGCCGTGTCGCATTATCCGGTGCTGGACCCGTTTCAGGATGTGGCGGGGTCGGAACGGGCGTTGTTTGGGGAAACCGCGATTGTGCGGCGCACCCCCGGCCCACAGGTGGCGCAGGCGTTGATCGCCGCCGGGCTGCGCTGGCATATGGGGGGGCATATGCATGTCAATGCCACCACCAGCACGGCGGATGGGCGACTGACCGATCTGTCGTTGCCGTCGCTGGTGGCCTTCCCTGCGGCATTTAAGATCATTCGTGCCGGCACCGACGTTGTCAGCGCCGAAACGATTTCGCTGCAGGATGTGCCGACTGATCCTTGTATTGCGGCGGTTTACACGGCGGAGGGTCGGCAAGGTGAGGCCTTGCCGCTTGGCGCATTGTTGGCGGCGCAGCGGCGGGCGCATGTGCTGGAGCGGCGCTTGGTGCATGATTGGCCGCCCGTGGTGCGGGCGCTGGTGATGGACCGGGATGCGGGATTTCTGGTGGAATTGGCCGGGGGAGAGGTTGCGGCATTTGCAGGGCGGCACGGGCTTGATCTTGGGTTGATTGTCGCCTGCCCGCTGGCCGATCTGATCGCCGATGCTTATCTGATCAAAGTTGCCGGGCCTTTGGCTGGGCGCTGGATTGTGGCTGACAGGCTGGCTTTGTGCCGTGCACTTGCGGCGGATTATGGCGATGCCAGCGCCGATCCTGCACAAGGCCCGCGTGGGTTTTTGCAGCGGTTTTTGTCGGTGCTGAAGGTGTCATTGGATCGGGTGGACGTGGAGGACGGCCCTATTCTGCTGGCTGCGGCAGGCTTGTCGCGCGCTGGGCCACCAGAATATCCAGCGGCTGACTGAGCCCACGAATATCGACGGTTTGCGGCAGGGTTTTTTCGGTCGCCTCAAGCTCTGACAGCGCCAGCGCATAGGCAGAAACCGCCACTTGTACGCCTAGATCCTTGGTCTTTTGCTCCAACCGGCTGGCAATGTTCACTGTCTCACCCAGGGCGGTCAGGCGGGCGACGGTTTCGGTGCGATGCGCGGCACCGATGCGGCCCAGAATGGCGGGGCCGGAATGGATGCCGATGCCCATCGATAGCGGCACGCGGAGTTCTTCATGCAGGCTTTGATTGAGGCTGTCGAGCACGCCGCCCATGGCGCGGGCGGCCGCGATGGCGCGGCGCGCACCTTCGGCCGGAGTGGTCTCCATCCCGAAGATTGCCATGATGCCATCGCCCATGAACTTGTCGACAAAACCGCCGCTGTCTTCGATCGCCTCAGCCATGCGGCCTAGAAACTGGTTCAGCACGAACACCACATCGAAAGACAAGCGCCCCTCGGACATTTTGGTAAAGCCGCGCAGGTCGCAGAACAGCAGCGTGACTTCGCTTTCAACGCCCCAATGGTATTTGTCAACGTCGCCGGATTGGCCCGTCTCTAGGTTGGCGGGCAGCAGGGTTGAGATGGTCAGATCGGCGGTCGGGCGCAACTGGCAGGCCAGCCGCACATTCGCGGGCGCACCGACACGGCGCAGCACTTGCTGCTCGGTCAGCGAGGCCGGGGGCAGTTGATCGAGCCCTTCCAGCACGCGGACCCGGCAGGTCGAACACCGCGCGCGGCCACCGCAGACAGCGGCATGCGGGATGCGGTTCATCTGGCTGATTTCCAGCACCGAAAGCCCGCGCGCTGCTGAAATCACCGGGCCAAAAGTATAACGCACCCGAACTCGCGCGCCCATTTTGTTGCCCATCTGCAGCAGCGTCCAGCCCCCGACCGCAGCTGCCAATATCGCAAAGTAGCTGTAGGAACCCAGCAGGAAATTTTGTTGCATCTCCGCGTATTGTGCGGCGTTGAACGGGCTGGAGACGCCGCCGCGCAACTGAAGTATTCGCCCCGCCGAGACATAGCCCGCATAGGCCAATGACGGGATCAGCACGGCCAGTGCATTCATCGCCCAAAGGTTGCGGCGATACCACGGCTTTCGCGACAGCCACATGTGGAGGCCAATACAGCCATGTATCCAAACCAGCGTTATCAGCAGCGCCAGCCGAACACCCTCACCCGGCCACATCGCCCAGAGCGCATATTTGTAGCTATCGGTGACGCCGAACCACTCATGCGCGCCCCGGGTGCCAAGCACATGTCGGATCAGCAGAATCGGAATCATCAGCCCGAACAAAAGCTGCACCACGCCTCGGGTGCCGATACGCCATGTCTGCAGGCGCACGAAATGCGCGATACCCAAGCCGACATGCACCAAGGCGGCGAGACACAGCACCAGCGTTCCGATCAGGCTGCGGGTTATGAACAGGCGCAGGTCTTGCCCAGCCTGCATCGCCTCAAGCGAGATCAGCCCAAGTGCATGGTTCAGCAAATGCGTGGTGGCAAAAGTAAACAGCACCAGGCCCGACCACAGCCGCAACTGTGCGACGCTTGGCCGAGAGCGTCGCCACAACCGGCGCGCTCCTCTGCGTCGCGACTGCGCAACTTTGTTCATGTCAGAGCCCGACACGCGTGCGTCTGATCCGCGGGGAAGATGGAGGGGCAAAAGGTTTGCATCTTAGGCCAGAATCACAAGATCAACGGGAGCTGCAAGTCCAGCCACGTCTTCGCCGTCACGCCGCAGCACGGCGGGATTAACATAGCCCTGCGCCTCGGCGCGGCTGTGGGTGCTGGCGTCGGTCAAAGCCCGCGTGCTCTGGGCTTTGTTGGCGCTTTCCAGTTTCGACGCCAGATTGACGGCATGGCCGATCACTGTGAACTCGTAGCGGCCTTGCGAGCCGACAATCCCCACGGTGACATCGCCTGATGCCACCGCAACACCGGTGGCAAAGCGGCCCGGCCAGCCCAATGCCGCGAAATCGTCCTGCCGCGCATCCAGTGCGGCAATCACCGCTGAGGCCGCACGCAGGGCATCTGCCGCATAGGTTTCGCCCGGCTGAACGGCTCCGAACGTCGCCAAGATGCCATCACCCATGAATTTGTCGATTTGGCCGTTGTGCTGTTCAATTTCAGTCAGGGTGATCTGCTGGTAATGCGCCAAAATCCGCATCACCGTTTCCGGCGGCAGCGAGAGCGCGGTTTTCGTAAAGCCGCGGACATCGACAAACATGATGGCAGCCGCGCGGATCTCGCCTTGGCCAGCGCCGGGCATTTCTGCGGATTGAGTGATCATATCGGCCACTTCGGGCGCGAAGAACTGGCTGAGATCCTCGGCTGCGGCATGGCTTTGAATGGCATCAAACAGCACAGCGCGCGCGCGGAACAAAGCGAGGGTCAGGATAAGCGTCACGCCGAGCAGCGTGATCACCTTGTCGATCTCGGCTCCGATCAGGATGGTGTTTGAGGTCAGGTATTCAACATAGTTGCGGGTGACATGCATGTTGTTCATGTCATAGGTCAGCGCGTAAAGCACCATCAGCGTCCAACCCGATGCCGCAATCAGCCCCGACATGAAAACATAGCGCGGATCAAAGCGCAGCGCGCGCAAGGCGATGAAAAAAAACAGATAAATCATCGTTGGCGATTTGAGATAGAAGGCGGGCGGCTGCTGATACTGAATGTGGAAGGAAAAGATCATGGCGCACAGCAGCCCGACATCGACCACCATCGACAGCAGCAGATACCAGCCGGGCAGCACCATCCGATACGACAGAAACAGCCGAAACAGGGTAAACACCAGATAGGCGGCCAGCGTCAGCGGCACGAAATTTTCGCCCGCAGTGCCCTCGGCGCGGGGTGCTATCCAATACAGCAGGGTCATGAATCCGACGATGCTTAGCTGCGCCCAACTGATGGTCTGCTCTGCTGCGGTTTCACGGCGGTCAATTTCGGCCATGACACGGGCGGGGACGGATTCGCCATGCGGGTCGCCTGTCCAGATATAGACGACAAAATCGCGGAGAGAGGCGGGAATGTAGGTCACGATAGCTTCCTTCTTTCCGCATTGGCCGTCTGATCTGGGAAATGTGATCTTGGAAAGATGTCGCTTTTAGCCGGTTTTCGCATCACAAAAAAGCAACATTTATGTAAGCAGAGCCAGTGTGCAGAAAGGGTGATCTGCCATCGCGCAAGATGCGTCTCAGATATCAATCACCTGAAGGTCACGCCCGCAGAACGCGCCCGGAAACTGGCGTTTTGCAGCGCGCTCGATTTTGCTTAATGCGGCGTCGGTCCGGTTGAAGCTGTGGTGAATGAAGCCCACTTGTTTCGCCCCCGCTGTCTGCGCCAAACGCACCGCCTGCTGCCAAGAAGAATGACCAAAGCCTTTGAAGGTCGCCATTTCTTCATCCAAGAAAGTGGCGTCGTAGAGAAACAGATCCACCTTGTCGATCAAGCGTAGCACGGCGGGGTCCAAAGTGCCGGGTTCGTGTTCGGTATCGGTGATGATGGCAATCGAGCGACCGCCAAACTCTACCCGATACCCCACGGCATTGCCGGGATGATTGAGCATCCCCGTGCGGATCGTCACGCCGGGGTAGGGGGTCAGCACATCGCCTGCACTGAAATCCCGCGCATCAATCCTGGCGCTGCAATAGTCGGGCCCAATGGGGAAGAACGGCTTGCGCATGAATTCCGACAGCATCTGCCGGGTGGTCATCGCAGGCCCCATATGGCCAGACCACATCTTGAGCTGTGACTGGCCGCAATACATCGGCTTAAAAAATGGCAGACCGCAGACATGGTCGTAATGGGTGTGGGTGAAGTAGAGGGTGAGTTCCTTGCAGCCGTCAGCAGCGAGGGCCTGCCCAGCCGCCAAGGCCCCACTGCCAGCGTCGAACATGATCACATGCTCGCCGCAGCGCATTTCGATACAGATCGTGTTGCCACCAAACTTCTGAAACTGACGGCCGCTGACGGGTAGGCCGCCGCGTGCGCCCCAAAGCTTCAGCTGAAACTTCGACAGCGCGGTCATGTGCCGGGCCTGCTCGAAAGCCACCCGCTGCAATACCGTGGACATGGGCCAGAAGCTTTTTCATTGCCGCGCATCGCCAAGATCAGACTTCCCCAGATCGCTGATATACAGAAGGATAGGAAGCATCGCGACAAGATGCGAGGCCCGATTGCGGGGCAGGTCGAAAAGAAAAGCCTGCTTGGGTGCAGAATGCTGGGCAGTTTTGTCCAAAGCATGACTTTTTTCCGTGCCAGACTTGGGCTTTGATCAGCGCTTGGAGAGGGCGGCGACCCGACTGCGCGCCTCAGACAGCTCTACCGTGGTCTGGCTGAGACGATTTGCCAGCACGCGCACCACCTCGATGGTCATTTCCGGGAAGTCGGACATCAGTTTGAAAAAGTTGTCCTTGCTGATTCGCAGGGCCTCAACCGGGGTTGCGGCCTTGATCGTCGCGGTGCGGGCCACGTCACACAGGATGGCGATTTCGCCAACGATAGCATTCTCTTCAAGGTCAGCCACTTTGATAGGCCCGGTTGGGCCATCAACGATTACATCGGCACGGCCAGCCAGCAGCACAAACGCCGCATCGCCTGCGTCGCCTTGGTGAAACAACACCTCGCCGGCGCGGTAGGACACCCGTTCTGATGTGAAGGCTAGCAGTTTCAGCTTTGCCGGAGATACTCCGGCAAACAGTGGAACCTGCTTCAGCATTTTGACTTCGTCATTCAAGAGCACGTCGTCACCTTCCCACTTATGCAACCGCTGGATAGGCCTAGCCCTTAGACTATGCCGACATCAGTTCCTTGAAGATACCATTCTTTTGTAAAAGTTCTGCATGAGAGCCGTCTTCGACTAGTCTTCCACGCTCAAAAACTGCCACCCGATCAAACAACTGCGCAAACTTCGCATTCGAGATTACCCAAGCCACGGCGGGCGTACGGCCCTCTTTGCGCAGATATTTCAGCGCGGCAATCAGCACCTGTTCTTGCGTCCGGGTATCCAGCGCCGACAGCGGGCGGTTGAACAGATAGTAATCTGACCGCCGGATCAACGCCCGTGCCAAGGCGAGTTTCTGTCGCTGCACTGAGGTCAGCCGCTTGCCGCCTGCGCCGATGTGGAAGTCGAGCCCAATCGACAGCAGCGTATCATAGATGCCCAATTCGCGCAGTACCCCGCCTGCCACCGCATAGATGCGTTCAACGCCGTCGCGATATTTCTGGCTGATGCGGCCACACAGCATGTTGTCGAGCAAGGTACCGGAAACCATGTATTGCTCGGGATCGTAAAACTCGATCGCGTCTTTCAGGTTGGCCGGAAGGCCTTCGTTGAAAGCCGTTCTGAACGCCACGATCTGCGCCATCAACTCGGACGAGAGCAGACCAAAACGATGCCGCGGCTCGATGTAGTCAAAGCTGAGGCGGATCATCATCGTGCGGTCGCTGTCGGTGATGTTGGAAGAGTTTTTATCCATTTTTTTCAGAAGCATGGCGTAGACGGGAATATCGTCTGATTTCATGAAGGTCAGCTGTTGGAAGAACGGATGATCCGGCGGCAAGTCGCTGAACAGTTCGATGGCGTTGCGGGCAATTTCGGTGCCCATGCTGAACAGGGTGTCAGCCAATCCGAGCTGTTTCAGAACGCTTAAGAAATACGGGTTATTGATGATTGCACCCGCCATCAATTCGGGCGTGCGGGCATTGCCGAACAGCAGGTTTTCGATCACCGTCGCTTCGGTATTATAGGTACCGGGTTCAAACGGTTCGATCAGCCGGTTCAGATCCGCTTTGGTCAACGCATCGCGCAGCACCCGGCGCATTTCGACGGTTTTGGCGGCAAGATCGCCATGCTCGGCCAGATTGACGTGGGACCGCAACGCAAGATCGAACATATCGCGGGTCAGCGCCACGGCGTCCAGTGCAGCATAGACTGACGGCATCAGAGCCGCCTGATCCGCTGCCCCCTGATGTTCAAAGTCGATCCAGTCGGAGTGAATGTCGAACTCGGGATTGCCCGCCCAAACGGCCTCGCGCCGCTCCCATTGACGTTGCGTCAGAGCCGCACCTTCGATCACACGGTCGGTGATCGGGGCGTGTTTTAGCCCGTAAAGCAGGTTGTCACGCACGGTTCCGAAGAAGAAATAGGCATCGGTGCCCGCATAGGTGATGGAGCGGCCGCTGATTGATTCGGGCAGGCTGTGCAGATCAGCGCTGCCCGCATTGATCTGGCCCTGCGTCGGCCAGACGATGCGCGCCAAGGCCTCGGCCAAAATGTCAGCGCCTGATCCGGCGTTGCCGATGATGGCGACCGTCTCACCCGGCATCAGGGTGAAATTGACCCTGTCCAGCCCGACGGCCCCGGTGTCATCGGTCACGCCCAGATTGACCGCTGCGAGGGGACCGCTCATTTTACCCTCTGCACGTTCCGCCGATACTGCCTGAATCTCGGGTTCCAACAGGCCATCCACCGCGAACTGCCCGATCACCAGATTGTATTTGATCTGCACGTCCTGACGGTTCTGATCCCAGTCGATCAATTCTTTCAATGGGCCGGGAAGATCCTTATACGCCCCGATCACCGCCACCAGCTGCCCGATATCCAACTGGCCTTGCAGCGCCAGATAACCGCCGATGCTGTAGAACAGGAACGGCGTCACCGAGGCGAGGAAGTTGTTGAGGAACTTCACCAAAAATTTCCACTGATAAATGTCGAAGCGGATTTTGTAGATCTGCCCCAGCCGCGATGAGATATCGGCGCGCTCAAAGTTTGAAGTGTCGTACGAATGGATGGTGTGGATGCCGTCAACGATCTCGCTGACGCGACCGGCGAGTTCGCGCGCGGTCAGTTGCCGCTCGCGCCCCAGCACCAGCAATCTGCGACGCATGCGGGGGATGATGAAGGCCTGTACCCCGACCAGTGCTGCGGTGATCAGGCCCAGTGGGATGCTTTGCACGAAGATAAACACAAGCGCCATGATTGCCTGTCCGCCGAGCAGAGCGGGGGCGACAAAGGCATCACCTGTAAAGCCGCCGAGCGGTTCGACCTCGTCTTTCACCATGCTGGAGATTTCCGCGCCCTTCAGACGTTTGAAGGTGGCGGGCGGAAATCGCAGAATATGATCGACCAGCGTGAAGCGGATGCGGCGCAGCAGACGTTCGCCCAGACGGCCTTTGTAGGTGTTGATGTAATATTTGAAGAGGCCGTTCACGATCACCAGCAGCAAAAACACTCCGCTGAGCGCAAACAGGGTGTTCAAGCGGTCGAGTTGAATGCCGTCAAACAACGTGACAGTGCCCAAAATCGGCAGATCAAACGCGATCTGCATGAATGTCTGCACGGCTGCGGGATCAGCAAAACCATCGCCCTGTATTGGCCCGTTCACGATCTGCTTTGGCAAATTGAGCGACAGGAAATAGGGGATCATCGAGAGCGCCACGATCATCAGCACCCAAAGCTGTTGGCGTTTGGTGTGGGTCCAGATGTAGCGCGAAATATTGGGGTCCAGCATGGCGTTAAGGCCCTCTACAGATCGGTCGGCACCTTGATGAAATACCTAAGGTGCAAAGGGTCATATCGTGCCAACCAGAATGGGGGTCAGGGTCAAGCAGAGCAGTGTCAAAAATCTGTCGTGCTGGCACTCAACGCCAAGCACGGTTGTGAGGCAAGACGTTTATCATTGCGCGCCGGCTGGTTGCAATGCTGCTTTGGCCTTCATCTGGGTTGCAGCCTGTGCATAGCCGCCCGCCGCGCCGTCAATGAAGTGCATGTGATCATGTGCCCGCAGCGACGGCACGATGCAGGTGACAAGCGCCTGATCTTGCTTGTACAGGCCGAACTGGCAGATGCCCGAGGCAGCAGCAGAGTCGAGCAGGGCTTCGATTTCAGCAAGCCCAGCGGCGTTGATATCAATCGTCATCTTCAAGCCATCGTCAAATTTGCGAAAGTCAGTGTTGCGGGTCATTTGCCGCACATAGTCGCGGGCATTGAATCCACCAAGCGTCAGATTGGTGCGGTAGAGCAGCACAGTCATAAAGATCGCCACCATCACTTTGATTCGGGCCATTAGGCGTTTGCCGCGTGGGGCGTGGGCCTTAGTCTCGGACGCGACACCACCCAAACTTAGGTGCGGCACCGGGCCTTCGGGCGGTAGCGGGTTGCCCAATCCGCCCGCTTTATTGGCCACCGACACCACGCTGGCCACCAGAGACCGGAAGGCATCGGGGTGAGCGGTTGGGCTGGGTACAGCGATGATCGACACGATCTGACCATTGCGCGAGGCGACGGGGTTCCAGCGGCAAGACAGCCCAGACAGATCGGGACGGCTGCCGGGTTCAGCCATCGGCACGGCAAAACGACCGCGCTTCATCTGCATTTCGGCCCAAGCCGCTCCACCGCCCGCGAACATCGCGAAGGTCATCTCGGGGCTGGCCTGAAACCGCGCGATCCGCACATCATGGCCCGCCGCGCGCACCTCGGCCAACGGCACCAAGGCGGTGCGCATGTTCAGCCCCAGATCATCCTCGATCCAACGTGCCACAGCCGCCAGCGCCACGCTTGCCGCAGCAATGCCGTTCGGGGGCACTGCGATCACCGCGCCGTCGCCGCCAAAGACGAACGGATAATCACTGCCCTCTAGCACATTCAGCACCGCCGTGATCACTGAGGCCCCGGCCATGTTGACGGATTTATATTTGCCATGCGCAATCGCCTCGGTCGAGGACACAACATCGGCCACCGCCAGCGCCCAGCCTTCGGGCAGCGATCGGTAGCGTGTCAGATTGGCTACATCTTCAAACTCGGCGAAGACCGGCAGATCTGACAGGAAAACGGAGGCGTTGTGACCGGACATCGTAGCAATCTAGCATGATTTTTGCAGGATACAGGTGCCATAAATGCACTTTTTCTCTGCTGGGTCACACGCCTTCGTGTGGCTTGCATCGGGGTTGGGCGAAGGGCGACAAAGCTGCCACGGTCTGACTATTTCAGAACTGGTGGAGTCGATTTCAACACCCGGCGTTGTATTTTGATTGCAATACGCCAGAACTCTCGCATGCAATGGCTTTGCTAAGCAACCGGATCCAGCATGATCCACGCCACAGGACGGAATGGGTCAAAGCGGATGACACGACAAGAACTTGGCATCGGCATGGATTTGCTGCGGGTAGAGGACGTGAAAGTGTCCTTCCCGCTGGCCACTGGCCAAGTCGACGCGCTGAAAGGTGTGGGGCTGCGGGTGCTGCCCGGCAAGATTACCGCTTTGGTCGGTGAGTCGGGTTCGGGCAAATCGGTGCTGGGTCAGACCATCATGGGGCTTCAGCCGGATTTTGCACGGGTCAGCGGCCGCGTGCTGTTGACCGACCCCACGGCGCCGGGCGGCAAGGTTGAGCTGCTGGGCCTGCCGCGCGATGGACGCCTGATCCGCAGCGTGCGGGGCCGCAAGATCGGCATGATCTTTCAAGAACCGATGACCTCGTTTTCGGCTTTGCACACCATCGGCAATCAGATTTCCGAAGCGTTGCGTATTCACGAGCCGGTTTCGGTCAAAGAACAGCGTGAACGCTCGGAAGAAATGCTGTCGTTGGTTGGCTTTACGAAGCCCAGCAAAGTATTCGACATGTATCCGTTCGAGCTTTCGGGAGGGATGCGGCAGCGGGCGATGATCGCGATGGCGCTGATTTGCAGCCCGCAGTTGTTGATCGCAGATGAGCCGACCACTGCGCTGGATGTGACCATTCAGGCGCAGATTCTGACGCTGCTGCGCGATCTGCAACAGCGCCTGAACATGGCGATCCTGCTGATCACCCATGACCTGGGCGTCGTTGCCAATGTCACCGATGAGGTCGTGGTGCTGTATCAAGGCCGCATCATGGAATCCGGCCCGGTGGACGATATTTTCCGCCGCCCGCAGCATCCGTATTTAAAGGGCCTGATGGCCGCGATCCCGCATTTCGGCATGAAGAAAGGCGAGCGTTTGCGACCTTTGCGCGACATTCAGATCAACCGCGACAAGCTGATGACGGCCATCGGCGGCGCGCAACCTGCGCCCATAGCTTCTGCGCCAGAAATCCTGCTGTCGGTCCGCAACCTAAGCAAAACGTACCAAACCCGCGATCAGGCTTGGGATATTCGCAAATCCGCAAAACCTGCTCCCGCTGTCGATGGCGTCAGCTTTGACATCAAACGCGGCGAATGTCTGGGTCTGGTCGGCGAAAGCGGTTGCGGTAAAACCACCATCAGCAAGATCCTGATGCGCGCCGTTACGCCCGATGCGGGCTCGGTGATCTATAATGATGGCTCTGGCCCGGTGGACGTTCTTGCCGCCAAGGGCGACGATCTGCAACGCTTGCGCACGCAGATTCAGATGGTGTTTCAAGACCCGGTGTCGTCGCTTTCGCCGCGGATGACTGTTGGCAACATCCTGTCCGAACCTTTGGACATTCACCGCCGCGGCACCCCGCCCCAGCGCCGCGAAACCGTTGATGCCCTGCTGGGTGCTATCGGTCTGGGCCAATCCGCCCGCCACCGTTATCCGCATAGCTTTTCAGGCGGGCAGCGTCAGCGTGTCGGAATTGCGCGGGCTTTGGCCTTGGCTCCGGGGTTGATCGTCTGTGACGAGCCGGTGTCAGCGCTGGACGTTTCGGTGCAGGCGCAGATTCTGAACCTGTTGAAAGATTTGCAGAAAGATCTTGGCCTGACCTATCTGTTCATCTCGCACAACCTCGCCGTAGTGGATTACATGGCCGACCGCGTCGCCGTGATGTGGGCCGGCTGCATCGTGGAAATCGCTGCGCGCGAAACCATCATGACCGCGCCTGTGCATCCCTATACCAAGGCGCTGCTCGCCGCCGTGCCTTACCCCGATCTGGATCGCCGCTTGGATTTTGCGACGTTTGAGGGCAACACCGCCCTGACCAGCGCCAACTGGGCTGCCGCGTTTCGGGCCGAGCCTGATGCCCAATCCGACCTTGCCCCGCTTGATTTGGGGGGCGGCCATTTCGTCTTGGCCCGCAAATCCGCTGATAGAAATGATCTGAAACCATGATCACCCGTCGCACCGCCCTCTCGCTGCTCGCCTCGGTCGCTTTGCCCACGGTCACCTACGCGGAATCGCCGTTTTTCGCCGCCGACGTGAAGATGGGCAATATCGCGCCGCTGGCCGAACGTCTGCCGCGCTCTCCCCGCGTCATTGACCTGCCCGCGATGGGCCGCACCACGGGCCGCCTTGGTGGCAGCGTGCGGATGCTGATCAGCGGCCAGCGCGATGTGCGGCTGATTCCGATTTATGGCTATTCCCGGCTTGTTGGTTATGACGCGGGCCTGCAATTGGTCTCGGATATTCTAGAAAGCTTTGAGGCGGTTGACGGCCGCGTCTTCACCCTGCATCTGCGCGAAGGCCATCGCTGGTCCGATGGTAGCCCCTTCACGGCGGAGGACTTCCGCTATTGCTGGGATGATATGATGAACAATGCCGATCTCTATCGCGGTGGCCCCCCGGTGGATCTGATCGCCAATGGCAAAGTTGTCGAATTCAGCGTGATCGACCCCGTGACGGTGCGCTACACCTTCGCCAGCCCGATGCCAGATTTCCTGCCCAAACTGGCCTCGCCGCTGCCGCTGATCCTGTATGTGCCGCAGGCCTATATGAAGCAATTCCACGCCAAGTATCAAACACCGGAAAAGCTGGCCGAACTGATCGAGCAGAACCGCGTCGATGATTGGCAAGGCCTGCATGCGAAAATGGGCCGCTCGATCCGCCCGGAAAACCCCAGTCTGCCGACGCTAGAGGCGTGGCGTCCGCGCACTGCACCGCCCGCCGAGCAATTCGTGTTTGAGCGCAACGCTTATTTCCACCGTGTCGATCAGACAGGCCAGCAACTGCCGTATTTTGACCGCATTATTCTGGATGTCGCCTCGGCTGATATTATTCCAGCCAAAACCGCGACTGGCGAAAGCGATCTTCAAGCGGGTGGCATCAGCTTTCCCGATTACACCCTGATGAAGCAGGCCGAAAAGCAGCACCCGCTGAAAGTCTCGCTGTGGCGGCGCACGCAAGGATCGAGCGTCTCGCTGTTTCCAAACCTGAACTGCAAAGACCCGGTCTGGCGTAAGCTGTTCCAAGACGTGCGGATGCGGCGGGCTTTGTCGGTGGCGATCAATCGGCATGAGTTGAACAAGGTCAACTTCTTCGGTTTGGGACGCGAAAGTGCCGACACAGTGCTACCCGAAAGCCAACTCTACCGCCCCGAATACGCAAGTGCTTGGGCGCAATATGACCCAGATCTTGCCAATGCTCTGCTGGATGAGCTGGGCCTGACCGAACGCGGCGGCGGCAATATTCGCATTCTGCCCGATGGCCGTCAGGCGGGCATCGTGGTGGAAACCGCAGGCGAAAGCAGCCTTGAAACCGATGTGCTGGAATTGATCGTCGACCACATGCGTGATGTCGGCATCGCCCTTTATATCCGGGCCAGCCAACGCGATATCTTCCGCAGCCGCGCCATGGGCGGTGAGGTGCAAATGTCGGTGTGGGCGGGCCTTGATAACGGCGTGCCCACTGCCGACATGGCCCCCGATCAACTTGCCCCCACCCACAGCGACCAGTTGCAATGGCCGGTCTGGGGCAGTTGGTATATGTCGGCTGAAACGGCAGGCGAGGCCCCCGATCTGCCCGCCGCCTTGCAACTGGTCAGCCTGCTGAAACAATGGCGCAACACCACCACAACCGTCGCCCGCGCCGAAATTTGGGCGCAGATGCTGACACTTTGGGCTGATCAGGTGTTCTCCATCGGCACTGTCAACTCTGCCCCGCAGCCGATCGTGCGCGCGGCCCGGATGCGCAATGTGCCAGAAGATGCGTTGTATGGCTTCACGCCGACTAGTTTCTTGGGCGCCTATATGCCCGACACGTTCTATTATGCGCGGGAATAACCCATGATCCGCTACATATTCATCCGCACGCTGGCGATGATCCCAACGCTGTTCCTGATCTCGGTTCTGGTGTTTTTCATCATCGAATTACCTCCCGGCGACTACTTTGAAAGCTATGTGTCCGAGTTGCGATCCTTGGGCGAATCCGCCGATCTGGCCGAGATTGAAATGCTGCGCGAACGCTATGGCTTCGATCAGCCGCAGGTCATTCGCTATATCTGGTGGGTCGGCGGCATGTTGCACGGCGATTTCGGCTATTCATTCGAATACCGCCTGCCCGTCAGCGAAGTGGTGGGTGACAGGCTTTGGCTTACCGTCCTTTTGTCAACGGTCACCATCCTGTTCACTTGGATCATCGCCTTTCCCATCGGCATCTATTCCGCCACCCACCAATACAGTTGGGGCGATTATGGGCTGACCTTTCTGGGCCTGTTGGGCATCGCCGTGCCCAACTTCATGCTGGCCTTGGTGATGATGTATTTCGCCAATATCTGGTTTGGGGTCTCAATCGGCAACATGATGGACCGCCAGTTTCTGAACGAGCCGATGAGCATGGCGAAGCTTTCCTCGATCATGTCGCATATCTGGATACCCGTGGTGATCATCGGCACCGCTGGCACCGCCAGTATGGTGCGCCGGTTGCGTGCCAACCTGCTGGATGAGTTGCACAAACAATATGTTGTCACCGCCCGCGCCAAGGGTCTGCATCCGCTGAAAGTGCTGGTGAAATATCCCCTGCGCATGGCACTGAATTTTTTCATCTCGGACATCGGATCAATCCTTCCGGCGATGATTTCCGGGGCCGAAGTCACCGCCATTGTGCTGTCGCTGGAAACCACTGGGCCAATGCTGATCCGCGCCCTGCAAAGCCAGGATATGTATCTGGCAGGCTCGTTCCTGATGTTTCTCGCCTTTCTCACCGTGATCGGCGTGCTGATTTCCGACATCGCGCTAACGTTTCTTGACCCCCGTATCCGGCTTGGTAAAGGCAGCAGCAAATGAGCGATCTGCCGAACCAAACCACCGTCTTGCCCGCCCCCGGTGCGCCCATGACGCATTACGTCTCGGACGCGCCGTTTGATCCCTATGAGGCCGAAAACGCCGCATCGGCCCAAAGCAAATTCGCCGAAGCCTCGCAACTGCAACTGATGTGGTGGAAGTTTCGCAAGCACAAAGTAGCCCTCTATTGCGGCATCTTTCTGATCTTGATGTATGCCTCGATCTTCATCAGCGAATTTCTTGCGCCCTACGCGCAATCCGCCCGCAACACCGATTTCATCTATGCACCGCCGCAGGCAATCCACCTGTTCCACGATGGCAAATTCGTCGGCCCCTTCGTCTATGGCCGCAGTCAAGTGCTTGATATGGATACACTTCAGCGCATCTACACCCGCGATCCGACAGATGTGCAAAAACTGCGGTTCTTCTGCGAAGGCGACAATTATAATTTTTGGGGCATGATCCCCGGCAACACCCATCTGGTTTGCCCTGCCGAAGACGGCCAGTTTTTCTTGCTCGGCACCGACCGTCTGGGCCGCGATGTGCTGTCGCGCATCATCTACGGCGCGCGGATTTCGCTGACCATTGGCATCTTCGGCGTCACCATGAGCTTCATTCTCGGCATCGTGATCGGCGGTCTTGCGGGCTATCACGGAGGCTGGTTCGATGCGGTCACCCAGCGCATCATCGAGGTGCTGCAATCCATCCCCTCTATCCCGCTGTGGATGGCCCTCGCCGCGATCATCCCTGTGACGTGGAGCCCGATCCTCGTCTACATAGGCATCACCGTGATCCTTGGCCTGCTGGACTGGACCGGCCTTGCCCGTGGAGTGCGGTCTAAACTGTTGGCCTTGCGCGAAGAAGATTATGTGCTGGCCGCCCGCCTGATGGGCGCAGGCAGCGCCCGCATCATTGGCCGCCACATGATCCCCGGCTTCATGTCACACCTGATCGCCTCTGCCACCCTGACCATCCCCGGCATGATCTTGGGCGAAACCGCGCTTAGCTTCCTTGGCATCGGCCTGCGCGCGCCAATCTCTAGCTGGGGCATCCTGCTGACCGAGGCCCGCAGCGTCAACATCATCGCCCTCTACCCATGGCTGATGTTCCCAGTTATTCCGGTGATCCTTGTGATCCTTGCTTTCAATTTCCTCGGCGACGGGCTACGCGATGCCGCCGATCCTTACAAATGACCAGTCCCTACAAATGAACCGCACCAACCCGAGGTTACCTGAATGAAGCACCCGTTGGATAATGCGCGGATTCTGATGTATAGCCACGACACGTTCGGGCTTGGCCACCTGCGGCGCTGCCGCACCATCGCGCACGCTTTGGTGCAGGAATACAGCGGGTTGATGGTGCTGATCGTCTCTGGCTCGCAGATCGCCGGGGCGTTTGATTACCGCGCCCGCGTCGATTTCGTCAAAATCCCGAGCGTCATCAAGCTGCGCAATGGCGAATACTCTTCGCTGTCCGAGCATATTGACGTGCATGACACCATCAAAATGCGCCGCTCGATCATCCGCCACACCGCCGAAAGTTTTGCCCCCGATATCTTCATCGTCGATAAAGAACCGATGGGCCTGCGTGGTGAGATTGAGGAAACCCTCGCTTACCTGAAATCCAAAGGCACCACACTGATCCTCGGTCTGCGCGAGGTGATGGACGCCCCCCGCCTTCTTGATGCTGAATGGAAGCGCAATGATGTGATGGGCAAAATTGACCGTACCTATGACCATATTTGGGTCTATGGCCCACCCGATTTTTACGACCCGCTGACGGGCCTCGATGTCCCGCAATCGGTGCGGGATCGGATGGAGTTTGTCGGCTTCCTGCAACGCCGCTCGGCGCAAGAAAAGCTGTCCGATCAACGCCGTGACAGTGATTATCTGCTGGTCACCACCGGCGGCGGTGGCGACGGTGCTGATCTGATCGACAACGTGATGAACGCCTATCTGCACGACCCAAGCCTGACCCAAAAGGCGCTTGTGGTGCTGGGCCCCTACATGCCCGCCGACCAGCGCACCGAATTCCTGCGCAAAGGCCAAGCGATTCCCCAAATTGAGGTGATCGAATTTGACACACGCATGGAAGAACTCATCGCAGGCTCGGCTGGCGTCGTCGCGATGGGCGGCTACAACACCTATTGCGAGATTCTGTCCTTCGACAAACCCGCCCTCATCGTCCCCCGCACCACCCCGCGTGAAGAACAACTGTTGCGCGCCACCCGCGCTGCGGAACTTGGCATGATCGAAATGCTGCTGCCCGAAGAAGCCGCCATTCCCGCGCGCATGGCCGCCGCCCTGCGCGCGCTGCCGCAGCGCCCGCATCCATCAGATGCTGTTCCCGGCTTGCAACTTGAAGGCTTGACCAACATCGCGCGCTTGGTCGGCGAAGACCTGACCGCCCGCGCCGAAAATCCCGGCACCCTGCGTTTCGCAAAGTGAGTCCAACCCGGCCCCACCCCGAGCTTAAAAAACGTCTGGTCGTTGTGGTCAAAGGCTATCCCCGTCTATCAGAAACGTTCATCGCGCAAGAATTGCGCGGGTTGGAACTGGCGGGCCTTGATCTTGTCATCGTCTCGCTGCGCCATCCCACCGACAAAAAACGCCACGCCGTCCATGATGAAATCGCAGCCAATCTGCTGTATCTGCCCGAATATCTGCATCGCGAGCCACTACGCGTTCTGCGTGGCCTTTGGGCCGCGCGCCGTCACGCCGGTTTTTGGCCCACCCTGCGCGGCTGGCTGAACGACCTGTCCCGCGATCCCAGCCGCAACCGCATCCGCCGCCTTGGACAAGCCGCCGTTCTGGTCGCCGAATGGCCCCAAAATGGCGCATGGCTGCACGCACATTTCATCCACACCCCGGCCTCGGTCGCCGATTATGCGGCCCGCATCCTGCACATCGGTTGGACCGTCTCGGCCCATGCCAAAGACATCTGGACCTCGCCGGATTGGGAGCTTTCGGCCAAACTGTCCCGTGCCAAATGGGCAGTGACATGCACCGAAATTGGGCATAAAAAACTGCAATCATTAACCAAAACTCCAGAAACCGTGCATCTTAGCTATCACGGCCTGAACCTGGACCGCTTCCCACCCTTTACCGAAACCCGCCCAAACAAAGACGGCAAAAACCCCGCCGATCCGGTGCAAATCGTCAGTGTCGGCCGCGCTGTGCCGAAAAAGGGCTACGACACGCTGCTGCACGCCCTCGCCCTACTGCCAGCCGACCTGCACTGGCGGTTCACGCATCTTGGCGGTGGTCCAGACCGCGAAGCCTTGCAAGCCTTCGCAGAAACCCTTGGACTCACCTCCCGCATTCACTGGCAAGGCTCGGTTGATCAAGCCGAGGTTCTTGCCGCCTACCGCGCATCGGATCTGTTCGCCCTCGCCTGCCGCATCACCCCCGACGGCGACCGTGACGGTCTGCCCAACGTGCTGGTTGAAGCCGCGAGCCAAGGCCTCGCCTGTCTCTCGACCAATATATCCGGCATCCCAGAGCTGTTTCGCAACGCTGAAAACGGCTGGCTCACCCCGCCGGATAATCCCGAAGCCCTCGCGGCAGCCTTACAAACCGCCATCACCCAACCCGACCTGCGCGCCCAGTACGGTCGAGCCGCCGCCGCCCAAGTCCGTGCAACGTTGGATTACCACCATAGCGTTAGCCAACTCGCCGCCCTGTTCGCCGCCGAGGGCATCCAGCCATGGCCAAATGACCCATGACCACAAAAGTCTTCTTCTACGTTCAACACCTTTTGGGCATCGGGCATCTTGCGCGTGCCAGTCGCATCGCCCGCGCGATGATCGACCGGGGGATGAACGTCACCCTTGTCACCGGCGGCTTGCCGGTTGCAGGCTTCCCTGGGCCCGGCATTCCCCATATCGCCCTGCCACCGATTGCAGTATCGAACAGCGACTTTTCCGGTCTGCTCACCGCCAGCGGCCAGCCTGCCGACGCCACGTATCTAAATGCTCGCAAGACCCAACTGCTTGCCGCCTACCGTGCCATCAAGCCAGACATTGTGCTGATCGAAGCTTTCCCCTTCGGCCGCCGCCAAGTCCGTTTTGAACTTCTCCCGCTGATCGACGCCATTGACGCCAGCCATCCGCGCCCGGCCTTGGTCAGCTCGGTGCGTGACATTCTGCAACGCAAAGTCAAACCGGGCCGCACTGAGGAAACCGTCGCCCTGATCAACCGCGCCTTCGATCTGGTCTTGGTCCACGGCGACCCCAGCTTTGCTGCGCTTGAAGACAGCTTCCCGCCGACTGATCAGATCAAACACAAAATCGCCTATACCGGTCTTGTCTGCCCGCCCGCACCGCTACCACCCGCCGAGCGGTTCGATGTGCTGGTCTCTGCGGGGGGGGGGGCCGCTGGCAAACAACTGATCACCGCCGCTGTCGGTGCCGCCCGCCTGCTGCCAGCGCTCGCGAAATGGCTGATCATCACGGGCCCGAATTTGCCACAGCCAGATTATGATGCCCTCACCGAAAACCAACCCACAAACATCACTCTCACCCGCTTTCGCCCCGATCTCGCCAGTCTGATGCGGGGGGCCAAGCTTTCTGTCTCACAGGCGGGCTACAACACCGTCGCAGATATCCTGATGGCCGGATGCCATGCCTTGCTGGTGCCCTACGCCACCGCAGGCGAGACCGAACAAACCGACCGTGCCGCGCTGCTGGAAAAGATCGGCCGCAGCCGCAGTCTGACCGAAGCAGCCCTTACCCCCGAATCCTTGGCAACCGCGATCCAAAACGAAATCGCCAGACCGCTGCCTGCGCCAGCGCTAGAAATCAGCGTGGATGGTGCCGCGCGCAGTGCCGAGATTTTGTTGGACTTCGTGAAGAAAAGCGCGCGCGGCTAATCCCAGCCGCTTTGCCCGGTTGGACGTGCGCGACGTGGCGGCGGTGAACATGTCAATCGGCGTTCGTCCTCGGCGAGAGCTGCTGGTATATGCCGCTGGTATCGCTCGCCGCAACGCCGAGTTTTATGAGGATACTTTTGCTGAAGTGCTGGATGTGACCCTCACCCCGCAGATGCGCCTTGCCCGCGTAGCACGGCCCTTGCTGGCGCGGCAGGGCGGGGCGATTATCAACATTGCCTCAATGCTTAGCCATCTCGCAGATGCGTCGGTGTCCGCCCACTGCGCATCAAAAACTGGGGTGCTGGCCTATGCTTAGGGGCGTGAAGGTATTCGGGTGAACGCGGCTGCTCCCGGCCACCAAGAGACCGACATGACACGATCGCTCTGGGAAGATCCGGTCGCTGCGGCACGGATCGAAGCCCGCACGGCGCTTAGGCGTTGGGGTAGTGCTGCTGATCTGGTTGGGGCGGTGATCTTTCTCGCCTCGCCTCGTCCGCAGCAGCTTATGTCACCGGGGCGTGCCGTGAGGTGGATGGTGGGTTCCTGTCGGGCGGCCCGCTGATGCAAGGCGGCGCGAACCCGCGCTGCCCCGCATGCAATTCTGCTGCGCTTACTTAGCGGGCGCGCAATTCTGCCACTCGTGCCACAGCGGCCCTGGCGTTCGCCGCGATCTTATCCCAGTTACCCGCTGCGACATCGGCTTTTGTCGCAATCCAAGTGCCGCCAACCGCCCGCACTTCGGGCAGGGCCAACCAATCCCCCACATTGTCCATTGTCATGCCGCCCGTGGGGTTAAGGCCGATGCAGATATCGGCATAGGGCGCTGCGATGGTCTTCAGCATGTTCGGGCAGCTTGCTGGCATTGCCGGAAAGAATTTGACCATCGTGCATCCCATTCGCAGCGCCGCCTGCAAGTCGGTCGGTGTCATGATGCGAGGCGCAAACGGCAAGCCAACTTTGGTTGCATGCGCAAGTACAGCGATCTTAATTCCCGGCGACAGCGCAAAACGCGTGCCGGCGGCCAATGATTGATCCACCTGATCCTCGGTCTGGTCTGGTCTGGTCTGGGCCGTGCCGGACTTCAGCACCCTCATCCGCCCATTGCCCGGCAGGTGAATGGAACATTCACCGAGAGGAGCCAGAAGACCCTGAAGGTCCACATCCCCTATCGCGGCTCGCAAGGCTCGTTGCATCTGCTGATCGACAGCACCGGGCTCAAGGTCGAGGGTGAAGGCGAGTGGAACGCCCGCAAGCACGGCGGCACGAAGCGTCGTGTCTGGCGCAAGATCCACATGCGTTGCCCGAGAGGGGGAATTGACGAGCAAACCTTGGAGATCCGGGCTGCGGAGTTCACCACCAGCGATGTCGGCGACGCGCCCATGCTGCCCGAGCTTCTCGACCAGATCCCGTCAGTTCAGGAGATTGCAAGCGTCACCGCCGATGGTGCCTTCGATACCCGCAAGTGCCACGATGCCATCGCCGCCCCAGGTGCCGCCGCGATCATACAGCCTGGAAAAACGCCAAGCCCTGGAAGCCCGACACCGCAGGGGCGATCGCGCGCAACGAAGCCCTGCGCGTATCACGCGGCTTCGGTCGAACCCTCTGGCGACGATGGAGCGGCTATCACCGCCGAAGCCGCGTCGAAACCAAGATGCACTGTATCAAACTGCTCGGCCAGCGACTGGCCGCGAGGGACTTCGATCGTCAGGTCGCCGAGTTCCATGTGCGTGTTGCCGTCCTGAACGGCTTCACTGCCCTTGGCATAGCCGCCCCTGAAGCCGTGGGATAAGTCGCAACGGGAAAAGGGGAAATCCGTCCATCACCTGATTGAGGCAACAGAGCCTGTTCACTTCCTCAAGCTGCTTAAGGCGTCAGGCATCCGACACGTCCATGCCGCCATACTTCGCCCGCCATTTAATGGGATGGACGCCTCTCCTGCCAATGGTAACATTTGGCTGAGAGATGCCGCCAAGATGGGAGAAGAAGATAGTAATTGCTTGCGTGGGTATCGATTTGGCGAAGAGCGTGTTCCAGATGCACGGTGCCGATTCCAAAGGGCGGCTGATGATGAGCCAGCGCTTGCGGAGGGATCAGGTGTTGCCGGAGGTTGCGAAGCTTCCGGCTTGTGTGATTGGGATCGTGGCTTGCACAGGGGCCTTCTTCTGGCAGCGTCAGTTTGAGACGCTCGGCCACACGGTCCGGATCATTGCGCCGCAATACGTGAAGCCCTTCGTCAAGCATCAGAAGAGCCACCGAAACGACGCCGAAGCGATTTGCACGGCGATGCGCCAGCCGAATATGAAATTCGTACCGACCAAGAACGAAGTGCAACAGGACATCCAGGCGCTTCATCGCGCTCGCAGCCGTTTGGTCAACCGCCGCACCGCGCTTGTCAGCCAGATGCGCGGCCTTCTGTTGGACCTTGGGGGGCACCATAGGCGTTTCAATCAGCCGGGCCCTGCGTGCCATCCCGAAGATTATTGCCGACCCTGGTAACGGCATGACCGCAATGACACGGGAGATCATTGCAGAACTCTATGAGGTCCTCGGCCAGATAAATGGGCGTATCAAGACTTTCGACCGCAGTCCTGAAGCCGTCTTCCAAGCAAATGCCAGCTGCCAACGCATCGCGCGCCTCTGTGGCGTTGGTCCAAAGACCGCAACGGCGGTGATCGCCGCGCGACTGGCTTTGGCAGTGCGGAAAACTTGACTTATCGCGCGGTCAAGGCATGTCAGCACGTATGGTAGAACGCGTGCTTGACCCACCAACGATCAGCGAAATCATTGAGATGGCGTTGAGCGATCACGTTAGCTTTGATCAGATCCGAGCCCTGCATGGGCTGGGTCCGGATGAGGTAAAGGCGCTGATGCGGCGAAATCTAAAATCCGGCAGCTACCGGGCTTGGCGCAGGCGTGTGCGGCAGTTTTCCGACCGGCGCGAGGTATACAAATGAAGCCCGATCCCCATCCATGGGCTTGCGATCTGACCCAGTTGCATGCTGGGTCTGGCTGCGCCTTATCCGTGGCGTCCGCGACCGGCACGCCCCGACCCGGTGCCCAACACTTGCCACCGTCACCCCAGACGGCAGGCCGCAGGCCAGAACTGTCGTGGTGCGTGCCACGGACAAACCAGCCGGAACGCTGGACATTCATAGCGACATCCAGTCGGCCAAGGTTCAGGAGTTGCGTGCAACGGCTTTCGCCGCGTTGGATGTGTGGGACGCCTCGGCGCATCTGCAAATGCGGCTGGAAGCCCGGGTCACGATCCTGACTGGTCAGGATCGTGACCATGATCTGGGCGGGTGTGCCTGAGGTGTCCAGGCTGTCCTATGGCACCATCCCCGCACCGGGCCAGCTTATCGCGCAGGCGCTGGACTACACGAACGGGCCCGATCCTGGATCTTTCGCTGTTCTACGGCTAAGCGTTCAGACGATAGACGCCCTGCACCTTGGCCCGAACCATAATCGCGCCCGATTTAGTCGCATGGGTAATTGGGCGGGGGAATGGCTGGCGCCTTGACGGTGGCGCGGCGTGACTTGTTGTATGGCAAAGCGGTTGAAGGGATCAAACCAAGGCGCGGCGCAGCGATGCCATCCCTTCGGCATCGACCATTAAAGTATCCGCCTTGGTCAAGCCATCGTTTCGGTCCCTTTTCTGCCGTCCCTAAGCTGGGCGTTTGCGATTGTGATGATGCGTCGCATGATGGTGGTCATGGCGAGTTTGGCGGGTTTTCCGGCGGCCCTGAGGGCATTGTATGTGGCTTTGAGGGATGGATTGAAGCGGATTGCGACGAGGGCTGGCCTGTAGATAGCCTGTCGCAGGATGGCGCGTCCGCCTTGAATGAAGGCCTTGCCAGGCCTTTGGCCGGATTGCCTTGTCACTGGGGCGAGGCCTGCGAGGCTGATCGCTTTGTCGAGGAGGGGCATGGGCATCGTGAGGCGGCGCGGTTCGTGAACGACATGGTGATTCTGAAGCGCGCGACCGGGGGCCTTGCTCCGAAGGTCCAGGGCAATCATGCTGCGGGCAAGCCGGCACCGTACAGTGGCTGGCTTCGCGAGCGGCTGGCGGCCAAGGGGGATCTGACGCTGGACGGGATCGTGGCCGAGCTTGCCGCCGTGCATGGCGTGACGGCGCACCGCGGATCAGTCGGCCTGTGGCTGCACAGGCTTGGCCTCAGCCATAAAAAACTCTGCTCGCCAGCGCAATCCTACGGCCCGAGGTGGCCGAGCGGCGCAGGGTCTGGATTGAGGCCCGCCAGTCTGACATGGCCAACATGCTGGAAAGACTTGTGTTCATCGACGAACCGAAGGTCCGCGAAGCGAAACTTCGCGCAAGACCAACCTCGTCAAGACGACCGGCTGGGCCCCCGTGGGCAAGCGCCTCATCGACCATGCCCCCTTCGGCCACGGGCACATCCAGACCTTCATTGCGGGCCTTGCTCATGACGGGCTGATCGCTCCTTGGGTCCTCGACGGCGCGATGAACCGCGCCAGCTTCGACGCCTACATCAAGAGCCAACTCGCCCCGGCGCTGCGGCCCGGACAGATCGTCGTGGCCGAAAACCTGTCGGCCCACAAATCCAGCCGGGCCCTCGAAGTGCTCCGTGCCTACGGCAATGACCTGGTCTTCCTGCCGCCGTAATCACCCGATCTGAACCCCATCGCGATGGCCTTCTCCAAGCTCAAGACCCTGATCTGAAAGGCCGCTGCCAGAACCTACCAAGCCCTGTGGAAACAGGTCGGGGCCGTCCGCGACATGTTCCTGCCGACGGAATGCCGAAACGACTTCATGGCCGCAGGATTTGGTTTGAATTGAACGCGACACGCTCTGAGCGCAAGGTGGGTTGGAAACCTACCCCACGCCTTCTGGACCCAGACAGCACAGACCGCTTGCGCAAACTGACATCCAGTGCCTCGATATGCGGACAAAGTGCGCAGGCATCGACAACAGGTTTTATCAACTGCTCTAGCGTGGCGTCATGGCTGGCGCGCGCCAAAGCGTAGATTTCCTAGATCAACCGATCATAGTCGAAGACACCCGCCGTCTCATCCCGCGCGATTATCACCAGATGCCGCGCAATCGTCCGCGCCAGATCCAGTAGATGCACATCGGGAACGACGCTATCCGGGGCATAAGTTCCAATCCGCGCGGCGATCTGCAGGGCTTTCAATTCGATACAGTTCAATTATGGCGAGGTCAGGTCTCCGTCTTTTGATAGTGACGAAGCACTGGTCGATGGCACCGTTGCGACACAACATTTAAAAATGCGACATTCACTCAACTTCATCCGGGGCGACATCGTCGGTGGCAGTTGGTCTTGGCTTTGGCAGGTGGTGGGCCAGCACGGCCTTGTAATGCCGCAGACGCCTGCGTGTCATTGCGCCGCCATCCCTCCCGCTTGGCGTGAACGAGATATTCCAGATTGGCGGCAGCCGATCCTTTGCCTGCATCAATTTGGTGACATGCGCATTGCCGTTGACGAAACATTGATGCCCTCCGCTGGGCGGCAAGGATGCTGCTCGCCACATCAGTCAAGGCAAAGGCATTATTCTGCGGTGAAGGCGGCCAATTGACTGGCTGATTTGCCACAGGTCTTGCCGGTGAAATGGGCGAGCGATCCACTATCTTTGTATTACAAGAAGATGCTTGGACACATCATGAAACACAGTAAAGACTTTACGCCTGATCTGCTGCAGGTGCACCATAAGCCACACAGCATGAACGACCGCGCCGCATTGCGCGTGGTAAAGACGATGCGGTTTTTCGCGGACCAGTTCTTCGCAAAACGCTATGGGCACCGGGCCGTAGTGCTGGAAACTGTCGCGGCGGTTCCGGGGATGGTCGGGGGTTTGCTACAGCATCTTCGCGCCCTCCGGCACATCCGCGACGATCAGGGCTGGATCAAGGAACTGATCGAAGAGGCCGACAATGAGCGCATGCATTTGATGACATTCATCCAGATCGCGCAGCCAAGTCGGCTTGAGCGCATATTGATCATGGTGGCGCAGGCGGTGTTCTATAATCTGTATTTTTTCCTCTACCTGCTGGCCCCCAAAACCGCACACCGGGTGGTCGGTTACCTGGAGGAAGAGGCGGTGATCAGCTATACCCACTATCTGGAAGAGATCGACTCCGGTCGGGTTGAAAACGTACCAGCACCGCAGATTGCGCTAAAGTACTGGAACTTGCCATCGACCGCGCGCCTGCGCGACGTGGTAATTGTCGTGCGTGCAGATGAGGCCCACCACCGCGACACCAACCACCATTTTGCCAACCAGATCGCCAAAGGCGTGCATTCGTGAACGCGGAGCAAAGCCGCCGTAAAATGGGGGCTGCCCGCGAGCGACCGGGCAACCCCAAAGATTGAGGCTACGGTCGTCGATCAGACATTCATTTAAAGAAAGTGTAGCCATGCTCGATGTAGAAATGGTCCGCAGGGATTTTCCGATTTTGTCGCGCCAGGTGAATGGCAAGCCTTTAGTTTATCTAGATAATGGCGCTTCGGCCCAAAAACCAAAGGTGGTGATCGATGCAATCGCAAGGGCCTATTCGCATGAATACGCCAACGTGCATCGTGGCTTGCACACCCTCTCCAATCTGGCGACTGACAATTACGAACGGGTGCGTGGCATCGTTGCGCGGTTTTTGGGTGCAGCCAACGAGAACGAGATCATCTTTAATTCGGGCGCGACGGAAGGCATCAACATGGTCGCCTATGGTTGGGCGATGCCCCGCATGCAGGCAGGCGATGAGATCATTCTCAGCATAATGGAACACCACGCGAACATCGTGCCGTGGCATTTTCTGCGCGAACGGCAGGGTGTGGTGATAAAATGGGTGGATGTGGACAGCATGGGTATGCTCGATCCGGCAAAAATGCTGGACGCGATTACACCGCGGACCAAACTGATTGCGGTCACGCATTGCTCAAACGTTTTGGGCACCGTCGTGGATGTGGCGGCGATTTGCGCAGGTGCACGTGCACTTGGCGTGCCTGTGTTGATTGATGGCAGCCAGGCGGCGGTCCACTTGCCGATCAACGTGCAACAGATCGGCTGTGATTTCTATGCAGTGACGGGTCACAAGCTGTACGGTCCTTCCGGGTCCGGCGCGATCTATGTCCGCCACGACAGGATGGCCGAGATGCGACCCTTCATGGGTGGCGGCGACATGATCCGCGAGGTCACGCGCGATAGCGTTGTCTACAACGACGCGCCGATGAAATTCGAGGCGGGAACCCCCGGCATCGTGCAGACCATCGGTCTGGGCGTGGCGCTGGATTACATGACGGCGCTTGGGATGGCCAACATCGCCGCCCATGAGAACGGGTTGCGTGACTATGCCATCACGCGTCTTGACGGCTTAGCCTGGATCACGGTGCAAGGAACAATGCCTGACAAGGCCCCGATTTTCTCCTTTTCGATGCAGGGTGCCGCCCATGCGCATGACATATCGACCATCTTGGATAAAAGGGGTGTCGCGGTGCGCGCAGGCCAGCATTGTGCCGGGCCATTAATGGCGCATTTGGGGCTTACTGCCACCTGCCGCGCGTCATTCGGACTGTATAACACCGCTTCAGAGGTTGATGTGTTGATCGATGCGTTGGAATTGGCGCACGACTTGTTCGCCTGACAGCCGCCCGATGTGCGATCAGTTGGCCAATACAGGCGATGCGCCGATGAAATTCCGATCTTCGATCTGTTTGACGAGAAAGTCAGCCACGTTGGATCGCGCAATAATCCCGTTCCGCCATTCTGACCGTTCGCGAAGAATCTCGTAGCGGCCTGTTTTTGGACCATTCAACAGCACGCCCGGCCGCGCGATTGTCCAGTCAAGACCGCTTTGCTTGATCATCTGTTCCTGCAGGCTCTTGTCGTCATAGACACGGCCAAAAACAATCTGAAACGGGACGCGCTGCAGAAAACCAATGCTTACGCGGCTGTCGCCCGGGTGGTGTCGCGAAGTTGGTGGAAATTTGAAGGTGGCGTAATCTCCGGGTGAACCAAACCACCCAACCGGCGGCTTATACCGCCAGAGGAGATCACGCCATGACCCAGATTACAGACACCAGCAAGCTTGCGCTACTTGCATTTGAGGAAGGTTTTGATCCAATCGAGGATCGCCTTCGCACCAACATCCGCGGCACGATTGAGGCCGTTTTTGATGAAGAACTGAACGGCTTTCTCGGCCGTTTGCGCTATGGTCGAACGGCCGGGGCCGTGAAGGGCTATCGCCACGGCAACCGGGATCGCCAGATCATCGGGACCTTTGGGACCGAAACAATCAGCGTGCCACGCGCTCGCGTTGAAGACGAGGCAGGCCACGTCAGCGAATGGCGCTCGAAGGCGCTACCCCGCTATCAGCGGCTGACCAAGACGGCCGAAGCGCTGATCGCGTCGGTTTATCTCGCGGGTACGAACACGCGGCGGGTGAAGTGCGCGCTGTTTGCGCTGTTCAAGGGGGCTGTCAGCAAAGACGTCGTCAGCCGCGCCTGGCGCAAGGTGAAGGTGGATTGGGACGCCTGGTGCGCCCGTAGTCTTGCTGATGAGGACATCATCCGACTGATCCTTGACGGCACCGTCATCAAGACGTGTCTCGACAAGAAGGCCACGAACCTCTCGGTGCTCGCAGCCATCGGTGTGCGCCGAGATGGTCAGAAGGTATTGCTTTCCATCATGAATATGGGCGGCGAGAGCACGGCAGCGTGGCGTCAATTTCTCGATGATCTGGATA
>NZ_JAUSBA010000019.1 GCF_030652235.1 Cypionkella sp.
TATCCAGATCATCGAGAAATTGACGCCACGCTGCCGTGCTCTCGCCGCCCATATTCATGATGGAAAGCAATACCTTCTGACCATCTCGGCGCACACCGATGGCTGCGAGCACCGAGAGGTTCGTGGCCTTCTTGTCGAGACGCGTCTTGATGACGGTGCCGTCAAGGATCAGTCGGATGATGTCCTCATCAGCAAGACTACGGGCGCACCAGGCGTCCCAATCCAAGCTACGTGATGCAGGCCGGTCCGTCGCTAGGCTTGAGTCAATCAGACCGCACGCTGGAAATTGCCACCGGCGAGCCCTGCTTGCTGGCTGAACGCCGCACGTGGCGGGGGGACCGAGACGGTGACCATCGTGCGGCAGGTGCTCCGCGGCGATGCCTTCGATCTGATCGCCCAGTTTGGTCCTGAGAGCAGCAGGGCGAGCGGTGGATGACGCGGGGCAGACTTCGCCTGCCCCTGCCAGATGATATAGCTTCGCTTTAATCGAAGCGCTTTACTTCACTGTAAGCCCCAGCAACGCGCAGCGTGACCGAAACCGGCGCTTCGCCACGGTTGCGCCAGAACCAGCCGTGATTGCCAGTGAAAGCTGCCGTCAGATCACCGGCGTCTGTCTCAACTGCGCGGCCCTTCTCGTAGCTGGTCGAGTTGCCGCCACCATCGCCGTGGGTGTCATAATTGACCACGCCCCCCGTCACCGCCCAATCATATTGCGCTACACCGCCCTCTTGCATCACCAGCTTGATCTCTGTGCCCTGACCAGGTTCCAGCGTGAAGGTGATCTCGTCTGTCCATGCGGGTGATGGCGTAGTGACTTCTTGCGCATGAGCGGTTCCGACCAACAAACCAAAGACAGCGTCCAAAACATTCGGGACCAGCGACGATTGCGGTTGTGCCGCGTCTTGTTCCAACATCAGGCGATCCGCCTCGGCCTCTTCGGCCAGTTGCGCTTTGATCTCGCCCATCTCGGTAAGGCCCAGAACGCCCCCGACGCCTGTGGGATCAACATTGTATTCTGCAGGCAGCACGACGGTGACAAGGATCACCGCCGCCGCCGCAATCGCGATCCCGGTTGATCGCAGCAGTTGCGCCGAACTCGGCAGGTCTTCAAGATTGGGTTTGGGAGAATTATACATAGGGTTTCCTATTCAGATCAAGAGATTGCAAGACCAGCCAGCTGATAGCCGACCAGAATGAAGCCAGCCGCCATCATAACGACATTGGCGGTGTAGGCATGGCGCAGGAAGCTGCTGTTGCGCCGCCAGAAGCCCATCACGATCAAGATCATCGACAAAGCGATCAGCTGGCCAATTTCCACACCGACGTTGAAGGCGATCAGATTCGGCAACAGCCCGTTGGATGCGATGTCATAATCGAGGATCTTGGTGGCCAGCCCGAGGCCATGGAAAAAGCCAAAGATCAGTGTTGCAGCCTTGGTGTTGGGCTGAAACCCGAACCAACGTTGATAAGCCCCAAGATTGTCCAGCGCCTTGTAAACTACTGACAGACCAATGATTGCGTCGATCAGATAGGCGTTGACGTTCCAGCCGAACCAGACGCCCAGAAGCATCGTTGTCGAATGACCGATGGCAAACAGGCTGACGTAGATGGCGATGTGTTGCAGCCGGTACAGGAAGAACACGACGCCAAACAGGAACAGCAGATGGTCATACCCGGTGACCATGTGCTTGGCACCCAGATACAGGAACGGGATCAAGTTCCAGCCCGAGACCTCCTGCACATAGCCCGCGTCCCCTGGGGTGACGTTATGGGCCAGCGCGCCTTGGGCGGTCAGCATCAGCAGGATGGCGATAAAGGCAAAGGTCCATGGCAACGCAAAGCCGCCATTTCCCCGCCTTGGAGGTGTGGTGTAGATCATTTATATATCCGATTGAGTATGTCAGGTTTGGGCCGAGGGCCAGACCACTGGCCCGCTCAGGCTGACAAAACTTTCGGAGGTCGCCGTAAACCGGGTGGCGACAGGCTTGCGGCCAAGAAGTCGGATGTGCCGATGTGAAATGCGCTAAAATCTGAACTGGTCTCTGTTACTTGCGGCAGCAGCATTTGCGTCTGGTGTTCGTGATCGGTTGCATTATGACCCAGCCCAGACTTATCCGGTTCTGGCGAGTCATGCAAATGGCCGTGAAGCATTTGCTCAGCCGCCTGAGAACTGTCCACGGGCAGTCCGGGCCCATGTGTCAAAGCGATAATGAGTGGCGCGAAGATCAGGGCGCAAAACAAAGCGAGGGGCAAAGCCCACCGCGTCGCGCCTTTGATCAATTCGCGTATCATTGCCTGCCGCCTCTCAGCTGCACGGTGTCTTCATATGCACCGTTAAAGCCATATCATCGCCCAAAAGTGCATCACGGTGATGTATGTATCGTTTGCTACGCGTGGATGCAAGCCGACCCATTAGTCTGACAGCCGGAACGCGCTCATATCCCTCACCTTGCCGCAGAACCTTCGTAAATGCCGCTTGACCTAATCCCCCCCCTGGGGATAGAAATTTGGCATGACAATCCAAGCATCGCACACATCGCACTCCGACATCATCAATCGCCTCAAACGAGCGGATGGCCACCTGAGGTCCATCATCGAGATGTTGGAAACAGGGAAACCCTGCGCCGAGATTGCAACCCAGATCAAGGCGGTTGAAAGTGCCATTACGGTGGCAAAGCGCGCACTCATCCACGATCACATCGATCACTGCCTAGGGCATGGCGGCGGGGACGACCTCGCCGAAATGCGCGCCTTGGCCAAGCTGTTGTGACGAGGGCCGAGGGATGTTGACCGTACTTGCTAACCACACATTCCGCCACCTGTTTGCGGCTCAGGTCATTGCCCTTCTTGGCACCGGGCTTGCCACCGTGGCGCTTGGCCTGCTGGCCTGGCAACTGGCAGGAGAGGATGCCGGGCTGGTGCTGGGCACGGCGCTGGCCATTAAGATGATCGCCTATGTGACGCTGGCCCCGGTTGCCGCCGCACTGGCCGAGCGATTGCCGCGCCGTGCGTTTCTGGTAGCGCTGGACCTGATCCGCGCCGGTGTGGTGATGTTTTTGCCCTTCGTCACCGAGGTCTGGCAGATCTATGTGCTGATCTTCTTCCTTCAGGCGGCATCGGCGGGCTTCACCCCTGCCTTTCAGGCGACGATCCCCGATGTGCTGCCTGACGAGAAAAACTACACCAACGCTCTTTCGTTGCTTCGACTGGCCGAAGACCTTGAACAGCTGCTAAGCCCGATGCTGGCCGCCGCCCTGCTGACTGTGGTCAGCTTTCCGGTGCTGTTTGGTGGCACTGTTGCGGGCTTTGTTGGCTCGGCATTGCTGGTGGTGACAGTCGCGTTGCCCACTCGGACGGTGGCAGAACCCGGCCACTTCTGGGCCTCCACCACCAAAGGCATCCGCATCTATCTGGCCACACCGCGCCTGCGCGGGCTGATGGTGATGGAAATGGCCGTCGCCGCTGCGGGGGCCATGATCTATGTCAACACCGTCGTTCTTGTGCAGGCCGACCTTGGTCTTGGCGCGCCGCAGGTGGCGCTGGCATTTGCCGCCTTTGGCGCCGGGTCGATCCTTGCCGCGTTTCTGCTGCCACGCGTTCTGGAGCGGCTAGCCGACCGGCCCGTGATGATCGCGGGCGCGGGCTTGATGGTGGCCGGGGTCGCGGTCACGCCGCTGGTGCCGGGATTGAGCGGACTGATGGCGCTTTGGGCGATCATCGGGTTTGGGTTTTCCTTCACCCAGACCCCGATCGGGTGCATCCTGAACCGCTCGTCACGCGAAGAGGACCGCCCGGCGGTCTTTGCCGCACAGTTCGCGCTGTCCCATGCAGCTTGGCTTGTCACATATCCTTTGGCAGGCTGGCTCGGGTCCGCCTTCAGCATGTCGGCAGCCGCGTTGGCTTTGGCGGCGGTTGGGGCGGCGGCACTGGTTGCAGTGATCCGGCTCTGGCCCAAGCATGATCCCATCGAAGTCTTGCATGACCACCCTGATCTGCCTGCTGACCATCCGCATCTGCATGACCATGCAGACGTGCATCGCCATGCGCTTGTGATCGACGGATTGCACCGGCGCTGGCCGTCACGTCGCGCCTGATCGTCATCATGGCGGATGTCGCAGCCTATGCCGGTCTGTTCGCCGCAGCATTTCTTGCCGCGACCCTGTTACCAGCACAATCCGAGGCGCTGGTCGCGGGGCTTCTGCTGGCGGGCTATATGCCTTGGTTAGTTCTCGCCGTGGCAAGCGTCGGAAATGTGCTGGGCTCGGCTCTCAACTGGTCGCTAGGGCGCGGCATCGAACGGTTCCGCGACCGGCGATGGTTCCCAGCGAACGCATTGGCCCTAGAGAGAGCCGAAGGTTGGTATCGCCGCTATGGCAAATGGTCGCTGCTGCTCGCATGGGTTCCGATCATCGGTGACCCGCTGACCCTCATCGCGGGCGTCCTTCGCGAGCCGTTCCCGGTATTTCTGCTTTTGGTCACCATTGGCAAGGTTGGCCGTTACTTGGTGATTGCGGCAGCCACACTTGGGCTTGAATGACCCGCGATCCAAAATGCCCCTTGGGTACAGCTAGGGGATGCACACATCGTCAGGTTTGGTTTTCTAGGTGTGCTTGACGGATTTTGTGTTGCATGATTCGGTAGCCCTTCCTTGAATGGAGGGCGGCTGGTGATGACTTCGGAAAGCTGGGGGCTGGGCGATTTCGGAGACGAGCGCCTGGCAAAAAGGGGGGTCTGCTGCTCGCGGGAATGGTGGCGCGCACGAGCACCTGCCTGCGGCGTCTGGCGGGTGGCCGACGCAGTGAGATT
>NZ_JAUSBA010000024.1 GCF_030652235.1 Cypionkella sp.
AGGTTGCTGAGGGCATAACGCCGAAAATCGGCAACACACACGACGGCCGTTCGCGCCGAAGGGCCGGACAACAGGCTCACCAATCCAGCCGAAGGAAAACCGTTCCAGTTCCCAGACTATTTCAGCGGCCGGCTAAAGGCCGCAAATTTATCTAAAATTATCATCCGCCGAGCGCAAATATCCCACAGGGGAAGCCGCCCGCTTTGGCGGCGTGGGGTGTGAAACCCCCATCTTCTGCCAAGCACAAGACATGAAAAAGCCCGCTCCACATACGAAGCGGGCCTCATGCCAGCCGTGCAGTCTCAGTAACCAGTGCCGTGCACCACAACGCCCACGGTCGCAGCCAGCACCTTCATATCGGTCAGCAACGACAAATCGGCCTCATAAGCATCGTCAAATTCGGCCCGCGCCTCAAATGTCGTGCGGTTGCGCCCCGAGGTCTGCCAATAGCCGGTGATCCCCGGCCGCAGCGCATAATAGGCTTGTCCCGGATACAGGCTCTGCTGGCTGATCATCATCGGGCGCGGCCCCACCAGACTCATATCGCCCACCAGCACGTTCCACAGCTGCGGCAGCTCATCCAGCGACGATTTGCGCAGGAACTTCCCCATCCGGGTGATGCGCGGGTCTGCTTTCAGCTTTTGCGTGCTGTCCCACTCCATCCGCGCATCGGGGTTAGAGGCTAAGAATTCCTCCATCCGCTCATCCGCATCGCGCACCATCGAGCGCAGCTTCCACATCCGAAACCGCTTGCCGTCCTTGCCAACCCGCATCTGCGTGTAGAACGGGCTGCCACCATCGCGCGCCACCATCGCCGCCGCGATCACTACAATCGGCAGCACCGCAGGGGCCGCCAACACAATCGCCGTGATGTCAAAGGCGCGTTTGAAAAACCGCCGATACGGCCCGCGCCCCATCGGGCTGGTCAGGATCATCGGTGTCGCCCCAATGTCGCCAGACCCCCGTGCGGGGTCGACTGAGGCAGATCTGAAACTGTAAAATTCTCGATAATTGATCGTCATTGCGCGTCACCAAACGACACAATGACACCACCCTCCTGCCCCACGGTCCCGCAGGTTTCAGGAAACAAACCAAGCGCCCGGTTGCCCGGATTCGATCGGAAATTAGCAGTTCATTTGCCGCACTTAATAAGTACGCCCCCAAAGCCAAGTTAGCCGTTTCAAGGCGGGCTTGGCGACAGCTATTGAGGGGGGACGAACATATTTAAACCATTTTAAGCAAGATTTTTTGCCATATTGCCGCCATGATCTTGCCATGTTTAAAACAAGCGCAACCCTGACGTGAACCGATGAAACGCCTCTCCGCCGCAAGTGCACGGCGAATACGGCAGCGCAGCATCGGGGTGCGAATCACCCAGCCCGCGGTAAGCTTAGCTGTGCATCCGCACCGCCAAGCTATTGTTTCGACCCAATCACTAATGCCGCGCGACGCTTACAAGTGTCCGGCATCTTGTCGGCCCAAACCGAGCACTGCAAATGCCATAATCGCCAGCCCCCCCCAAAGATATGACAGCAACGCTGTGCGCCACCCGACTGCCATGCACAAGCAAGCCTGCCAAAGCAGTCGCCCCGTCCGAAATCGCCCCGAGCAGCACGCCGACAATCCTCATCCGTCGCGCCTTGATCTGACTATTCCTCACAGGCAAAGCCTGACGGGAATCCGAAACACTGCGAGCTTACGTTCAGCCAAGACCCGAAGGGGCAAGGCCGCTGGGGCGGGATGCAAATTATGATCTTGTTTGTGTTAAGCCGAGGCGGTCAGGTCGGACCAGCCGCAGAGCGAGGCGAGATATTCCGGGGGGTGGGCGATGCCCACGGACATATTGGCGCGGAATGTCTCGGATCGGTAGTCTTGCCAGCGGTTCTTATAAAGGTGCAGGCCAGATTTGCTGATTTTGATGATCGGGGTGCGTAGGGGCAGATGATCGTGCCATTTGCGGCGCATGGCGGTGTAGCTTTCGACAAAATCCTCGCGCAGGTGGTCGTGGTAGCGGTCGTTGTGCAAGGTGGGCAGCGCGCCCGCATAGGCGCGCAGGCCGCGTGCGCGGGCCGAGGTGACGATATCGGTGCCATACATGTGCCAACCGGGGAGGGTTTCGTCAAAGCGCAGACCTGCCGAGCGGCGCAGGATGATGACCATTTCGTCGTAGCTTTGCACTTCCGCGGGAGTGGTGGGGACGCGTCCGACGATCAGGCCGATGCTGGAGGACCAGACCGGGCCGATATGGCTGGCGTCTAGGCCTACGCCGAACGGGCCGTAAAGCGCCCAGTTGGGGTCGACGGCTTCCAATTCACGCAAGCGGCGGCCGAGCAGTTTTTCCCAACCACGCGGCAGGTAGACATCGTGGTGGGCGAAGATCAGAATCTCGGCATCGGTGGCGTCAATGGCACGGTTATAGGCCACGGCGGCGGAGGGGGCATCGCGTTCCAGGTGCAAAGGCACGGCGGCTTCGACGATCATGGGCGAGCGCGCGAGGTTGGCGTTCAGGATCTCATCGCTGTGGCTGGCGCAGATGAGGACGTAGGTCATGCGTGGTTCACAGTTTCGGTGTGCAGCAGGTGGCTGGCCACGGCGGCGGATTTCAGCGCTTCAGCGAAATGCTGCGCCAATTTGGCGGCTTCGGTGTTGCCGTCATGGCGAGCCATGGCGCGGGCGCGGGCGGCCAGACCCATTGCGGCCAGCACGTCGATTGGGGTGTTGGACAATTCGGCAATCGCTTCGGCCAAAGCGGCGGGGTCACCTGCTGGCACCAGCCAGCCTTCCTTGGGCGTCAGCAGTTCCGGCACGCCGTTGATGCAGGTGGAAATCACCGGGCGACCGCAGGCCATCGCCTCGATGACCACCATCGGCAGGCCCTCGGCGAGCGAGGGCAGGATCAGCGCATGGGCGGCGGCGATGGCGGCGCGGACACCGGCCTCATCCACCCAGCCTGCGATATGGATGCGGTCTTTGATGCCGTGGCGGGCGATTTCGCCGTCGATCAGTTCGCGCAACTCGCCGTCGCCGCAGATCGTCAGGGTCAGGCCGGGCAGGCGTTGGGCGGCGATGGCCATGGTTTCGATCAGCACGGGAAAGCCCTTTTGCTCGCACAGACGGCCAATGGCGACCAGATGCGGGCCACCTTCGGGCATCGGCGCAGGCGCGGGGTAGCCTGCGGTATCGACGCCGCAATGCACCTCTTTGATTTTTGGCCATTCCGGGATCTGGCTCCACCGGAACAGCTGGCTGCGGCAATAGCTGGAAATGGCGACAGTGAAGCGGGCGCGGGCGATTTTCTCGGGGAAGGAGAAGGCGCGGGGGGCGTCAAATTCTTCCGGGCCGTGGACGGTGAAGCTAAAGCCGGGGCCGCCCAAAGCTTCGGTCAGCATAGCGACGGTTGTGGAATTGGTGCCGAAATGTGCATGGATATGGGCGATGCCCAGATCATTGGCGCGACGCGCGATATGGGCGGCTTCCAGCAGGTAAATCAGATGGCGCGGCACGCCGCCGGTGCCAGGGCCGCCGGATTTGCCCTTTGCACCGCAGCGGATCGCCATGGCAAGACCAGCCAGCGCGTGTTTCGGGTGTTTGATCATCCAGCCAAGGCCGGACCGCAGCAGATTTTTGCCGCCAATTTCCAGCACATGTTCAGTCTTGTCATCCTCGATAAAATCCAATGGATCGACCAAGGCTGCGCGATCCGAACGCATGGCAAAGCGGTGAACCTGCCAGCCAAGCACCTCTAACGCGGCTATTTCGCGCCGAATAAAGGTGTGCGAAGGCTTTGGATAGGTATTGATCAGGTAGGCAATTTGCATGGCGGCACCGAATTGGATCTTGGCCTTGGTCAATAGGCTGGGCTTTTGGCAAGAGTAAGGCAAATTCAATGATTTCGTGCATAGATTGTTGCCAAATCGGGCTTCATTGACGCGTTACCCGCATCCGCCTAGGGTCGCGGCAAAGTCTTAAAGGGTTTGCTTTATGTCTGAGCTGAATGGGACTGCGCCTGCGGGACGAAGTTTGTTCGCGCGGGCGCTGCGGGGATCGGCGTTTACGGCTGGGTCTTACGCGCTGACGCAGGTGATGCGGTTGGGATCGAACCTGATTCTGACGCGGATTTTGGCACCGGATGCGTTTGGCGTGATGGCTCTGGTGTCTGTGGTGCTGGTCGGCATGGTGATGTTCTCGGATGTCGGGGTTTCGGCCTCGATTGCGCAGAACAAGCGCGGCGATGACCCGGATTTTCTGAACACCGCGTTCACCATTCACGCGTTTCGCGGCACGATGCTGTGGCTGGTGACGTGTGGCTTGGCTTGGCCACTGGCGCAGTTTTACCATGCGCCCGAGTTGAAATATCTGCTGCCCGTGGCCGGGATTTCGCTGTTCATCTCGGGGTTCAACCCGACGCGGATTGATACCGCGACGCGGCACTTGCTGCTGGGCCGCGTGACGCTGCTGGATCTGATCGCGCAGGCGATTGGCATTGTGGCGATGGTGGTATTGTCGCTGATGACTCATTCGGTCTGGGGGCTTGTGGTCGGTGCCATTGTTGGGTCGTTGGCAAAGCTGGTGCTGACCTGGGTTTATCTGCCGGGGCCAAGCAATCGGTTTCACTGGGATAAATCGGCGGGGCATGAGTTGATCCATTTCGGCAAATGGATTTTCATGTCCACCGCCTGTGGGTTTGCTTTGGCGCAGGGCGATAAGGCGATCTTTGGGCATTATCTAAGCCTTGAGGAGTTGGGTGTTTATAACATCGGCTATTTCCTTGCGTCCTTCCCACTGCTGCTGGCACGCGCGGTGAACAGCCGGATCATGATTCCGTTGTACCGCGATCATCATCCGGCGGATTCGGCTGCAAATTTCGCCAAGATGCGCAAGCTGCGTTGGACGATTTCGGGCGGAACATTGCTGCTGCTGGGATTTCTGGCGGTGATTGGCGTGCCTCTGGTCGGCTTTATGTATGACGCGCGCTATGCGGCGGCCGGGTTCATCGTGGTGATGGTGGCGCTGATCCAGATGCCCGAGACGGTTGGCATCACGTATGATCAGTCGGCTTTGGCTGCGGGCGATGGGCGGAATTATTTCTGGCTGCAAGCGTTGAAGGCCTTGGTGCAGACGGTGGCTTTCTTGATCGGCATCACGCAGGGCGGGCTGGAAGGCGCGTTGTTGGCGCAGGCGGTGGCGCTGTTGGCGCTGCATCCGGCGGTGATTTTGCTGGCGCGCAAGCATCGGGCTTGGGATCCTGTGAATGACATGGTGCTGTTCGGTTTAGCGGCGGCGCTTGTGGGTTTGGCGTTTTGGGTCAATGCCGATATGCTGGGGATGCTGTAGGACCGAAATCTGGTCTGTGACAAGCTGCGCGCTTGCGGTAAAGCGGGACGGTGGATGTGCGAATGGGTTTGAGACATGCAGATTGAACAGACGACGCTGTCGGGTGTTGTGATTGTCACACCGAAGCGGTTTGGCGATGATCGTGGCTGGTTTTCCGAGACTTGGAATGCGGCGGCGATGGCTGCGGCCGGGCTGGGTGTGGGCTTTGTGCAGGACAACCACTCAATGTCAGCGCAGGCGGGCACGCTGCGGGGGCTGCATTATCAGGCGCCGCCACGCGCGCAGGACAAGCTGGTGCGCTGCACGGCCGGGGTGATTTTTGATGTGACGGTGGATTTCCGGCGTGGCTCGCCCACGTTTGCGTCCTGGGTTGGGGTCGAGTTGTCGGCGGCGAATGGGCGGCAGTTGTTTGTGCCGAAAGGGTTTTTGCATGGCTTCGTGACGAAGGTGCCGAACACCGAGGTTCAGTATAAATGCACCGATTTCTATGCGCCAGACTGTGACGGCAGCGTGCGCTGGGATGACCCCGAGATTGGCATTGATTGGGGGCTTACAGGGGCTCCGGTTCTGTCGGGTAAGGACGCAGTGGCGCCGTTGCTGCGCGACATCGTATCGCCGTTTGAGTGGGTGGCCGCATGAAAATTTTGGTAACGGGTGGGGCTGGCTTTATTGGCTCGGCTGTGGTGCGATTAGCGGTGTCGCGCGGGCATGAGGTGGTCAATCTGGATGCGCTGACCTATGCGGCCTGTCTGGAGAATGTGGCGAGCGTGGCGGGCTCGAACCTGTACAGTTTTGAGCAGGCGGATATTCGCGACCGGGCTAGGTTGGATGAGATATTCAGCATCCACCGCCCGGATGTGGTGATGCATCTGGCGGCGGAATCGCATGTCGATCGCTCGATTGACGGACCAGGGGATTTCATTCTGACCAATATCAACGGCACCTATAACATGCTGGAGGCGGCGCGCAGCTATTGGCAGGGTGCGGGGCGTCCAGCGGGATTCCGGTTTCACCATATCAGCACGGATGAGGTGTTTGGCTCACTGGGCGCGGAGGGGCAGTTTACCGAAGACACCTCTTATGACCCGCGCAGCCCCTATTCGGCCAGCAAAGCGGCCAGCGATCATCTGGTGCGGGCTTGGCATGAAACTTACGGTTTGCCGGTGGTGCTGACGAATTGCTCGAACAACTACGGGCCGTTCCATTTCCCAGAAAAGCTGGTGCCAGTGGTGATTTTGAACGCTTTGGCGGGCAAGCCTATTCCGGTTTATGGCGGGGGTGAAAACGTGCGTGACTGGCTTTATGTCGAGGATCACGCTGACGCGCTGCTGATGGTGGTGGAAAAAGGCGCGCTCGGGCGCAGCTATAATATTGGCGGCGAGAACGAGCGGCGCAACATTGATCTGGTGAAGACCATCTGCGGGATTTTAGACGCCAAGCGCCCCAAAGCTGCGCCCTATGCCGCTCAGATCACTTATGTCACTGACCGCCCCGGCCATGATGCCCGTTATGCGATTGATCCGTCGCGGATACGCGAGGAATTGGGCTGGAGACCAAGCGTGACGGTCGAGGAAGGTTTGGAGAAAACCGTGCAGTGGTATCTGGATAATGAGGCATGGTGGAAGCCGTTGCAGGCGCGCGCGGGTGTCGGCGTGCGGCTGGGGATGAAAGCGTGATCGGAATTCGCGCGAATTCCGGAGCGATTTTCGTGCGAAAATCGTGGGGGTCGTTGTGAGAATTTTGGTTTTTGGCCAAACCGGGCAGGTGGCGCGGGAATTGGCGCGGCGGATGCCTTTGGGCATCTCGGCGAAGTTTATCGGGCGCGGGCAAGCGGATTTGGCGGACCCTACAGCTTGTGCGGCAGCGGTGATGGCTTACGAAGGCGATGTCGTGATCAACGCGGCGGCCTGGACGGCCGTGGACAAAGCTGAGACCGAGGAAGCGGCGGCTTTGGTGGTGAATGGCGATGCTCCGGGCGCTATGGCGCAGGCCTGTGCGGCACGGGGGCTGCCGTTTTTGCACATCTCCACCGATTATGTGTTTGATGGCGCGGGGGATCAGCCGTTTGGGGTGGATCATCCGGTGGCACCTTTGGGGGCCTATGGGCGCACGAAGCTGGCGGGGGAACAGGCAGTGCAGGCGGCGGGCGGCGGGCATCTGATCCTGCGGACCTCTTGGGTTGTGTCGGCGCATGGCAGCAATTTCGTCAAGACTATGCTGCGGTTGGGGGCAGAGCGGGACAGTCTGAACGTGGTGGCGGATCAGATTGGTGGGCCAACGCCAGCGGCGGATATTGCCGACGCACTTTACGAAATGGCGGCGGGGTTGCTTGCGGGCAAGCCGGGCGGCGTGCAGCATTTTGCGGGCGGGCCGGATTGCTCTTGGGCGGATTTTGCGCGCGAGATCATGGCGCGGGCGGGGTTGGCTTGTGTGGTGCATGACATCCCTTCAAGCGCCTATCCGACGCCAGCGAAACGCCCGCTAAACTCGCGGCTCGATTGCAGCGGATTGGCGCTATTTGGGATTGCGCGGCCAGAGTGGCGGGTTGGTTTGGACAAGATATTGCAGGAGTTGGCGGTATGATGCGCAAGGGGATTATTCTGGCAGGCGGCTCTGGCACGCGGTTGTGGCCGATCACCATGGGGGTGTCCAAGCAACTGCTGCCGATCTACGACAAACCGATGATCTATTATCCCTTGTCGGTGCTGATGCTGGGCGGGGTGCGCGAGATTGCAATTATCACCACGCCGGACGATCAGGCTCAGTTCATCCGCTTGCTGGGCGATGGCAGCCAATGGGGGCTTTCTTTAACTTATATCGTGCAACCCAGCCCGGATGGCTTGGCGCAAGCCTATCTGTTGGCCAAGGATTTTCTGGACGGTGCGCCGAGTGTGCTGGTGTTGGGCGATAATATTTTCTTTGGCCACGGCTTACCCGAGATTTTGGCCTCGGCTGCGGCGAAAACGGTGGGCGGCACGGTGTTTGGTTACCGCGTGTCTGATCCGGAGCGGTATGGCGTGGTGCAGTTTGATGCGCAGGGAAACGTGCAGGCGATCATCGAAAAGCCCGAGGTGCCGCCGTCAAATTATGCGGTGACCGGGTTGTATTATCTGGATGGTCGCGCGCCGGAATTGGCGGCGCGGGTAAAGCCTTCGTCGCGCGGTGAATTGGAGATCGCCGATCTGTTGGAAATCTACCGTGCCGAGGGCAGCTTGACGGTGGAAAAAATGGGTCGGGGCTTTGCATGGTTGGATACCGGCACGCATGGCAGCTTGCTGGACGCCGGGAATTTTGTGCGCACGCTTGAGGCCCGGCAGGGTTTGCAAGTCGGTTGCCCGGATGAGATCGCCTATCGCGCAGGCTGGATTGATAAAGCCGCGCTGCTGGCGCGGGCGGATATTTTCAAAAAGAACGATTATGGCCGTTATTTACTGGGGATTGTTTCAGAATAAATAGATAATGACTCACGTCAGGGTTGAAATTTGTAGCGTCCGAGCGAATTTTTTGCATTTTGCGCTGTGTATTTCAATTTGGACATTGATGGCGCAATCTTTTCCTTGGAATCGAAGGGGGCACCGTGGTCCAAATTGTTCACAGCCGCGGATCGCGCCCGGTCTGGCCAGGATCAGATGACTTCCCAACGCAATGCGGCTCAACAGCGGCCCACTAAACATCGTTCAAAACGCGTCGCGTCAAGGCTGCTCTCGTCTGTTTACAACCATGAATAAGACGTCAGCTGATTTGAAAATCCCGAACTTCAACAGCGCCTAAATCATCCCGCGCAACTTAGCTGCCACCGCGACCGCCAGCTTGGCATGTTCGCCCTGATCAAAATGCACCCCATCCAACGGGCTGACCTTAATCACCTGACCCGCATCCAGAAACTCAATGCCACGCGCCTTGGCCAAAGCCGCATACATCGGCGCCAAAGCCTGCGCGCGCGCAGCCCCACCCCAAAATTCATCCTTGATCGGCCCGACCTCAATCACCGGGGTCGGGCACACCAACAACACCTTAAAACCGCCGTGCCGCTCCTGCATCACCCGGTGCTGCGCTATGTCGAGCAGGCTTGCGATCCCGCCGACCACCGCCTCGGGCGTTGAGGTAAACCGCGCTTTTACATCATTGGTGCCCAGCATCAGCACCAAAACATCCAGCGGCCCGTGGCTTTCCAGCGCGATCTTCAACCCGGTTTGACCGTTCATCTGCGCCCCCATGATCGGATCATCGAACTGCGCAGTGCGCCCCGGCAGACCTTCCTCGATCAGCTCGCAGCCCAAAGCAACCCGCACAAGCGAGGGCCAGCGCACCCCCGCCCCATACCGCTCATACTTCGCCAGATCGGTAATCGGCGGCGTCCCATGCGTGTTACTATCGCCAAAGCACATCACAACTGGCATCTCATCCCCCTATTTCGCACCAAGTTACGAAGCCCACGCCCAAGCGTAAACCCCCTTCCCCTTTCGCCCCCCACCCCCCATATATAGCCCGACCCAAAACATTTGAGGCTTTCCATGTTCGGCACCACCATCGCCCCGGCACCCACAGCCCCGACCGAGACCCTGATCACCGACGGCTCGGAAGTTACCTTCCTGCAAGACGTGATCGAACCGTCGCAAACCGTGCCGGTGATCGTCGATTTCTGGGCCCCTTGGTGCGGCCCGTGCAAAACCCTCGGCCCTGCGTTGGAAGCCGCCGTCACTGCCGCCAAAGGCCGCGTGCGGATGGTGAAAATCAACGTCGATGAAAACCAAGCCCTCGCCGCGCAGTTGCGCATCCAATCCATCCCCGCCGTCTTCGCCTTCTTCCAAGGCCAGCCGGTGGACGCCTTCCAAGGCAATGTCGCCCCGTCCGAACTCAAACGCTTCGTCGACAAACTTGCCGCCATGGGGCCCGAGCCAGACAATGGCCTCGCCGATGCGATCGCCGCCGCTGAGACCATGCTGGATGACGGGGACTACGCCGATGCGGTAGAAACCTTCACCGCCATCCTGGAAGAAGACCCCGAGAATACCGCAGCTTACGCTGGCCTGATCCGCGCCCACCTCGCTCTTGGCGATCTTGACCTTGCAGAAACCCTGATCACCACCGCCCCCGGCACGCTTGCAAAAGCCAAAGAGGTCGACTCCACCCGCGCCCTGCTCGACCTTGCCCGCCAAGCCGCCTCCGCTGGCCCCGAGGCTGATCTGCAAGCAGCCCACGCCGCCGATCCGAAAAACCCGCAGATCCTGTTCGACCTTGCCACCGCCCAATACGCCAATGGCAAGGTGGAAGAGGCGATCAACACCCTGCTTGATCTGTTCAAACTCGACCGCGAGTGGAACAACAACGCCGCCCGCACCCAGTTGTTCACCCTCTTTGAGGCCCTGAAGCCGCAAGACCCCATCGTATTGGCAGGCCGCCGCCGCCTGTCGTCGATGATCTTTGCCTAATCGAAATGGCACACTAGCTAGAGGGCATGATGAAGCAAACCGACCTGCCCGACACCCTGCCACTGTTCCCGCTGCCAGGCGCGCTGCTGCTGCCGCGCGCCCGCCTGCCACTGCATATCTTCGAGCCGCGCTATCTGGCGTTGCTGGAAGACTGCATGAAAACCCCGCACCGCTTGATCGGCATGATCCAGCCGCGCGAAGGCCCGAACGGTGAAAAGCGCCTCTCCGCCATCGGCTGCGCCGGCCGTCTGACCGGTTTTTCCGAAACCGAAGATCACCGCTATATGATCACCCTGACCGGCGTGTCGCGCTTCCGGCTGCGGGCTGAGGTCGAAGGCTTCACCCCCTACAAACGCGCCCATATTGATTGGCAAGCCTTCGCCCGCGATCTGGGCCGCGAGGAATCCGACAAGGATTTCGCCCGCGAACCCTTCCTCGCTCTCTTGGCCCGCTACTTCGCCACCCGCGATCTCGGCACCGATTGGAGCGGTATCAAAGCCGCCGACACCGAACTTCTGATCAACTCGCTGTCGATGCTGCTGCCGTTCGGCCCCGAAGACAAACAAGCCCTGCTGGAAGCCCCTTCGCTGGTCACCCGCCGCGAAACCCTCGTCACCCTTCTGGAAATCGCGCTGCACTCCGATGGCCGCGATGAGACTTTGCAATGACCGACACGTCCGCAAACACCCCCCTGCACGACCGCCGCATGCTAGAAGCTCTCGTCTGCCCCGTCACCCAAGCCGTGCTGACCTATGACGCGGACAAGATGGAACTGATCTCGAAAGCCGCGCATCTGGCCTTCCCGATCCGAGACGGCATTCCGATCATGCTGGTAAGCGAGGCGCGAGCGGTGGAGTGATCAAGATTTTCAAAGGCTGTTGTTGTACAGTTCTAAGCGCATGGTCTCACGATGTTAATCGTCCGTACGCAGAACTGTGTGACGACGCCTATTCTCCGCAAAATCTCAAATATCCTCCCCCCTTTACGCCTCCCCCCCAACCCGGGTATCACGCCTCAACCCCGAGGTAGCCGATGCCCTTCTTGATCCTGACCCAAGCCCGCAGCGGCTCTTATCATCTGGCCGCTCTGCTGAACTCGGCGCCGGATATCACCTGCTTTGGCGAGATTTTCAAAGAAAACGCGCTGGAACTGCCCAAACCCCAGCTTGCCAAACTCGGCCTGACCAACCGCGATATGGCCGCCCGTGATGCCGACCCCATCGGCCTGCTGAACCGTCTGCGCAAGGATACCGAAGCCTGCGGCACGATCTTTGGCTTCAAGGATTTCCTGCCCAACCTCAACCGCGTGAAAGTGTTCGGCAAACTTGGCCATTCAGAAAACTGGCAAAAAATCATCCTGCTGCGCAACCCGATCGAGCGGTACATCTCGCGCCGCCGCGCCGCCGAAACCGGGGTTTTCGTGGTCAAACAGGGCGAGGCCGTCACCGCCGATCTGCTGCACGCAAAAATCAGCTTTGATGCCGAAAGTTTCAACCAATTCCTGAAAAACCACATGCGCTTTGTCGAGGTGGCGCAAAACCTGCACCAAAAACACGGCGATGCGGTGGTGTTTACCGCGCAATACGAACGGTTGTCCGACCCGCGGCATCTGCAAGACATCCTGAAGTTTGTCGGCTCACAAGCCAGCGCCAATCACCTGACCAGCGACCACGTCAAGCAATACGCAAAACCGCTATCCGAAGGCGTCGAGAATTGGGGGGCGCTGCTGGCCTATCTGAACGAAAACGGCTTGACGTCGTTGCTTCCCACCACATGAACCGCGCGCCATTGACGACTTGCAGGTGTTCAAACGCACCTGCTTCATTTAGCGGTCATACACTATATATAGCAGAAAAACTCGGCCAAACCCATATCTCTTCCCAGCTGGGAATCATTGAAAGGCTCACTCCGCCTAAACCTCCAACCCACTCAACAACCGTGGCACCTCGCCCGACAACCCCGCCGCCTGCCGCATAAACCCGCGCCGCAGCCCCGGCACCGCGTTCACCAGACCCATCCCCAGATCACGCCCCAACCGCAGCACCGGATTGTCGTTCGAGAATAACCTGTTCACCCCGTCCATCCCCAACGCCAGCGCGGTAGAGTCAAACCGCCGCCAACGCTGATACCGCTCCAGCACGTCGGCTGCCCCAATATCCTCACCCCTGCGCTGCGCCTCAATCAGCACCTGCGCCAAAGCCCCGACATCGCGCAGCCCCAAGTTCAGCCCTTGCCCGGCAATCGGATGCACCCCATGCGCCGCGTCGCCCACCAAGGCCACGCGCGGGGCGACGAAACTGTTCGCCAAAGTCAGGCTCAGCGGATAGGTAAAGCGCTCTCCCGCCAGCGCAATTTCCCCCAGAAAATCGCCAAACCTTGGCCGCAATGCCTCCAGATAGTCAGCATCCCCCAACGCCTGTATCGCCGCCGCTTGCGCCTCTGTCTCACTCCACACAATTGAACTTAAATGCCCCCCCGCCAGTGGCAAAATCGCCAGCGGGCCAGAGGGCATGAAAAACTGCTGCGCAATCCCCTGATGATCCTTCTCGTGGCGAATGGCCGTCACCAGCGCCGTCTGGCCATAGCGCCAACCCGTTCGTCCGATCCCCGCCCGTGCAGCCACACCAGACCCACGCCCATCACAGCCGATCAGAACCGAACCGCGAACGACACGGCCAGAGGCCAAAATAACCTCAGCCCCCTGCGCCGTAACCTCCTGAGAAACAACTGTCTCCCCGGAAATCAACTCAATCCCCACCTCCGCCATCGCCGCCAAAAACGCGGCATACAGCAGCCGGTCCTCGGCCATAAACCCCATCGGGCCTTCTTCCATCTCGGCATGATCAAAGGTCAGAAAGAACGGCGCGGGCCCCTGCCCCGCCACCCCGTCGCTGGCCTTGATCTGCAAGATCGGCTGCACCCGTCCCTCAAGCCGGGGCCAAACCCCGATCACCTCCAGCAACCGCTTGGACGCCACAGCCAACGCATAAGCCCGCCCGTCAAACCCCACATCCGCCCGCGCCGTTGCCACCCGCGCATCCACCACCACCACCCGAAAACCGCTCTTAGCCAAAGCCAAAGCCAAGGCCGGGCCATTCAAGCCCCCGCCCACGATCACAATGTCAGCATATTTTTCCATACCGTCAAATATGGCCCAACCTACAGGATTGTCCATGCGCCGCCTTGCCGCTACGCTTGTCCAAAATGGGGAATAACATGAGCAAAACCTGGTCCAACATGACCGCCGCCGAGCTTGGCCGTGACATCGGCAAAGGTCGCATTAACCCCGTTGAACTGACCGAGTTTTTCCTCGAAAAAATCGCCATCCATGAACATTCCACCCGGATCTACGCCCGTCCCACCCCGTCCCGTGCGCGCGGCGAAGCGATGGGCGCAGCCGCCCGCGCCAAATCTGGCCTGCGCCGGGGCCTGCTGGATGGCGTGCCCATCAGTTGGAAAGACCTGTTCGACACCGCAGGCATCGCCACCGAATCCGGATCGGCCCTGCTGAAAAACCGCATACCCCTGAACGACGCCACTGTTCTGGAAACTGCCACCCGCCAAGGCCTTGTTTGCCTTGGTAAAACCCATATGTCCGAACTCGCCTTCTCTGGCCTCGGCCTCAACCCCGTCACCGCCACCCCGCCCTGCATCAATGACGAGCAAGCCGTCGCGGGCGGTTCGACCTCGGGCGGTGCCGCTTCGGTCGCCTACGGCCTCGCCCCCGCCGCGATTGGTTCGGACACCGGCGGTTCCGTCCGCATCCCCGCCGCGTGGAACGATCTTGTCGGCCTGAAAACCAGCCACGGCCGCCTGCCTTTGACCGGATCCGTGCCCTTGTGCGAGCAATTCGACACCGTTGGTCCACTGGCCCGCAGCGTCGAAGACTGTACCCTGCTCCTTGCCGCCCTCGAATCCGGCAAACCCGCCGACCTTGCAGGCGCGAGCCTCAGCAACGCCCGCTTCCTCGTCCTCAACACTGTAGCGCTCGAAGATCTGCGCCCCCGCCCCGCCCAAGGATTTGAAGACGCCCTCAGCCGTCTTTCGCGTGCAGGTGCGCAAATCTCTCACGCAGACATCCCCGAAACCGCCGAAGCCATGGCCCTTGCAGGCATCCTGTTCACCGCCGAAGCCTATGGCATCTGGGGTAAAACCATCGAAGCGGCCCCCGAAAAGATGTTTCCCCGCATCCTCGAACGCTTCCGCACAGGCGCTGCGTTCAAAGCCACCGATTACGTCGCCGCATGGCGCCGCCTGCACGACATCCGCCAGATTTGGGCCAAGAAAACCGCTGGATACGATGCAATCCTGCTGCCCACCTCGCCCATTCTGCCGCCCAACGCCCACCGCCTGATGATTGACGACGCCTACTATGTCGCAGAAAATCTGCTGGCCCTGCGCAACACCCGCATCGGCAATCTGATGGGCCTCTGCGCTTTGACCCTGCCCACCGCACAGCCCTCTTGCGGCATCTCTTTCATGGCGGGTCCCGGCCAAGAAGAACGCCTGCTGCGCATAGGGGCTGCCGCCGAACGCGCGCTGGCTTGACCCGCCGCTCTGCCCTCGCTGGCGCAACGGGTATCGCTTGGCGCAAGCGAAAAGGCCTGCAAGGGCCGCCATGTGTCACCTCCGGCGAAAAAGCCACAACCGCAGTAACCAAGCCCATATCCCATATGGGTTTTTCTGGACGCGCCCGCATGATCTGGTTATCCTGATCCAGAACGGGGCGATATGACCCTGAGATGAGGCAGTCATGGCGTTTCCCAAGCGGTTTTCGAACCTGCCGGATTATGCGTTTCCGCGTTTGCGGAAGCTTCTGGACGCGCATGCGCCCGGTGGCGAGACCATTTCGATGACCATCGGAGAGCCCCGGCACCCGATTCCCGATTTTGTCGCGCCGATTCTGGCGGCCAGTATCCAAGACTTCGCAGTATATCCGCCGAATGACGGCACGCCCGAACTGCTGGGCGCGATTTGCGGTTGGATCAAACGCCGCTACGACGCGCAGATCGCGCAAGATCAACTGATGGTGCTGAACGGCACCCGCGAAGGCCTCTACAACGCCTGCATCGCGCTTTGCCCTGAAACCAAGAACGGCAAACAGCCCATCGTGCTGATGCCGAACCCTTTCTACCAAGTTTACGCTGTCGCCGCTGTCACCGTCGGGGCCGAACCGCTCTATGTCCCCGCCACCGCCGCCACCGGGTTCCTACCCGATTATGCTGGCCTGCCGTCCGAAATCCTAGATCGTGTGACGGTGGCCTACATCTGCTCGCCCGCCAATCCGCAGGGCGCAGTTGCCAGTGCAGATTATTGGAAATCCCTGCTGGCCTTGGCCGAAAAACACGATTTCACCATCTTCGCCGACGAATGCTACTCTGAGATCTGGCGCAATACCGCCCCGACAGGCATCCTCGAAATAGCGCAAGCCACCAACGCCGACCCCGAGCGCGTCTTCACCTTCCACTCGCTCTCCAAACGTTCCAACCTGCCCGGCCTGCGTTCTGGCTTCGTCGCGGGCGGGGCCAAAGGCATCGCGCAAATCCGCAAGCTGCGCTCTTTCGCGGGCGCGCCCCTGCCGCTGCCGATCCAAAAGGTTTCGGAAGCCGCTTGGAACGATGACGCCCATGTCGCGGCCTCGCTCGCGCTTTATCACGCGAAATTCGACGCGGCGGATGCAATTTTCGCAGGCCTACAGGGCTTCAAAACCCCCGAAGGCGGATTCTTCCTCTGGCTGCCCGTCGAAGATGGCGAGCAGGCCGCGCTCAAAGCATGGCGCGAAACCGGCGTCCGGGTTCTCCCCGGCGCCTATCTGTCGCGCGATGCGAACGGGGAAAACCCCGGAACAGGCTATATTCGGGTCGCACTTGTGGCCCCCAAAGAAGAAATGCAGCGCGGGTTGATCCAACTCCGCGACTGCCTCTACGGTTGAGGACAGGGTAACATGGCATCTTATCAAGCGCGGCAACGCGATCCGCTTCTCGACCAAGGCACCACAGCGATGCTGGAACGCCGGGGGCGTGAGCTGTTGGGGCTGGCCCTGATCGCGCTCGCCTTCGCATTCATGCTGATGTTGAACAGCTATTCCCCCGAAGACCCCGGCTGGATGGTCGCCACAGACGAGCCCGCCGCCAACACCCTGGGCCGCTTCGGCGCTGCCCTTGCCTCGACCCTGATCATCATTGGCGGCAAAGGCACCTGGGCGATCCCGCTGATCCTCGCCGCCTGGGGCCTGCGTTTCGTCCTCCACCGCGGGGCCGAGCGCGCCGTCTCCCGCATGGTCTTCGCCGTAATCGCCATCGCCATGGCCTCGGTCTATGCAGCCACCCTTTTGCCCTCTGCCATGTGGGTGCAAAGCTTCGGCATGGGCGGCTTGTTCGGCGACACCGTGGTCGGCGCGCTGATGAACATCATCCCCGGCGGATCGGCCATTGGGCTGAAACTGATCTCGCTGGCCTCCGGTGTCGCAATGGTCGCCCTGATGCTGTTCGTCACCGGCTTCAACTTCCCCGAAATTCGCGCAGGCTTCCGCTTTCTGATCACCAGCCTGATCTACAGCTATTCCATCCTGCTTGGGGCTGCTGGCAAAGGTGCGCAAGGCACCACCCGCGCGGCGGCCGCCATCCACGCCCGCCGCCGCCGCAACGCCGCCGCGACCGCCCGTCCAGACGAAACCCTGCGCGCGCCAACCGACTGGCGCGAAGACCGCCCGCAATCCACCATCCGCCGCGCCGAATCAAGCGTAGAGCCCGCAGCCTTCGGTCGCCCCTCCACCCTACGCGCCGACGCCCGCTACGCCGAACCGCTGGCCGAGGCCCCCCAATACGCCCCGCCGCGCGAAAAACTCGGGCTGCTGGCCCGGATGCCCGCCCTGATGCGCCGCGCCGTCGATCCTGAACCCGAACTGATCGAACCCACCCTCTCGCAAGCCGCCGACCACGCCGATATGCCCTCTGATGACCGCATCAAGTCGCGCATCTCAGACGCCATCCGCTCGCGCACCCGCCCGCCTGAAGCCCAACTCTCCCCGCTCGCCGCCGCCATCCAGCGCCGCGAGCCCCCTTTGCAACGCCCGCGCAGCCCCGCGCCGCTGATCGCCGACACCCGCCCTATCACGCGCATCGAGCCGCCCGTCACTGCCCCAAAAGCCCCCCTTCACAACGCCTTTGTCGAATCCGAAGACGATCAAGCCTTTGATCTGCCTGACGATCACGGCTTCACGCTAAGCGATGATGCCCATGACTACGCCGCAGATGAAGACGACAACGCCGTGGATGACGCAGCACCCTACATCCCCGTCCTCACCGCCCCCCGCCCTGCCCCCACGCCCGAGCGTCGCCCGGTCGTTCAGCACGCCGTCAAAAAACCCATCGCGCCTTCGGCCCGTGCGGCATCCGAAGCGCAGCCCCGCTTGCGCTTTGACGACCCCGCCCCCGCCTACGAACTGCCCCCCATCTCACTCCTCACCCCGCCGTCCTCCGTGCAACGCCACGCCCTGTCCGATGAAGCCCTCGAAGAAAACGCCCGCATGTTGGAATCGGTCCTCGACGATTACGGCGTCAAAGGCGAAATCGTCTCGGTCCGCCCCGGCCCGGTCGTCACGATGTATGAACTCGAACCCGCCCCCGGCCTGAAAGCCAGCCGGGTGATCGGCCTTGCCGACGACATCGCGCGCTCGATGTCCGCCCTCAGCGCCCGCGTCTCGACCGTCCCTGGTCGCACCGTGATCGGCATTGAGTTGCCCAACGCCACCCGCGAAAAGGTGGTCTTGCGCGAAATCATCGCCGCCCGCGACTTTGGCGACAGCAACATGCGCCTGCCCCTTGCCTTGGGCAAAGACATCGGCGGCGAGCCCATCATCGCCAACCTCGCAAAAATGCCCCACCTGCTGATCGCAGGCACCACCGGCTCGGGCAAATCGGTGGCCATCAACACCATGATCCTGTCGCTGCTGTATAAGCTGTCCCCCGAGGAATGCCGCCTGATCATGATCGACCCGAAAATGCTGGAACTCAGCGTTTACGACGGCATCCCACACCTGCTGTCTCCTGTCGTCACCGACCCCAAAAAAGCCGTCGTGGCCCTGAAATGGGTCGTGTCGGAAATGGAAGAACGCTACCGCAAAATGTCGAAAATGGGCGTGCGCAACATCGAAGGCTATAATGGCCGCGTCCGCGAAGCGTTGTCCAAAAATGAGATGTTCAAGCGCACAATTCAAACGGGCTTCGATGAAGACACCGGCGAGCCGATGTTTGAAACCGATGAATTCCAGCCCGTCACCATCCCCTATATCGTGGTGGTGGTCGATGAGATGGCCGATCTGATGATGGTCGCAGGCAAAGAAATCGAAGCCTGCATTCAACGCCTCGCCCAGATGGCCCGCGCGTCCGGCATCCACCTGATCATGGCCACCCAGCGGCCTTCGGTCGATGTGATCACCGGCACAATCAAAGCCAACTTCCCGACCCGGATCTCTTTCCAAGTCACCAGCAAAATTGACAGCCGCACCATCCTCGGTGAACAGGGTGCCGAACAACTGCTTGGCATGGGCGACATGCTGTACATGGCAGGCGGCGGTCGCGTCAGTCGTATCCACGGCCCGTTTGTGTCTGATGAAGAAGTCGAAGAAATCGTCAACCACCTGAAATCCTACGGCCCCCCCGTCTATATGTCAGGCGTGATGGAAGGCCCCGAGGATGAGAACGCCGCCGAAATCGACGGCCTGCTGGGCCTCGGCTCTGACGGCTTAGACGACAGCCTCTACGACCAAGCCGTCGCCATCGTCGCCAAAGACCGCAAATGCTCCACCAGCTATATCCAACGCAAACTCGGCATCGGCTATAACAAAGCCGCGAAACTGGTGGAACAGATGGAAGAACACTCAGTCATCACGGCGGCAAACCACGTCGGTAAACGCGAGATTTTGCTGCCAGAGCATTAAGCGCGCGACCGCAAAACACCCCAAACATACAAAAACGCGCGAAGGCAACTTCGCGCGTTTTGCCATTTCACATTGGCCAAAATACTACCGACGAAGACTTCGATACAGCAGCCCGAAAGCCAGCGTAGGGTGGGGTTTCACCCCACCATCACAAACAAATTCTTAAAAATACCTTAACGCGTCAAGATCATCTTATTGAAATAAAACAATAAAAAAAGGTCCCGCGTTGGGACCACAGCCTCAAACCCCGATCAACCGCGATCGCGCCTTCAAAGCCCCCAGCCAAGCCAGCCCATGCACGGTAGCGCGCGAAGGCCGATACTCCGCCGCGACCCAGCCCGCATATCCGCTCTCATCCAAGGCCGTGCACAGTCCCGTCAAATCAAACCCGCCGCCGCCTGGCTCATTCCGCGACGGAAAACCCGCGATCTGCACATGATTGACCCGCGCGCCATGCTTGGCCCAAACCGCCGCCGCATCGCCATGAATCCGCGCCGCGTGCCACAGATCAAACTGAATCCCAACCTGCGTCAGCCCCAGATCATCCACAATCCGCCCCGCCTGATCGAAGTCGTTCAGGAAATACCCCGGCATATCATCCGGGTTCAAAGGCTCCAGCGTGATCGCCAAATCCGGCGCCTGTCCCGCAGCCCACAACAAGTTCTCCACATAAACCTGCTCCGCCTGCGGCCCCTTCGCCACCCCGGCCATCACATGCACCCGAGACGCCCCCAGCCGAGATGCCAGTTCTGCCGCCCGCAAAAAGCCCTCGCGGAACCGAGTCTCCTCGCCTGGCACAGCCGCAAAGCCACGATCCCCCGCCGCCCAATCGCCGGGCGGCGTGTTGATCATCGCTAGTGGAAGGCCCGCCAAAGCAGTCTCCCAGTCCTTCGCCGGGTAATCATAGGGAAACAGGATTTCCGCGCCATCAAACCCCGCCTGCGCGGCCAAGCCGGGGCGGTCGAGGGGGGAAACCTCGGTAAACAACATCGTCAGGTTTGCGGCAAATAAAGGCATCAGCGCAGGTCTAGCGAAGGAATCACCGGAAAGAAACAACCATCTGACCAAAGCCCGAACCAGCGTTCCCCTAAATGGTCGTGATGCACCCCCAATTCGATCAACCGATAGAAGGATTTGCGGTCAATCAAAGCCTCCAGCCCCGCCCGGATATGCACATAGGGCGAAGGCTCGCCACCCTCCCCCAGCACCACCCGGATCGGGTTATCCGCCCCAGCCACCACCTCATCCTCGGTCTTGGTGAAGAACCGCAGACGCTGCGTCTCCCCCGAACCTTCCGCCTCAAAATCCACCGCCAGCATCGGCGCGTCATCGACCCGGATCCGCACCTTCTCAACCGGAGTGACCAGAAAATACTGATCCCCCTCCCGTCGCAGAATCGAGGAAAACAGCTTCACCATCGGCATCCGCCCAATCGGCGACCCATCGTGAAACCAATTCCCATCCCGCGCGATCCGCATATCTATGTCGCCACAAAATGGCGGATGCCACAAATGCACCGGCGGCGGGCCTTTTTTTGCGGCAAGCTGCACAGCAGCCAGCCCCTCGGCCAGCGGTTTCACGATCATTTGTGCATCTTCGCTTTTTGGCATTTGTACCCGGCGTCCAGATTAGATCATATGACAGCATATAACCTGTTCCGGAGAATTGTCATGGCCGATCCCACCCAACTCGTCGCCGAGATCGAAAGCTTAGGCGTGCGGCTGGCGCAGGCGAAGGCCTCGATCAACCAGCGCTTTATCGGGCAAGACAAAGTGGTGGATCAGGTTTTGGCAGCGATGCTGTGTGGCGGTCACGCGCTGCTGGTCGGTCTGCCGGGTCTCGGCAAGACGCTTTTGGTCGATACCCTCAGCACCGTAATGGGCCTGAAAGGCAACCGCATCCAGTTCACGCCAGACCTGATGCCTGCCGATATTCTGGGGTCCGAGGTGCTAGAAACCGCCGCCGATGGCTCTCGCGCCTTCCGTTTCATCGAAGGCCCGGTGTTTTGCCAGCTTTTGATGGCCGATGAGATTAACCGCGCCTCGCCCCGCACCCAATCGGCCCTGCTGCAAGCCATGCAGGAAAAAGAGGTCACCATCGCAGGCCAGCACCGCGCCTTGGGCCGCCCGTTCCATGTTTTGGCGACGCAAAACCCGATCGAGCAGGTAGGCACATATCCTTTGCCCGAAGCGCAGTTGGACCGCTTCTTGCTGCAAGTCGATGTCGACTACCCCACCCGCGCGCATGAACGTGACATCCTGCTTGCCACCACAGGCGCGACAGAATCGCAAGCGCATCAAGTGTTTAGCGCCGATGAACTGCTCGCCGCCCAAACCGTTCTGCGCCGGATGCCGGTCGGCGATCAGGTGGTGGAAGCCATCCTTGATCTGGTCCGCGCCTGCCGTCCGGGCGAACCCGAGGGCCGCGATCTCGCGGGCAGCTTGTCTTGGGGGCCGGGACCGCGTGCTGCCCAAGCCCTAATGCTGACCGTCCGCGCCCGCGCGCTACTGGATGGCCGCTTGGTGCCCTCCATCGCTGACGTGGCCGCGATGGCAAAGCCGGTGCTGGAACACCGCATGGCTTTGTCCTTCGCTGCCCGTGCGCGGGGCGAAACTCTGTCGGGCTTGATTGACCGCACCATCACCCGCAGCCTGCGCCTTGAGGCCGCTGCGTGAGCATTTCCGCCGATCTGCGTGCGCGGGCCGAAACGCTCGGTCAATCCCTGCCAGCGCTTTTGGCAGAGGCCGAACATTTGGCCGCAACGCTGATGCTGGGCGAACATGGCCGCCGCCGCGCCGGCCAAGGTGACGAATTCTGGCAATATCGACCCGCGCATCAGGGCGATGCCGCACGTTCGATTGACTGGCGCAGATCGGCAAAATCAGACGCGCATTTCGTCCGCGAACGCGAATGGCAAGCCGCGCAATCGGTGACGCTTTGGGTAGATGCCGCGCGCTCGATGGCGTTTTCGGGCGACAAAGACCGCGCGCCGAAACTTGACCGCGCCCGTCTGCTGGCCTTGGCACTTTCCGTCCTGCTGCTGCGCGGGGGCGAGCGTGTTGGCCTGTCTGGCACTGCCCCAAAACCGGGCCGAGCGCAGATCATGGCCTTGGTCGAAGGTTTGTCTTCGGATAACCCCGACGACTACGGCACCGCCGATGTCGCTGGCATGGTCAGCCATGGCCGCGCGGTGTTTCTGTCAGACTTCCTCGGGCAGATCGACCCGCTGGAAACCGCGCTGACCCTTGCAGCAGATCGTGGCGTGCGCGGCGTGTTGCTTCAAGTGCTTGATCCGGCAGAGGAAGATTTCCCCTACCAAGGCCGCACTGTGTTCGAATCCATGCAAGGCAGCCTCCGTCACGAAACCCAATCCGCAGGCGATCTGCGCACCCGCTACCTTGATCGCCTCGCCGAGCGCAAAGCCCGCTTGGCAACCCTCGCCCGCGCGATGGGCTGGCATTATCATTGCCACCACACCGGACAATCGGCGCAAACGGCGCTGCTTTGGGCCTATAGCGCGCTGGAGGGCGGCCGGTGAGTGCGCTGGCTTTCACCACGCCGTGGCTGCTCTGGGGCCTGATCGCTTTACCGATCCTGTGGCTCTTGCTGCGCGCCATTCCTCCGGCGCCGATCCGCCGCCGCTTTCCGGCGGTGGCTCTGCTTCTTGGCCTCGCCGACGAAGACCGCCAAGCCGACAAAACCCCGTGGTGGCTGCTGCTTCTGCGTGCCTTGGCCGTTGCCGCTGCGATCATCGGCTTTGCGGGGCCGATTCTGAACCCCGAAAACCGCGCGTCGGGGTCCGGGCCTTTGCTGATCGTGCTGGATGGCGGCTGGGCCGACGCGCGCGACTGGACGGGTCGCTTGGATAAGGCCAGCACTTTGCTCACCGACGCGGGGCGGGCAGGTCGCACTGTCGCGGTGATCCGCCTGACAGACCTGCCGCAGCCGGTGGAATTCCAAAATGCCGACGCTTGGGCAAGCCGTCTGGCCGCGATGGAGCCGCAACCCTTCGCCCCGCAAGGTTACGCCGATTGGGCGAAAATCCTGACGGCGGACAATTTTGACAGCTACTGGCTTTCCGACGGCCTAGACCATCCGGGCCGCGATGCGCTGCTCAAAACCCTGCAATCCAAAGGCAGCCTCACCGCATTCCTCTCCCCCCGCCCGGTGTTCGCTCTGCGCCCCGCCGCATTTGAGGATGGCAAAATCATCCTCACCGCCGCCCGCCTGCCGGGTGATCCGGCAGACCTTGACGTGATCGCGCGCGGCCCCGACCCTTCCGGCATCGACCGCGAACTCGCCCGCGCACCGCTGCATTTCGACGCGAATGCACCCGAGGCCAAAGCCACACTCGACCTGCCGCCCGAACTGCGCAACCGCGTTAACCGTTTTGAACTCTTGGGCCAACGCAGCGCAGGGTCGGTCAGCCTCAGCGATGACAGCCTGAAACGCCGCAAAATCTCGGTGATCGGCGGCACGACTGACCGCGAGGGCCTACCGCTGCTGCAACCCACCTACTACCTGCGCCAAGCCCTCACCCCCGTCGCCGATCTGGTGGAAGGCGGCCTGTCAGACGTAATCCCGGCCAACCCCGATGTGATCATCCTTGCCGATGTCGCCAAGCTGACCCCGGTGGAAGCCGATTCTCTGCTGGAGTGGATCAACAAAGGCGGCCTGCTGCTGCGCTTTGCTGGCCCCCGCCTTGCCGCCTCGGAACTCTCCCGCGTTGAAGAAGACCCGCTCATGCCCGTGCGGCTGCGCGAGGGTGGCAGGTCAGTAGGGGGAGCAATGAGCTGGGGCGAGCCGAAAACCTTGGCACCTTTCCCCGAAGATTCGCCCTTTCATGGCTTGGCCATCCCCGAGGATGTGACCGTCAGTCAGCAGGTTTTGGCTCAACCCGATCCAGACCTCGCCAGCCGCACCATTGCTGCGCTGGCCGATGGCACTCCCTTGGTGACGCGCAAAGAAATCGGCGCGGGGCAAGTGGTGCTGGTGCATGTCACCGCCAATGCCGAATGGTCCAGCCTGCCGCTGTCGGGTCTGTTCGTGCAGATACTGGAACGCCTCGCGGTGTCCACCAAACCCGCGCAGCCTAACGCACAGGATCTCGCGGGCCTAACATGGGTGCCGCAAAAGATCATGGATGGCTACGGGGTGGAGCGTGACGCAGGCGAAATCGCAGGCGTCCCCGGCGAAACTTTGGGCAAAGCCATGGCCTCTGGCCCCGGCCCGAACCTGCCAGCCGGACTTTATGCCAGCACAGATCGTAAAGTGGCGCTGAACGTGATCTCTGCCAAAACCCAGATCACCGCCGCCACTTGGCCCGCAGGCACCAGCATCGAAGGCATAGAAACCGTGAAAGCCCAAGCGCTGAAGGGCATCCTGCTGACCGCCGCGATGATCGCGCTGGCTCTGGATGTGCTCGCCGCGCTTTGGGTGTCAGGCCGCATTGGTGGCCTTGGCCGCACCGCCACGATCCTCCTCGCCCTGATGCTGCCCCACGACGCCCGCGCCCAAACCCCCGATGACATCAAAGCGATAGAGGCAACCCGTGGCGTCGTTCTTGCCTATGTCCAGACCGGCGATGCGGCGATGGATCAGATCTCGGAAGCGGGTCTGCGCGGCCTCAGCGATCAGCTTTGGCTGCGCACCGCTGTTGAGCCCGAAGCCCCGATGAGCATCGATCTAGAGAAAGACGAACTTGCCTTCTACCCCTTCCTCTATTGGCCGATCACCCCGAACCAACCGATCCCTTCGACCTCTGCCTATGCCAAGCTGAACCGCTTTCTGCGCACGGGTGGCATGATCCTGTTTGACACCCGCGATGGCGATATCGCGGGCTATTCGGGCGACACCACGCCGGAAGGTCAAACCCTGCAACTGATCGCCTCTGGTCTTGATGTTCCGCCTTTAGAACCGATGCCGAAAGACCACGTTTTGACCCGCAGCTTCTATTTGCTGCAAGATTTTCCCGGTCGCTACGCAGGCGGTGCTGTCTGGGTCGAAGCGTCAGACCCCACAGCCGAGCAGACCGAAGGCATGCCCTTCCGCAACCTGAATGATGGCGTGACGCCAGTGATCATCGGCAGCGCCGATTGGGCCTCGGCTTGGGCCACCGACCCTGACGGCGTGCCAATGTTCCCGGTGGGGCGCGGCTATGCGGGCGAGGATCAGCGCGAGATTTCCTACCGCTTTGGCATCAACGTCATCATGCATGTGCTGACCGGAAATTATAAATCGGATCAGGTGCATGTGCCTGCCCTGCTGGAAAGGCTAGGCGAATGAGCCGGACCGTGGTTTTCGACCCCCTGATAGCATTGCCCGTGATCTGGGCCTTGGCGATCATCGCGGGCCTGCTGGTGGCTTTCGCCTTGTGGAAAGGTCTGCGTGGCTGGCCGCTGCGTGGCCTTGCGTTCATCGCTTTGGGCGTGGCTTTGGCAAACCCGTCCTTGCAGGAAGAAAACCGCAAGCCCTTGTCGGACATCGTTTTACTGCTGGTCGATGAAAGCTCCAGCCAAAGCCTGTCCGACCGCAAAGCGCAATCAGAAGCCGCCGTTGCCAAGATCACCGCCGAAGTCGCAGCGCTGGATGGCACCGAGCTGCGCCTGATCCGCTTCGGCGATGGCGCAGAGGATGCGGGCACTTTGGCGATGACAGCGCTGTCGCAAGCCATGGCCGAAGAACCCCGCGCCCGCATTGCTGGCACCATCCTGATCACCGATGGCCAAGTGCATGACCTCAACCTCGCCCCCGCTTTGCCCGCGCCGTTGCAAGTGCTGCTGACAGGCAAGCCGCAAGATTGGGACCGCCACCTGATCATCAAAGACGCCCCGGCCTTCGCGATCTTGGGCGAAGAATTCACCCTGAAGCTGAAGGTCGAAGACAAGGGCGCAGTGCCAGCCTCGGCAGGCACAAGCGTGGCCCTGACCATTGGCGTTGATTCAGACGCCCCGATGACATTTCAGATCCCGGTGAATGAGGATATGGAACTGCCCGTGCGCTTGCCTCATGCGGGGATGAACGTGCTGCAATTCTCGGTCGCCCCGGTCGATGGTGAACTGACCGACCGAAACAACGTAGCCGTGGTGCAAGTCAACGGTGTGCGGGATCGTTTGCGCGTGCTGCTGGTATCGGGCGAGCCGCACGCAGGCGAACGCGTCTGGCGCAACCTGCTGAAATCTGACCCCTCGGTCGATCTCGTGCATTTCACCATCCTGCGCCCGCCCGAAAAGCAGGATGGCGTGCCAGTGGAAGAACTGTCGCTGATCGCCTTCCCCACCCGCGAATTGTTTGTTGAGAAGATCAACGATTTCGACCTGATCATCTTTGACCGCTACCGGATGCGCGGCATTCTGCCGATGGAATATATTGATAACGTTGTGCAATATGTCAAAAATGGCGGCACCGTTCTGGTCGCCGCAGGCCCCGAATTTGGGGCGGTTGATAGCCTGTGGCGCTCGCCGCTTGCAGAAATCCTGCCTGTTGAGCCCACCAGCCAAGTCATCGAAGAAGGTTACAGGCCCAAACTGACAGATCTTGGCCGCCGACATCCCGTCACCGAAGGGCTGGAAGCCCTGTTTCCAAAAGGCTGGGGTCGCTGGTTCCGTCTGATCGACGTGAACCTGCTGCGTGGCCAAGTGCTGATGTCCGGCCCGCAAGACAAACCCCTGCTGGTGCTGGACCGCGTTGAAAAGGGCCGTATCGCGGTGCTCGCCTCCGACCAGGCTTGGCTTTGGGGCCGTGGCTATGAAGGCGGCGGGCCGCAGTTGGAACTTTTGCGCCGCCTCGCCCACTGGATGCTGAAAGAGCCGGAGCTAGAGGAAGAATCCCTCACTGCCACCAACAAAGCCGACCTGCTGACCATCACCCGCCGCACCGTGTCCGAGAAGCCACCCGGAGATCTGACCATCACCGGGCCGGATGGCAAAATCCAAACCCTGACCCTGCCCGCAGACGGCCCCGGCAAATACAGCACCGAATGGAAAGCCCCGGTCTTGGGACTCTATCGCTTGCAACAGGGTGACCTCGTCCGCGTCGTCGCGGTCGGCCCTTCGGCCCCGAAGGAATTTGTCGAAACCCTCGCCAACCCAGAAATCCTCGCCCCCCTCGTCGCCACCATGCAAGGCGGCATCCTGCCGATCGAGGCTGGCCTGCCCGGTATCCGCACCGTCCGTGAAGGCCGCCCCGCAGCGGGTCGCGGCTGGATCGGCATCACCCCACGCGGCGCTTTTGTCACCGAGGATTTGCGCATCAGCCCCTTGGTGCCCGGGTGGCTGATGCTGATTTTGGCGGCAGGATTGGCAGTGGCCGCTTGGCTGGTCGAGGGCCGCTTTAAGCGGCGTCCAGCATAACCTTGCGCGATTCCGACGCAAACTCGCGCCGGATCAGCATCGCCGAGGTCAGCAATGTGGTGGCGATCAACACATAAGGCCCCAGCAACCAGCCCAGACTGCCCAAAGCGAAATAGATCGAGTGCAGGCCGCGGTTAAAGCTTTTCGCTGCCGTGATGTTCAACTCTGCCGCCTGCTGCGCCCGATGCGGCGCGACCGGCTCGCTGGGATCATTCGGCACCGCCGCCATTATGATCGCACAATAGCCAAACAGCCGGTTCGACCAGATAAACTTCAGCACAGCATTGGCCAGAAACATGATCACCAGCAGCACCCGCAGTTGCAACCCGGAGGCATCGGCGGGCAGGGTCAGATCTTCAGCCAGCCCGACAATCGCTGCCGGATTGCCGATCAGCGCGATGCCGCCACCAATCGCGATCAGCGAAGCGCTGGCAAAAAACGCCGTGCCTTGCCGCAGGCTGTCAATCATCGAAGCGTCAAAGATCCGTGGCTGCCGGGTCAAGAACTGCCGCATCCATTCGCGCCGATACTCTTTCATCAGCACAGTGACCGAGGGGCGGCTGACGGGCGGATGCTCGATCAACCAGCCGATCCCCGCCCAAGCAATTAAAGTCAACGCCACGGCAAGCGCGTCAATGGTGCTGAATGGGCCGATGCTGATCATGCTCTGCATCCGCCAAATCTATGCTTTCACGGCAAATCTGGGAAGGGCCAACAGTATCTTGCCATTTCTAAAAATTGGTTATATTTTCTGACCACGCAAGGAGTCTGCCATGGATATGCCGATCCCCAATGCCGCCATCGTCGCGCGCAAATCTGCCATCGTCACGCGGTTGCGCAGCGTTCTGCCTGCGGATGCGGTGATCAGCGATCCGGCGGAAACCCGCGCCTACGAATGTGATGCGCTGACCGCCTACCGCTGCGCTCCAATGGTCGCCGTCCTGCCCCGCACAACTGCCGAAGTCGCCGCTATTCTGAAAATTTGCCATGAAGAACAAGTGCCCGTCGTGCCGCGCGGCTCTGGCACCTCACTGGCCGGAGGCGCGTTGCCCACTGCCGATTGTGTGATCTTGGGCGTAGCGCGGATGAACGCGGTGCTGGAAACCGACTACGACAACCGTTTCATCCGGGTGCAATCGGGCCGCACCAACCTCTCCGTCACCGGAGCCATCGAATCTGATGGCTGGTTCTACGCCCCCGATCCCTCCAGCCAACTTGCCTGCGCCATCGCGGGCAACATCGCGATGAATTCGGGCGGCGCGCATTGCCTGAAATACGGTGTGACCACCAACAACCTGCTGGGCGTGACCTTGGTGCAGATGGATGGCACCGTGATCGAAATCGGCGGGCCTTGGCTGGATGCCCCCGGCATCGACCTTCTCGGCGTGATCTGCGGTGCAGAAGGCCAGCTTGGCGTTGTGACAGAGGCCACCCTCCGCATCCTGCCTAAACCCGAAGGCGCGCGGCCGGTGTTGGTTGGATTTAACTCAAACGAAGTCGCAGGCACTTGCGTGTCAGACATCATCAAGGCCGGCATCCTGCCCGTCGCCATCGAATTCATGGACCGCCCCTGCATCCGCGCGACCGAGGCCTTCGCCAAAGCCGGCTACCCCGATTGCGAAGCTTTGCTGATAATCGAGGTCGAAGGCTCGCCGCCCGAGATCGCCGAACAACTCGCCCGCATCAAGGCCATCGCCCTGCGTCACAACCCGGTCGAATTTCGCGAAGCCGCCGACGAAGACCAAGCCAAACGCATCTGGCTGGGCCGCAAATCCGCCTTCGGTGCGATGGGGAAGATCAATGATTATATGTGCTTGGATGGCACTATTCCCGTGTCCTCCCTGCCCTATGTCCTACGCCGAATCGGCGAGATGAGTGCTGCCTACGGCCTTGATGTCGGCAATGTCTTCCACGCAGGCGACGGCAACATGCACCCCTTGATCCTGTATGATGCCAACAAACCCGGCGATCTGGCATTGTGCGAGGCCTTCGGCGCCGACATCCTGAAGCTGTGTGTCGAGGTTGGCGGTTGCCTGACCGGAGAGCATGGCGTCGGCATCGAAAAGCGCGATCTGATGTCGGTGCAGTTCAATCCAGTGGACCTTGAAGCGCAACTGCGGGTCAAGGACGTGTTCGATCCGGCTTGGCTTTTGAACCCGGCGAAGGTGTTTCCGCTGGATATAACCGCCGCGCGGCGCGCGGGTTGAAGTCGCCGGGGCCGTCTGCCCACCAGTCCATTGGTTTCTTGAACCAATGGCGAAACCAACGGACCACCCCAAGAATTTTGAGCATATAGGATGACCATGCGGCCTGCTTCCGAAAGCGAATTAAGCGAGATCATCCTAGGCGCGCAGGCTTTGCATATCCAAGGCGGCGGCACGCGCAGCGTTGGGCATGCGGTGGGCGAGGTTTTGGATACCAGTGGGTTAAGCGGCATTGAACTTTATGAACCCGGCGCTTTGACCTTGGTGGCGCGATCCGGCACTCCGCTGGCCGAGATTGAGGCTTTACTGGCCTCTGAACGGCAACGCTTGGCCTTCGAGGTGCCCGATATGCGCGCACTTTTGGGCCGTCAGGGCGTTTCGACCATCGGCGGAGTGGTGGCGAGCAATGCCTCTGGCCCGCGCCGGGTGCAGGTTGGGGCCTGCCGCGATGCGCTTTTGGGGGTGCGCTTTGTCGATGGCCGGGGAGATGTAATCAAGAACGGTGGGCGGGTGATGAAGAACGTCACCGGCTATGATTTGGTCAAACTGATGGCCGGATCAAAGGGCGCTTTGGGGGTTCTGAGTGAGATCAGTTTCAAGGTGCAAGCGATGCCAGAGGCCAGTGTTGCTCTGGTGGCAGAGCGCGATGTGCCGCAAGGGTTGGCCGATCTGCGCGCCGCACTTGGCTCTCCCTACGACATTTCGGGGGCGGCTTGGGCGCAGGGCAGGGCGATGATCCGGCTGGAGGGCATGGCAGGTTCCGTCGCCTACCGTGCGGGCAAGTTGCAGGATTTGCTGGGATTTAAGCAGGCCGAGGCAGATTGGGCGGCAATCCGCGATGTAACAGCTTTTGCGGCAAGGCACGGCGCTGTGTGGAAATTGTCAGTCAAGCCCACCGAAGCTGCGGCCCTGATCCACCGTCTTGAGCTTGAGGCAATCTGTGATTGGGGCGGCGGGCTGGTCTGGCTGCTTGATCCAGCGGGCACAGCCGACGTACGCGCCGCCGTGGCGGGCTTCGGCCATGCCACCCTGATGCGCACCATCCCCGGAATGATACAGCCGACTTTCCAACCCGAAGCCCCCGCCGTGGCCTCTCTCACGGCAGGCCTGCGGGAAAAATTTGATCCGCGCGGTGTTTTCAATCCGGGGATGATGGGCTGATGCAAACGCATTTCACCGACCTTCAACTGCAAGACCCCAAATTGGCCGAGGCCAACAAGATCTTGCGCTCTTGCGTGCATTGCGGGTTTTGCACAGCCACTTGCCCGACCTATCAAGTGCTGGGTGACGAGTTGGACAGCCCGCGCGGTCGGATTTATCTGATCAAGGAAATGCTGGAAACCGGGCGGCCCGCCGATGCGCGCACCGTCAAGCATCTGGATCGCTGCCTGTCGTGCCTTGCCTGCACCACCACCTGTCCGTCTGGTGTGGACTATATGCATCTGATTGATCAGGCGCGGGTCTATATCGAGAAAACCTACAAACGCCCGCTGTCAGATCGTGCCCTGCGCTGGCTGCTCGCCAAAGTGATCCCAAATCCCACCCGCTTCCGGCTTGCGCTGTTTGCCGCCAAATTGGGCCGCCCCTTCGCACGGTTGATCCCAGATGCGCGGCTGCGGGCCATGCTGGCAATGGCCCCGAAAACCATTCCCCCGGTCAGCCGCAACGATGATCCGCAAAGCTTTGCACCCAGCGCTCCACAACGGATGCGGGTGGCGCTGATGACCGGATGCGCGCAAAAGGCGCTGAACACCGACATCAACGACGCCACCATCCGCCTGCTGCGCCGTTTGGGCTGCGAGGTGGTCATCCCACGCGGTATGGGCTGCTGTGGTGCGCTGACGCATCACATGGGGCGCGAAGCCGAAAGCCATGCGTCCGCCCGGGCCAATATCGCCGCCTTTATCGCTGAAACGCGGGGCGCGGGGTTGGATGCGATTGTCATCAACACCTCTGGCTGCGGCACCACCGTCAAGGATTACGGCCATATGATCGGCACGCCTGATGCCGCTGAAGTATCCGCCCTGACGCTGGATATATCCGAGTTGTTGCAACGTCTTACCTTGCCGGAAGGCGCACCCAAGGGCCTGATCGTGGCCTATCATGCCGCCTGTAGCCTGCAACACGGCCAGCAAATCAAAACCGCGCCAAAAGACCTGCTGAAGCGTGTGGGCTTCACCGTGGTCGAGCCTGCCGACAGCCATCTCTGCTGTGGTTCGGCAGGCACCTATAACCTGCTGCAACCCGAAATTTCCGCGCAACTGCGTACCCGCAAAGTGCAAACCCTGGAAGCCAAACGCCCCGACATCATCGCAGCGGGCAACATCGGTTGCATGATGCAAATCGGTGCGGCCACCGCCATCCCCATCGTGCATACCGTCGAGTTGCTCGATTGGGCCACAGGTGGGCCGAAACCGCGCGCCTTGGGGTGATTTGCCTCACATCTGCCGCAGTTTTTGGCTAGATCGGGCGACCAGACCGGAGAACCCATGCGCCTTGCCCTGATTGCCCTGCTTTGCCTTGCCAGCCTCCCCATAAGCGCACAGGAATCCCCGCTTGTCAGCCTGCAAACTGCCAATGATTCAAAGGGTTGGAACGCGGTTGGGCGGCTGAACCTTGGCGACCGTGGCTTTTGCACCGGCACCCTGATCGCCCCCGATCTGGTGCTGACAGCCGCCCACTGCCTGTTCGACAAAGAAACCGGGGCGCGGATTGACGCCCGCGACATCCATTTCCTTGCTGGTCTGCGCAATGGCCGCGCCGAGGCTTATCGCAACGTGGCCCGCGCCGTCGCGCATCCCGATTACGCCTATTCTGGCGCGGATGATCTAGATCGCACCGCCTTTGATGTAGCTGTGCTGGAACTCGATCAGCCGATCCGCTTACCTTCAATCCAGCCGATCAGCCCCACGTCGCCGCCCTCCGTCGGCGATGAGGTGGGCGTGGTGTCCTACGCGCAGGATCGCGCTGAAGCGCCTTCGCTGCAACAGATGTGCCATGTGATTGATGGCTCGGACAAAGTGCTGGTGCTGTCGTGCGATGTGGATTTCGGCTCCTCCGGTGCGCCGATTTTCACGGTGAAAAACGGCGTGCCACAGATTGTCTCGGTGGTTTCGGCCAAGGCTGAATCGGATGGCAAAAAGGTTTCGCTTGGCACCACGCTAGAAGCCCCTTTGGCTGTGGTGATGGCAGAACTGGCGAAGGAAGGCCGGGCGGTTTCGGTCGCAGGCACCAAGGTCAACACCCTTTCGGGTGGCAAAGCCAGTGGCGCGAAATTCATCAAACCCTGATTCCACGACTCTGGATGGGTCTTGAAACCCGCCAAGGCGCTTCCCAAATCAGCGTAGTCCCCAAGGTGCCGCAATCGGGCTTCGGGGGCTTCAATCGCCTTGCCCGTCTGGGAAGGCTTCCGCGCCGTCGCAAGACGGCCATCGCTTGAAAGAGGATGACTATGCGCAATTTTGATTTTGCTCCGCTCTACCGCGCCACCGTTGGCTTTGACCGTATCGCCGATCTGGTCGACCGGGCATTGACCGCCGACGTAGCCCAGCCCACTTATCCCCCGTATAACATTGAGAAAACTGCTGAAGATGCCTATCGCATCTCGATCGCCGTCGCCGGGTTCTCGCCCGATGAGCTGTCGGTAGAGGTGAAGGACGGTGCGCTGCACGTCACCGCCCGCAAAGCGCCCGAGGCCGAAAGCCGCGCTTATCTGCACCGTGGCATCGCCACCCGTGCCTTTGATCGCCGTTTTGCTTTGGCCGATCATGTCCGCGTCACCGGGGCCGGCCACGAACACGGTATGCTGCACATCGACCTCGTGCGCGAAATCCCCGAGGCGCTGAAACCGCGCCGAATCGAAATCGGTCGCCGCGTCGATGTTGAGACGAAAGCGGTTGAGGCACAGGTCGAAACCGCCAACGCCTAAACACCACACCAACCCAAAAGGCCCGGCCCAGCGCCGGGCCTTTTGCTTTAGCCCAGGCTCTGCGATACTCTTGGCCACAGCCGCGACCAGCCGTATGGAGAGCAGATGAAAACCCACCTTCCCCCCAAGCAAATCACGGCTGTTGAAACCGCGCACCCGATGCACCCCGCCACCCGCGCGCTGGATGGCGGCCTGCGCCCCGACCCGATCACCGGAGCGATTGCGCCGGGAATTTCGATGTCGGTGAACAACGTCTTCACCCCCGGCGGCTCGGCGTTTTCCGCTGATGGCATCGGCGATCTGACCGACCTGCCCTACCTTTACGCCCGCTGGACCAATCCGACCGTCCGCGACCTGGAACGTCGCCTGTGCAGTCTGGAAGGCGCCGAGGATGCGCTTGCCACCGCCACCGGGGTCGCCGCAATCGCCGCCACCTTCTTGGCGCTGCTGAAATCCGGCGACCATCTGATCATTTCTGACGTCTGTTATGCCGGGGCTTACGAACTCGCCACCCGGATTCTACCCGGTTTTGGCATTGAGGTCACGCCCGTGAACCTCTCAAACCTCGACGCGCTGAAAGCAGCTCTGCGCCCGAACACCAAACTGATCCATGCCGAAAGCCCCTGTAACCCCTTACTTCGGTTGACGGATCTTTCCGCGCTGGCCAAGATCGGCCGCGCCGCAGGCGTGCTGACCTCGGTAGACAGCACCCTTGCCACCCCGGTGATCACGCAACCGCTGACCCATGGCATGGATCTGGTGATCCATTCGTTAACCAAGTTCATGAACGGCCATGGCGATGCCTTAGGCGGCGCCGTGATTGGCCGCAAAGAGCTGATCTCGCGCATCCGCGCCTCTTCCGGGGTTTATCTCGGGGCGGCTTTATCAGCGCAAAACGCTTGGCTGATCCTGCGCGGCATCGACACTTTGTTCCCCCGCCTGCGCACCGCTTCGGAAAACGCCATGCAACTGGCAAACCATCTTGAGGCACACCCAAAAGTGCTGGCCGTCACCTACCCCGGCCTTGCCAGCCACCCGCAACACGCCCTTGCCAACCGCCAAATGACGCTACCCGGCGGCATGATCACCTTCCAAACCGCCGATCCCGAAGCGGTGGCGCAAAAGATGGCCGCGCGGTTCCGGGTGATGCACTACGCCTTCTCGCTGGGCCATCAGCGCAGCATCTGCGTCCATATCGGCACCGATGATATTATGGCCTCGACCTACCGCATGACAGGCGAAAGCCTTGCCGATTACAAACGCTTTGCCGGCGAAGGCGTGTTCCGCCTGTCGGTCGGTTTGGAAGATGCGCGCGATCTGATCGAGGATCTGGACCGCGCGCTGGCGGATTAATGCGCCTGCTTTAGCGAGACAGAACCTTGGCAGTGCGCATAAGGTTTACCGCCTCAATCCGATAGCCAAACTCATCCGCCCCGCGTGAGGCGAGGGCCAGATCAATCGCCTGATCCCAGCCCCAGTCGCCCAGATATTTGGCATCGGTCAGCAACTGGCCAAACCCCGCAATCGCGGCGGCAAAACGGGTTTCATCCGTCACCGGCATCCCCGGCACAATCGGAGTTTCCTGCAAGGTGCTGTCCTTGCCCCCCGGTGCCACCGACCGCAGCCGCAGATAACCCAACTCACTGGACCCTTCCGGCGCCTTAGCCGAACCATAGCGCAACGGATCATTCCTCAAAGCCGCACTCCCCGGCGCCGTCACCTCATAAATCGCTGTCACCGCCGTGCCCGCACCAATATCGCCGGCATCCACCTTGTCATTGTTGAAATCTTCACGCGCCAAAGCGCGGGTTTCATAGCCAATCAACCGATATTCCGCGACCTCTGCCGGGTTCCATTCCACCTGAATTTTCACATTATCCGCAATCGGATACAGCGCCCCGGTCAACTGATCAACCAACACCTTGCGCGCCTCATTCAGCGTGTCGATGTAAGACGCTGTGCCATTGCCGTTTTGCGCCAGTGCCTGCATCGTCGCATCATCCAGATTGCCGCGCCCAAAACCTAAGACCGACAGATACGCCCCGTTTTCGCGCTTCTTGGCGATGTAGGTTTTCAACGCCTCTGGGTCATCAATGCCGACGTTGAAATCGCCATCGGTCGCCAACAGCACTCGAGAAACCTCGCCCTTGGCAGCCATACTTTCCGCCACCTGATAGGCCAGCTCCAACCCCTGCGCGCCCGCAGTCGATCCCCCCGCCGAAAGTTGATCCAACGCCGCCAGGATCGTCGCCGTATCGCTCGCCTTGGTCGGCGGCAAAACTTCGCCCGCACTTCCCGCGTAAGCCACAATCGCCACCTGATCTTCCGCCCGCAACTGCCCCAACATCAGCCCCAAAGACTGCTTCAACAGCGGCAGCTTGTTGGCATCCTCCATCGACCCCGAGGTGTCCACCAAGAAAACCAAATTCAACGCAGGCCGATGTTCCACCAACGGCACCGCACCCTGAATGGCGATATTCACCAACCGCGTGTTCGGGTTCCACGGCGTTGGCATCACGGTAATGGTGGGCCGAAATGCTTGATCACCTTCCGGTTTCGGATAGGCATAGGGGAAATAATTCACCATCTCCTCAATCCGCACCGCAGGCGGATCGGGCAAAAACCCCGCGTTCAAACTGGATCGCACCGTCGCATAAGATGCCGTATCCACATCAATCGAAAAGGTCGAAACCGGCTCCTCCTCCGTCACCTTCACCGGATTGGCGTCAGCAGTGGCGAAGGTTTCGGTGTTTTCCATCGGGATGGGCGCGGGCGCCATCACCGGCATATCGGCGACACTGCCAGCGGGGGCCGCATAGCTTTCAACGGCTTGGTCCATCGCAGCGCCCGCGCGGGCTTTCGCCATCGGCGCTGGAGCGGCCTCCGTCATAGGCCCGGTCAGACCCGCCACCTCGGACGAGGCATCTGCCATCGACTGCGCCGGAGCCTCTGCTTCGGTCTTGGCCAGAGCATCGGTTGCGAGTTGCACTGCCGCAGGTTTCATCTCAGCCAAGGGCTTTGCGGGCTCAGTCGGCAGCGATTGTGCAGGCGCAGTTTTGACTGCGACTTCCGGCGGCACAGGCACCTGCAAGCCGTTCTGCGCCTCCTGCATCGGCCCCTTGCCCGACAGCGGCAAAATCACCACAAACCCCACCAGCAGGGCGGCAACCGAAGTGGTAGCGGCAAGAACAGGTTTCATCTTTAAAGCGTTCAACATGGCGAGACCCTTTTGCAAAAGACCCGCCCTCACAGGGCGGTCTGGCATAGGACGCGCAGCCTCCGTCGATCCTTGGAGCCGATCAAAATTTTCCACAGCCAACCGCATCGCCGCCGCTTTCGCATTGGCATCAGGCGGCGGCACCGCGCGCAGCGCAGCCTTCAGGGCATCAAATTCATTGCTCATCTTGCATCCTCCGCCGCCATCGTGCGCAGGCGTTTTTTCACCTCGGACATCCGCCAAGCCACCGTGCCTTCAGAAATCCCCAACACCGCGCCCGCCTCGGCCTGAGTCATCTCTTCGCCCAACACCAAAGCCACGGTATCGCGCAACTCAACCGACAACCGCGCCATTGCCTGCGCCAGCCAATCCTGTGCCTCGGCCTGCACTTTAATCTCATCCTGCCGCGCAATTTCCCAATCACCCCAGCCACTTGCGGCCTTGGCGTGCGTGGCCTGACGCCGGCGCAAGTCGTGGGCGGCGTTCATCACCACCCGGTAAAGCCAAGTGGTAAACCGTGCCTCGCCACGCCAATGCCGCAACTTCACGGGCAAGGCCGCGCAAATGTCCTGCGCCAGATCTTGCGCCTCGGCCTGCCGTCCGATCAACCGATAGGCAAGCCCATAGATTCGGTCGTAATGCCGCTCCACCAGCGCCGTAAAGGCGCTGCGATCACCGCCAGCGGCAGCCGTCGCAAGGATCTCATCCGGGGTTTCCATCAGCATAACTTTATTCAGACGCAGGCTATCCGGCAATCCTTGGCAATCATGCAAAATAAAAGCGCGCCCGAAACATCGGACGCGCCAAACCGCTTAAAGAGCAAATCATCACAACATGTTGTGGAAATCTGCAGATAAAATCGCCAAAAACCACAAGTCATTCCCCGCGGGGATGGATTTTCAGGCATGCGCTCCGAAACAGATCAATAGATCAGCCCGTCATAGACACCATAAGCACTATTGGTCGAAGCCAACTGCCGGGTCTGGCCTTGGGCGTTGGCATAGGCGACCACAGCGTTGTAAGTGCCGGGACCAAACGAGCCGTCGATGCCACCGCGATAGTAGCCATAGGCCGACAGGCGGCGCTGGATCAGCCGACGCTCGGACCACGAATAATTGTTGAACGCCCGTGCGGCGGCGGTGCTGTAGACCGAGACGCGCTGCGGCTCATAACGCGGTTCATAGCGTGGTTGGTACTGCTGATAGCGCGGCTGTTCATAGCGTGGTTCATAACGAGGCTCGTGACGTGGCTCATAGTGCTTCTTGTTCGGCTTGGTTTCGCGGATGATGCCTTGCAACAGAATGACGCCAGCAGCGCCTTTCAGCACATCTTGCTCGCGTTGGCCCCAAGCCAATGCAGGGGCTGCAGGCAAAGCAACCGCAAGGGCAAGCAATGCGGCGATGGTGTTCCGTTTGATGTTTGAGACAGCGGGCAGCATGTCATATCCTTTCACGTTGTTGGCCGGCGAGAGCAGCCTCGGTGGGCCGATGAGAGCAACATGTGGATTGAACGCGCGATAAGCAAAATCGTTGCCTTGATAGGCGATAACAATGCGGTGCTTGCAGCGGGATGCAGCACGCACCCCGCCGCAAATGGTTTATTTGATACGGAAATCGAAATGCTTGCGGACGTTTTCTTCGATTTTCCAAATACCCTTGAAAGTTGGCTCCACCACGAAAGAATCGCCCGCCTTGACGGTCACCGGCGTGCCGCCATCCGGCGTGATGGTGATCTTGCCCGCGATCAGCACGACATATTCGTAAGCCGTGTAGGTCGCATGATAGCTGCCAACCGTACATTCCCAGATGCCGGAAACCATGTCGCCCGCAGCCGAAGTGTGCAGCGCCCAAGTCTTCATTTTCGGGCTGCCTTCGGTGACAGTCCAGCCATCCAGATCAGCGGTTGACGGCTCAAGCCCCTCGGTTGAGGCAAGTTTGGTGACGCTTTGCATGGGAATTCTCCTGTTTGGGTCGGGGCACAGTTTGGCGCTTGCCTTAGGTTTGTCGCTGCCATCCCCGACATCCACCTCGACAGACCCGACAGAAGGGCCTTGCTTTGCCGCAGACCAGACCCGATATCTGCCACAACCTTCTGGAGTAGCCCTTGCACCGTATAACCTTGCCCGAACGCCCCGACTGGCGCACTGAGGCCGAAAAGCTTGGTTTCACCTTCGCCGATATGTATGGCGAACCCTATTGGGATGAAACCTCGGCCTATAGTTTCACCTTGGCCCAGATCGAAAATGACATCGAAGACCCCAGCACAGCCCTGCATGCGATGTGCCGTGAGGCTGTGGCACAGGTGATCGCATCAGAAAGCCTGATGCAGCGGATGGATATTCCGCGCGCGCATTGGGATCTGGTGGCGCAAAGCTGGCACGATGCCGAGCCGGAATTATATGGCCGTTTCGATCTGGCCTATGATGGCAACGGCCCGGCCAAGCTGCTGGAATACAACGCCGACACGCCGACTTCGCTGTATGAAAGCGCATCCTTCCAGTGGCTGTGGTTTGAACAACAACTGGCCGCACGGGTGTTGCCGCAAGGCGCGGATCAGTTCAACAGCGTGCACGAGGCTTTGGTTGCCCGTCTGGCCGAGATGTTTGCCCCCGACACCGACATCCATTTCGCCGCCATAGCGGATGCACCAGAAGATTACGCCACGGTGGAAACCATGGCTTGGGCCGCGCGTGAGGCAGGTTTGGGCGCGCATTACACCGATCTCGACAAAATCGGCATCAGCCCGGACGGCCAGTTCACCGATGCCGAAGACCGGGTGATCGGCGCGCTGTTCAAACTTTACCCTTGGGAAGACCTGCTGCGCGATCCGTTTGCCGACAAGATCGCGGCCTCAGGCTGTCGTTTCATCGAACCCGCGTGGAAGGCAATCCTGTCGAACAAAGCGATTCTGCCCGTACTGTGGCAGATGTTTGAAGGCCACCCTAACCTGCTGCCCGCCTATTTCGAGGATGAAGCCGCTTTGGGCCGCGCGCCCGATCTGCTGGCACAAGGCTATGTCACCAAGCCGATCTTCTCACGCGAAGGCCAGTCGGTGACGATCCATCAAGATGGCACCGTGCTAGAATCCGCCACCGCACGTGACTACGACCAGCACCCCAAGATCGTCCAAGCCTACCACCCGCTGCCCATATTTGCCGATATGCGCCCGGTGATCGGCGCGTGGATGGTTGGAGAGGTCTGCGTCGGCATGGGCCTGCGCGAAGATCGCAGCCGGATCACGCAAGATTTGTCGCGGTTCAAGCCGCATTTTATTGAGGGGTAAGGCGATGAAACGCTCACGTCATGTTGCACTCGCCTTGCTTGGGGCCGCCGCCTTCGGGATCGCCGGCTGCACCGAGGAAAAAACCGAAGCCAGCGCCTTTGCCGACAAGGCAAGCTGTTTGGCCGCAGCCAGCCCTGACGGCTGGTTTTCAGCAGCCGATTGCGACACCGCCTTCGCCGAGGCGCAAAAGCTGCACGAGGAAACCGCGCCGCGCTACGAAAGCCGAGAGCTGTGTGAGGCAGAGCATGGCGCGGGGGCGTGCGGCGGCGACGCAGCGGCGACCAACAGCGGTGGCGGTTCGGTCTTCATGCCACTGCTGATGGGCTACATGATCGGGCAGGCTTTGGGCGGCGGTCGGGTGATGTCGCAGCCGGTGGTGCGCACATCGGGCGGCGGTTTTGCCACGCCAGATGGCGGCACCCGGATCGGCAATCTCAACAGCGGCGGCACGATCAATGCCAGCGCGTTCAACAAAGCCCCGGTGACAAAAGGCTTGGCCCCGATGACCAAAACCCAAGTCCAATCGCGCGGCGGCTTTGGTAGCGCGGGCGCGAACCGGGCGGTGGGCGGGTAAACAAAACGGCGCAGGTTGCCCGGCGCCGTTTCTCATCTCAGTGGTCGTCTAAGCGGATCAAACCGACAAACAGACGTATTTCAGTTCCATATAATCGTCGATGCCGTGGCTCGAACCTTCGCGGCCCAGACCCGACTGCTTTACGCCACCAAACGGTGCCATTTCGTTGGAAATCAGCCCGGTGTTCACCCCAACCATGCCGTATTCCAACTGCTCCTGCACACGGGTGATGCGGCCAATGTCCTTGGCATAGAAGTAGCTGGCCAGACCAAAGATCGTATCATTGGCGCGGCGGATCACTTCTTCCTCGGTGTCAAACTTGAACAAAGGTGCCAGCGGCCCAAAGGTTTCCTCGTTGGCAACCTTCATATCCTTGGTCACCCCCGTCACCACGGTCGGCTGAAAGAACGTGCCGCCCAAAGTGTGCCGCTTACCGCCCGTCAACACCTTACCGCCACCCGCCAGCACATCGGCGATATGTTCTTCAACCTTCTCAACCGCATCTTCGTTGATCAGCGGCCCGGTGGTTACACCCGCCGTCAAGCCATCGCCAATCGCCAGCTTGCCAACCGCCGCCGCCAGCTTTTCGGCAAAAGCGTCATACACCCCCGCCTGCACATAAATCCGGTTGGCGCAGACGCAAGTTTGCCCGTTGTTGCGGAATTTCGACACCATCGCGCCCTCAACCGCCGCATCCAGATCGGCGTCGTCAAACACGATGAACGGCGCGTTGCCACCCAATTCCATCGAGCATTTCAGCACTTGCTCCGCCGCCTGACGCAGCAAAATCCGCCCCACTTCGGTCGACCCGGTAAAGGTGATCTTGCGGATCGCCGGGTTCTCGCAGAACTCCTTGCCAATCTCAGACGACCGCGAAGACGTGATCACCGAGAACACCCCCGCAGGCACCCCGGCCCGTTCCGCCAACACCGCCAATGCAATCGCCGACAACGGAGTTTCCGCCGCAGGCCGCGCCACAAACCCGCAACCAGCAGCCAAAGCCGGGGCCACTTTGCGCGCAATCATCGCATTCGGAAAGTTCCACGGCGTGATCGAGGCACAAACCCCGATCGGCTGTTTCAGCACCGAAATCCGCTTGTCACGCATATGGCCAGGGATGATCTGGCCGTAAGTGCGCTTGGCCTCTTCGCCGAACCATTCGATATAGGCCGACCCATAAGCAATCTCGCCCTTGGCCTCGGCCAGCGGTTTTCCCATCTCTGCCGTCAAAATCGTCGCCAGATCTTCCTGCGCCGCCATGCACAGATCAAACCACTTGCGCATCACCTGCGCGCGCTCTTTGCCGGTGCGCGCCGCCCATTCCTTACGGGCAATGTCCGCCGCCGCAATCGCACGCGCCGCATCCGCACGAGTCAAATCCGGCACATGAGCAATCACATCGCCGCGCGCCGGGTTGGTCACGGCGAATGTCGCGCCATCGGCGGCCTCAATCCACTGCCCCGCCACATAGGCCTTATTCGGCAGCAGGCTTGCGTCTTTCAACAAAGAACGCAGATCGGTCACGGAATCGAGCATGGGGGCCTCCATTAGCACGGGTTGCCCCTGCTTGCCCGCTCTGGACATAAAAGTCCACATCCTCCACCAATGTTGGACCTAAAGCTGGCGGCAAACTGGAGTGATCCCGATGGACATGACCCGCGAATACCTAAACGGCGCTTTCATTCCGGGGTCCGAGGCGATGCCCGCACTCTGGGCGCAAAAAGCCGCACAATTCCGCGACACCCTCGGCCCGCGCGCACGACTTGACCTTCCCTACGGCCCCGCCCCGCGCAACCGCTTCGATCTGTTCTTGCCCGAAACCACGCCGAAAGGCCTGATGGTGTTCATCCACGGCGGCTACTGGCTGGAAACCGATAAGAGCCTCTGGTCCCACCTCGCCGCCGGTGCCTTGGCCCAAGGCTGGGCCTGTGCGCTGCCCGGCTACAGCCTCGCGCCCGAGGCCCGCATCGCCCAAATCACCGCCGAAGTTGACCAGGCCATCACCGCCGCCTGCGCCGAAGTCGCAGGCCCGTTGGTGATCACCGGCCATTCCGCAGGCGGCCACCTCGCTGCCCGCATGGGCAACCCCGATTGTAGCCCCGCCCTGCGAGCCCGCCTCACCCGCATTGTGCCAATCTCGCCATTGGCCGAGTTGGAGCCGTTGTCGCAAACCGAGATGCAAACCAACCTGCGCCTCGACCCGCCCGAAATCGCGGCAGAAAGTCCCGCCCGCCACGCCCTGACCACCCAAGCCCATATCTGGGTCGGCAGCGCCGAGCGCCCCGCCTTCCTGTGGCAAGCCCGCACTCTATCCGAAAACTGGAACTGCCCTTGGACGATCGATCCCGGCGCCCACCACTTCAACGTGATCAACGCACTGGAAGACCCGTCTTCGCCCCTGATGCAAACCTGCTTGGGCGATCTGTGAACGCAACACCCCTGTAGAACCTCGCCGCCCCGGATCAAGCTCGGGGCGGTGAGGCGTTGGAGGCAAAGGTTGTCGTCGAAGCCGGCTCAACTATTCGCGTGCATCCGCTCGATATAAGCGCGCATTTCTTCAGCCTCGTGCCGCGCATCGCGCAACCCCTCCATCGCAGCGCGCAATTCGGCTTCAGTCTGGGCGATCTGGTTCATCAACTCGCCCTCACGGCTTTCGAGGTAAACAATCGCCTGATCGCGCATCTCCTCCGCCTCGTGCAAAGATTGCGCCATCCGGTCCATTTCGGCCATATCGCCACCCGCCACCCGGGTAAAACGGTGCAGCAGCCAATAAGTGAACCAGCCCGCCGCGAAGGCCAACAGCAGGATGACGGCGGTGGCCGCGATAAATTCGGTGCGGTTCATAGGCGTGCCCCCATCATCATTCTGACTTCTTCGGCCGTGGCTTCGGCGCGATGGTTTTTTCCAGCGGTGCCACCGAGGGGCTGGTATCGCCCGAAAAATCTGGCCCCTCCTGCGCGGCCATGGCAGCACCCTGTGCCGCATCCGAGCCCTGCGCCGCCGTCGCCGCCGCCTTGCCCGCATCCGGTGAGGCGGGCCTCAAAGTCCCAATCAACCGAAATTCAATCCGCCGATTGGCCTCACGCCCGGCATCCGTGCCATTGTCAGCCAATGGATCCGCCTCGCCATAGCCGCGCGCCACCATCCCCGACACATCAATCTGCCGCCCCAGCAAAGCCAGCACCACGGTTTCCGCCCGCGCCTGCGACAACGCAAGGTTGCCCCCATCCGAGCCTTGGGAATCGGTATAACCCGCCACTTCCAGCTTCACGCCGGGACAGGATTTCAGCACATCCGCCAGCGATTTCATCACACCGCTCGCCGCGGCGTCGATCTCGGCTGACCCTGGCGTGAAGGTGATCTTCTGCCGCGCCACCACATCATCAACGTCCTGCGCACATTCCTCAGGCGTTGGAATCCCAGCCAACGGGTCTAGCGCCTTGTCATATTTCACATCGACCTTAAAGGTCTGGCCCTGCCCCAGCTTTTCGGAAAGAATCTGCGAGATCCGCACCTTGGCGGATTGCGATCCGGTGATGCCCTTCAGCTCCACCGTATCCGCCCGCACCAGCAGCGTGCCATTGTCCAACTCGCTCAATGCCTGCAACCCCGCCAAAACCCGCATGGGCCAGCCAGTCGGCAGATCCGGGTCCATCCGGGTCGCAAGGTAAGTGTTGCTGCCAAACTCGGCCTTGGCAAAGCTATCCACGGCCTTGCGCAGCACCTCATCCGTCAGGCGACCGCGCATTTCCAACCGATGCGTCTCGGGCGCAAGCTTGGCAGTGAACTCAGCGGGGCCAACAACCCCGCCAACCGCTTTCTTCTCCAGCGTGGCTTTCAGCGAGAACACATCCGGCAGCGCCGCGCCCAGTTCGCCCACCACCCGGTCAAAATCCGCTTGCGGCACATCCGCACCTGCCAGCAGGGTCACATCGGCATCCGCGAAGGTCAGGGTCGCGCTTTGCAGCTGCGCCACCGCCTTGATCCCGGCGATGGTGGCATCGGCCCAGCGCGGCGTCGGCACGCCCAGCCCGATGGTGCAACTGTTGCGCCCAACAGTCCCCGCACCCCCTGCCGCCGCCAAAATCTTCGCCCGCGCCACCTCGGTATCGGCGGAACATGCGTCAAACCGCGCGCCCTCGGCATCCTTCACAAAGCGCAGCGTGAACGGAGTCAGCACCGGACGCGGCGCAGAAATCTCAATCGTCACCGCCAGCCCCGCTGGCTTGGCGCTGTTCAACTGCTGCTCAAAGCTGCGCTTTTCAGCCTCTGAACTGGCAATTGCGGTGATTGCCACCTGATCCGCCGCCACCGATATTTTTGACCGCGGCAACATGCTCAGCGCGTTCAACCCATAAGTCAGCGCCGCGTCCCAGCCTTCAGGCGCAGGGTAAGCCGCCGTCTCTAGCATATCTGACAGTGGAATATCCGGGGAAAGCGCCTGCGCGCTATCCTTCACGCTTTGCAACGCATCGCTTTCCGGCAGCAAACCGATCATCTGGATGCCATCATCATTGCGCAGCATTTCCACCGAGAACCGAGGCGCTTCGATGGCTTTAACCGGGGTCACCTCAAGCCGGTCGCGGATCCGTGCCGAATCGATCAGCCCGCCAACCAGATTAACCACCTTGTACCGCATCGCCTCATTCGGGGCTGTGCCGCTGAGGTGAATTTGCAAGCCATCCGGGGCGACACTGGCAAAAGTGATGCCCTCGGTCAGCAGCATGGATTTCACCACACGGGCCGAAATATTCTCAACCAGCACAGCCGCCCCCCAAGCCACCAGCACCGAAACCACCCCCGCCGCAACAAAGGCGCAGGGGGCAAGGTACTTCGCGGGAAGCTGGGTAAGGCTGAAATTGGGCAATGTCACCACGGGGTCATTCAACTCGGTCTTTCAGAAAGCCAGCCGGAGCACAGCAGGCTGCTCTGTTCCGGTCTGCATAAAGCGCGCATTCCCCCGGATCAATCAAAGGAACACCGCAACGGCAAGAAACAGCGCAGGAATAAGCCCCGCATCGCGGTTGGATAAAAACAATCGCCGACAATTCGCCGGATCGTCGATATTCAGCCTGCGCAGTTGCCACACCATATGCCAGCCAAAGCCCCAAACGCCCGCCAACGCCAAAATCAACGCCAGCACTTTGCTGGGGGGAATCGGGATGGTGATCACCGCGCCCGCCATCAAAATCACCGCCACGACCAAGAACCCGCGCAGCCAGACCCGCGAGCTATCGCCAAACAGCCGCGCCGTCGATTTCACCCCGATCAGCGCATCATCCTCGCGGTCCTGATGCGCATAAATCGTGTCATAAAACAGCGTCCAAGCGATCCCCGCGCCATACAGCAACACCGCAGGCAACTGCACTTCGCCCGCATGGGCCGCGTAAAGCAGCACCGCGCCCCAGTTGAACGCCAACCCCAGAAACGCCTGCGGCCACCACGTGAACCGCTTGGCAAACGGATAAATCAGCACCAGCGCCAGTGACGCCACGCCCAACCCAATCGCCAACCAGTTGTAGCTGAATAGGATAACCGCAGCCAAAGCCGCCTGCACCGCCATCCACACCAGCGCGCCCTTCACCGTCACCGCCCCCGACGGCAAAGGTCTGCTGCGCGTCCGCGCCACGCTCGCGTCAATTTCACGGTCGGCAATGTCGTTCCAAGTACACCCCGCCCCGCGCATCAGAAACGCGCCCAGCGCACAAGACACCGCCAGCCACAGATCCCACAGCTGAAAGCCATCCGAAAGCCCCGCCAGCGCAATCCCCCACCAGCACGGGATCAGCAAAAGCCATGTCCCAATCGGGCGATCTGCACGGCTCAATCGCAGATAGGGCCGCGCCACCTGCGGCGCAAAGCGATCCACCCAGTTGTCTTTCGACGCATCCGCGACGCTCGCCTCTGGCATTTCCGCAAACTCAGACATAGATTCCCCGGCATGACAGATGCAAAAATCCGCCTCTATGTAGATCAGGCTTTGGCACAGGGGCAAGCCGTGGCCGTCGATGCCGATCAGGCCCACTACCTGTTCAACGTCATGCGCCTTGCGCGTGGCGCTGCCGTCTCGCTGTTCAATGGCTGCAATGGCGAATGGCGCGCCGAAGTGGCCGAGGCTGGCAAGCGCGGTGGCATCCTGATTTGCACGGAACAAACCGCCCCCCTGCGCCTGCCGCCCGACCTTTGGCTTGCCTTCGCACCGATCAAAAAAGCCCGCACCGATTTCATCGTCGAAAAAGCCACCGAACTGGGTGCTGCCCGCATCATCCCGGTGCAAACCCGCCACACCAATGCCGAACGCATCCGGCAAGACCGCCTGCAAGCCCACGCGCTTGAGGCCGCCGAGCAATGCGGTGCCACATCAGTCCCCGAAGTCAGCGACCTGACCTCCCTCGACAAATTCCTCACCACCTTCCCCACCGACCGCAAACTGCTGTGGTGTGACGAGGCGATGGTCGGCCAAGCCCCCGCCCTAAGTGGCTCCCGTGGCGAAAAATGGGCCATCCTTATAGGCCCCGAAGGCGGCTTTTCGGCAGACGAACAGCAGCGCCTGCGTGCCCTGCCGCAAATCCATCCCACTGCCCTCGGCCCTCGCATCCTGCGCGCCGACACCGCCGCCGTCGCCGCCCTGACCCTGTGGCAAGCTGCCCTGGGCGATTGGGCATGATCCGCCCCGAATTCCGCGCCCTGCTGCACCGCTTCTCCGAAGTGATCTGGGCCGCTGCCATCTTAGGCTTCGGCCTCTGGCTGATCCTATTAGGTGGCTACCTGCTCACCCCGTTAGGCACCGCCATCGGCGCATTTGGCGTGGCTTGGGGCCTTCTCGCGCTGCGCCGCCTGCGCTTTGCCCAAACCGTCGAGGCTCCCGGCATTGTCGAAGTCGATGAGGGCCAGATCGGTTATCTCGGCCCCCAAACCGGCGGCTATGTCTCAATTCCCGAACTGACCGAGCTGCGCCTGCTCAGCTTACGTGGTCGCCGAGTCTGGCGCTTGAAACAAGCCGATGGCCAAGCCCTGCTGATCCCGATCGATGCCACCGGTGCGGAGAAATTGTTCGACGCCTTCGCCAGCCTGCCCGGCATGAACACCCTTGCCCTTGTCGCCGCCCTTGATGCCAAACCCAGCACTGGCAGCACCACGCTTTCCCTCGCCGCCGAGACAAAAACCATCTGGTATCGCCCCGGTCGCGGGGTGTTGCCCGGATCGTGAAGCAATTGTAACGCTGCGCAGCCTCTCTTGACTTAGGCACGGCTCCGCTCCACCTGTTGCATCCTGAAATTTCCAACGCGAAAGGGCCCTGCCCCATGTCGATTCCCCAGTCCGGCGGCGGCCCCATCGAAGATTTTTCGCAGCTTGCAGAGATGATGGAGTCTGGCAGCAAACCAAAAGCCGATTGGCGCATTGGCACCGAGCACGAGAAATTCGGCTGGCTGACTGACAGCCGCGCGCCGCTGCCCTATGCTGGCGACCGCTCGATTTCGGCTTTGTTCGCTGGCCTGCAAAGCTTTGGCTGGATGCCCGTGGCCGAGGCCGACAACGTGATCGGCATGACCCGCGCGGGCGCGAACATCTCGCTGGAACCCGGTGGGCAGTTTGAACTCTCCGGCGCACCGCTGGAAAACCTGCACCAAGGTGCGGCGGAGCTGCAAAACCACCTCGATGAGGTCCGCGCCATCGCAGACCCCCTCGGCATCAAGTTCATGGGAATTGGTGCTGCCCCCGAATGGTCCGCGACGACGATGCCCGTGATGCCAAAAGGCCGCTACCGCCTGATGACCGACTATATGGGCCGCGTCGGCACCCACGGCACCCAGATGATGTATCGCACCTGCACAGTGCAAGTGAACCTCGACTACGCGTCCGAGGCAGATATGGTGAAAAAGCTGCGCGTCGCCATTGCCTTGCAGCCCGTCGCCACCGCGCTGTTCGCCTCTAGCCCATTCTTCGATGGCAAGCCCAACGGCCATAAATCATGGCGCAGCCGCATCTGGCGCGGCTTGGACAACGCCCGCACCGGCATGCTGCCCTTCGCCTTCGATCAAGGTTTCGGCTTCCAGCAATATGTAGACTGGGTCTTGGATGCGCCGATGTATTTCGTCTACCGTGACGGCAAATATATCAACGCCTTGGGCCAGAGCTTCCGCGCCTTCCTGAAAGGCGAACTCCCAGCCCTGCCCGGTGAAAAACCAACGCTGTCCGATTGGGCCGACCATATGACAACGGTTTTCCCCGAAGCCCGTGTCAAGAAATACATCGAAATGCGCGGGGCCGATTGCGGCGATCAAGCCCATATTGACGCGCTGCCCGCCTTCTGGGTCGGCCTGATGTATGACGACGCTGCATTGGACGCCGCATGGGATTTGGTCAAAGGTTTTGATACCGAGACCCGCGAAACCCTGCGCGTCAACGCCTCTGTCAGCGCCCTGCAAGCCGAAGCCAATGGCATCAAACTGCTAGACCTCGCCCGCGCTGCTGTCGGCCTGTCGCACGCAGGCCTCGCTGCCCGTGGCCTTGATGAGCAGCGCTACCTCGCCCCGCTGGTGCAAAACCTCGCCACCGAGAAGACCCAAGCCGACCGCTGGCTGGATCTGTACAACGGCGCCTGGGGCAAAGCCCTGACACCAATCTATGAGGCGTCGAGCCTTTAACTTCCACACTGGCCAGAATGCCCGGCCGGAGGCTGCCTGCATTTATGCCGGATGCCTCCGGCTGGAGTATTTCAGAAAGAGCAAATCCCTTAGGCCTTCTTCGCACCAATCTTCGGCTCGGTCCCAGCCTTCAGCCGCAGCAAATTTGGCCAGTGCTTGGCATAGATCAGCACGGTCAGGATAAACACCAGCACCAGCATGTGGCCCTGATCGAAGATGAACAGCCAAAACCCCGACAAAGCCGCCGCCACCAATGCCGCCAACGAAGATATCCGCCAAACAGCCGCTGCCGCCGCCCAAGTCGCACAGGCCGCCAGCCCCACTGGCCAGGCCAGCGCCAGCAGCGTGCCAAGGAATGTAGCCACCCCCTTGCCGCCCCTGAACCCCAGCCAGACCGGGAACAAATGCCCCAGAAACGCCGCGAGCCCCGCCAGTTGTGCTGCATCCTCGCCCACCGCATACCGCGCGATCAGCACCGCAACGCCACCCTTCGCGGCATCCAGCAGCAAGGTCGCCAGCGCCGCGCCTTTATTCCCCGTCCGCAGCACATTGGTCGCGCCAATATTCCCCGAGCCAATGCTGCGCAAATCGCCCAAACCCAGCGCCCTAGTGATCACCACGCCAAACGGCACTGACCCCAGCAGGTAAGCCAGCACGGCCACCAGCCCCAACAGCAAAGGCGCAGATGTAATCTCTGGCATGTCTTACCCCTGATAAACCGCTTGGCCCGCGACATAAGTTGCCAGCACCTTACCCTCCATCCGGCAGCCGTCAAACGGCGTGTTCTTGGATTTCGAGTGCAATGTGAACCGGTCCAGCAGATATGGCGCATAGGGGTCGAACAACACCAGATCCGCAGGTGCGCCCACCGCCAGCCGCCCCTGCGGCAACCCCAGCCGTTTCGCGGGGTTCAACGACAACGCCCGGAACAAAGTCGGCAAATCCAACTGCCCCGCATGATACAGCCGCAGCGCCGCAGGCAGCAGAGTCTCCAACCCCACCGCCCCGCTCGCCGCCTCCTCAAACGGCAATCGCTTGCTCTCCTCATCCGCAGGCGTATGGAACGAGCCGATCACGTCGATCAGCCCCTCGGCCACCGCCTGCACCAGCGCCATCCGGTCTTCTTCCGAGCGCAGCGGCGGGGTGAACTTGAAGAACGTGCGGTAGTCGCCGACATCAATCTCGTTCAATGTCAGATGGTGGATAGACACCCCTGCCGTCACATCAAACCCATTGGCCTTGGCGCGCTCCAGCGCAGGCAAACTGCGCGCGGTGGTGATCTGATCGGCGTGATAGCGCACCCTGGTCATCTCAACGAGGCCCAGATCACGGTCGAGCCCAATCCGCTCCGCCATTGGTGAAACCCCCGGCAACCCGCGCAAACTGGCGAATTTACCGCTGGTCGCAGCCGCCCCAACTGAAAGCCCCGGCTCTTGCGGATGCCCGATCACCAAAGCCCCCAAAGACCGCGCATAGGTATACGCCCGGCTTAACGCCTTGGTATCGGTCGAGACCTTGAACACATCGGTAAACGCCACCGCCCCGGCATCCAGCAGAAACCCGATCTCGGTCATCTCATGCCCCGCGCGCCCCTTGGTCAGCGCCGCCATATGCCTGATCCGCACCCGCGCCTCGCCCGCGCGCCGGGTCACAAACTCCAACACCTCCGGCGTGTCGATCGAGGGCGTGGTATCGGGCCGCACCACCATCGTGGTGATCCCCCCGGCTGACGCCGCCAACCCCGCCGAGCGGAACGATTCCTTATGCCGCTCGCCGGGTTCGCCAATCTTGACGCCGATATCGACGATGCCCGGAGCCAGACAATGCCCGCCGCAATCGACCTCCGTCGCCCCCGCAGGCGCATCGCCGTCGAGGGCCACAATCACACCGTTGTCGACGGTCAAAGAACCGATCTCATCGGTGCCGGACTCCGGGTTGATCAGACGGGCGTTGGTGAAGTGGAGGGTCATGGCCATTGTTTTGCACGCCTAGAAATTGTCGGAAATGGAAGTGCAGGACCAGTTGTGATGCGCGTCTTGCAGTTATCGCATTGATAATGGGCGTCGCCTCCAGCCTTGGCGGCGTGGTGACGCAATCTGATCAGCGAGTTTTGAGTTACGAAGCATAGATTACAGTATGGTTCACCCGCGTGTTCTCCATCTGCACCAATTTCGTAGAGAAGGCCGTTTTCGTCCTGAAGTTTCGCCCTCAAAACCTGTGCAGAACGCAATTCCGACACTTCATTTCGAAGCTCTAACTCTCGCTCTGGGGCTTCGATGAGCGCCTGTTTTGCATCAAGTAGCCTATCAACAATATCTGAAATTCTCAGCTTAAACTCAGCGACAACTATCTTATCATCAATGCTTCTAAGCTCTTTTGTTATGTCCAGCGTCTGCTTGATAGCGGAAAGACCCATCATCAAATCCATCAGACACTCCCCAATAATGTTAGCTGTGGCCTGTCGGTTTGCATCAACTCACCCCGCCATCCAAACAAACGCCACGGTAAATACCGCCAGAAACACCAGCACCCCGGTCGCCACCATCCCGCTCATCCGGGCGTCTGACCATTTCCGCTTCGGCTTCTCGCTCATACCATCACCCCCACAGCCGCCCGCCCACGTTCGGCCCGCAAATTGCGCGCCAGCAAATCCATACAGGCCATCCGCACTGCGACGCCCATCTCGACCTGATCCTGAATAACGCTGCGGTTGATGTCGTCGGCCAACTCGCCGTCAATCTCGACGCCGCGGTTCATCGGCCCCGGATGCATCACAATCGCATCCGGCTTGGCAAACGACAGCTTCTCGGCGTCCAGCCCGTAGCGATGGTAATATTCCCGCTCCGAGGGAATAAACCCGCCGTCCATGCGTTCTTTCTGCAAGCGCAGCATCATCACCACATCGGCGCCCTCAAGCCCCTTGCGCATGTCGTCGTACAACTCACATCCGAAATGCTCGACCCCCGCAGGCATCAGAGTTGGCGGAGCAATCAACCGCAGCCGGTTCTCCATCTTGCCCAGCAAAATCAAATTGCTACGCGCCACGCGGGAATGCGCAATATCGCCGCAAATCGCAATCGTCAGCCTTTGTATCCGCCCCTTCGCCCGCCGGATCGTCAGCGCATCCAACAAAGCCTGCGTCGGATGCTCATGCCGCCCATCGCCCGCATTCAGCACCGCGCAATTCACTTTCGAGGCCAGCAAATTCACCGCCCCAGACGCGCCATGCCGCACCACCAGCAAATCCGGGTGCATCGCATTCAGCGTCATCGCGGTATCAATCAGCGTCTCGCCCTTCTTCACGGAAGACGAGCCGACCGACATATTCATCACATCCGCGCCCAGCCGTTTGCCCGCCAGCTCAAAACTGGCCTGCGTCCGGGTCGAATTCTCAAAGAACATGTTGATCTGCGTCAGCCCCGCCAAAGCATCCGACGATTTCACCGTGCGGCGGTTCAGATCGACATAGCGATCCGCCAAATCCAAGATCGTGGTGATTTCCAAGGGCGAAAGTTGCTCGATCCCAAGCAGGTGGCGGGCGCGAAAGCTCATCGGCATCTCCAGAGCATGTTTAAGGGCTTATGCCAAAGCTGGCCCCCCGCGGCAACGCTCAATCGGGCAGGATCGGCGCGGATTTTGGCGTGCAAAGCGGCGTGTCATAAACATAGGCCGGGGCGTGCACGAAGCTGCGCGCGCTAAATGACCAGCGATACAGCTGTGTGCCGTGTTCAGATCGCGCCAGCAGCAAGACATCTGACGGCCCGCGCGCATTTTTCGCCAAGGTCAACGCCATCAGATCGGCCCGAGATTGCGGCGGATGCAGATCATCACCCAACATCAGGCAACGCTCAGGGCCTAGCCGCATCGCGCTTTCCAAGATCAAACCCGGATAACGCAAGCCACCATCCAACGACAGCAAGGCCATCACAACAGCGGCAGCAGGCACAACAAATCGCCACAGCCCTCGCGCGGCAACACCGATGGCAAGGCCCACCGCCATCGCCATACCAGAAAATGCAAGATGAACGCCCAAGCCGCCGCGCACGCCCTGCAATCCAACCGCCGCGCTCCAGAACACCGCACAGCCAAGCCACCCCGCGAAAATCAGCCACAAAGCCGCGTCCACAACGGCAAGTGCTGCGCGTTCCTCCGGATGCGTGGCAATGCGCGCGCCAGTATTATACTTGGCCAAATTGGCCAAAACCCGCAGCAAAATCCCCAAGCCGCCAATCGCCACTGCCCAGAACAGCGCAGCACGCACAACATCATAGCCCCAGTCAGGATCATAAGGCGTGGGCGACAGCAAAGCCATGAACGCCAAAGCCAACACGATCAAAGCCGCAATGCGCAAGCCCCAACGCGCAGGCGGCAAGACACCCAGCAAGAATATCAAAACGGCATAAATGATCGCGCTGAACATGTAGCATAGCTACCCACCAGACCGACGCAACGCAACCGCACTTGCCCCCCCCCGCCAACCCCAATACCCTGCAACCATGGGAATCGAGCATGACATCGCAGGCGACTGGCATGCCGCCTTGGCCGCATTGGCGTGGCAAGTTGATCTTGGCCTGACCGACATCAGTGCCGAATCCCCGCTTAACCGCTATGACCTGCCCGAGCCGATCAAAGCCCCCCCGCCCACGCCGATCATCGCCGCGCCGAAAACCCCGACGCCGCCACCAGAACCCGAAACCCCCAACCCCGACGCGGCCATCTTCGCGGCCCGCGCGGCGGCCAGCCAATGCGAAACGCTGGAAGCCCTGCGCGAAGCCCTCGCCAGCTTTGAGCATTGCGAACTCAAACGTGGCGCGCGCAATCTGGTGTTCGCCGATGGCAACCCCAAAGCCCGCGTGCTGATCCTCGGCGAAGCCCCCGGTGTCGAGGAAGACCGCGAAGGCCGCCCCTTCGTCGGCCGTGAAGGGCAGCTTCTGGACAAAATGTTCGCCGCCATCGGCCTGTCGCGCACCGCGCCAGACCCTGAAACCGCGATCTACATCACCAACAGCCTGCCATGGCGGCCGCCGCAAAACCGCGACCCTTCGCCCGATGAAATCGCGATGATGCGTCCCTTCGTGGAACGTCACATCGCCTTGATAAACCCCGATGTCATCGTGCTGGTCGGCAACACGCCGCTGCAAACCATCCTAAACACCAAAGACATCCTGCGCGCGCGGGGAAACTGGACCGAAGCTCTCGGCAAACTCGTGCTGCCAATGACGCATCCCGCGTACCTGCTGCGCAACCCGATTGCCAAACGTGAGGCTTGGGCTGATCTTTTGTCACTCCACGCCAAACTACGCGGCTAAATCCATCTCGGTCGGATGAAAATGGCCCTTAAGGCCATCCTCTCTGCTCAAACATCCCCGCCGGAGGCATCCCACCCACAACCCTCACGGCGCTGGACATCCGGCGATCTCCACCGACCCACCCGCCCCCAACACCGTCACCACCACACCCGAGCGATCCAGCGCAAACGGCGCTCCACTGCTAGCAACCAAATCTACCGATGCCGTCAATCGCCCACCAGCCCGCACACTTTTCGCCTCACCGACCCAAACCCCAGCATCAGCCGTCTCAAACACCACCGTCTCGGCTCCGCGCTGCGGCAAATCCAACACGGCGGTCAACTGCAACCCATCGGCAATCGGTGAGACCTCACAAGAAATCGCCCGCAACCCCGCAGCCTTGCCGCCAACAGGCTGCGCCTGCAAAGCCGAGTTGATCGCCGCATCCGGCCCGCCCGCATCCAAAACGGCGGCAAGCTGCACCGCCGCAGGCATACAAATCTGATTGCACACCCCCAGATCAACCCCGGCCCGCAACTCCACAGGCTTGGACGCATCCAGCGGCACCACCTCCAGCGGCAACACCACGCCCTCATGATAACCAATCGTCTGCATGCCATTGGTGTGAAACACCACCGGGCTTGGCCAATGCACAAGCACCGATTTGACGTTCACCGAACCCGACCAGTTGAACAAAGGCGGGATGCCCGCCTCACCGGGGCTGCGCCAATAGGTCTTCCAATCGGGCGCAAGTTGCAGCCGAAGGCCCGCCATATGGTGGCCGTTCTGCATCTGCCAGCCCGGCAAAAGATCGGCCTGCAAGACCTCGTCCTGTGTGGTGGCCAAAGCAGAAGTCGCGGCGCAGAAGGCAAGGGCGGGCGCGGCGGCACAAAGCGCGAAGGTTAAGACTTTCAACATCCCCCTGTCATAAGCAAAGCATCGCCTTCGGGGAAATCACGATCCGGCGAGAGGCTTGTAACCAAATCCGGCTTTGCCCATCTTAAGACTGAAGCAAGAAAAAGGGCGCGATTCGATGGATCTCTGCGGAAAGCTACTGGTGGCGATGCCCGGTATGGGCGATCCAAGGTTTGAACATGCGGTGATCTTGGTCTGCGCCCACACACCGGAAGGTGCCATGGGTCTGATCATCAACAAAACCCTGACCGATATGTCGTTTTCTGGCCTGCTCGAACATCTGAAAATCCCGCTGGGTGACGAAAGCCGCAAGATCGCCGTGCATTTTGGCGGCCCAGTCGAACGCGGGCGCGGTTTCGTGCTGCACTCTCCCGATTACATCGGCGGTCCGGCGACGTTGAAGATCGAAGGCGGCTTTGGCATGACCGCGACGCTGGATGTGCTGGAGGCGATGGCACAAGGCCATGGCCCCGACAAAGCTCTGCTGGCGCTGGGATATTCCGGCTGGGGTCCGGGCCAGCTAGAGGCTGAAATCACCCGCAATGACTGGCTGACGGTAGTGCCGTCCGAAGCGCTGATCTTCGCCGAAAATGACGCCTCCAAATGGGCAGGCGCCCTGCGCGGCATGGGTATCGAACCCCTCAGCCTGTCGGCAACTTCAGGTCGCGCCTAACCGATTTTCGCCGCCAAAATCGTGCACGAATTCCGCGCGGAATTCGGCTTACTGCTTCGGTTTGTCGTCCCAATCCTTCATCAAAATCCGATTGGCATCCCCCGAAGGATCGTCAAATTGCTTGGTTTTCATCGCCCAGATAAACGCCAGCAACCCCCCCCCCCCAGCAGCAAGGACACCGGAATCAGGATCGACAGGATTTCCATGACCTCAGCCTCCCGCTATTTCAAACGCATGGCATTGAGCGACACGGTAATCGACGACAAAGACATCGCCAAGGCCGCAGCCAAAGGTGTGGCCGCCCCCATCAGTGCCAAAGGCACGGCAATCACGTTATACGCGGCAGAAATCCCAAAATTCTCCAGCATCCGCCGCGTCGCCTGCCGCGCAATCCGCACCGCATCACCAATCGGCGCCATATCCTGCCCAAGCAGCACGATATCCGAAGCCGTGCGCGCCGCATCCAGCGCCGTCGCGGGCGAGATCGACACATGTGCGGCGGCCAGCGCTGCCGTGTCGTTCAGCCCATCCCCCACCATCAGCACGCGCCGCCCCTCGGCCGTCAAAGCCCGCACCAGCGCCACCTTCTCGGCGGGCAATGCCCCCGCCACCCAATCCGCAATCCCCAACCGTGCCGCCAACGCGCCCACCGCCCCCGGCACATCCCCCGAGATCAGCTTGATCCGCATGCCCTGCGCCATCAGGGACGCAATCGCAGCCTCTGCACCGGGACGCAAACGGTCCGCGAACGCAAACGCATGATGCACGCCCCCTACATTCAGATAAGTCGCCGTCAGCTCCAGCGGCTTGGCCCCGCACCAATCGGCCCGGCCAAGCCGTACGGGCTTGCCCTGCCAAACGCCCTCCACACCGTACCCCGGCACCTCGCGCAGATCAGTAACCTCGGCCGCGACGACGCCCTGCCCCCGCGCCGCCGCAGCCAAAGCCTGCGCCAAAGGATGCGATGATCCCACAGCCAACCCCGCCGCCACCGCCAGCACCCAAGCCGGATGCACGTCAATCCCCACCACCTCCGGCGCGCCCATCGTCAGCGTCCCGGTCTTATCAAACACCACGCAATCCACCTGCGCCAAACGCTCCAACGCCGTGCCATGTTTCAGCAACAACCCCTTGCGGAACAGCTTACCACTCGCCGCCGTCACCACCGCAGGCACTGCAAGGCCCAGCGCACAGGGGCAGGTGATGATCAACACCGCCGCCGAGATATTGATCGCATAGCGCAGATCGCCCCCGGTCGCCCACATCCAATAGCCAAAGGCGCTGAACGACAGGATATGCACCAAGGGCGAGTAAAACCGCGCCGCCCTTTCGGCCAGCGTCGTGTATTTCGTCTTCGCACTTTCCGCGACCGCGACCAAATCCGCCATCCGGTGCAGGCTCGAATCCCGCCCCGCCGCCGTCACCCGCAGCACCAAAGGCCCGGTCAAATTCACCTCGCCCGCCGCCACCAGCATCCCCGGCCCCACAAACACTGGCAGGCTCTCCCCCGTCAGCAAACTGCGATCCACCTCCGACGCGCCACCTTCCACCACCCCGTCAACCGGCATCCGCCCGCCCGGACGCACCCGCACCAGATCGCCGACCGCCACTTCGGAAATCACCCGCACCACCTCGGCCCCGTCCACCAGAACATAGGCACGAGGCACCTCCAACGCCGCTAATTCCTCGGCAGCCGAGCGCGCCACCGCCCGCGTGCGATGATCCAGATAGCGCCCGAGCAGCAGGAAAAAGCACAGCATCACCGCCGCATCAAAATAAGCGTGATGGCCGGATTTGATCGTTTCAAACAACGAAATCGACGAGGCCAGCACCAAGGCCAGCGAGATCGGGAAATCCATTCCCAATCGCCCGACCCTGACCCCCGCCCAAGCCGAACGAAAGAACGGCTGGCCGCAAAAAATCACCGTCGGCACCGCAATCATCGCCGAAATCCAGTGGAACATGTCGCGAGTCGCCCCTTCAGCCCCCGACCACACCGCCACCGACAGCAGCATCACGTTCATCATTGAAAAGAACGCCACCCCCAGCCGCATCAGCAATTCCCGCCCCTGCCGATCCGTCTCGGTGGCACTCAGCAGCCCCGCATCCAGCTCATGCGCCTCAAATCCCACGCCCGCCAGCGCCGCGACCAGTGCCTGGGCTGTCACTTCTGAACCCGCATCCACCGACACCCGCTTCATCGTCAGGTTAACCCGAGACGAGTCCACCCCCGGCACCGCTGCCAACGCACTCTCCACCGTCGAGATACACGCCGCGCAATGCGCCGACGGCAGCGACAACATCAGCCGCCCGCGCGCCGCCAGCTGCGCCTGCTGTTGCGCCAAAGGCACCACAACACAGGCCGGACAAGCCGCCATCCCGCCCTGCTCGAACTCGACCACGCTCATCGCCTAGCCTTTCACAAACAGGTTCAGCCGTTGCTGAAACAGCACGCCATCGCCCGAATGCGCGGTGACATGCAGCATCCATTTCCCGGGATGCAGCGCTGCTTTTGCCACATAAACCCCGCCCTCATAGACAAACCGAGGCGTCGAATCCTCGCGCGCTTCGGTCACCCGGCCCAGCAGAACATCCAACCCTTCGACCACCACAGGCTTGCCCGCAGCATCGGTAAAGGCCAGTATCAACTCGCCCTTCGCGCCATCATAACCGGGCGCAACCGTCCAACCCAACGCTTCCTGCGCCCGTCGATCCGCGTCAAACGTCTGGCTTGCGACATAAGAATTCTCCACCTCCAACCCCGGAAATGTGCTGATCGCCTTGTAGGCCATCAGCAGATTGACCGCGATGATCACGCCAAACGCCGCCACCGTGAAGGCCAGCACATGCCAACCCTTGATCTCGCGCCCCCCAGCTTTGGCCATCTTACTCGCCCTTTCCGTTGAACACGGTGTCATGATGCACCCGATCATTGCCAGGCGCGGCCTCGGTCCCCAAATCCTGAATCCAGAACCGCAGATCGGTGCGTGCAGCCTCCGCCCCCAGCGAATGGGCCGGAGCCGTCACAAACAACCGCTGAGTCTTGGTGGCATTGGCGGGCACCAGAACCTTCAACCCCGGCGCGCCATCCAACGTCAGCAGAAACCCGGCATCCGAGGTCGCGGCAAAGGTGAACCAACGGTCTTCGCCATGCTTATTTCGCAGCCGCAGATCATAGGTGTTGCGGATCGAGCCATCCGACAGCGTCACAAACATCGGATTGCGCACCGGGGTGACGCTGACATCAATCGACGCCCGCAGAAACAAGGCCACCACCAGCGCCACGCCGACCCCCGCCCAAAGCACGCTATACATCATCGTCCGGGGCCGGAACACATGGCTCCAGACCGACTTCGCCGGTTGACCCGCACGTTCGCGGACCTCATCCGTCAAAGCCATATAACTGATCAGATTCAATGGCTTGCCGATCTTCGCCATCGTGTCATTGCAGGCATCAATGCACAGACCGCAGGTGATGCAGGCCATCTGCTGACCGTCGCGAATATCAATCCCCATCGGGCAGACGTTGACGCACGCCATGCAGTCGATGCAATCGCCATTGCCTTCGACATTGGCTTTACCCCGCGGTTCCCCCCGCCAATCTCGGTAGCCAATGGTCAGTGTATCTTCATCCACCATCGCCGCCTGAATCCGCGGCCAGGGGCAGGCATAGATGCAAATCTGTTCCCGCGCGAAGCCGCCGAATACAAAGGTCGTTGCGGTCAAGATCGCCATCGTCGTGTATGCAACCGGATGCGCGGTGCCATGAATCAGGTTTTGCAACAAGGTCGGCGCGTCGGTGAAATAGAACACCCAAGCCCCGCCCGTCGCCAAACCAATCAGCAGCCAAACACTCCACTTCACCAGCCGCTTGCGCAGCTTTTCAAGGTTCCAATTCTGCCGATGCAAGCGCAGCCGCGCGTTGCGGTCGCCCTCTATCCAGCGCTCCACCAGAATAAAAAGATCTGTCCACACCGTCTGCGGGCAAGCATAGCCACACCAAACCCGCCCCGCAGCACTGGTGAATAGGAACAACCCCAGCCCCGCCATAATCAGCAACCCAGCAACGAAGTAGAACTCGTAGGGCCAAATCTCGATCATGAAGAAAAAGAAACGGCGGTTGGCAATATCGACCAACACGGCCTGATCCGGCAGGCTTGGCCCACGATCCCAGCGCAGCCACGGTGTGACGTAATAAATCCCCAGCATCAGCCCCAGCAACCACCATTTCAGCGTGCGAAAGGTGCCTTTGACCCGGCGTGGAAAGATCGGCTCACGGGCGGCATAGAGACTGGGTGGCTGGGTATCGGGACTGGTCACGGAACTCTCCGGTAGCTGCGGCTGCACCCTCTATGCGCCCCTAGGCCCGGCCCAACCTTGACCTGAATCAATCCCGCATCCGAAATACAGCTTCAGCCTGCGACGTTTTAGCCGCGCCCAGTCGCTGCCTGCTGCGGCATCCAATCGCAAAACACCTGCAAGGATGGTCGCAAAATCCCATCCTCGTGCAGCAACCGCAACCGCCGCGTTCGACCAAAGCCAGCCCCAAATGGGCCTCCAACGCGCGGATTTGGGGGCTGGTCGCGGCAAGAGTCACCCCCATCCGCGCGCCCGTCTTCTTCAGCCACGCGCCAGCCGCACCGATCTTGCCAGCGGCCAACAGATCGACCACCGCACCAGCCGCGAAAAGCTGGTCGCACAGCGCCGCTGGAACGATAAGTATTTCTGGCAAGGCCGCAGCAGAACCCCCGGCGACGGTTAGGGCTGCTCAACGCTCCGCCTAAAACAAAGCCGCCCCCGGCGCGAACCGAGGGCGGTTTTTTCAGCAGATAAGCCGCTTTACTCGCCGCCACCCAGACTATGCACATAGGTCGCCACCGCCCGGATTTCATCCTCAGACAGCTTCCCCGTCCAAGCCGGCATCACACCGTAGCGCGCTTTCGTGACGGTCTCAGTCAGCGTTGCCACAGAACCACCGTAAAGCCAGATCGCATCCGTCAGGTTCGGCGCGCCAAAGTCACGCATGCCCTTGCCATCCTCACCGTGACAGGCCACGCAATTCTCGGCAAACACCGTGGTCCCCGCGGTTGCCAGCGCGGCGTCATGATCCTGACCCGAGATTTGCAGCACATATTGCACCACCTGGTCGATCTGCGGCTTCTCCAGAATTCCATCCACCCCAAAGGCCGGCATTTGCGACAACCGTGCGTCCTCGTCCGTGGTGTTGCGAATGCCATGGGTAATCGTGGCGTGGATCGCCGTCATATCACCGCCCCACAGCCAATCATTGTCGAGCAGGTTTGGATAGCCCTTACCCTGAACCCCCGCCGCCCCCGATCCGTGGCACTGCGCGCAGTTGTTCTTGAACAAAGACGCCCCGGCCGACACCGCAAAGGTTTTCAACTCGTCATTGGCCGGAATAGTCGCCAAATCCGCCGCCACCAGCTTGGCCTTGACCCCGGCGTTGGCGTCGTCAAACCGCTTGATATCGGCCTCGACATCCGCCCGCTGGTTTGATCCGATCACCCCCTGCGTATGGCCCGAAATCAGCGGCCACGCCGGATAGGCAATCGTATAGCCAATCCCCCAGATGATCGTCAGATACAGCACCCACAGCCACCACCGCGGCATCGGGTTGTCGTATTCCTGAATCCCATCCCAAACATGGCCCGTCGTCGGCACCTCACGCGGGGTCTGCTTCACTTGTTTGGCGCACATGGTTTACGCCTCCTCGGTTTGCGGCGCGGGGGCCGCAGGTTTCTGATCATGGCGGAAGATCGAATTGGCGATATCTTCGTGGGTCTTGCGAGAGCCCGGACGCCAAGCCCAGACACATACCCCCAGAAAGAACAGCGTCAGGAACAACAGCACCCAACTGTCCGCGAATTCGCGCAAGAGACTATAAAGTTCCATCGCGTCCTCCTAGCGTTTCGGGTCGGGAATGAAGGTCGAGAAATCGACCATCGTGCCCAACACCTGCAAATAGGCCACCAACGCATCCATCTCGGTCAACTGTGGCTGACCATCGAAGTTTGCGACCGTCACCTTGCCGTAGCGCGCCTCAATCCCAGACGTATCGGCGTTCGGATCGGCTTGTGCTGCGAAATCGGCCTTGGCGTTGGTCATCTCATCATCGGTGTAAGGCACGCCCACCATCCGATGTGTCGCCATGATATCGCCGATATACTTGCCATCGATCTCGGCATCCAACAGGAAGCTGTACTTCGGCATCACAGATTCCGGCACCACCGCCTGTGGGTCCATCAAGTGATCAACATGCCAAGCGTCCGAGTACTTGCCACCCACCCGCGCCAAATCCGGCCCGGTGCGCTTGCTGCCCCATTGGAACGGATGGTCATACATCGACTCGGCGGCCAGAGAATAATGGCCGTACCGCTCCACCTCATCGCGCATCGGGCGGATCATCTGGCTGTGGCAGTTGTAGCAGCCCTCGCGGATATAAATATCCCGCCCCGCCAGTTCTAACGGCGTGTAGGGGCGCACCCCTTCCACTTTTTCAATGGTGTTCTGCAGGTAGAACAGCGGTGCGATCTCTACGATGCCGCCGATGCTGACCACCAACAGGCTGAGCACCAGCAGCAACGTCGCATGGGTCTCAATCTTTTTGTGTTTGTCGAGAAAAGCCATATCTATGCCCTCCGGTTATTCAGCGGGAACGGCGTTGTTCGCGTTGATCACAGCCCTTGCAGGCTGCGCGCGCACCGTCATCCACAGGTTAAAGGCCATGATCAGCGCTCCGGTCAGGAACATGCCGCCGCCCAAGCCCCGCACCACATACATTGGGAATTTAGCGGCCACCGTGTCGGCGAAAGCATTCACAAGGAAACCATTGGCGTCCACCTCACGCCACATCAGGCCCTCCATGATCCCGGTCACCCACATCGAACTTGCGTAAAGCACGATCCCAATCGTCGCCAACCAGAAGTGCCAAGACACCAGTTTCAGGCTGTAAAGGCTTTCACGGTTCCACAAGCGCGGCGTCAGGAAATAAAGCGCGCCAAAGGTGATCATGCCGTTCCAGCCCAAGGCACCGGAATGAACGTGACCGATGGTCCAGTCGGTATAGTGCGACAGGCTGTTGACGGCCTTAATTGACATCATCGGGCCTTCAAACGTGCTCATGCCGTAGAAGCCGATGGAAACCACCATCATCCGAATGATCGGATCGGTGCGCAGCTTGTCCCATGCGCCCGAAAGCGTCATCAGCCCGTTGATCATACCGCCCCAGCTTGGCATCCACAGGATGATCGAGAACACCATGCCCAAGGTGCCTGCCCATTCTGGCAAAGCGGTATAATGCAAATGGTGCGGACCGGCCCAGATATACAGAAAGATCAGCGCCCAAAAGTGGATGATCGACAGCTTGTAGCTATAGACCGGACGCTCGGCCTGCTTCGGCACGAAGTAATACATCATGCCCAGAAAGCCTGCGGTCAAAAAGAAACCCACTGCGTTATGACCATACCACCACTGCGTCATCGCATCTTGCACGCCCGAGAACACCGGGACCGATTGCGACGACAGGATACTGACGGGAATGGCCATGTTGTTGACCAGATGCAGCATCGCCACGGTGATGATCATCGACAGCAAGAACCAGTTGGCAACATAGATATGCGGTTCGCGGCGCCTCCACAGCGTTCCCATGAACACCAACAGAAAGGCAACCCAGACAATCGTGAGCCAGATGTCGATATACCAGACCGTCTCGGCATATTCCTTGCCCTGCGTGCCCCCGGTGACATAAGAGGTCGCCGCCAGCACGATCATCAACTGCCAGCCCCAGAACACGAACCAGCCCAGATTGCCGCCCCAAAGTCGCACCCCACTGGTACGCTGCACGATGTAGAACGAGCTCATGATCAGCGCATTACCACCAAAGGCAAAGATCACCGCAGAGGTGTGCAGCGGACGCAGACGACCAAAGTTCAGCACGCCATCGGTGATATTGCCCAGGTTCAGCGCCGGAAACGCCAGCTGGAACGCGATCACCACGCCAACCAGAAACCCCACCACGCCCCAGAACGTCGTCGCAATCACCCCGGCGCGCACCACGCCGTCCATATATTCATTCGCCGGATGCAGCCGCACCTCGCCCACATGCCGGATCTCCCACAGGAAGGTGAGAGAAGCGGCGATCATGACGACGATTGCGTTCACCATATACGGCAGATCATGCGCGAAATTGGCCGCGATCGCGGCCAGAACCGCGATCGTGCCAAGCACGATCAGTTTAACGTAATCCCACATTTTGCGTCCCTTCGACTTTGGTCCGGTCCGCTGCTTTATCCTGCTCTCAGAGCCCGACTCAGACCACGGCCAACGCTTTTAACTGCGTCGCTTCTGGCAGCCCGGGCCGGGGCGGGCCTTGATCCATATCAACAAACCCCCATCTTAAGTTGATCGAGGTCAAAGCGGTGCACCGTGCCGCGAGGCATAGTTGCATCATGACACCACCCAAGGGGGAGACCGTGTGATGGACTACAAAACGATTCTGACCGTGCTGAGCAACCCTGCCGATGCCAAACTGGCGATCAGCGCAGCCGCCCGTCTGGCCCGCGCGCAGGACGCTCATCTCGACGTGTTGGTGCTGGGCGTCGATCGCACCCAGATGGGCTATTCCTACATCGGCACCGGGGCTGTCCTGATGCAAGTCGGCATTGACCGCGCCGAGACTGACGCCAAAGCGCTGGAACTAGAGGCCCGCGCCGCCCTCGCCGCCGAAGGCCCTGATCTGCGCTTTAGTGTGGAAACCGTGATCACCCAGCTTGGCGCACTGACCGACCTCGTCTCCAGCCGTGCCCGCTTCGCCGATCTCGTGGTGCAGCCGCGCCCTTACGGCCCCGGTGCCAGCCCTGACGCCGAAGCCGTGGTCGAGGCCGCTTTGTTTGACGGCAAGGCCCCCGTTCTGGTGCTGCCCGCCACGGGCCTCGGCAAATACACCCAGCCTAAACGCATCGTTCTCGCCTGGAACCAAAGCGCCGAGGCCATGGTCGCCGCCCGGCGCGCGCTGCCGTTCCTGAAATGTGCCGACAGCGTCAACATCACGGTGATCGACCCGCCGACGCAAGGCGAGGAACGCTCTGATCCCGGTGGCATGCTCTGCCAGCTTTTGACCCGCCACGGCGTCCACGCCGAGGTTTCCGTGCTCGCCCGCACGCTGCCGCAAACCTGCGATGTGCTGACCCGCCACGCCATCGACCAAAACGCCGATATGCTGGTGATGGGGGCCTACGGCCATTCACGGCTGCGCGAAGCGATCTTGGGCGGCACCACCCGCTACATGCTGGAACGCGCCGAAATCCCGGTGCTGATGGCGCATTAACCAGTCGCTCCTCGCGGCTGTGCTCGCTTCTTAAGCGAAGACAGCCGCCAAGGCTTGGTAAGCGCAGCCCATCCAAACGACAGCACAAACAAAAACCCCGGCCACAAGGACCGGGGTTTTTCATCACTTAAAGATCAACGACGCACATCGTCGTCTTCATCCTCGTCATCATCATCGCCATGCGGCAAGTTGAAGAAGCTGTCGGCATCCGAGAAATCGGCAGGCTTTTCTTCCTGCTCCTCACGGGTGAATTGCGCCAGACCCGAAGGCATCTTCGCCTCAGGCGCCATCCCCAAAGATTGTTCGGTCGACACCAGCTTGCGCCGCTCATCATCCGTCATCACCGAGCCTTCAGCCGCCTTCTTGCGTACCGCTGCCTGCACGGCCGTATCCAATTCAGATTGCTTGCACAGCCCCAACGCCACCGGATCAATCGCGGTGATGTTGTTGATGTTCCAATGCGTCCGCTCGCGGATCGCGGCAATCGTCGGCTTGGTGGTGCCGACCAGCTTGCCAATCGCGCCATCCGACAGTTCCGGGTGGAACTTGACCAGCCACAGGATCGACGCCGGACGGTCCTGACGCTTGGACAGTGGCGTATAGCGCGGCCCACGACGTTTTTCTTCACCAACAGCCGAGGCGTTAAACTTCAGCTTCAGCTTATACAGCGGATCCTTCTGGCCCCGCTCAATCTCAATCGCGTCCAACTGGTTGTTGCCAACCGGATCGAACCCCTTCACCCCGGTCGCCACATCGCCATCGGCAATGCCCTGCACTTCCAATTCATGCATCCCGCAGAACTCTGCCACCTGACGGAAGGTCAGCGTGGTGTGGTCCACCAGCCAAACGGCGGTCGCTTTGGACATCAAAGGCTTCGACATCGGAAATCTCCTCAGCTTACGCCCGCAAACGGGCGGGGCTTTACAAATCTTCCCCGAGCCGGGAAAACGGCTGCGGCCGGGGCCGCGAAGTTTTCGTTTTCAGGGAAATCTTCGCCCATATACTGCGGTTTTTGACAAAGGGAAAGTGGTAATGCGTCAACTGACCTTGGTGATCGCGGCGATTTGTTACGCCGCAATGGCGCAGGCTCAAGGCGAGAAAGCAGGCGATTTCGACTATTACGTCATGTCGCTGGGCTGGTCTTCCAACTGGTGCGCCCTCACAGGCGATGACCAGAGCGACCCGCAATGCGACGCCGGGCGCGGCCTGACATGGACCCTGCACGGGTTATGGCCGCAATACGAGAATGGCTATCCCTCCGACTGCCGTACCGTGCAAAACGACCCCAACCGCAGCGATTCCGCCCAAATGGCCGACATCATGGGCGGTGCGGGCCTTGCGTTCTACGAATGGAAAAAACATGGCCGCTGCTCGGGCCTGTCGGCCAAATCCTACTATGCCACCATGCGCAAAGCCTACAAGGCCATCACAATCCCGCCAATATTCGCCAAAATCACCGCAGACCTGCGGGTTCCGGCTTCGGTGATCGAAGATGCCTTCTTCGAGTCCAATCCCCAGATCGCCCGCGATCAGATGACCGTCACCTGCACCCAAGGCATGATTCAAGAACTGCGGATTTGCCTGACCAAAGACTTGGAACCACGCCGCTGCGGGTCGGATACGATCAAAGACTGCACCCTGAAGGATGCGGGGTTAGAGGCGGTGCGGTAAAACGCCCTTCGACCCCACCACACAGAGGGCAGATCTCGGCCGCCGGGTGGTCACGCAACAGCCATTCTAGGCGATGTATCGCGTACCCAATCCCACAGAATTTCTAAGCGGTACAGCTCAAAGCGCCCGCCCGAGGGAGCGGTCGGGCGCGGCCCTGCTGCGCTAAAGCGCCCCGATTCCGGGCTGGAAATTTACCTGAAAAGCTTCAGTCAAAAAAGGACAGCCGTCCTTCTTCATTTCGCCTCAGCCGCCTTTTCCGCCGCAGCCGCCTTCATCCGTGCGACCAGTTCTTCTTTGCTGGCCTTGCCGCCTGTCGCTGATTTCTCAGCGCCGAGGCCCTTGCCAACATGGTGCTTGGGGACGTTTTTTTCGCCCTTGGGATTGCCCGATTTGCCGTAATCCATAGTGTCGCCTCATATCCAACAGTGTAACGCCGGTCATGCCCGAATCCGCAGCATCCCGCAACCCACAGCGAAAACCTCAAGCCCTCTTGAATATCAGGCCCAAAACGAAGCCTTCACAGCGTCATCTTGGCCCAAATACTCCCTGCGGAGCACTTTAGGTCAGACAGGGTGCAAAAGCTAACAAAACCTTAAATTGACCCCATCAACCCATTGATAAGTATATCATAAATTTGGTCCCGAGTTGGGACCTCCCTAAATCAGCCCCTCACCCGCGAACAAATCCGCCAAATTTGCCTCCGGTCGCGCCCCAAAATGCCCGATCACCTCGGCGGCCGCCACGCAACCCATCCGGCCCGCAACTTCCAAAGACCGCCCCGTCGCGATCCCATACAAGAACCCCGCCGCGAACTGATCCCCCGCCCCGGTCGCATCGACAGGCACCACCCGCCGCACCGGAACCACGGCCCGCTCCTCACCCCGAATGACGATCACCTCATCGCCAGACCGCGTGCAAACCACCAGCCCCGAATCCCCCGCCGCCTGCTTCAACGCGTCGTCCAGATCGGTCTGATACAGGCTGGACCACTCATGCTCGTTCCCGATCACATAATCCAGATCCTTGACCAACCGCCGAAACTCGCCGCGATGCCTGTCCACACAGAACGGGTCCGACAGCGCAATCCCCGCCTGCCCCCCCGCCGCCTGACACAGCTTCGCCGCCCGCTCAAACGCCTGCATCCCCTTCGGCTTGTCGTAAAGATAGCCTTCAAGAAACAGCACCGCCGCTTGGCCTGCCACCTCATCCGAGACATCATCTGGCCCGAGTTCCGAGGAAATCCCCAGATAGGTATTCATCGACCGCTCCCCATCCGGGGCCACGAAGATCATCGAGCGCGAGGTCGGCAATTCCCCCCCAACCACCGGGGCGTTGACGAAATCGGTGCCGCCTTCCGCCATCGAAGTGGCATAAAACCGCCCCAACGTATCATCATGCACCCGGCCAATGAATGCCGTGGTCAGCCCCAGATTGCCAAGACCCGCCAGCGTGTTCGCCACCGACCCACCCGGAGCCTGCACCCGCCCGGCCATCGCCGCATACAAAAGCTCGCCACGCTCGCGCTCGACCAGCTGCATGATACCCTTTTCGATGCCCATCATCTCAAGGAAGCTGTCATCCGCCTGCGCGAATACATCGACGATCGCATTGCCGATGCCGACAACCTGATAGCGTTTCATTGGGTCTTTTCCTCGAACAGGCAGTCATCAGCAATCGGGCAGATGCCGCATTTGGGTTTGCGCGCGATGCAGATATATCGTCCGTGCAGGATTAGCCAGTGATGGGCGTGGCGTTGAAATTCGGCGGGCACGTTGTCTTCAATCGCCCGCTCGACCGCCGTTTCATCCTTACCGGGTGCTATCCCAGATCGGTTGCCCAACCGGAAAATATGCGTGTCCACCGCCTGCGAGGGCTGGCCGAACCACATGTTCAGCACCACATTGGCAGTCTTACGCCCTACCCCCGGCAACGACACCAGCGCGGCGCGGCTGGAGGGCACCTCGCCGCCGAAGTTATCAATCAACAGCTGCGAAAGCTTGATCACGTTCTTCGCTTTGGTGCGATACAGCCCAATGGTCTTGATATGTTCGATCACGCCGTCTTCGCCTAAAGCCAGCATTTTGGCGGGCGTGTCAGCAATGGCAAACAGCTTTCGGGTAGCCTTGTTCACCCCCACATCGGTCGCCTGTGCCGACAGGGCCACGGCTACGACCAGGGTAAAGGCGTTGGTATGCTCCAATTCCCCCTTTGGCTCGGCCTCCAAGGCTTGGAACCGGGTGAAAATGCGCTGCATGGCGGCGTAATCAAGCTGGCGTGTCATAGGCCTGATATGCCCGATGCCGCCCAACCGGGCAAGCCTAAGAGCAGGAATCGGGTCGCGAAACCGCACCCGTGCCCTTATCTTGTGCGTAAGGAGACCGTTATGACCGATCAATCCAGCTATCACTACGCCGTCATCGCCCGCGCTTTGAAGATTGTTGACGCGGGAGGCCCCGGCCAAAGCCTTGATGATCTCGCCGCCCAGATGGGCATGAGTGCCGCGCATTTTCAGCGCACCTTTTCGCAATGGGTCGGCGTCAGTCCCAAGCGTTACCAGCAATACCTGACGCTGGACCATGCCCGCCGTCTGCTGGCCGACCGCTTTACAGTGTTGGAAACCGCCCATGCGGCAGGCCTTTCTGGGGGGGGGCGCCTGCATGATCTGTTCCTGACGTGGGAGGCAATGAGCCCCGGCGATTATGCTACCGGCGGCGCGGGCCTACTGATCCGCTGGGGCTATTTTCCGACGACGTTTGGCGAGGCTTTGGTGATGGCCACGGATCGCGGCATCTGCGGGCTTGGATTTACCGAGGAATTTGGCCGTGATTGGTCGATGAATGATCTGACGGCCCGCTGGCCGCAGGCGAGCTATATCGAGGATCAAAGCATTGCGCCGCTGCTCAACGCGGCCATGGCGGGGCGCACCGCCCGGTTGCACCTGATCGGCGCGCCGTTTCAACTGAAGGTCTGGGAGGCTTTGTTGCAGGTGCCGTCCGGCCATGTCACCACCTATTCTGAACTGGCGGGGGCTGTTGGCCACCCGACAGCGCAGCGCGCGGTGGGTACGGCTGTTGGGCGCAATCCAATCAGCTTTCTGGTGCCCTGCCACCGTGCCCTGCGTAAATCGGGCGGCTTGGGTGGGTATCACTGGGGGCTGCCCGTCAAACGCGCGATCCTCGCATGGGAATCCGCGCGCGAGGATGCGAGGGTGTGATTGAGGCCTTATCCCATTCTTTCACTGCTGCGCGATAAATTGCCAATCCTGTGTGGGAACCATGCCTCCCGATCCGCGTTAATGTATATCTATGTTCGAGGCCGAAGCGGCCCACCCAGCAGATTAGAGGCAGCTATGAAGTTCAAGTCCCCCGTTATCATTTCCACCGTCGCGCTGTTGGCGCTGACCGCCTGCGTCAACCCTGATGCTTATCCGAACGACCCGAACGCCCGCGCGAAAAACGGCGCAATCGTTGGCGGCCTGTTGGGCGCTGTCGCGGGCGGCACCAGCAAGGGCGACAATGCCTTGGCAAAAGCTGTTGTTGGCGGCGCGCTGGGTGCAGCGGTCGGCGGCGCGATTGGCTCCAGCTTGGATGCGCAAGCGGCTGACCTACGCGGTTCGCTGTCGTCCAACGTCTCGGTCACCAACAACGGTCAGTATCTGGTTGTGAACATGCCACAGGACGTGCTGTTCGCCAGCGACAGTGCGACGCTGCGCCCGGACCTGACCTCAGATTTGCGCGCCGTGGCTTCGTCGCTGAACCGCTACCCGAACTCTACCATCGAAGTGATTGGTCACACCGACAACACCGCTTCGGCGGCCTACAACCAGGACCTGTCGCAACGCCGTGCTTCGGCCGTGGCCAACGTGCTGATCGGCTCTGGTGTGCCTGCTGGCCGCGTCGCCGCCTATGGCCGTGGCGAGGATCAGCCGATTGCCTCGAACCTGTCGGCATCAGGGCGCGCGCAAAACCGTCGCGTGGAAATCATCATTCGCCCGACTCGTTAAGCTTACAATCATCGCTCAAAGGGCTGGGGGAAACCTCGGCCCTTTGGCATTTGCGAGACACCGCGATTGGTCATATATTCACACCAATCAGCCGGAGCCCCTCATGCCCTTCCTCAAAATCGACGCGGAAAAACTATCGCAATCGGTGGTTCAGCAAATTGAACTGTTGATTCTGCGTGGCATCTTGCGCCCCGGTGAGCGTCTACCGTCCGAGCGTGAGCTATCGGAGCGTATGGGCGTCTCGCGGCCGAGTTTGCGGGAAGCCGTGGCGGATTTGCAGGCACGGGGGTTGCTATCAAGTCGCCCCAATGCTGGAATTTTTGTGGCCGAAGTGTTGGGATCAGCCTTCTCACCTGCCCTCGTCGGGTTGTTTTCCGCGCATGAAGAAGCAGTGTTCGACTACCTCGACTTCCGCCGCGATATGGAGGGGCTGGCGGCAGAGCGTGCCGCACGGCTGGGGTCCGATACCGATCTGGCGGTGATTGCGGCGATCTTCGCCAAGATGGAGGCAGCGCATACCAAGCGCGACCCTTCGGATGAAGCCGAGCTGGACGCGAATTTCCACATGGCGATCATCGAGGCCAGCCATAACGTGGTGATGCTGCATATGATGCGGTCGATGTATGATCTGCTGCGGCAAGGGGTGTTCTACAACCGCCAAGTGATGTTCAAGAATCGGCTGACCCGTGATCATCTGTTGGATCAGCACCGCGCGATCAATACCGCCATTCAGGCACGCGACCCGGCGGCAGCGCGCGAGGCGGTGACGACACATCTTGGTTTTGTTGAGGCTGCGATGGCCGATCAGATCAAGGCCAACCGAAACGAGGCGATTGCCCGTCAACGCTTGCAGCACGAGCAATCGAAATAGGTCTGTAGAAATGAAGAGGCCCGGTGCGAACACCGGGCCTCTTCAAATATTTCCAAATGCTTAGTGGAACTTCGCGTCGACCGTGGCAATCGCCGCATCAATCGAAGCCGCAGCGGTTTGTGCCGTGGCCTGTTTGGCCAGAACTTCGCCAGCAGCAGCCACCGCAACCGAAATCGCGCTTTCGCGGATTTGGCGCAGGGCTGACGCTTCTGCCGACGCGATCTGCTCATCTGCAGCTGCCAGACGGCGCGCGATCGAGTCTTTCAGATCAGCCTTGGCTTGTGCCGCAGCAGCCTGAGCCTCTTCCTTAGCCGAAGCAATGATGCGCGCAGATTGCTCTAGAACTTCCTTGTGCTTGGCATCGTAAGACCCCAGCAGCGCTTTGGCTTCGTCACGCAGTGCGCGCGCCTCGTCCAACTCGGTCTTGATGCGGGTTGCCCGAGCATCAAGCGCAGTGGCCAGCTTTGCCGGAACCCCGGTGTACAGCAGGATACCGACGAAGATAAGGAAAGCGATCAGCACCACAAAGTTGGTGTTGCGCAGACTAACCAAAGGCTCGCCGTGGTTATTGCCGGTCAGAACCGCTACAATGCCAAGCAAGGCAATGATGTAAAAGACCTTTTTCATCGCGTTACCCTTTCAGCCGAGCAGTGACTGCCGCCGTGATCGACCGAGCATCGGCCGTGCCGCCCAAAGCCGACACCAGTTCTTTAGCGGTGTCTTTTGCCACTTCCGAGATGGCCGCTTGTGCGCCAGCCCGGATCTCATCAATCCGGCCCGCCGATTCTGTGGCTTTCGCCGCGATCTGAGCATCAGCTTTCGCAATGGCTTTATTCAGGTCAGCCTGAATGTCTGCCTTCGCCGCAGTGACGATCTTACCTGCCTCAGCACGGGCCGAAACCAGCGCGTCGTTGTAGGCTTGCTCGGCCGCAAAAACCTTTTGCTTCAGCTCTTCGGCTGCCGCAAGATCGTTGATGATAGTGCCGCGCCGGATTGCCAAAGTGCCAGCAATACGTGGCAAGGCCACCAACTTCAGCACGAAGAAGATCACCAGCAAGGTGACCACAAGCCAGAAGATCTGGTTTGCGAAATGTGTCGGATCCAGCTGCGGCATTCCTGCCTTAGCGGCCCCGTGCGCAACTTCCGTTGCGGCTTCAGTGGTCGTGGTCGTGGTCGCCATTTTGCCCTCCGTCGGACCCTTTTTGAAGTTCAAGGGCACCGCGCGATGGCGGCACCCCTGACCGTAAGGATGCGAGCGTCAGATCAGACTGCGAACATCAACAGCAGAGCGACAAGGAACGAGAATATCCCCAAAGCTTCTGCGAAGGCCAGACCGATGAACAGGGTCGCAGTTTGCGAGCCAGCTGCCGAAGGGTTGCGCAGAGCGCCAGCCAGGAAGTTGGCGGCAACGTTGCCAACACCTATTGCTGCAACGCCCGTTCCGAAAGCCGCGATACCTGCGCCGATGAATTTGCCCAATGCTGCTGCTGCTGCGAGTTCCATGATATTCTCCTTAGGATGGAATAGGTTAGGTTTCTGGTTGGCCTAGGTCAGTGCCCGGGATGCAGGGCATCTTTCAGGTACACACAGGTCAACATGGTAAAGACGTAGGCTTGGATAACGGCGACAAGGACCTCTAGCGCATAGATGGCTGTAATCGCGAGAATTGAAGCCGGGGTTACCAACACACCGATCCCCGAAACCAGGATCATCGGTGCGAAGGCTGCGAATACTTTCATGACAGCGTGTCCTGCCATGACATTGCCAGCAAGACGAATAGAGTGGCTGACAGGTCGAACGAAGTAAGAGATCATCTCGATCACCGCAATTATCGGACGCAACGCCAACGGTGCATCTTTCATCCAGAACAGACCGAGGAAATGGAAGCCGTGTTTCCAGAAGCCCAGCAGGGTAACAAATAGGAACACGCCAATACCCAGCACTGCAGTGACCGCAATGTGCGACGTCGGCGAAAACGAACCCGGCAGCAGGCCCAATAGGTTGGAAAACACAATAGTTAGGAACAGGGTCATCACAATCGGGAAATACTTCGCGCCATCTTCGCCCGTTACATCGACGACCATGTTGTGCACGAAGTCATAGCCCATCTCGCCAATCGACTGCATCCGCGACGGGATCAGCTTACGACCAGCCGAGCCAACAACGAAGAAAATCACCACTGCTACAGCGGCCAACAACAGCCAAACTGTTGCGTTGGTGATGGTATACCAGTGAATCGGGCCATCGCCAAACAGCGGATGAACTTCAAACTGCTGGAGCGGATGGAACGACAAACCACCTTCTTGCGCTTCGGCTGCCACGTCAGTCTTCCTCTTCATCGTCGGCCACGTTAGTGGCGTTTTGTCGCGGGTCAACCGCCGCAGCGGTCGCTTTGTCCTGCATCTCTTTTGCCGAGCGCAGCATGGTTTTCACCCCTGCCGCAAACCCTGCCAACACGAACAGCACAAGAAATATCGGCATGGTCCCAAACAAGGTATCCAGACCATATCCGATGCCGAAACCGATCAGAAGACCGGCCACAAGTTCTATCACCATGCGCCATGCCAGCTGGGCCTGACGATGGTTATCCTCTTGCGCAGAGCGGCGGGGCGCGGCTGCAGCTTTGGCGGTTTCGATCCGCTTTTCGAGGGCGGCTAGGCGCTCACGATCTGCGTCGGATACCACGGCAAAGCCTCCAGAAGATTGAGCGATACCTACGGATTGGGGCGTTGCGAGTCAAGCGGGGAAATCTGCCGTTAAGGGATTGATATTATTGATCGTTCTGACGGTGGGTTGGAAACCCACCCTACGATTTTCCTGCCAAGTCACCGCGTTGTATATTCAACCATCTGGTTGACGATCCTGTGAGGTATTGTGATAGTCGCACCATGGCCGCCAATCTTGACAGTGTGTTCTCCGCCCTCGCCGACCCAACGCGGCGGACGATTTTGGCGATGTTGCTAGAAGATGACATGGCCGTCACTGATGTGGCCCAGCCATTTCAAATGAGCCTGACCGCGATTTCCAAGCATCTTGGCATACTGGCCGAGGCAGGCTTGATCAGCCGTGAAAGGCGCGGGCGGGTGATCTGGTGCAAGCTGGAGCCGGATGCGATGCGCAATGCGTCGGTCTGGATGCAAGGGTTTGGGCAATTTGAGCCGATTGATCTGGACGCCTTCGAGCGGTTCTTAGAGGACGAATTGGCGGAAGAGGATACCGGGACCGAAACGCAGAGCTAATGCTTTCGTTGTGCGTTGGAATACCTGAGACCGCTCTCTTGTGAAGCGCTGCAACTCGACGGAAATGCTGTGGCTTTCGTAGCGTGATCTGACGTTCATGGCACTTCTAAACCGGGGTCGGCCAAAGTCGAAACAGAAGCCCTCAGCTTCAACCACTGTAAAAATGGCCAGAAACTAACGCCAGTCGGACATTTTCTAGCCGCGATTCAACTCCAGATTGGGCTCATCAAAATGCACGCCACAGGAGATCGCCATGAAGTTCGGATACGGCCTGTTCGCCAGGTTTGGCCTGTTTAGCAGCTTTGCCCTGTTCACCCGCAAGGTCGAAGCCGGCCCAGACCTGTTTGAGATGCGGTTGGAACGCACTCGCATGCGTGAGGCGCGCCGCGAAGCCCAGCCCATGCTGTTCAGAACGAGACTGTCACCCCAGGAAGCTTAAGCTCTTTCATCAGGTCGCGCAGTTCTTGCCGAGCTGCGATGTTAGACAGGTTCAGCTGATCCACCCCGGTATCCTTGAGATCCAGCAGGGTCAGGCCGCGCGGGAACAGTTCGCGAAAGATCACCCGCTCGGAAAAACCGGGCGAGACGCGGAAGCCGATGCGCTTGGAAAGTTCCTCCAAAGCCGCCCCCACCTTCTTCTTATTGTGCATCTGCTGCGCGCCCAAGCGATTGCGCAACACAATCCAGTCGATGGGCCTCAGGCCCGCCTGCGCGCGAAGTTGCCGCGCGTTCCACACCATTTCAGAATAGATTGACGGGCCTTTGACTTTTCCGGTTTCCGCATCGACGCGCGCCAGGAGATCAAAGTCGATAAAGCTGTCGTTCAGCGGGGTGATCAGCGTATCGGCAAGGCTATGTGCAACTTGGGAAAGCCGCGTATGGCTGCCGGGACAATCGATCAGGATGAAATCTGAAACCGCTTCCAGTTGTGCAACCGCTGCCGACAGTCGCGCATCAAAAGCGTTCTCGCCCTGCGCCAGTGATCCGGGTTCAATCTCGGGCAGATCACGGTAATCGGGGGTGGGCAGGTCAAGATTGGCGCGGGCCATAAAAGCGCGGCGGTTCTCAACATAGCGGCCAAAGGACTTCTGGCGCAGATCGAGGTCAAGCGCGCCGACCCGGTGCCCCATCCGGCACAAAGCGGTTGCGACATGCATACAGGTGGTCGATTTGCCCGAACCGCCCTTTTCATTGCCGACAACGATGATATGCGCCATGCCGCGTGTCCCCTTTGGTCTATCAGGCTTCCTATACGGATAGCGGCGGAAAGGGGAAGCGAGAAGTGGAGTCGCGGGCCGCAATGAGAAAGGGCGCCTCCGCAGAGACGCCCTAATCTTGCAGCGGTGTTGGATCAGAAACCCAGACCGGCGTATTTGTTCTTGAACTTCGACACGCGGCCGCCGGTGTCCATCAGTTTGGCCGAGCCACCGGTCCAGGCCGGATGTGCCAGCGGGTCGATGTCCAGCGCCATCTGGTCGCCTTCTTTGCCCCAAGTGGTTTTGGCTTGGAACAGGGTGCCATCGGTCATTTTGACGGTGATGGTGTGATAGTCGGGGTGAATTCCGTCTTTCATCGCTCTGCTCCTTACTCGGCTTTGGGTTTGTAGTTGGTGTCTTCGACGATCCGGGCCGATTTGCCGCGACGATCGCGCAGGTAATACAGCTTGGCGCGACGCACGCGGCCACGGCGGACCACTTCGATGCTGTCGATGTTGGTCGAATACAGCGGGAACACACGCTCCACACCTTCGCCGAACGAGATTTTGCGGACGGTGAACGAAGCCGAAATGGTCGAGCCGCCCTTACGAGCGATGCAGACGCCTTCATAGTTCTGCACGCGCGAGCGGGTGCCTTCGGTCACTTTGTAGCCGACTTTCACGGTATCACCGGCTTTGAAATCCGGAATTTTCTTGCCGAGCGCAGCGATCTGCTCGGCTTCAATGATGGCGATCAAATTCATCGCAGTTCCTTTGTTTGCAGGGTTTTCCCCGACGTGATGCAGCCGTAGAGCTTCTGGTCTTCGATCGGGTCGCCACAGATGTGACCCCGCCAGAGATGCGGCTTGCTTTTGAATTCCGAATTTCGGGCCAAACTTGCGGAAGAAGGCAAGCATTGCGGCCAAAAGAATCGGGCCCGATGGGCTTTTGACCCCGGACTAAGGGCGTATAGGGTTTGTAGGGGGATGGGTCAAGAGGCCTTGGGTGTCCACGCGGGGACAAGGGTAGCGGGCATGTAAAATCAATAGGTTAGCATAGGGTTATTGAGGATTTGTTAACGGTTGGCGTGCGGAAATCTAGGTGCTTTCGGCGGGGATATTTAAGCGCAGAGGATGACCTTCAGGTTTGCTCTTTTTGCTATACTCCCCGCGGAGCGTTCCGCTGATTTCTCAGGCCTTCCGGCGCAGATAAGCTTGCCACAGATCAGGCCGCCTTGTTTTGGTGATTTCCTCGGCCTGCGCTTGGCGCCATTTGGCGATGGCGGCGTGGTTGCCGGATTGTAGCACTTCGGGGATCGGCAGATCGTTCCAGATTGCGGGGCGGGTGTATTGCGGGTGTTCCAGCAGGCCGTCGGAGAAGGATTCCTCGACCGTAGATTCATGATTTCCAAGCACTTTCGGCAGCAGGCGCACGGTGGCGTCGATCAGGGCGGATGCTGCAATTTCGCCGCCTGTCAGCACAAAATCGCCAAGGCTAACTTCTTCGATGTCGTGATGATCGAGCAGGCGCTGGTCGACGCCTTCAAAGCGGCCACAGAGCAGGGTCACGCCATCGCAGGCCGCGAAGCGGCGGGCCATGGCTTGGTTGAACGGTTTGCCGCGTGGGCTAAGGTAGATCACCGGCCAGCGATTGCGGTCGCGCGGCGTGTATTGAGCCGCATCGGTCAAAGCCGCATCCAGCACATCGGCGCGCAGCACCATGCCTGCGCCACCGCCTGCCGGAGTGTCATCGACGTTCAGGTGTTTGCCCTGCCCGAAGCTGCGCAGGTTGATCACATCCAGCGCCCAGAGGCCCAAATCCAGCGCCTTGCCGGTCAGCGAAATGCCCAAAATGCCGGGGAAAGCATCTGGCATCAGGGTGATGACTTTGGCGCGCCATGCGTCTTTGACGTGCAAAGGCTCCTCCATCAGATCGCGCGGCTTCAAACTGGCGCGGATCGAGATGCGGCCATGCGATTTGCTGGGTGGGGTGTCATTGGCGGGCGTGTCGTGTGTATCGGTCATATTGGCTTTTAGCCTGTCGCGGGCACCCCGGCTAGGCCAAACCATCCGCGGGTTGGGCGGCGTTCGTTGCGGCGATCAAATCGCGCAATGGGGTTTCGGCGGCAGAATTGAGGTGTTTCGCCAGCCACTCGGCCAGCAGATCAGCACTGGGGGATTTGCCCCAGATATCCGGGTCTTGTGCCATGGCATCCCTGAGACGGGTGGCAAACAGGCTGATCAGTTCGGGGTCATCCGGCAGCAAAGCCAGCGCGAGCGTTGGGCCGTCGCCGGGCACCTGAACGATCAGGGCTGGATCGGTGCTGTGCAGGATCATGGCAATGATTTCGGCTTGGGCGGAACCTGCACGGGCGCGTTCAAACAAAGCGGTGCGGATAAACGCAGGCTCGGCATGGGCGGACAGCGCCAGCAGGTGTTGGGCCACGGTGGCGGGGGTGGTGTCATCGGGCAGATCGGCCAAGGGAGCGATCATGCGGCGCGCGGTGTTCAACTCGCTGCGTTCCACCGGATTGCCGGGATGGGCGATTTGATCAATGGCGTGATCCAGAAAGCCATTGATTTCATTAATCTTCCACGGATCCCAAATCATCCGGGCCAGAGGGATCGACAGGAAAGAAATCGCAACGGGCAGCATTTCGGAATAGGGCGGGATGAAGCCCAAAGCGCCGCCGATGCCCCGGCCCACGCCGAACAGCAGGGTTACGAACAGCAGCTGGATGGCGGCATTGCTGCATAGAGTGGCCCATGCTTGATACTGCGTCCAGTCGTGGAATTGTCGCGGCCAGTTTTGCGGGCGAATGATGAATTGCCATAGCAGAAACAGCAACGTGAAGACCGGCACCAAGGGCCAACCATAGCCGCCCAAGCCAGCCATCAACGGCCCTAGGTACAGGAGGGCGGTTGCGCCCATCAGCCATGGCATACGGTTGTGCATCACGTCCTCTTGCAGCCCTGCGCAGCGTGGCGTGGCGGCGGATCTTAGTCTAGCCCCAGTTTTTGGTCTGGCCCCTTGGCATCTGCCCTAAAGCGGTCTTTATTCAAGCCCTTCCGGTGGATCGACGATGATGCGGCCAGCGGTGAGGTCTACCGTGGGGACGACCTTGAGCGTGAAGGGCAACAGCAGCCCGGATTTCAGGCCAGGACCTGCGATTTCCAACAGATCGCCCGCGCCGTGGTTATGAACGGCTTGCACGCGGCCGAGATCTTTGCCGCCAGTGTCAAACGCGGCAAGGCCGATCAGATCGGCGTGGTAGAATTCATCATCGGGCAGGTGCGGAAGTTTTTTCTTGTCGACATATAGACTTACGCCTTTCAGGGCATCAGCTTGTTCCTTGGTTTCCACGCCCGTGACGCGCGCGCCAAGACCACCTGCGACGGGGCGGGTCAGTTTGATTTTATAGGTGGTTTGGCCGTCTTCGCTGAACAGCGGGCCGTAGGTGGCGATGGATTCAGGGGCGGTACAGAAGCTTTTCAACCGCACTTCGCCTTGCACGCCGAAAGAGCCTGCGATGGCGCCGACGCAGATATGGTCTGGGTTGGGCATGAGACTCTCCAATGCTAGGATGCGGCACCCGGAAGGGAGCCGCAGTTTTCAGGGATCAGCAAGCTGATTATTCAGCAGCTGCCGGTGCTTCGGTGCGCGCGGCTTTCTTCTTGGTCAGCTCGGTCATACGTTTGCCGGGCACGGCCGATTTCGGGTTCGAGCGGACCTTTTTCGCCAGCACGCCAGCAGCTTCCAGCATACGCGCGATACGGTCGGTTGGCTGTGCGCCTTGGCTCAGCCAGTATTGCACGCGCTCCATATTCATTTTCACGCGCTCTTCGCTGTCTTTGGCCAGCAGCGGGTTATAGGTGCCCAGCTTTTCCAGGAAGCGGCCATCGCGCGGGTTGCGGCTGTCAGTGGCAACGATCGAATAGTGCGGGCGCTTTTTAGAACCACCGCGGGCGAGGCGAATTTTCATGGACATGGTGTAGTCTCCTTAGGTTTGGTTGGAACCGCGGTTGTGCGGTTATTTCTGCAGTTGTTCGTGATGCCTGATGACTTCCGAGATGATGAAGGTCAGGAATTTTTTGGCAAATTCGGGGTCGAGTTCGGCTTCTTTCGAAAGCCACTCCAACCGTTCGATCTGGCGGGCTTCGCGCGTAGGATCAGAGGCGGGAAGATCATGTTCGGCTTTCAGGCGGCCCACGGCTTGGGTGCGCTTGAAGCGTTCGGCGAGGGTGTAGACGAGGATCGCATCGAGACGGTCAATAGATTCGCGGTGGTCTTTCAACAGCTCGGCGGCGATGGCGGTGACGTCGGTCATTGTAGCTGCTCCGGTGAAGGGTGACGCCAGACTTGCATCGCGCCATACGTGGCATGGAGGAAATCACCGTCACGACTGCAATCCATGCGCCCGGCAAGGGCTTGGCTGCGCAAATTATTTGGCATGATCAGGCTGATCGCCGTTTGCCAGCCCAAACTGGCATAGGCCCAAGCGCGTGCTGCACGCGCTGCCTCATAGGCATAGCCTTTGCCCTCGGCCTGCGTGGCCCAAACAGTCCAGCCGATTTCCGGTTCTGGCCAGCCCTCGGGAAACCATGGACCCGCCATGCCATAGGGTGAATCAGTGGCTTTGTCGGCAAAAATGAATGTGGAAAAGCCACGATGCACCCAATGCCCCGTCAGGTGGCAAAAGCTGCGCCATGCCAAGCCACGATCCATCGGACCACCAATGAAGCGCGACCGTTCGGATGCAGCACAGTCGGCCCAAATGTCGAAATCCGCAAGCTTTGGCCCGCGCAGGCGGAGGCGTTCAGTTTCAATCACGGGTATTCCCAACAACTCGATCATAGTGCAGCCCGTAGATGGTGGCGGATCACAACATCAGTGGGGTTCACGCCGGGGCCATCAACCAAGGTGCCGCCCAAGCGCAAAGCCAAAGCGATAGAACGCGCGTTGCCGGGAGCAATATAGTTGTCGATATGATCCCATCCAAAGGTGTCACGCGCCCAAGCCATCACGGCGCGGGCACCTTCCGCTGCAAGACCTTTGCCTTCGGCATGACCCTCGACATACCAGCCGAGTTCGGGTTCGGGATAGCCTACGGGCTGATAAATACCGACTTCGCCGAGATATTCCTCGGTTAGGGGATCTTCCATCGAGAAAGGACCAAAACCCATCAAGGGCCATTGTGCAACTTCGGAGGCGAAAATCCGCCACGCCTGTTCGGCGGCAAAAGGCCCACCTTCCCAGATTGCACGATCCGACGCGTAAAAGGCTTGACGATGCGCAAAATCTTCATAGCGCGGCATACGCAGGCGCAAACGCTCGGTCTGGATGACCGGCGCTGTGGCATGAGCGATATGCTGCGGGCGGGTGATCATTTCTTCTTCATCAACCCCGAGAGCGACGAGGGCAGGCTTAGGCCGCGCGGCATGCCGGGGAAGCCCCCACCCATGCCTAGTCCCTGTTTCATGCCTTTGGCGGCTTCGGCCATGGCTTCGGGCGACATGTTGGCCATATCGGGCATCCCGCCCTTGGCACCGATCATCTGCTTAATGGCGTTTTTCATCGCGCCACCCTTGCCCATTTTCTTCATCATATCAGCCATTTGCTTATGCTGTTTCAGAAGTTTGTTCACTTCGGAAACCTCAAGCCCAGCGCCTGCGGCGATGCGCTTTTTGCGGCTGGCGGCCAGCAGATCGGGGTTGGCGCGCTCTTTCTTGGTCATCGAATTGACCAAGGCGATCTGATGCACAAGCATTTTATCATTGAAACCAGCGGCTTCGGCTTTCTTGGCCATGCCACCCATGCCCGGCATCATGCCCATCAGGCCCTGCATGCCGCCCATTTTCTGCATCTGTTCAAGCTGCGATTTCAGGTCGTTCATGTTGAACAGACCCTTGGCGAAACGGCGTGCCATACGCTCGGCTTGTTCAGCTTCAAAGGTTTCGCGGGCCTTTTCGACCAAGGCCACAATGTCGCCCATGCCAAGTATGCGGCCTGCGACACGCTCAGCCTCGAAGGTTTCCAGCGCGTCCATCTTTTCGCCAAGACCGACGAAGCGGATCGGCTTGCCGGTGACAGCGCGCATCGACAGCGCGGCACCACCGCGACCGTCGCCGTCCATACGGGTGAGGACGACGCCCGAGATGCCGACTTTGGCGTCAAATTCCGACGCCACGTTGACCGCATCTTGCCCGGTCAGACCATCGACGACCAACAGGGTTTCGCGTGGCTGGGCGATATCGCGCACCGCTTGGATTTCCGCCATCAACACTTCATCGATGTGCAGACGGCCAGCGGTGTCAAAGAACACCACGTCATAACCGCCCATCGCGGCTTGAGTTTTGGCGCGCTTAGCGATCTGAACGGCGGATTCGCCTTTTACGATCGGCAGGCTGTCAACGCCAACTTGTGCTGCGAGGATCGCCAACTGCTCCATAGCGGCGGGGCGGTTGGTGTCCAAAGACGCCAGCAAGACGCGCTTGCCGTTGCGTTCTTTCAAACGTTTCGCCAGCTTGGCGGTGGTGGTGGTTTTGCCCGAGCCTTGCAGACCAACCATCAGGATGGCGGACGGCGGGTTGTCGATTTTCAGTGCTTCGGGTTCATCATCACCCGCCAGCACCCGCACCAACTCGTCATGCACGATCTTGACGACCTGCTGGCCGGGGGTGATCGATTTGGTGACGGCTTGACCAATGGCGCGAACTTTGACGGCTTTGACGAAGTTGCGCGCCACCTCCAGCGACACGTCGGCATCGAGCAAAGCAGTGCGGACTTCACGCAGGGCGGTGTCAACGTCAGCCTCGGACAGCGCGCCGGCTTTGGTCAAGCGGTCGAACACGCCACCAAGGCGTTCTGACAGGCTTTCAAACATCGCGCTCTCCTAGACCAAAACCCCTATATGGGGCACTACTGCGGGTTCCCCAAGGCCAATGCGGAACAGCACCTGTGGGCGCAACGCGCTGACAGGTGGCGATCCCGGCTAAAGCCAAAGGACCGGAAGCGGTTGCCTCCGGGGAATTGGGACGGGGGGTACGCGGTTGCGGGGCGGGAGTCAAGCGGGCCTAAGGGATCAGCGTTTTTCGGGTGCTTTTTGGTCTGCCCGGCTTTCGGTTTAGCCCGGCCTTTTGATTTAACCACGTGTTGATCTGCTGCACGGCGGTTTGCGCATCTGACGCCAAGCGGAATATTGCAGATAACGGCAGTGGCGGGCCTTGGCCAACCAGATCACCGAGATCGGCAGCATGGCAACGGCGACACCAATGCCCATCAGCACGGGGCTGGCGCGCGGCACCTAGCGATCCGGCAATGAGCAAACAAGCTTCATGGTGGTCTCTGGTGGCTTGAACATCCTGACCTTAGCATCCGTCTTACGGGCAAGCCTTATGTCCAAGCCGACAAATCTCTTGCTTTATTGGCGGCCTTTGCTGATTTATGTGCGCAAATGCACAGGGGATCTGCTAGATGGATAACTGGGACGAGATCAGGACGGCGTTTCAGGTGGCGCGGATAGGCACGGTTTCAGGGGCTGCCGAGGTGATGGGGGTGCATCATGCCACGGTGATCCGCCATATCGACAGTCTGGAAAAGCGGCTGGGGGCGAAGCTGTTTCAGCGCCATGCGCGTGGCTATACTCCGACGGAATCCGGGCGGGATTTGTTGTCGGTGGCGCAGACCACCGAGGATCAGTTTGGTCAGTTGGCCAGCCGGATCAAGGGTCAGGGCGAAACCGTGGCCGGAGAGTTGGTGGTGACCTCGATCACCGGGATTGCACATTTGTTGGCCCCGGTTTTTGCGACCTTCCAAGAGGCGCATCCGGCGGTGGTGATCCGGTTTCTGACCGATATGCGGCTGTACCGCTTGGATTATGGCGAAGCGCATGTGGCGATCCGCGCGGGAGCTACACCGCAGGAACCCGATAACGTCGCGCTGCCCTTGGTGAAGATGCAGATCGGACTTTATGGCTCGAAAGCCTATGTGGCGCGGCACGGTCTGCCGAACAGCGAAGCCGAACTGATGCTGCACCGCTTTGTTGGCGTCGATAACCCTGACAACCGCGCGCCGTTCTATCGCTGGCTGCGGGAACGGGTGTCGCAAGATCGTCTGACCTTCCGCGTCAATGAACCTGCGGCTTCAGAAGCGGCGGTCAAGGCGGGGATGGGCTTAGGCTTTATGCGCGCACATGAGGCGCGGTTGGATCCCGATCTGGTCGAGGTAATGGCCCCGATCCCAGAGTGGGACTCGCCGCTCTGGATCGTGACCCATGTGGATTTGCATCGCACGCTGAAGGTCCAAAGCTTCCTGAACTGTTTGCGGCAATCGGCAGCAACCTGGTGCAGTGGTTGAGGCTATAGCGGTGAGGCTTTGGGCAGGGTTAGACCAACCGCAGCGCGGCCATGTTGCGATGCTGGCGTTTTCGGCACTTGTCGCAGGCAGCTTTTGTCTGGGGGCAATGGCGGCCCCGCATGTCTCACCCTCGGCCCTGACGGTGGCACGGTTTGCTTTGGCGGGGGCTTTGGTGGGGCTGGCGGCATTTCTGACCGTGGGGGTGCCGCGTAAGACATGGGCGGCACCGTGGCGCTATGTGGTGCTGGGCGGGTTGCTGGCATGTTATTTCGTGCTGATGTTCTGGGGATTGCAGACGGCTGAAGCCGTGCCGACGGCGGCGGTGTTCACCCTGACACCGTTGATGGCCGCGGGGTTTGGCTGGCTGCTGCTGGGGCAGATCACCACGCTGCGGATGGCTCTGGCCTTGGCGATTGGCGCGCTGGGCGCGCTGTGGGTGATCTTTGGCGGTGATCTTGCCGCGTTGGCGCGGTTTGAGGTGGGGCGCGGCGAGGTGATCTATTTCTTCGGCTGCATTGCACATGCGCTTTATGCACCGATGGTGCGCAAGCTGAACCGAGGTGAGCCTGCATTGGTGTTCACCTTCGGCATGATGCTGGCAGGCTTTGTGATTCTGTGCCTGTGGGGTTGGCGCGATGTGCTGGCGACCGATTGGGCCGCCCTGCCCGCTATCGTATGGATTTGTTTGGTTTATGTATCGGTCGCGGCCTCTGCGATGACCTTTGTTTTGCTGCAATTTGCCACGCTGCGACTGCCTTCGGCCAAGGTGATGGCCTATACCTATTTGGTGCCAAGCTGGGTGATCCTGTGGGAAATCGCGCTTGGCCGCGCAGCACCGCCGATAAATGTGCTGGGCGGTGTCATTCTAACCGCTTTGGCTTTATTCCTGCTGTTGAAGGATGAAACGGCATAGCGTAAACGTTTTCACAACTGGCATGTTAGCGCTAATAGTGCTGGATGCGATCGGTTCTGGAGGGGACACATATGTATATCGGGCTCGATCTGGGCACCTCGGGGCTGAAGGGCATCTTGATGGATGAGGGCCAGCGCGTGCTGGCAGAGGCAACCGCGCCTTTGACGGTAGAGCGTCCGACAGAGGGGTGGTCAGAGCAGGTCCCAGCCTCATGGATCGCAGCGGCGGAACTGGTGCTGGGCAAGCTGGCCGCGTCTGGCTTGGGGGCAGTAAAGGGCATTGGGCTTTCCGGCCATATGCATGGTGCGACCTTGCTGGACAGCGCCGACGAGGTGCTGCGGCCCTGCATTCTGTGGAACGACACCCGCAGTTTTGCTGAGGCGTCGGCTTTGGATGCGCGACCAGAGTTCCGCAACCTGTCAGGCAATATCGTGTTTCCAGGTTTTACCGCGCCAAAGCTTGACTGGCTGCGCAAGCATGAGCCTGCCCTGTGGGACAAAGTGGCGAAAGTGCTGCTGCCAAAGGATTATCTGCGGCTGTGGCTGACAGGCGAGCATGTGTCTGAGATGTCGGATGCCGCTGGCACCGCTTGGCTGGATACGGGCAAGCGCGATTGGTCGGATGTGTTGCTGGCCGATACCGGGCTGTCCCGCGCGCAGATGCCGCGTTTGGTCGAAGGCTCGGAGGTTTCGGGGGTACTTCGGGCTGCGTTGGCCATCCGGTTCGGTATGCCTGCGGGCGTGGTTGTGGCCGGGGGCGGCGGTGATAACGCGGCCTCGGGCGTTGGGGTCGGTGTGGTGCGCGCGGGCGAAGCGTTTGTATCTTTGGGCACTTCTGGCGTGCTGTTTGCCGCCAATGATGGCTACCAGCCCGACCCAGCAACGGCGGTGCATACCTTCTGCCACGCTTTGCCGAACACTTGGCACCAGATGGGCGTGGTTCTGGCCGCAACCGACGCTTTGAACTGGTATTCCAAGCTGGTCGGCACCGATGCCGCCACCTTGACGGGCGAACTAGGCCCGTTACAAGCCCCCAGCAAAACCGTGTTCCTGCCGTATCTGGGCGGCGAGCGCACGCCGTTGAATAGCGCTTCTATCCGGGGGGCGTTCACCGGGTTGGAGCATGCCACCGACCGTCAAGCGGGCACCCGCGCGGTGCTTGAAGGCGTGACCTTTGCCTTCCGGGATTGCCGCGACGCTTTGGCTGCGACGGGGACGAAGTTAGAGCATTTGCTGGCGGTGGGGGGGGGGACGCGCTCTGACTACTGGCTGCGCGCGATTGCGACGGCACTCGATTGCCCGGTCAGCTTGCCTGTGGCTGGCGATTTCGGTGGTGCCTTTGGTGCCGCCCGCCTTGGCCTGATGGCCGCCACAGGTGCTGGTGCCGAAATCGCCACCCTTCCGCAAATCGCGCGGGAAATCCTGCCCGACCCTGCCCTTAAAGATGCCTTCGATGCGGGCCACGCCCGTTATCGCGCTGCCCAAACCGCTATAAGGAGCCTCGCATGACCGATTTTTTCAAGAATATCCCCGCGATTAAATATGAGGGTGAAGGCTCGACCAACGAGTTCGCCTTCCGGCATTACGACCCCGATGAGGTGCTGCTGGGCAAGCGGATGGAAGACCATCTGCGCTTTGCCGTCGCCTATTGGCACAGCTTTGCGTGGCCCGGTGGCGACCCGTTTGGCGGGCAAACCTTTGATCGCCCGTGGTTCGGCGACACCATGGCGCTGGCGAAACTAAAGGCCGATGTGGCGTTTGAGATGTTCGATATCTTGGGCACGCCGTTCTACGCCTTCCACGATGCCGATGCGCGGCCCGAGGGCGCGACCTTTGCCGAAAGCCTGCGCAACCTTGAGGAAATCGTTGATTACCTTGGCGAAAAGCAAGCCTCTCACAAGGCCAAGCTGCTCTGGGGCACCGCCAATATGTTCAGCCACAAGCGCTGGATGTCGGGGGCTGCCACCAACCCCGACCCGGAAGTCTACGCCTACGCTGCGGCCACGGTGAAATCCTGTCTCGATGCCACCCATAAACTTGGCGGCGCGAACTATGTGCTGTGGGGCGGGCGTGAGGGCTACGAAACTTTGCTCAACACCGATCTGAAAGCCGAACGCGCGCATGCTGGCCGCTTCCTGCAATCGGTCGTCGAGTATAAGCACAAAATCGGCTACAAGGGCGCGATCCTGATCGAGCCGAAGCCGCAAGAGCCTTCGAAGCACCAGTATGACTACGATGTGGCGACGGTCTACGGCTTCCTGAAGGATTTCGGGCTGGAGAAAGAGGTTCAAGTCAACATCGAGCAGGGCCATGCGATCTTGGCCGGGCACTCGTTTGAACATGAGATCGCCACCGCTGCGGCCTTGGGGATCTTTGGCTCGATCGACATGAACCGCAACGATTACCAATCCGGCTGGGACACCGACCAGTTCCCGAACAACCACGCCGAAAAAGCCGTGGCGTTCTATGAGATCCTGCGCGCGGGCGGTTATACCACCGGCGGCACCAACTTTGACGCCAAAGTGCGGCGGCAATCGCTGGACCCGGAAGATCTGATCCTCGCCCATGTCGGCGGCATGGACACCTGCGCGCGGGCCTTGAAGGCGGCGGCGTATCTGCTGGAGGATGACACTTTGGAAGCGGCACGGCGCGCGCGCTATGCCGGGTGGGAGCGTGAAGGGGCTAAAGCGATGCTGACGCAACCGCTGGAAGTGATCGCGGATGCGGTGATTGCGAACAACATCAACCCGCAGCCGCGCTCGGGCCGTCAGGAACGGTTGGAGAACCTGTGGAACCACTACATCTGAGCGGATGCCTGGTGAGCGACTAGATAAGCGCGGCCAGCGGCGGGATGCCTCCGCTGGCCGTGACGCTTTTTAATGCGGCAGCGGCGGCGCGGTGGCCAAGGTGAAGGGCTTGCTCGGCGGTCCAGCCTTCGTGAATGGCGTAGATGATGCCTGCGCAGAACGCGTCTCCGGCACCCACAGGGCTGAGGATTTCAGCGGGATTTATGGGCTCTGGACTGGACCAGAACGCGGTTTGATCGAGCCAAAGCGCGAGGGTTCCTGTGTGCAGAATGACGGTTTTCGCGCCTTGCGCTTGCAGGACCGTGGCGGCTTCCAGCAGGCGGGCGCGGTCGTCGGGGGCGATGTCCGCTCGGTTGGTGGCGCGGGCGGCTTCGATTTCATTCAGGAATAGGTAATCGGTGTGCGGCAGGGTGGCTTTGACGGTGGCGGCAAAGTCGGAAGTGGCGGATGAGACCAGATCAACACAGGTGATCATGCCTGCGGATTGGGCGCGGGCAAGGATGCGGGCGGCGGGGGTTTCGCCGCTGGGTTCTACTTTATCGAGAGTTGCCAGCAGGTTTGGGTAGCCGAGATAGAAGATTTTCGTGTTTTGCGCGGCGATGGATCCGATGGGGATATCGGCTTCGTTGAGGGCGTCGTTCGCGCCGGGATGGTAGAAAAACGTACGGCTGTCGCCGGGGACGTTCATCACTTGGGTATGGGCCGTCGGATGATGCGGGGTTTGCTTTAGCCAGCGCGTGTCGACTTTGGCGGCGGCGCAGGCGGCGAGGCATATTTCGGCATGGGTGTCTGTCCCGATCAGGCCCACGGCATAGAGTGGCAGGTCGGCTTGAAAGGCGGCGAGGTCTAGGATCACGTTGGCGGCTCCGCCACCCACTCCTATGGCTTCGTGCTGGATGCGGACGAGATCGCTTTTCTGCGGCCAAGTGTCGATGCTGTGGACGATATCGATGATCCAGTTACCAGCGCAGGCGATGCCGTTTTTTTGGGTGAGCGAAATCATGCATATTCCACGCTGACAGTGCGGTTATCTTTTCCAGCAGTCAGGGCGGCGGTGAGGATGGCGTGGTGGGCAGCGGCCTCGGACGGGTGAGCGCAGGGAAAGCCTGCGGCGTCACCGCCTGCCAGTTCATCCATATAGGCGGCCCACATTTGCTGTATGGCGTCAGTAAAGCCGAATTCAAAGATGCCGCCGGTGATGCCGGGGAACAGCGGCGTGTAGCCAAGGTCTTCGGTCGCCCAAGTCTGGGTGCCGCCGTTTTGGTAGTGCATGAACTGCCACTGCCGGGGGGATTTGGTCGTGAAAAAGGCGCTGCCCTTCATGCCAAGCACGCGGAGCGACCAAGTGTTGGCTTCGCCCGGTGCGATGCGCCATGTCTTTAGTACCATGGGGAAATTGCCGTAAGCAGTGGGGACGCGGGCGGTGATGTTGGCGTTATCCCATGTCTCGCACGGCACGAGGTTGCCTTTGCCGTCGGGGCGCTGGCTGACGCGTTTCACTAGGCTGGCCTGCACAGTATCGGGCCGCCAGCCGAGGCGCAGAGGAACGTGCAACACGTGCATGCCAAGGTCGCCCATACAGCCGTATTCGCCGTTCACATCCTTCATGCGCTTCCAGTTGATCACTTTATCGGGGTTGATGTCAGAGGAATGCAGAAAGCTGGCTTCGACTTCGAGGATTTCCCCAACCGCACCAGATTTCACGAAGTCGATCACCTTTTGTGCGCCGGGGTAGAACGGCATTTCCGACGAGCAGCGCACGGTGAGTTCGGGGTGGTCGTTGACGGCGGCCATGATCGCGCGATTTTGGGCGCGGTCCATGCCGAATGGCTTTTCGCCGAACAGGTGTTTTCCGGCGTTCAGAATGTCGGGATACATCTGTTCGTGCAACACATGGGGGACGGCGCAGTAGACGGCATCAACCTCAGGGTTTTTCAGCAGGTCGTGATAGTCGGTGGTGGTTTGGATCGGCCCAAGGTGGGTAGCGAACCAATCCATCAGGCCGGGGTTGGTGTCGCAGACCGCGACGATGCGGGGTTTGGCTTTGGGGTTGCTTAGGTGTAGCCAGCGTGCGGCGGCAGAGGCAAATTCGCGGCCCATCAGGCCACAACCGATGATACCGAAGCGGATTTCTTTCATGGCGTCAGGCCAGATGCTTGGCAGCGTCGGCGGCGCTGGCTTTGTCATGCACAATCGCCATCAACGCGCGGGTCATGCCGCCGGGGTTGGCGTGTTGCACGACATTGCGGCCATAGACGATACCGCGCGCGCCTTGTTGCATCAACTCGTGCGTGCGGGCGAGGATTTCGGCGTCAGACACGCGACCCCCACCCCGCACCAGAACCGGGATGCCTTGGGCGATTTCGATGACGCGGTGGTATTCAGACACATCGGTGCAGGGGTCGGCTTTGATGATATCGGCGCCGAGTTCCGCAGCTTGACGGACGAGGGGCAGGATTTTCGAGATGTCGCCATCGACCATGTAGCCGCCCTTGGCATTATCTTGCATCACGAGCGGTTCGACCATCAGCGGCATGCCGTAGATTTCACATTCGCGTTTTAGGGCGTTCACGTTGCGCACGCAGTCGCGATAGAGTTCGGGCTGATTGGGCAGCAACAGAAGGTTGACCACAACGCAAGCGGCGTCGAGGACGAGGCCTTGTTCCACCGGGCGGTCGATGACTTCAGAGTAAAGCGTGCGCGGCAGCGGGGTGCCGTAAACATTGGCGATGTCGGTACGCAAAACCAAAGCGGGGCGGTTCTTGCCGGGAATGGCTTGCAGGATTTTCGCGGTACCGGGGGGGAGCTGGATGGCATCAGGGGCAGCGGCTGCGACAGTTTGGATGGATTTTGTCATATTTTCGATGCCGCCGAGGAAAGATGCCTCGTTGAACATGCCGTGGTCGATGGCGACGTCAAAGCAGTTGCCCGAGGGCGCAAACAAGCGGTTGAGGCGGGCGGGGGTCATAGCGTGATCCTGCTTGTGAAAACGTTTTCACAATCGGTATCGGTGGGTGCGGATTCTGTCAACGGCAAAGGAAAATCCTGCCACAGCGGGGGTTTGCTTGGCGGTTGGAGATGGTCTAGCCTTTGGGTGCAATGGCAGGAGATGTCGATGGCTTGGCAGCAGTATCTGGACTCGGAGCAGGCGCGGTTTGTGCAGGAATTGCTGGCATTTGTGCGGATTCGATCCGTGTCAGCCAAGCCCGAGAATATCCCGGATGTGGTGCGCGCTGCGGAATGGGTGGCGCAGCGGTTGACGGCGGCAGGGGTTGAGGCGGCAGAGGTGTTGCCGACAGATGGGCATCCGGTGGTCTGCGGACATTGGCTGCACGCGGGGGGCGATAAGCCGACGATCCTGATCTATGGGCATTTCGATGTGCAGCCTGCCGAGCCGTTTGATCTGTGGGACAGCCCGCCCTTTGAACCCGAGGTGCGGAATGGCAGGGTCTGGGGGCGCGGGGCTTCAGATGACAAGGGCGGCATGTTGGTGCCGATCTTGGCGGTGGAGGCGCTGCTGAAAACTGCTGGGCGTCTGCCGGTGAATGTGAAGTTTTTCTTTGAGGGGCAGGAGGAGATCGGCTCGCCTGATTTGCCGCCTTTTGTTGCGGCGAACGCGGAACTGTTGACAGCGGATATGATTTTCTCGGCGGATGGGCTGCAATATGCGCCGGATCAGCCGCAGATTGTTGAGGCGTTGAAGGGGTTGGTGAAGGCCGAGATCGTGGTGCGGGGGCCACGGTCGGATCAACACTCGGGCCTGCATGGCGGCGGGATTGCCAATCCGGCAATGGCTTTGGCGCATCTGTTGGCCTCGATGAAGTCGGCGGGCGGCTTGGTGACGGTCGAAGGGTTTTATGACGATGTCGTGCCGCTGACCGAGGCGGACCGGGCGGTGATTGCGCGGATACCTTATGAAGAAGGTGCGTATCTGGCGGAAACCGGAGCGCCTGCGGTGTTTGGCGAGCCCGGATATACGACACGCGAACGGCTATGGGCGCGGCCAACGCTGGATGTGAACGGGCTGACCAGTGGATGGCAGGGGATTGGCTCAAAAACCGTGCATCCGGCCGAGGCACGGGCGAAGATCACCTGTCGATTGGTGGCGGCCCAGAATCCGGCAAAGATTTTGGCGGCACTCGCGGCGCATTTGCAAGCGCATTGTCCTACCGGAGTGACGGCTGAACTGGAGCCGGGGCAAGGCGGGGCGGGGCCGTTCTTGATGCCATCGGGGCATAATGCGACGGGCATCGCGGCGCAGGTGCTGGAGGAGGTTTATGGCAAAGCGCCGTATCGCACGCGGTTGGGCGGATCTATTCCGGTGATGACAACCTTGTTAGAGGTGTTGGGGGTGCATGCGGTGATGTTTGGCTTTTCGCATGACGATGAGAATTTACACGCGCCGAATGAATTCTTTCGGTTGGAGGCGTTCCGGTTGGGCCAAGCGGCTTATGTGCGATTGTTGCAGCGGTTGGGGACATAAGGCACGCTCGGCGCTCTCTTGCGGGCGCTTCTCGCCTTGTAGCGCAGAGGCCTGAAAGGGCCGATAGGCGGCGGTTCAAGACAAGGCCGCGAGCAGGTCCATGGCGGTGATCTGATCGAATTGGACGTGGCGGTGCATCAGGGTCTCGGCCCCGGCGGCATCGCGGGCGAAGATCAGGGTGGCGATGGCGCGGTGCTCAGTGGCAGAGCTTGCGATGGCCCCGGCATAGCGGTAGCGGGCGCGGTAATAGGCCAAGAGTTTGCGGGCGTTGGTTTTGATCATCTCGGTCAAGAACGGGTTGCCTGCGGCCAGCGCCACACATTCGTGAAAGCGCAGGTTCAGCTGGTAATAGGCGTCGGGGTTGGCGTCACCTTGTTCAGTCGAGAACGTCTCACAGGCTTGCACGGCGGCTTCCAGCGCCGTGGCCCAAGACACCGACAAACGGCGGGCGGCGAGGCCTGCGGCTTGGCCTTCAAGTTTGGCGTGAACTTCAAGGATGGCCAAGAATTCCTCAAGGCTCGGGCGGAACACCGTGGCCCCCTTGCGCGGCAGGCGACGCACAAGGCCCATGGCTTCGAGTTGCAGGATGGCTTCGCGAACGGGGGTGCGCGAGACGGCAAACTCGGTAACCAGTTCGGCCTCATCAATCACATCGCCGGGGTTGAGGCGGCCTGTGTCGATCCACGACAGGATCTTATTGGTGAGGGTTTCGGTTTGGCCTGCCATGTCTGATCAAAAGACCGAAAAGGCTGACAGGTAAAGGGGGATAGCTGGAAAGCTTCACGTGAGGCCGGGTCGATTGTTTCGCAAATGCAACCAATGGGAGATTGGAGTGGAATAGCATCAGCGCGATGGCTGCACAAAAGAAGATCATCTGTAGCGAGAAAGCCGCAAATGTGGCGAAATGGGGGGGGAAGTCCGGCAAAAACCGATCACGCTTGGTCTACGCACTAGAAATAGTATCGAAAGATATATATTCGTTTTTTTAATCAGCCTCCGAAAGTGAGGCGAATAACACGCCGGACAGTAAAGTCTGGGTTTTTTTGAGGCGGAGTAGTAATATGGAAAAAGCGATTGATTTCGCTGTCCGCAGTGTTGCGGGCAGTGCGCAGCATGGCAGTTTCGCAGGCGACAGCCAAGGCAACGTCATTCAGGTCGGTTCGGGCGATAGCGTTTCGCTGAACCTCTCCCGCGCAAGCGTGGTGGGCTATGAGCAGCAGGGCGGCGATTTGCTGGTCAAGCTGTCGGATGACCGCAGCATCTTGCTGAGCAACTATTTCGCCGAAAACGCAGGGGACGTGAACCATCTCTATCTGTCCTCAGATGGCGAGATCACCGAGGTGATCGTCCACGAGGGTCAGGGTGGCGTGCTGGCGGCGGATTATGGCCCGGTCAGCGGCTGGGATAAATGGAGCCCGCTCGACGATATGCGCTTTACCAAAGCGGATAGCATCTCGGATGTGGCGATGGTGTCGAACGAACCTGCCGGGATGGCACCGTTCGTGCCGGGCCTGCTGGGTTTGGGCGGTTTTGGCGCGATTGCAGCCGGGGCTGGCGCGATCGCGGTGATCACCGGTGGCGGTGGTGGCGGTGGCACCCCTGACACAACCCCGCCTGCAATGGCCGTGACCGAGGGCACCAAATCGGTGAACCATGTTGAAAATGGCGTCGATTATGTGAATGGCGTGGTGATCGCCGGCACCAGCGAGCCAGGTGCGAAGATCGACGTTTTGCTCAATGGCCATACGCAGACGACCACGGTTGACAACACTGGCCATTGGACAGTGACCTTCCCGACGACGGAAGTTGATCCGGGTGAGTATGAAATTCCGGTTGTGGTGAAAGCCACTGATGCCGCGGGCAACAGCACGACCTGGAACGATGTTCTGGTGGTCGATACCCTGCCGAACCCGATCAACTTTGATGCGGTCACGGGTGACGACAAAGTGAACTTTGTCGAGAATTCGACCGGGTTGGTGGTAACGGGCACCTCGATTGCGGGCGCTGCGCTGGATGTAACGCTAAATGGCGTGACGAAGACGGTTGTGGTGGGCACGGACGGGCATTGGACCACGACCTACCCGACGGGTACTCTGCCCGCTGGTGAATATAATCAGGTGATTACCGCGACTTCAACGGATACCCACGGCAACACCTCGACCTCGAGCCATACGTTCGCTGTGGATACCCAAACCTCGATCACTTTCACCGGCACGCCGGGAGGCGATGGCATGGTGAACGCAAGCGAGGCTGCGGCGGGCGTGGTGCTGAACGGCACAGCACAGGCGGGGGCATCGATTTCGGTGGCGTGGAATGGCACGACGCTGACCACGGTGGCGAATTCGAGCGGGGTGTGGTCGGTGACCTATCCGGTCGGATCAGTGACGGCGGGATCTTATAGCTCGACCGCGACGGCTACGGCGACCGACAGCTTTGGCAATACGGCGACGACCAGCCATGAGGTGAATGTAGATACCGAAGTGGTGCCGTTTGACCGCGCCACCCTGTCGACCGGGGCAGATACGATCCTGAACGCAGTGGAGGCCACCACTGGTTTGACGGTGACCGGCCATGTGGAAGCGGGATCGACCGTGATGCTGAAGTTTGGCGGCGGCGCGCAACACGCGGCCACTGTCGCAGCCGATGGCAGCTGGAGCTTGACCATTCCGGCAGACGAAATCCCTGCAGGCGAGAATTCGGTGACACTGACGGCGGTGGCGACGGATCACGTTGGCAACGTCTCGACCCTGACCGAACAGGTTTCGGTGGATACCATTGTGCGCAACTTCAGCCATGTTGAGGCGATCGCGGGCGACGATATTCTGAACGCGGCTGAACGTGCGGCGGGCTTGACGCTGACAGGCACGTCGGAGCCATTCTCGACATTGGTTCTGCATCTGGCCAATGGCTCGGAAGTGGCGGCTTCTGTCGGCTCGGATGGGTTGTGGAGTGCGACTTTCCCGGCCTCATCATTGCCTTTGGGCGAAGGCAACACCACGGTCACAGTGACAGCGACGGATCGTGCGGGCAACACCGCCAGCTACACCGACAGCTTCCACTATGATGCCCTGATGCCTGCTGATCCGTGGATCACCAATGACTCGGGTTCGGGCAACTTGATCTCTGGCATCGCAACAGCAGCTTCGCCTGATCCGCTGACCTATCATGCGGTCGCGGCGACGGGTGCGGCAACCGACATTCACTCGATTGGGCCCGGCATTGATCAGGACATAGACGTGAACGGCACCATTGTGCCAAGCCATTGGGCGCTGTTTACCGCGCCGGTGGCCGATGGCAGTTATCTGGTGATCAATGACACCGATGCGGCGGGCAATGAACAAAGCACGCTCTATCTGCGCTCAACCACAGACGTGGCGGTGGATCTGAACCGTGATGGACTCCAAGGCTTTGATTTCGGCACCATTGATCTGACCTCTTCGAAAGCGACGCTGTCGCTGAACGAGGCGCAGATCAACAGTCTGACCGGAGCGGATCACCAGATGGCGATCCGGGGCGATGCGGATGATCACGTCAACATCACGGGCGCGGTCGTTGGCGCGCATCAGGTGGTGAATGGCGAGAGCTACACGCTTTACACGCTGGGCAGCAGTGGGGCTTCGGTGTTGGTTGACGATGATATCCACGTCAATACTGCTGTTTGATCAGGAAAACGGGCGATGCCCAAGAACTGCAAGAACGGGAACGGGGTTAAATACCTCGTTCAGGCGCTGGTAGGGCTTGCTCTGCTTGCGGGCTGCATGGGGGGGGCGAAGGCACCTTCGATGCTTAAAACGCATGAACAGGCCGGACCGAGTGCGGCGGGTGCCTTGGGGCAACCTGCGGGCACGGGTCTGATCGGAAACTTACAGGGGCGACGCTCGGTTTTACCGCCGGGAGGCGCTTATGCGCAGGTGTCCGATGCAGTGATCAATGCCAGTGCTGGCGCGGCAGACGCCGCGTTGCGCGTGGCGCGCCTGAAAGCCAATGCGCAGTCGAAAAACTGGCTACCCTCGATTGGGCCTTCGGTGAACCTGACCAATTTGGGCGGTTTGGCGGCAAGTTTGCTGCTGGAACAGGCTTTGTTCGATAACGGGCGGCGCAAGGCGGAACGGGCGTTTGCCTCGGCCGATGTCGAGGTGGCGGCGGTCAGCCTGACCACCGCGATGAACCAGCGGGTGTTTGAGGGGCTGTCGTATTACGTCAATGCCCAGCGGGCGCGGGCGCAGGCGGTTGTGGCGCAGGCGGCGGCGGGCCGTTTGCAGGAATTCAACGGGATTATGGGCAAGCGCGTAGCGGGCGGCCTGTCGGATGGATCAGAACAGCAGGTTTTGAACCAACGTGTCGCCGAAATGCAGGCGACGGTGGCGGTGGACCTGCAGGCCGAATCCAGCCAGATGGCGCAACTGGCGGCTTTGTCCGGGCAACCTTTGGGCGGGATCAGCGGCTTGGATAGCCTGCCCGATCTGGACCAATCCGCTGCCGAGCCTTTGGCGGTGGTCAAAGCGCGGGGTGAAGGCGCGCGGGCGCTTGCGCAGGCGCAGATGCAACTGGCGGGTTTGAAGTTTGGCCTTTCGGCGACGGCGGGTCTGGATGATGGCGGCATCAATCCCGGCGTGCGGCTGAATGGCGCGGGGCTGTTCAATCCGGGTACGAAGGACACTATCGCGGCGTTGCAGCAGACCGGCGATGTGGTGGATCGTCAAACGGCTGAAGCCGCCGAAACCGCCAATCGCCGTATTGTCTCGTTGCAGCAGCAGAAGGCCAATTTGGTCTCTCGTCGCGCGCAGGGCGATGAGGTGCTGAAGCAGACGGCGGCGAACCTTGATCTGTTCACCCAGCAATACAAGGTCGGGCGACGGACTCTGCTGGAGTTGGTTGGCCAATACGACGCCTATGCGCGGTTGCAGCGCGATCAAGCCTCGCTGAGCTATGACATGGCGCTGATTGATCTGGAAATTGCCCGTGATCGTGGCGTGTTGGTAGATGGGGCACGGATGTGAATGACCGGGTTGTGGCCTTTGATGTCAATGCGGGCTGCGTGGCTGCGGCTGGGGATATTGCTGCACGGACGCGTGCTGACACGCGGGTGCCGCAGGGTCGGCACAACGCGCGGGCGCAAAGTCGGGCGCAACTGACCTCGGTCTATGCGGGGCTGTGCGGGGTTGATCTGGCAGTATCTGATGTGGTCGAGCAGATTCAACTGGCCTCTGATGCGGGGCAGTTGGGGTTGCCAGAGGTCGCACGGGCGTTGCGCAGTTGTGGCGTTGCGGCGCAGGTGGATGCTCTGGCCGCGCCGGGGGATGCGCACTGGCCCGCTTTAGCGGAAATGACCTCGGGCCAGATCGTTTTGGTGCTGGGGGAGACTTCGGACGGTGTCGAGGTTTACGACACCACCGTCGATAATAAGCGCGCCGAGGTGCCGCATGAGGATTTCGCGCAGGTCTATGCGGGGCGGATTTTGCGGGTTCGCACCTCCGTGAAAGAGCTTGAGACGCGGCATGTCGAAGCCGCGAAGACCCCGCATTGGTTCTGGGGTGAATTTCCCCGCTTTAAGCGGCAGTTGGGTGAGGTGGCGGCGGGGTCGCTGGTGGCGAACCTGTTGGCGGTCGCGGTATCGCTGTTCTCGATGCAGGTTTATGACCGGGTGATCCCGTATCAGTCGGAACCGACCCTGTGGGTGCTGGCACTGGGCGCAATGTTGGCGATTGTGCTGGAAGCGGCTTTGAAGCTGGCGCGGTCTGGGTTGATGGATACCACGGGCAAGCGGATTGAGTTGTCGGTGCAAGCGCGGCTGATGGACAAGCTGCTTGGGATGAAGCACGGGCCGGGGCAGCGCAGCCCTTCGGCCTTGTTCTCGGCCATGCGCGAGTTTTCCTCGGTGCGGGAGTTCTTCACCGCGACCACGATCGGCACGATGGCGGATTTGCCGTTTATCCTGATTTTCCTCGCACTTGTGGCGTCTATCGGCGGTAATCTGGTGTGGATTTTGATCATCGGCGGCGTGCTGATGGTACTGCCGGGCTTCCTGTTTCAAAAGCGCATGGTGGCGTTGACGGCAGCCACGCAAGGTGCCTCAACCCGTGCGGCCCGGTTGCTTTACGAGGCAATCTTTGAGGCCGAAACCGTCACCACCCAGCGCGGGGAAGATCGGATCAAGCGGATTTGGGCGGAGCTTTCAACGCTTTCGGCGGTGAAATCCTCCGACCAGCGGCATCTGACGGCGATGCTGGGCTATTGGGCGCAAGGGGTGCAGCAGGCGACCTATGTTTTGGCCGTGGTGGCAGGGGCCTATCTGGTGTTCGCAGGCGATTTTACCGTAGGCACGATCATTGCGATTGGCATTCTGACCGGGCGCACCTTGGGGCCATTGGCTTCTTTGTCGTCGACAATGTCAAAGTGGACCAATGTGAAATCGGCTTTGGACGGGTTGGATACGATTGCACAGTCCAATCAGGCCGAGGAAGCCGGGAGACATTATTTGCGCCGTGACAAGCTGGTCGGTGCGTTTGAGTTGCGCAATGTCGAGTTCCGTTATGATTCGAAAGCGGCGGCCACGGTCGAGATCAACGGTCTTTCGATCCCGGCAGGGCAGCACATTGCGGTTTTGGGCACGAATGGTTCGGGCAAATCGACGCTGCTGCGGGTGCTGGCGGGACTTTATGAGCCTTCGGCTGGCAGGGTTTTGATTGATGGGGTTGACCTGAACCAAGTGCATCCGCGCGACTTGCGGCGTGGGGTTGGCTATTTGGGGCAGGAAGTGCGGCTGTTTGCCGGAACTTTGCGCGACAATTTGAACATGTCGCAGCTAGAGCGGGACGACGACCGCTTGTTCGATGCGCTGGATTTTGCAGGGCTTGGCCCGTTCGTGCGCAGCCATCCCCGCGGGCTTGATCTGGAGATCCGCGAGATGGGCGAGGGCCTATCGGTCGGTCAGCGTCAAAGCATAGGCTGGGCGCGGATGTGGCTGCAAAACCCGCGTGTTGCGATTTTGGATGAACCAACGGCGGCGCTGGATCAGACGTTGGAGACGACGCTGGTTTCTCGGTTGAAGACATGGCTAGACGGCCGCACTGCGATCATTGCCACCCACCGGGTGCCGATTTTGCAGCTAACCAACCGCGTGGTGATCATGCAAAATGGGCGGCTGGTGGTCGATGGTCCGCGCGAAGCTGTGCTGGCGCATCTGAATGGCGGCGGTGTGGCCGTGCAGGCCCCTGCCCCGGCGGCGGGCGTGGCGATTGGCAGCATCACCACGGTAAAAAAGAATTTCACCATGCAAGTCGGAGGGGCGAAACCATGAGCCTTGCCACCTATGACGAAAGTTTCGCCGAGAAAACCCGTGGCCCCAGCCGCACGATCTGGATGATTGTCGTGGTGATGGCGGTATTCGTGGCTTGGGCCTCGGTGGCTTGGGTCGATGAGATCGTGCGGGCACAGGGCGAGGTGGTATCGTCCAGCAGGCCCCAGATCATCCAGAACCTTGAGGGCGGGATTCTGGCAGAATTGAACGTCGCCGAGGGTGATGTGGTCGAACCAGGGCAGACCCTCGCGCGGCTGTATGGTACGCAATATCAGGCGGCGGTGGATGAGTTGTCGGATGAAATCGCCACGCTGGAAATCCGGCGCCTGCGGCTGGAGGCCGAGATGAACGACGCGCCGGGATTTGATGTGCCGGAGAGATTTGCGCAGAGGGTGCCGGATGTGGTGGCCTCGGAAAAGGCCCTGCTGACGGCGCGGTTGAGTGAATATGACGCGCGGGTGGCTGGCGCGCAAGCGGTACTGGAGCAGACCTCCAAAGAGGCGGAACTGCTGGAGAAAATGTACCAACAAGACATCGCGCCTCTGATCGAAGTGACGCGGGCGCGGCGGGATAATTCGGAGGCGCAGAACAAGCTGTCAGAAGCGCGTACCACGACTAAAATGGGGCGGGCGACCGACTATGCCAAGACTGAAAGTGACCTCGCTGGGCTGCGGCAAAAGCTGAAATTGGCGCAGGACCAGTTGTCACGCACCGTGCTGGTGGCGCCAATGAAGGGGGTCGTGAACAAGCTGTCGATCACCACGATTGGCGGCGTGGTCAAGCCAGGTGAGGAGATTTTGCAGATCATTCCTCTCGACGACGCTTTGTTCATCGAGGCGGGGGTGAAGCCGCGCGACATTGCCTCGGTGCGCGAAGGCTTGGACGCGACTGTGAAGCTGTCGGCCTATGATTATACGATTTACGGCTCGCTGAAGGCCAAGGTGGTGTTCATCTCGGCCGATACGTTCAAGGACGAACGCTCGCGTGATCCGAACGGCGATCCGCATTACAAGGTGATGCTTTTCGTCGATCAAAGCAAGTTCACCGCGCGGCAGAAGGGGCTGGAGATCAAGCCCGGCATGCAGGCGGATGTGGAGTTGGAAACGGGCGGCAAGACGATTCTGACCTATCTGACCAAGCCTTTATATAAATCGAACGAGGCTTTGCGAGAGCGGTAGCTTTGCCGGGCTGACCTTGGTGGTTTTGCACCCCCAAACCCCATCAGGATATTTGAGCGCAGAGGATGACCAAGCGATGCGTCGCTCAGCTTTTGGAAATAGCTAAAATCCAATCGCTTAAGCCTTGGTAAAGCCTGTTCGGCTATACCTGACCGTGGGTGTGAAACATGGGTGTGTGATGGCCGGGCAATCAAATGCCGCGCCAGTCATCATCAAGCGGAAGAAGATTATCAAAGCCAGCGGTCACCACGGTGGGGCGTGGAAAGTGGCCTATGCTGACTTTGTGACGGCCATGATGGCCTTCTTCATGCTGATGTGGCTGCTAAACGCGACAACGGAAAAACAACGTAAAGGAATTGCGGATTATTTCAGTCCGACGATCGCGATCAGCCGGGTTTCCGGTGGTGGCGATAGCATGTTCGGCGGCGATTCGACGTTTTCCGAGGAGGCGCTTGCTCAGAATGGCGCCGGGGCCAGCCTTGCGCAGCCGACCGAAAGCAACGAGGCGCGCGGCGAATCTGGTTCGGCCGAGAAGGATGCAGAGGCGGCGGCAGAGCAGGGCCGGATGGCACAGATCGCGCAGACCCTGATGGCGCAGGGCGGCGAAAGCATGACTATGCAGCGGATGCTGCGGCATGTGGTGACTAAGGTCACAGATGAGGGCTTAGTGGTTGAAATATTTGATCTTCCGGATGCACCGTTGTTCGTGGATGACACGGCAGAACCCACGGGGGAGACTCGCAAGATCGCCGGATTAATCGCCGAAGTACTGGGGTTGGCAGAAAACAAAATCGCAGTGAACGGCCATCTGCGCACCTTGCCGATCACCTTGAAAGACAACCCCGCTTGGGATCTTTCAACCGCACGCGCGCAGGCGATGCGGGCCTTGCTGGAAAGCGACGGCATTGCCAGCGCCCGGATGGCGCGGATAAGTGGCCATGCGGACCGCAAGCCCGCCACGCAAGACCCAACAGCGATCCGCAACAACCGTTTGGAGATTATTCTGCTGCGCAAGGACCGATGAGATGCGTAAAATTTGAACTGTTAGGGCGATCTTAAGGCGCATCAGGCAGGTTCGATCTGACAAAAGGTCGAGGCTGCAGAAAGGCGCTTTCCATGACGATTTCCTCATCCATGAACGCGGGGGTGGCGGGGCTGAACGCCAATGCCAACCGACTTGCGACGATTGCCGACAACATCGCGAATTCGTCGACCTATGGCTACAAACGAGCCGAAACGGATTTTCATTCGGTTGTGCTGAATGGCAGTGCGCAGTCCAGCTATTCGGCGGGCGGAGTGCGGGCCTCGAATATGCGGTTGATTGATGAACGCGGGCCGCTGATTTCGACTGCCAATGCCACCGATCTGGCGATTGATGGTCGGGGTTTTCTGCCGGTGACGGATGCAGGATCTCTGGACAGCACCGACAGCACCTATCCGATTTCACTGGTGACAACTGGCTCGTTTCGCCCCGATGCCGATGGGGTGTTGCGTACCGAAACCGGGTTGGTGCTGATGGGTTGGCCAGCAAACCCGGATGGCAGCCTGAACACCTTTCCGCGCGATACAATGGCGGCACTGGAACCCGTGAGGATCAACGCCAACCAATACATCGGCAACCCTACGTCAGAGATGACACTGGGCGTGAATCTGCCCGCCTCCGCCAGCATTGCCGGCGCATCGGGCGATCCGCATGATCTGACCGTGGAGTACTTCGGCAATCTTGGTACCTCGGAATCGCTGGATTTCAGCTTTACCCCGACGGTGCCCACCACCGGAGCCTCGAACACTTGGACGATGACGGTGCGCGACAGCGCTTCGGGTGGGACTGTGATTGGCGAGTATACGCTGACCTTTGATCCGTCACAGGCGGCGGGCGGTACGTTGGCTTCGGTGACGGCGGTGTCGGGCGGGGCCTACGACGCGGCAAATGGCACAATTCCGCTTGCGGTGGCGGGCGGTACCATTGCCTTGAACGTGGGTGAGTTGGGCCAACCGAACGGGATGACACAGCTGTCCAGCAGCTTCGCCCCGGTCTCGATCAGCAAAAACGGCTCTCCGGTCGCCAGTTTAACCTCGGTTGAGATTGACGAGCAGGGCGATCTTTACGCGATTTATGATCAGGGCTTCACCCGGCGGATTTACCGGATTCCGGTCGTGGACGTGCCGAACCCGAATGGGCTGATGGCGATGAACAATCAGACCTATCAGATCTCAGCGGCCTCTGGCCCGTTCTATCTCTGGAACGCAGGCGATGGGCCAACGGGCACAGTGGTGGGCTTTTCTCGCGAGGAATCCTCAACCGATGTGGCGGCGGAACTGACGCAACTGATCCAAACCCAACGCGCCTATTCCTCCAACGCCAAGATCATTCAGACCGCCGATGAGATGCTGCAAGAAACCACCAATATCAAACGATAGGAGGCTTGAATGTCGATCACATCCGGCCTTTCCTCGGCGCTTTCCGGACTGAACGCGGCAGCACGCGCGGCAGAAGTCGTCTCGTCGAACATCGCCAATGCGATGACAGAAGGCTACGGTCGGCGCGAATTGCAACTGAGCGCACGCACCATTGGCGGCTCGGGTCAGGGCGTCAGCGTGACCGGTGTGGTGCGGCGCGGCGATCCGATTTTGCTGGGTGATCGCCGTTTGGCACAGGCGGGTAGCGGTGGGCGCGACGCCACCGCAACATTCCTGAAGCGGCTCGAGTTGGTGCTTGGAACGGTTGACAACGCCAGCTCTTTGGGCAGCCGGATCAGCGATTTCGACACAGCGCTGCTGGAAGCCAGCTCTCGTCCGGAATCCGAGGTGCGGTTGTCAAAAGTGCTGGAATCGGCCAAAACTTTGGCCAGTCATTTAGCGGGGGCGGGCAGCGATATTCAACAGGCGCGCTCTGATGCCGATGATCAAATCGAAAGCCAAGTCACGCAGGTGAATACGGCTTTGGCCCGGATCGCCGATCTGAACGGTCAAATCCGGGCGACGTCTGGCTCTAGCCGCGACAATTCGGTGCTGATTGACCAGCGCCACCAGGCGATTGACAGCGTCGCCAAGATCATTCCTCTGCGCGAAGTGCCGCGCGAAAAGGGCGAAATCGCGCTGTTTACCACCGGCGGCGCGGTTGTGTTGGACGGGCTGCCTACGCAACTGAGCTTCACTCCGGTGGGCGTGGTGGTCGCGGCGATGACCCAAGCCAGCGGTGCGCTGTCGGGGTTGACGCTGAACGGTAAGGCGATCTCGACCACAGCCGAGGATGGCCCGATTTCCGGCGGCACTTTGGCCGCACAATTCGCCATTCGCGATGATCTGGCACCGCAAGCGCAGGCGAAACTCGATGCCAGCGCTCGCGATCTAATAGAGCGGTTTGCCGCCAGTGGGCTAGACAGCACGCGAGCCACGGGCATAGCGGGACTTTTCACCGATGGTGGTGCCGCTTTCAATGTTAGCAATGAGATCGGTCTCGCGCAGCGCCTGACCGTTAATGCCGCCGCAGATCCGGCACAGGGCGGCGCGCTTTGGCGGTTGCGCGATGGTCTGGGCGCCACCGCACCGGGCGCTGCGGGCAACAGTCAACTGCTGAAAGACCTGCAAACTGCGCTGACTACACCCCGCACCCCCGTCTCTGGCGGCTTCATGACTGGCGCGCGCAGCTTTGCCACCTTGGTGGCGGATATGGTCTCGGGTGTCGCCAGTGCGCGGGTCAGCGCAGAGAATGAGGCCAGCTATTCTGCGGCAAGGTTGGATACGCTCAGCACGATGGAATTAGAGCAAGGCGTTGATACTGATCAGGAAATGCAATCTCTGCTGGTGATTGAACAAGCCTATGCCGCCAACGCCAAGGTGATTTCCACCATCGGCGATATGATGCAGAAACTGCTGGAGATGTAAGCAATGAGCGCGATTTCCCTAGGCGATATGGCCAGATCTTTCATGCTGCGGCGGCATACCGTTGATCTAAAGCAAAACCTGCAACGGCTGACCAATGAGGCAGCGATGGGCAGGATCAGCGACACGACGGCACGGGTCTCGGGCGATCTTGGGCCGATTTCGGGGATCGACGTCTCGTTGGGCAGGTTGAAAGGCTATGGTATAGTGACTTCTGAAGCGGGGCTGTTTGCGGGGGCGATGCAAACAGCGCTTGGCACTGTCGATAATCTGGCTGGAAACCTGAGTAACTCTTTGATTTCGACATCAACGGGGGGGACAGCGGCGCTGATTGACGCTGCGGGCAAGGATGCCGAGCAGACCCTGCAAACGGCTTTGTCTGTGCTGAACACCCGTTTTGGGGATCGCAGCCTGTTTGCAGGACAGGCGACGACCGGGGCTGCTTCAGTAGATTCTGACACACTGCTTTCTGCCCTGACAGCCGCCGTTGCTGGCGCTTTCAGCGCGCAAGATGTCGAAACGGCGGTGAGCAACTGGTTTGCAAGCCCCACCGGTTATGACGCTGTCGCCTACCAAGGTGGCGATGCACTGGCCGGATTGACGATTGCGTCAGGTGAGGAAGTCCGCATCGACGTCACCGCCAAAGATCCCGCATTGCGCGACACTATTAAGGGTCTGGCACTGGCAGCTTTGCTTAATCGTGGCGTTTTGGTTGGGCAAAGCACGGGGCGGCAGGACCTAGCCCGCCGTGCAGCGCTCAGCCTGTTGGAGAACAAAACCGACCGTACCAATGTGGCGGCGCGGCTTGGTTTGGTTGAAGCGCGTATCGACGCAGCAGCGATCCGCAATTCCAATGAAACCTCGGCTTTGCAGATCGCGCGCAACAACATCACCGAAGCCGATCCTTATGAAACGGCCATAAATCTGGATGAAACTCAGGCGCAGTTGGAAAAGATCTACGCCCTCACCGCGCGACTTTCGCGCCTCAGCCTGCTGGATTACTTAAGATGAGAAAGCTTCTCTGCGCCGTCATGGTCAGCCTGCTGTCAAGTGCGGCTTGGTCTGGCCCGATCCGCATTAAGGATCTGGTGGAATTTGACGGCGTACGCTCCAACGATCTGGTCGGCTATGGGCTGGTCGTGGGCCTGAATGGCACAGGGGATGGTTTGCGCAATGCGCCCTTCACTGAAGAGATTATGTCAAATCTGCTGGAACGGTTGGGCGTCAATGTCACGGGCGAGCAGTATCAACCCAAGAACGTCGCAGCTGTGTTCGTGACTGCAGCTTTACCGCCGTTTGCGCGGGCGGGCGGGCAGATTGATGTCACGGTTTCTGCGATCGGTGATGCGAAAAGTCTGCTCGGCGGCACGCTGATCATGACGCCGCTGAACGGCGCGGATGGTCAGATCTATGCGGTGGCGCAGGGTGCGATCATTGCGGGCGGGATCTCGGCGGATGGCCAAGCGGCGAAAGTGGTGCAGGGTGTGCCAACTGCCGGAATGATCCCCTCTGGTGGCCGGGTCGAACGTGAGGTGGAGTTTGACTTCACCCAGCTGGAGTCGATGCGGCTGGCGCTGCGCGAACCTGATTTCACAACAGCCGAGCGCATTGAATCCGCGATCAACGCCAAAATGGGCAGAGGCTCGGCCGAGATGTTGGATGCGGGCACGGTGCTGTTGCAAACCAACGGGCGCTCGCCTGCGCATCTGGTAAGCCGGGTGGAGAATATTCTGGTAGAGCCTGAAACGAAAGCGCGGGTTGTCGTCGATCAACGCTCGGGCACCATCGTGATGGGCGAAGACGTGCGGATCAGCCGGGTCGCGGTGGCGCAGGGTAACCTCACGCTGCGGATTGATGAAACCCCAATGGTGTCGCAGCCGAACCCCTTTGCGGAAGGCAAAACCATCGTACTGCCGCGCACATCTGTCGATATCCAAAACGCACCCGGCACAGGGTTAGCCGAGGTTTCCGGCGGAACCAATCTGTCCGAGGTGGTGGCAGGGTTGAACGCGCTGGGGGTAGCGCCGCATGACATGATCGACATTCTGAAAAGCATCAATGCGGCCGGGGCGCTCCACGCCGAGTTCGTGGTCAACTGAAACGGCAGATTGCCGCCTTTTTCGGTTCACATCCGGTCAAAAATAACTTCGCACCAAAGCGCTGGACACAAGGCTCCAGCCATCCGCGACGACGAAGAACGCCAGCTTGAAGGGCAGCGACACCACCGCAGGCGGTACCATCATCATGCCCATAGACATCAGCACTGCGGCGACAACAAGATCGATGATCAGGAACGGCAGGAAGATCAGAAAACCGATCTCAAAGGCGCGCTGAGTTTCCGACAGGATGAACGAGGGCACCAGCAGCGACAGCGGCGCGTCCACCGGCAAAACCTGCGCCATATTGGGCCGCAGATTTTGCAGCGCGGCAAAGGTATCGCCATCCAACCGATGCGCCATAAAGCCGCGAAACGGGGCAAGAATGAGCGGAATCGCCTGCTGGATGTCGATGCTGCCCGCATTCAACGGCTCGATCCCTTTCACCCAGGCCTCAGTGAACACCGGATCCATCACGAACCACGTTAGAAACAGCGCAAGGCTGACGATCAGCATATTCGGCGGCGCTTGTTGCAGCCCAATGGCTTGGCGCAGGATCGACAACACGGTGACAATGAAGGGAAAGCAGGTGATCATCACCGCCAGACCCGGCACGAGGCTTAGCACCGTCATCACCACCAGCAACTGCACCGACCGGGTGGAGAGCGAACTGCTATCGCCAAAATCAATCGACAATCCCTGCGCCAGCGCCGGGGCCGCGCACATCAGCACGATCGCCAGCGCCAGACCTGCGCGTTGCATCATAGCCCGCCCCGCAGGTTCACCACTTCGGTTAGCCGCACCGCGAGTTGGCCGGAACTGTCGCCCTCCAACTCTTGCAGCTCACCGCGGGCGATCAGCCGATCGCCGACGTAAAGCTCGACCGGATCATCCACGCGTCGATCCAGCGCCAGCACCGCGTCGCGTGACAGCCGCAGCAAATCGCGCACCAGCGGGCGAGCCTTTCCAACCGAGATGGTGACCTCAATCGGCACTTGGCCAAACGGATTGCCATCTGACAGTTCATCCATATTTTTTCTCCTGCTCTGGAATGTCAAAGAAACTGCGCACGGCGGCGGTGATTTCAGCGGTTGCGCGATCAAGATTGATCTGCGTTTCGGTACCGCCAAATTTCAAATATACTTGCCCCTCGCTGAGACTGGGTTCTTCCGTCACGATCAGCGGCAGGCCGGTGGCTTGCTCCAGCAATGCCTCGACCGCTACGCGCGCGGTCGGGTTCAGAACCATTGTGATTGGCGTATCCACCAGCTTTTCAGCCATCGGCATCAATGCCTCCAGCACCACTTGCGATAGCGTTTCGCGGGCAAGCGCCGGCAAAAGCTGCCCGACCATCTCGCTCATCAAGGGTTGAAGGGCGAGCAAGACGTGCTGGCGAGCCTCGTGAAAGGTGAAGGACAACCCTTGCAAATTACGCGCCAGATCGGCCTGCACGCGGGTCTGGTCGCTGGATTGCGCGGCAGCCGCATCCTCCCATCCTGCGCTATAGCCGGACTCGTAGGCGGCAAGCTTGGTTTCCTCTAGATGCATAGCGTCGAGCACAACCGTCTTGCCGCCATTTGCGGTTTGCTCTGTCTCGAACATTTCTAATCGCAACGCCATCAGCGCACCTCCTCCTCAACTTCCATCCAGCCGCGCAGAATTTCGACGGATTCGGATTGGCGCTCTTCAATCAACTGACGCAGACGGCTCATCGGGTCTTTCGCCACATCCGATCCCGGCACACCAGAGACGACAGACAGCGGCGGCAGATCGGTGCCATCGTCGATCTCGCCTGTCAGCACACGTTGGCCGTCAAAGTTGGCCACTCCGGGCAACGCCAGCGTCGGCATCGGGACGGGCAGAGCCTGCCTGCGGGTGGCAGAGGTCAGCACCGGGCGGATCACGAACAGCCCCAGGATCAGCGCCACCAAAGCCAGCACGGCGGTCTGGATCAGCGTCATCAGATTGATCTCGCCAAAGGAAAACATACTGGCCGCAGCCACATCGCCCAGCTGCGGCAAAGGCTCAAACGCCAGAGATTTCAACGTCAGAACATCGCCGCGCGTTGTATCAAGACCTGCGGCAGAGCTGACAAGTTCACGCAAAACCCCCAGTTCTTCCTCGGGGCGCGGCTGCAGGCTGACCGTGCCATCCGCCGCCGTCACCGGCACACCATCCACCAGAACCGCCACCGAAATCTTGCGCACCGCACCGGGTGCCTTCACCAACTGGCGATTGGTCTCGGACACCTCGTAATTCACCTTCTCGCGGGTTTCGGAGTTCTCACTTTTGCCATTGCCCCCCGCCGACGCTTGGTTGGCAGGCAGATTTGAGGCCACCGTCACATCGCCGCCGGGCTGCGTGTTAGATCCAGATTGCTGGGTGTTGTCGGTGGAAATCGCCACGCGGCTTTGCGGATCAAAACTACGCTCGGTGATCTGTTCGGCATCGGTGACCACGTCCACCGCCACCTCAACCACCGCCTTTCCCGGCCCGACCCGCGCCGACAGCAGGCGTTCGACATTCTGCTTGATCTCAGCCGCCTTGCTGTCAGCGGCGAGGCTAGGGGCGGTCTGATCAGCGTCCGAGGCGATCAATCCGGCGACAGAATCAATCACCGCAACCTCATCCGGCACCATCCCCGGCATCGAAGCCGCAATCAGATGCCGCAACGCTTTGGCCTGCACAGCGGGCAGGTTGCCGCCAACCGAGGTGATCGTCACGCTGGCACTGGGTTTTACATCGCGCTGAAACGGCTGCGATGGCGCTTGGGCAATATGCACCCGCGCTGTGCGAATTTGCGGATTTGACATAATCGTCCGCGAAAGTTCGCCCTCTTTCGCCCGCCAATAGGCCGCATCAAACATTTGCGCGGTGGTACCAAAGCCGGACAGCGAATCAAGCAATTCATATCCAGTGCCAGAATTCGCAGGCAGACCTTCCGCCGCCAAAGTCATGCGCAGCGCATCGCGTTGGCCCTCATCGACGTAAATCGCCTGACCGCGCACCTCGTAGGTCACCCCCTTTTGATCCAGCGCGATGATTACATCGCCAGCCGCCGAACTATCCAACCCAGCATAAAGCAAAGACATTCCCGGCGTCCCTGCTATCCGCGACATCATCATAACGGCCAAGAACATCGCCAAGGTCGCGCCCAAAACAACAAGACGTTTGCGGCCATCAAGGTTCTGCCAAATTTGCAACAGGTTCTGCACGGTCGCTCTCCGGTGGGGGTTCTGCCCGATGAAACCAGCTTTGACGGATTGGCCTTAACAATCGGTTAGTGAGCTTGGGTCTATGTTTGGTCTGCAAGCAAAGACGGAGGGCCAAGTGGCCGAAGCTGAACAGCCGCAGGATGCGGCACCGAAAAAAAAGTCGAAAAAGCCTTTGCTGATCGGGCTTACGCTGGCTTTTCTGCTGGGTGGGGCAGGATTTTACGCCACTTGGTCAGGCTTAATTCTAGCTGGGGGAGCGGGATATGCAGAAGGTGCCGCTGAACCCAACCCCTTGCCCGATATCAGTTTTGTTCCGGTTGAATCGGTGATCGTCTCGATCGGCCCCGGCGAAGATGGCAGGCATCTGCGCTTCACCTCGCAGTTAGAGGTCGCAGGCAGTCATGCGGCAGAGGTCACCACCCTGCTGCCGCGTATCATCGATGTGATGAACGGCTACTTACGAGCCATTGATCCGGCCGAATTTGACGATTCTGCTGCACTGGTGCGGATGCGCGCACAATTGTTGCGCCGGATTCAGATTGTCACCGGCGATGGTCGGGTGCGCGATCTTCTTATCACCGAATTTGTGCTAAACTGAAGGAAAACCAAATGGTGCTGATCGCGGATATTTTGATGGCGGCGGGCTCTTTCGGGGCGGCGATTTATTGCTATGTACTGTCGGGCAGGTTGAAGACATTCACTACGCTGGAAACTGGCATGGGCGGCGCGATTGCGGTGCTGTCAGCGCAGGTCGATGACATGACACGCGCGCTGGAACAGGCGCGCTCGGCGGCGCATGGCTCGGCGGATGGGCTGAAAGCTCTCACCAATCGTGCCGAATCTGTGGCCGGGAGATTGGAATTGCTGGTCGCATCTCTGCATGGTCTGCCTGATCCTGCGGCCCCCTCCGCCAATGTTGAGGCTGAACCAGCCGAGGCCGCCCGGAATCTGCGCTTCGTGCGCAGGCGGGTGGCGCGAACGGATATGGAGGTGGCGGAATGACAAAGCCCCGCCCGCGCAGTGGTCGCGGCACTTTGGTGATTCTGACGCTGTTTCTCGCAGCCTCTGGTGCCTTGCGCGTAGGGTCTGGCGTGGGCTCGGCGCTGGCAAACTCTGTGGCTGCAACAGATGTGCCTGCCACCGATCCACAATCCTGCCCCACAACGCCCCTCGCCTTGGCCGAAGCGTTGAGCGCGCGCGAAGCTCAGGTCACCGCGCGCGAAACCGCCTTAGCGGATCGGATGGCGGCGCTGGCACTGGCCGAGGCCGCGATCAAGGCCCGGATGGATGAAATGACTGCCGCCGAGACAAGCCTGAAGAAAACCTTGCAGATTGCCGATGGTGCCGCAGAGGCCGATCTGACCCGATTGACCGCCGTATATGAGGCTATGAAGCCCGCTGATGCCGCCAAACTGTTTGGCGAAATGGCACCAGAATTTGCTGCAGGCTTCCTCGGTCGGATGACCCCGGGTGCGGCGGCGGCGGTGATGTCTGGGATGGCTCCGGCAAAAGTCTATGCAATTTCCGTGTTGATTGCCGGGCGCAATGCGATGGCGCCGAAGAACTAGAGTCAGGGTTTCTTAACCCGGCTCTGCCATGCTGCGCGTAGGAAATTGGGTAGGGTCAGCGATGTTCGGCATTATTGGTATCGTCGTCATCCTCGTGATGGTGTTTGGCGGCTTTGTCATCCACGGCGGCCACCTTGCCCCGATTATGGAGGCGCTGCCGTTTGAGATGATCATGATCGGCGGGGCGGCGCTGGGATCTTTTCTGGTGTCAAACGATCTCGCGGCGGTCAAGAAAACCGCGAAAGATGTCGGCAAAGTTTTCAAAGGGCCAAAATGGAAACCCAATGATTTCCGTGACTTGCTGTGCCTGTTGTTCGAGTTGATCCGCATCGCCCGCGCCAATCCGGTGGGGTTGGAGGAGCATATCGAAAACCCGCAGGAATCGACCATTTTCGGCAAATATCTAAAAATCCAGAAAGATCACGAAACGGTGGATTTGATTGCCGATACCTTTCGCGCAGCTTCAATGAATTACGACGACCCGCATCAGGTTGAAGAAGTGCTCGACAAACGGGTTGAGGCCGCGTTGGCCCATGCCATGCACTCCAGCCACGCGCTGCAATCCATGGCCGACGCCCTACCCGCGCTTGGCATTGTGGCTGCGGTTCTGGGGGTGATCAAGACGATGGGGTCATTGGACCAGCCGCCTGAAATTCTGGGCGAAATGATCGGCTCTGCCTTGGTCGGCACTTTTCTGGGGGTGTTTCTGGCCTATGGCTTGATGGGCCCCTTCGCTGCACGGGTGAAAACGGTGACAGAGGATGACGGCCATTTCTATCAGCTTGTGCGAGAGGTGCTGGTGGCCAATCTGCATCGCCATGCCCCGAATATTTGCATCGAAGTCGGCCGCCAAAATACCCCGCATCACGTCCGCCCCAGCTTCGCAGCGGTTGAGGAATCTTTGCGGGCTTTGAAGCAGGGGGCCGCATGATCCGGCTGGTTTTCGCGATCTGGCTTGCCTTCACGACGATGGCCGCAGCCGCGCCCGTTCTGGTCAAATCCGGTGAGCACGACGGCTTTACCCGCTTGGTGCTGGAGTATGACGGCCCGGTGGATTGGCAGGTTGGCAGAACAGAAGACGGCTACGCGTTGCGGATCGCAAATAAGTCGCCCAGCTATGATCTGACAGAGACATTCAAAGTGATCGGGAAAAGCCGCCTCGCCGGGATTTCGACCGATCCCAACAGCGGGGCTCTGAACCTTGCCATCGCCTGCGCTTGCTACGCGATTCCGTTTGAATTTCGCCCCGGCATCATGGTGATTGATCTGCGCGATGGCAGGCCGCCCAAGGGCTCGTCGTTTGAGGAGCCGCTGGCGCAAACAGCACAACTCGAAGCTAACACCGAGCCTGTGCGCCCTGACATTACAACCGCTCGCTACGACTGGACGCTTCAGGCCTTGGCGCAGTTGCAAACCGGCCAGCCGAAAGCCACAAACGCGCGCCCGTTTACCGCCTTGCCCAACAGTGATCCAGCTTTGCAGCCGCTGCGCGATTCTTTGCTGCACCAGCTGAGCCGAGGCGCGGCTCAAGGCGTGGTCGACATGGCAGAATTGCATTCCGATCAGACGGTGCATCCCGCAGCAGCGGGAGAAGCTATCGGACCTGTCCGAGTCGGCTTGGGCGAATTGCCAAGTGTATCCATGTCAAATGGTCTGCCTGATCACGACAAGATCGGCGCGCAGGGCCAAGCTTGCGTCGAAGCTGACAGGCTGGATGTGGCAAGTTGGGGTGATGACAGCCCAGTGTTTGCGCAAATCGCCAAATCAAGTGAGGGCTTGATTGCCGAATTTGACAAAGCAGACCCCGCAGTGCTGCAACGCGCGGTCCAGTTCCATCTTTTCGTCGGTTTTGGCGCTGAGGCACAGCAGTTGATGCAGGCTTTCCCGATGGATCTGCCCGACAAGCCGCTGTGGCAAAGCATGGCACGGCTGGTGGATGGCCGTCCCGATCTAGGTTCTGCCTTCATAGGCCAAGAAGCTTGCGATAGCCCTGCGGCACTCTGGGCCATCCTCGCCCAGCCCAAGCTGGACGCGAGCCAACGTGCCAACACCAACGCTGCTTTTCTGGCCTTCTCCGCCCTGCCCATCGGCTTGCGCCGTGATCTGGGCCCGGTTTTGGCGGATCGCTTCATGGCAATCGGGGCCAATGACGCAGCAACCCGCGTGCGGGACGCGATCCTGCGGGCTCCGGGCGGGCCGGGACCGGATGCCGCACTTCTGACGGCCAGAATCGAGATGCGCCAAGGCGATGCTGCGGCAGCCGAGGTGACGTTGCAACAAATGGTCGCCGATCCCGGCCCCGGCACGGCGACGGCTTTGGTGGCATTGGTCGAGGCCCGCATTGCCCAAGACCTGCCGATTGCGCCCGATATGGTCGTGGCGCTTGAGGCTGTGGCGCAAGAACAAACCGGATCAGCCACAGCCCCGGCTGCCATCCGCGCGCTGTTGTTGGCAAAAGCCGCCTCGGGCGACATCGAGGCTGCCTTTGCTTTGTTGCCGGATGCGCCCGAAGCCGAGCCGAAACTTTGGCGCATCCTCTCGCTTTTGGGGACGGATGACGCTGTGCTGGCACATGCCGTCTTGGTTTCCTCTGCGCCAGAGCCAAAGCTGACACCGGAAACTGCGGCAAAGCTTGCCGGGCGATTGTTACATTTGGGCATGGCAGACAGCGCGCTGCAGTGGCTGCGCGACGAATCGCGGGTCGACCCGCTTCTATTGGCGACGATTCAGCTGCAACGGCACGATGGACGCGCAGCGTTGCGGGCGTTGACCGGCCAATACACGCCAGACGCGCTAAAATTGCGCGCACTGGCAATGCAGCAACTGGGTGACGAAGCGGCGGCCGCACAGATCTACGCACAGTCGGGGGATTCTGCGGCCGAACAGCGCGCGCTGAGCATTGCGGAAAATTGGGCGGACACGGGCGTCCGTGGCGCCGATCCGTGGAAGCATCTGGCCAATGAGCTAAGCCCCGCACCGAGTCCAGATGCCGGTGCGGCTGTCGACAAAGGGCCGCTTGCCGTTGGCAAACAACTGGTCGAACGCAGCGCAACCACGCGCGATGCCATAGACGCGTTATTGACGCAAGTCGCGGCCCCTTAATTCAAAATCAGCGCTTTTGGTTACGGTTTGTGAAGATTCTGTCCCTAACGTGGCCCTATCGCCGGCACAAAACGTGACGGATCATTCGGGTGAAACCCATGCCAAATCGGCCCCGTTCATCGCAACTTCGCGGCGGTCTCGCCATAGCAGTGCTGACGCTCTTGCTGTGCGGCTCTGCGCACAGCCGCTCTGATACCGATGTTTGTGATCTCGCCGCACAACATGCCGCCCAAAACAGCGACGTACCGCTAGAGCTGCTGATGGCGATCAGCCGGGTGGAAACCGGACGCCGTGCGGATGGGGAAATGCAGCCTTGGCCGTGGACGATCAACCAGGGCGGCCAAGGCCATTGGTTTGACAATGCCGATCAGGCGATCAGTTATGCAAATGATCTGCTGACGCAAGGTAAGGCAAATTTCGATGCGGGGTGTTTTCAGATCAACCTGCATTGGCATAGCAAGAATTTCGGCTCGCTTGAAGATATGTTTGACCCAGAAACCAACGCCGCCTATGCCGCAACGTTTCTGACCAGCTTGTTTCAATCCGAAGGTGGCTGGCCCGAAGCCGTTGCCGCCTATCATTCACGCAGCCCCGATCAGGCTCAGGCCTATTTGGCCAAGGTCGAGGCCGCCCTGAATGATTTGCGTGCAACGGGTGACGTCCCCCCCGCCGCAGAAGGTTTGATCGCTGCGGCAGCACCCGCGCCCCGCATAAACCGCTTTCCGTTGCTTCAGGCGGGTGCGCGCGGCTCTGCGGCCTCGCTGGTGCCGCTGACCGAAGGTGTCACGCCCCTGTTCGCGGCGCTGCCATAACATGCCAAAGTTCCAACTGACGGCCGCGTCATTTTACCAACCGACGATCTGGCTGGCGCTGGCGCTGATGGCCGTCATCATGATGATGGTGCTGCCGATGCCCGCTTGGGTGCTGGATCTGGGCCTCGCTTTGTCCTTTGCCTTGGCAATTCTGATGCTGACGGTAACCCTGTTCATCGAACGGCCGTTGGATTTCTCTGCCTTCCCGACCATTCTGCTGGCGTCATTGATGCTACGGCTATCGTTGAACATCTCCTCTACCAAGCTGATCATCGGTCAAGGTCACACCGGCACCGATGCTGCAGGCCATGTGATTCAGGGATTCGCCGAGTTCATCATGGGTGGCAACCTGTTGTTGGGCTTGGTGATTTTCTGCGTGTTGCTGATCGTCAACTTTGTGGTCATCACCAAAGGCGCAGGCCGGATGGCCGAGGTTGGCGCGCGGTTTGCGCTGGATGGCATGCCCGGCAAGCAGTTGGCAATTGATGCAGACATGGCCGCTGGTGCCATCGACCACGCCGAAGCGAAACGACGGCGCGAGATGGAACTGGCCGAGACGACGTTTTTCGGCTCGCTCGACGGCGCGTCGAAGTTTGTCAAAGGCGATGCGGTGGCGGGCCTGCTGATCACCGGGTTGAACATCGTGATGGGTCTGGTGATGGGCACCGTGATGCACGGGATGCCGATTGGTCAAGCCTTTGAGACATATGCCATTTTGACGGTGGGTGATGGCTTGGTCAGCCAAATCCCGGCGGTGATCATCTCGGTTGCAGCAGCATTTCTGCTGTCGCGCGGCGGGGCCAAGGGTGCCGCCGATGTGTCGTTCTTTGCCCAGCTTGGCCGCTATCCTGGCGCTTTGGGCACGGTTGCCGTATTGATGGCTTTGTTCGCTTTGGTGCCTGGCATGCCGTTTTTGCCGTTCATGAACGGTGCTGCCCTGATGGGGTGGGGCGCTTGGGCAATGTTTCGCAAAGCCCAACGTGCCGCCATTTTGCCCGTGCCAGAGATTGTGGCACCAAAGCGCAAATCCATCGGCGACGTGCTGGATTTCGATGAAATTCACATCGAATTTGCCCCAAATTTGGTGGGTATGGTGCTCGACCCCGCCACAGGCCTTGATGTGCGGATCTCCAATATGCGCACCCATGTCGCCTCAGCCTTTGGCCTGATCCTGCCCGAGATAAGGTTGACCGACGAGGCCAGCCTTGCGCCCGGCAGCTACCGGATTCGTCTGCAGGGGGTGGAACGCGTGCATGATCGCCTGATGCCCGATAGGGTCTTGGTTTTGCTTGCAGATGGGGTAATCGCCCCCCCAGGACAAGATGTACGGGAGCCGGTCTATGGTGCCCCCGCACGCTGGATCAGGCCGGACAATCAGGAAGAAGCCGCGCTTGCGGGCCTGACCGTCGTCTCGGCGGCAGAGGTGCTGGCCACGCATCTGCTGGAAGTGATCCGGGGCAATCTCGCGCGCCTGCTGTCTTTGCGCGGCTTGCGTCGGCTGCTGGATGAATTTGCGATGCTTTCTGATACAGCGCGCAGCGAGGCCAATCGTCGTCTGCTGGACGAATTGGTGCCTGACAAAGTTCCGGTTGATCTGTTGCTCACAGTGTTGCGGCTGCTGTTGGAAGAACGCGTGTCGATTCGCAATCTACCGCTGATCCTAGAGGCCATTGCCGAGTCGCGCAGCCTTGGCCTGCCAGAGGCGATTTGCGAGCATGTGCGGCAACGCTTAGGATTCCAGCTTGTGGCCGAGCTGAAGCGCGAAGATGGCACCATCCCACTGATCCAACTCGCCCCAGACTGGGAGAAAACCTTCACCTCGTATCAAATTGAGGGCGATCGCGGCCAGCGCGACGTGGCCCTGCCGCCCGATCAGTTCAGCCGTCTGGCCAATGCCATCGCCGAACGGCTGAACCGCGCTGCCGAGGCTGGTGTTTACCCCGCACTTGTCACGTCCACCCTGCGGCGGCGGTTTCTGCGCACGGTTTTGGCAGCAAAAGGCCTGTCTGCCGCAGTGCTTTCCTACGAGGAAATCGGCATGGAGGCGCGGCCCGCCATGGTCGGAATCGTGCCGCCATGAATGATTTGATCACACAGATGAACGCGCTGACCGGGATCGGCGCGAATTTTCTCTGGCTTGGGCTTCTGGTTTTCATGCGGGTCGGCTCTGCGATGTCCTTGCTGCCGGCCTTTGGCGAACAAGTCGTGCCGCAACGGGTGCGGCTGGTGCTGGCGCTGGCGTTTACGGCAGTGGTGGCCCCGGCCCTGCAAATTGCGCCAGATCCGGCTAAGGCTGGCGTCCTGCCCTTGCTGATCGAGGTGGTCATCGGCCTGATGCTGGGCGTGGGCTTGCGCCTGTTCATCCTAGCGCTGCAAACAGCGGGCGCGATAGCGGCGCAGGCGACCACTTTGTCTCAGATGTTCGGCGATGCCGGACCCGAGCCACAGCCTGCTATCGGCAACCTGCTCGTAATGGCAGGGCTCGCCATCGCGGTCGCGACCGGGCTGCATGTGCGGGCGGCCGAGCTGCTGATCCTGTCCTACCAGATCCTGCCTGCGGGCCAGCTGCCCGGTGCGGAAGATGCGGCGCATTGGGGGCTGTCGCAGATCAGCCATATGTTTTCGCTGGCTTTTTGTCTGGCCGCTCCCTTCACCATCGCCGCATTGCTGTACAATATCGCCTTGGGCATCATCAACCGCGCGATGCCCGCGCTGATGGTGTCGATGATCGGCGCGCCTGCCCTGACGGCGGGCGGTTTGGTGCTGATGGTGCTGTCGGTTCCCTTGGCATTGGCGCTCTGGGCGCAATCGCTGCATGGTTTTCTCGCTGCCCCGTTTCAGGCTTTGCCATGAGCGAAGACGATGATGACAAGTCGCACGAACCCTCTCAAAAACGGCTGGAAGACGCCCGCAAGCGCGGTGAAATCCCAAAATCTGCCGATCTGAGCACCGCCGCCGCCTATGCCGGGTTTGTCTTGGTCGGGCTGGTCAGTGGTGGCAGCCTGTTGCAGCACTTTGGCCAGATTGGTTTGGTTTTGCTGGATCAGCCCGACCGGCTGGCGCCCCTGCTGTTTGGCCGCGCCCCTGCCCCAGTCGCAGGCATGGCCGCAGGCTTTGTCACAGCCGCGCTGCCAGTGTTTGTGGTGCCGATGCTGGCGGTGGCGCTGGTGCTTTTCGCCCAGCGCGCCGTGCATTTTGCCCCAGAAAAGCTGGCCGTGAAATGGTCGCGCATCTCACCACTGGCCACGGCGCGGCAGAAATTTGGCCGTGACGGGCTGTTCGAATTTGGCAAAAGCTTTGCAAAACTGCTGACTGTCGCGCTGATTTTGGGCGTGCAGCTGTCCAACAATGCGGTGGATATTCTGGCCAGTCTGGCGTTACAGCCCGCGCAAAGCGTGGCGCTGATGCTAAGATTATTGCTGCATTTCATGGTCTTGGTGGTGATCACCACCACTGTGTTCGGCGGTGTTGATTACATGTGGCAGCGGATGCAACATCTGCGCCGCAATCGGATGTCGCGCAAAGACTTGATGGATGAGATGAAGGATTCCGAGGGCGACCCGCATGTCAGACAACAACGCCGCCAGCGTGGGCAAGAGATTGCCACCAACCGGATGCTGCAAAACGTGGCCAAAGCCGATGTCGTGGTGGTGAACCCGACGCATTACGCGGTGGCGCTGCAATGGAGCCGTAAGGGTCGCGCAGCACCCATTTGCGTCGCCAAAGGTGTCGATGAGGTCGCAGCCCGCATGCGTGCCCGCGCCGCCGAGGCGGGGGTGCCGCTGCAATCCGATCCGCCCACCGCGCGCGCGATCTATGCGACGGTCGAGATCGGCCAGCAGATCCGCCCAGAGCATTACCGCGCCGTCGCCGCTGCCATTCGCTTTGCCGAAGCCATGCGCAAACGCCGGAAAGTCTATGTGAAATGAGGCAGAAACAGCAACTCACCAAGCTGGGGCAGCTTGCAAACCTGCTATTGGACAGCCGTTTGGCAGTGTTACAGGCAGCCGCGCGGGCAAAGCTGGAAAGCGAGGCGCAACTGGCCGGGTTGATGGCGCCGCAACCCCTGGCCGAGCAGATTTCAGAGATCGCTGGCGCTCTGGCGGCGCTGAACTATCAACGTTGGGCCGATGCCCGGCGGGCTGAGTTGAACATGCTGCTTGCCCGCCAGACCGTCACCTGGATGGAAGCCCGCGACCATGCCCGCGAGGCATTCGGCAAAAAGCAAGCGCTTGGCGGACTTGCCACCAAGCTTGCTGCGTTCAAACCAAAGGAAGATTAGCTGTCCTGCCGCGCGATGTCGCTGATCAGCACATCCAAGACATTCGGCCCGATCACCGTCTGTGCAGCCTCTAGCAGAGCCTTGCGCAGCAACACCAGATTCGCGCCATCGGTAAACGAGCCATTGAAGCCGCCGGAATTGGCGTGATCAAACAGCACTTGCAGGAGGGCATCGCGTAGCTTGGGTTCGCGGGCGTAGATGGCTTCGGTAGTGCCCGCGCCAACCTCCAGCGTCAGCGCCAAGATCACCATCGAGACGACCCTGCCTTGCTCCACCACCGGGATCACGAACTGGTTGGTCAGTTTGACATATTCCGGGCCACCCTCAGCCGTCTCATCCTTGGGCCGCGCATCGGCATGTTCGGCTTTTCCAGCTTCCGCCGATGCGCCCTCGCCTTCGGCTGCACCAACATGCGCAGCATCCTGTAAAATCGGGGGGGGGCGGCGTGGGACGCAGGAAAATCCCCGCACCAACACCGATGCCAAGGCCAATCAGGCCCAGTAGAACAGGAATAAGTTTGCGGATCATGTTCTACCTCAGAACGGCAAAAGGACGTCGGCGACTTGCTGACCATAACGGGGCTGCTGCACATCGGTTATTTGCCCACGCCCGCCGTAAGAAATCTGCTCCCCGGCGATCTTGTCGTAAGTAATCTCGTTCTGGCGTGAGATATCCACCGGGCGCACATAGCCCGTCACCAGCAAAACCCGCATCTCAAAGTTCACTCGCACCTCTTGCTGGCCCTCAATCCGCAACACGCCATTGGGCAGTTGTTCAACCACAGTCGCGGCCACCCGTAGCGTTAGCTTTTCGTTGCGCTTGACCGATCCATCGCCCTTATAGCTCGACGAAGACGAGGTATTCACCGCATCGTCCAAACTGGCCCCATCCGGCAAATCGGGATTGACCGATTCCGGCACGCCAAACAGCGACGGTACAGCCATTTTCTCCGACCCGGCGCGGCTGCGGCCCGAGGCATTCTTGATCTCGGCGCTGTCATTGATCTCAATCACCACGGTCAGAATATCGCCGGTGCGCGCGGCACGGCGGTCGCCAAACAGCGAACCGCTGCCCGCCTGCCACAGCGACGACGCATCCGTCGGCCCGTTCTGCGGCGCGTTTTCCGGCAAGGGTGTCGAATACATCGCGTGGTGTTGGTAGCTGCCCTCCAATGGGGTGAAATCGGGCGCGCGGCCGACCTGCTCCAAGCGGCCACAGGCGGTCAATAGGATCAGGGACATAAGCATAAGGCGCATGATAACTCCGTCAGAAAGAGGGGCCGACACGCAGTACGCCGTCCGGGCCAATCAGGCCCGCAACCTTGGTGCGCGAGGTCAAATTCATCACTTCGATGGTTTCGCCGACCCCGCCGCGTACCAGCGCGCGACCTTCGGTCAGAATGCTTAAGCCCCCCGCGCTATAGGACAGCGGCACGATCTGATTGCGCTCGATGATTGCGCTGGGGCCGATTTGCTCAAGTAGAATCGGCTTTCCCGCATAGATCGCGACGCGGGTTTCTTGGCCAATCGCGGCGGTTGTATCGGTCAGCGCTTGCGGAATATCCATTGCCACCAGAGTCATATCCTCCGCCGACAGCAGGCTGTGGGCGCGTATGGTGCGGGTGGCAACAACGCTGTCAGCCAGTGCCGGAAACGCAAGCAAAATCAATAGAAACCGCCACATCAGCGCATCTGCGTCGTGGCAGACAGCATCTGGTCGGCAGCGGTGATGACCTTGGCGTTCAACTCATAGCCGCGCTGCGCTTTGATCAGCTCGGTCACTTCGCGCACCGAATCCACCGTGCTTTCCTCCAGATAGCTTTGTCGCACTGTGCCCAAGCCATCCAATCCCGGCGTGCTGATATTGGCGGGCCCCGAGGCCGGGCTTTCGACGAACAGGTCCGAGCCGATTGCTTCCAGCCCCTTGTCATTTGTGAAACCAACCATGCTCAACTGTCCCAAAAGCTGTGGCTGTACCTGGTTGCTGAAGCTGGCATAGACTTCGCCATTGGCATTGATGCTGATATCGCGCGCATCCGACGGAATGGTAATACCTGGCGAAACCTGAAAACCGTCATTGGTGACAATCAATCCATCCGCCGTGCGTTTCAGGGCCCCATCGCGCGTATAGGCCGTACCGCCAGTTGGCAGGGTGATCTCCATATAGCCCTTGCCCTCAATCGCTACGTCGAGATCGCCACCTGTTGGTGTCAAAGTGCCTTGGCCCAGCACCACCGAAACCGAGGAGGGCCGCACCCCCAGACCCATCTGAACACCGGTTGGCAACACCGAGCCATCTTGTGCCGAAACCGTACCGGGGCGGGCAAGTTGTTGATAATGCAGATCGGCAAAGTCTGCCCTGCGAGGATTATATCCAGTGGTTGACATGTTCGCCAAATTGTTGGCCACCACATCAACCCGCATTTGTTGGGCGCTCATCCCTGTGGCTGCGATTTGTAGGGCATTCATCGTGATCTCCTATCGGCCCAACGTGTCAATCACGCCGCGCATCCGTTTGTCTTCCTGATCCATAAAGCTTTGGCCCAACTCGTAAGCACGCTGGACCTCAATCATCCGAGCAATTTCCTGCACAGGCTGCACATTGCTGTCTTCGAGAAAGCCCTGCATGATCACCCCGCCCGTCGCGGGCTGCATGGAATCCGCCGAAAACAATGTGCCCGATTGGTGTTGCAAGCTCAGCGGATCGCCCGGTTGCCAAAGCCCGATCTTCGCCAGTGGTGCCCCATCCGCCGAGACCGAGCCATCCTGCGCAATCGCAACTTTGCCCAACCCTGGCGGTATGACCACAGCCGTGCCACCCTCATCCAACAGCGGGTAACCATCATTCGTCACCAACTCCCCGGTGGCTGAGGGCGTGAAACTGCCCGCACGCGTCAGCCTTGGGCCATCCGGGCTTTGTACTTGAAAGAAGCCTTCCCCCTGGATCGCCATGTCGAAAGTGCCGCCCGTCTGCGCCACCCCGGCTTGGCTCAGGTCGACAACCCGGGCATCGCCTGTTGCCATAGACAGTGAAGGGCCGTCGTCAATTCCCTTGATATACTCTTCAAAAACAACGCCTTCCCTGCGAAATCCTGTGGTGGATATATTGGCAATATTGTTTGCCACCACTTGCATTTCCCGCATCAGCCCTGATTGCCGTGTGAGCGCCGTGTAACTTGCTGCGTCCATCTCAGCCCCCGGAAATCATCGGAATGATGCGATCCTGAAAGAATGCCACGAGGGTCGCGGTCATGAAGCTCATCGACGCCCAGAACACCACCAGCATTGCGCCGACTTTTGGCACAAAGGTCAGGGTGTTTTCCTGGATCGAGGTCAGGGCCTGAAACAATCCGATCACGACACCCGCGACCAAAGCCACCGCCAGCATCGGGGCCGACATCAGCACGGCTGTCCAAAGGCCCTGACGCAAAATGTCGTAAATCGTCTGGTCCGTCATACCGGCATCCTCAGGATTTCCTGATAGGCTTCGACCACCTTGTCGCGCACGGTGGCCACAGTCTCGACCGCCAGTTGCGAGCTTGCCAAGGCCTGCACCAAAGCATGGGGGTCAGCATTGCCGGTCATTGCCGCGCGGGCGGTTTGTTCGCCCTGTGCCAAAGTGTCGGCAAAGCTGCCAACCATCCGCCCAATCGTAGCCTCGGCCCCTTCCGCGCTTGGTTCTGGGGCGGCTGCGGAACGTGCCTGAGCATAGGATTGGGCGGCAAGTGAGGTTCTGATATCCATTCTGGATCTCCTATCTGCGCAAGAGTTCGAACAGGCTCTGCGTCATTTGTCGCGCCTGATCGAACAGTTTGAGGTTTGCGTCGTAGCTGCGCTGCGCTTCGCGCGCGTCAGCGATTTCGATCACCAGATCGACGTTCGATCCATCATAGTGACCGCTGGCATCCGCAAGCGGATTGCCTGGATCGTACACGCTGGTAAGCGGGCTTTGATCCAGATGGACCGGCGTGGTTTCAACCAGACCGCTGTCCATAGCTTCCCGAAAGCCCACCAGTTTTCGGTGGTATCCGGGGGTGTCAGCATTGGCGATGTTTTCCGAAACATGCCGCAGCCGCTGCGCCTGAGCCTCCATTCCAGAGGCGGCGAAACTTAAAGATGTGGAAAAATCGCTCATCTATCGTGCCCGCCCTAGGCTGGCGCGAATGATCTCGGACGTATTGCGATAGATCGCCAGAGCCATGTCATGATCCTGCCGGATCGTGGCGGTCTTCACCATTTCCTGTTCCAGCGAAACCGTGTTGCCATTGGGCGCGCCCCCGCCTTTGGCCCGGCGCAAAATCGGCTCGGCTGCTTGATTATCGGCGGTCAGATGCCCCGCCCGCGTCGCGCGCATCGCAGGACTGCTATCCTGATAGGTCTCGGCAAACGACGGCAGGTCCATCGCCTTATATCCGGGCGTATCCGCATTGGCGATATTCTGCGCCGTCACCCCCATGCGGGCTCCGGCGCGTTCTGCCATCGCATTGGCCATACTGGTCAGTTGAAGTTTTTCAAACATCGGGATTCTCCCTTGATCGCTTCACCAAGGCTTAACGGTGATTCCTTTAGAAAGGGTAAGCACGAACAAAGAGGGAATCTGATGGACCAAGTTTTTGACGGTTTGCGCGCACAAATCGCGACGGTGGCTGTGGCAAAGCCGTTGGGCCGTGTGGCCGAGGTGGCGCGCGGCATCGTCCGGGTAACGGGGCTGGAGCGATGCGCGCGGCAAGGCGACCGGGTTTTGATCGATGGCCATCTGGGCGGTGAAGTGCTTAACCTTTCCGCCCAAGGCGTCATCGTGCTGACCGAAGGCCTCCCCGATGGCCTCGCGATGGATGCCAAGGTTGAACTTCTGGGTGCAGCCGGCCTTGCCCCCGATGACAGTTGGATCGGTCGGATCGTTGACCCTTACGGTCGCCCGATGGATGGCCGCCCATTGTTTCGCGGTGCGATTGAACGACCTTTGCGCGCGCAGGCTCCTGCCGCGGCCCAACGTCGTCGGCTTGGCGAACGTCTATCCACAGGCGTCGCCATCTTCGACACGCTTCTACCTTTAGTGCGTGGCCAACGGATCGGGCTTTTCGCCGGGTCGGGCGTGGGGAAATCCTCACTGTTGGCGAAATTCGCGCGCGGGGTGGATGCCGATGTGGTGGTGCTTGCTCTGGTCGGCGAACGGGGCCGAGAGCTGCGCGAATTTGTCGAGCGGGTGTTGGGGTCCGAGGGCATGAAACGCTCGGTTCTGGTGACGGCAACCTCGGATCAATCGGCGCTGGCGCGGCAGCGTTGTGCTATGGCCGCGATGTCGGTGGCCGAGCATTTTCGCGCCCAAGGCCTGCATGTGCTGTATCTCGCCGATTCGATCACCCGCTTTGCCGAGGCGCATCGTGAGGTGGCTTTGGCGTCGGGTGAGTCCGCAGCCCTGCGCGGCTATCCGCCTTCCGTGGCGCAGGCGATAATGTCGCTCGCCGAACGCGCCGGGCCGGGGCCGGAGGGCGAGGGCGACATCACCGCGGTGTTTTCGGTGCTGGTGGCAGGGTCGGATATGGAGGAAACGATCGCCGATATCTTGCGCGGCGTGCTGGATGGCCATGTGGTGATGGATCGCAAAATCGCCGAGCGTGGCCGCTATCCAGCCATCGACCTGCTGCGCTCCGTCTCGCGCAGCCTGCCCGAAGCGGCATCAGAGGCTGAAAACGCGCTGATCGCCCAAGCCCGCCAGCTTCTCGGCGCATGGGACCGGGCCGAGATGATGATTCAGGCCGGGCTTTACGCCAAGGGCTCCGATCCGCTGGTCGATGCGGCGATCAAGGTTTGGCCGAACTTGGATGGCTTCCTCGCCGAAACCGCCCCGCTGGAAGGTATCCCCGGCAGTTTCGCCCGCCTCGCCCTGGCGATGGGGGTTAAGTATACCGCGACCTAGCGTTTCTGGAAATCTGCTGCATGATTGACAGCGCCGCACTGCCGCTGCCCGATTGCGCAAATGTCTGCGCCTCAGACCGCACTAGGAACCGCCGCATCAGCCCCTCCACCTTGGCCGGATCGGTAAAATCGGCAATCGCATCGGTGCCCAGTTGCGCTTTGGCCTTGGCTTTGAACGCCGCCAACTGCCGATCCAAATCCAGCGTGCCGATGCTGGTCGGCAGGCCCAGCGCCTTTTCAAACACGCTGCGCAGCGGCGCGTTGCCAAGAATGGTGAACCATTTGGTATTGTCAGAGCTGCTGGTTTTCGCGGCAAGTTTCGGCAATTCGCGCTGCGCATTCAACGCCAGCCGTAGATCGTCGTTCCGTTCGCCAACCGCCGCTTCAAACTGCCGCGCTTGGTAGGCCGAGATGATACTATCGGCAAAGTTTGAAATCTGCGTGCTGCGCACCGCGTAATCGCCAAAACCAAACGCCTGCGACAGTTTCTGATACTGCTTATCCGCCAGTTTATTGGCCAAGGTTCCGGTTTTCAGCGTGCCATCTTGCAGTACTTTCTGGATGAAAAACTTATTCTCTAGATCTTTCTCCAGCCCAAATGCCCCCAAGGCCACTTTCAGCAGACGCCGATCATCGACCAGTTGCGCCGCCGTCTTAATCTTGGCGATATTCGCGCGAAAATACGCTTCATCACTTTTGACTTCTGGCGCAGAATTAAACGCCTTGGTCTGCGGCGCCATCGTGCGCTTTAGATACGCCCAGCCAGCATAGCCACTTAAGGGGATGACTGGGGTATAGCTCATGAAGCATGGGCCGCGAACAGGCGTTCTTCGCGGGGCAGTAGGCCGCGTAACGCCTTAAGCGCCTGATAATGCTGATCCTCCAACACCGCCGCCGTGGCCTGTGCAAGCAACAAGCGGCTGTCATGGTCAACCAAGACCTGACTAAGCTGCTCAATCCCGCGCAACAAGGGCAGCCGCGCATCCTTCGCTGGCGTATCCCCCGATAGCACCAGTTGCGCCAGATAGCACACCCGCCGCACCGGCGTGCCAGCCTGTTCGGGGTGGATCGCATCACGCAGCCGCAGGATATTGGCGTTCGGCGTCATAATCGCCAGCCGCGAGCGTTTCTCGCCGTTTTCAACCACCGCGCCATTGATCAGCACCCGCTCATGCGGGCCAAGTTTCAGGACAAGGCCACTCATTGCCCGCCCCCATCACCACGCAGGCCCCGCATCACTGCGGTGTTGATATCTACCAACACCTCAACCGAGCCTTTGTCGGCGCGCACCGCACGGCTGTGCAGATTGGTGAATTCATAAAGATAAAACAGCTGTGCGCGCAGCTTCGACGGCAGGCTGTTGCCGGTATCGGCGACATCAGCGGCCAAGGTTGACCAAAGCCGCAGGTTTTCATCCAAAGCGGCGATCAGGCCGGGATAATCCTGCCGCCGCAACGCTGCCGCTTGGGTCAGGCGTTTGGTGATCCGGGCCAAAAGATCATATTCAAGAGAGCGTGGGGTTTTTTGCGGAGCTTCGGGCCGTGCATAGACCGAGCGTGCCGCCGTAAAATGGGCTGTCACCGGCTTTCCTTCCTGGAAATCTGAGGGTCAGAGAACGGGGCCGGGGGATGATCGCCCCGGCCGCCTCTATCAACGGAACAAAGCCAGAATGTTCTGCGGCTGCTGGTTGGCAATCGACAAAGATTGCGTCGCCAGCTGTTGTTGCACCTGCAGCGCCTGCAACCGCGCCGAGGTTTCTTCCATATCGGCATCAACCAGCGTGCCGATGCCCGATTTCAGCGCATCCGACAGTTTGCCGACAAAGTCGCTCTGAATTTCGATCCGCTTTTGCGACGAACCAAATTCCGAGGCCGCATCAATCGAGGTTTGCACCATCGCCTCAATACTGCCCAGAGCCGTCGCCGCACCAGAAGATGTCGTGACATCAATCGACGACAACGCACCCAGCCCGCCCGAGGTGGCGTTCTTGAACTGCCCGCTGACCGAAAGGTCTTTGGTCCCCGCATTGGTGAATGCCAACTGCCCCGGATTGGCCGAATCGTAATCCACCGTCAGGCCGGAAACCCCCAGCACGTCGATGGCGTTTTTCATACCCACCGCCACCAGATCGGCGATGGCATTGGCACCGCTGGTCACATCATTGCCCGAAATGGTGTAGGATGCAGTCTTGTCGCCAATCCGCATGCTGACCTTATCGCCCGCGGCCCAAGCGGTCGTCCCGTCTTGGATAGTGATGTCATCGGTGCCGCCTGCTTTGTCCAGCTTCAGCACAAAGGTATCCGCATCGGTCGAAACCGTGCCCCCCGTGCTGGCCCCGAACACATCATTGGCGGTATAGGCCCCCGTCGACAGGTTTTGCGCGTTCACCGTGATCGACGAAGATGTCACACCCGTCCCGCTGCGATCCAACGAGGACAGCACATCAATCGACGTTTGCGAGCCGTTGATCAGGTTCAGCCCGTTGAACTGCGCCGCCCCCACCACCGAATTGATCTGGCCTGTCAGCGCATCAATATCGGTCTGGATCTTGGTACGATCAACGTTGCTGCCCTGCGCCGACACGATCTTGCCTTTGATCTGGGTCAGCAGACCTGTCACGGTTTCCGAGGCTTCGCGCGCCACGGTCAGCGTCGACGAGCCAAGGTTTAGACTGTCAGAGATACCCTTAAAGCCTTCAACGTCGGATTCCATCACCTTTGAAATCGCCCAGACCGCGGCGTTGTCTTTGGCGTTGGCCACCGATTTGCCCGTCGAAATCTCCGACTGGGTTTTGTTCATATTGTGGTTGATGCTTTTCATGGTCTGAAGCGCAACCATGGCACTATTATTGGTCAAAATGGACGACATTGTCTGTTCCTTCGCGATCTGCCTGCGCTTTGCGCCCGGCATTGTGCGCCATCTTGCGATGGCTGGTTTGGCATTCTACCCGCTGCACCCAGAGCCCGTTTCAGATCGAAGCCTGTTCCAGATGCGCCACCCCGTCGTGGGATGCAGATTGAATAAACAGCCAGAAGTTCTAACAGAGCTCTAATGCCGCCCGACCATATGCGGCAGATTTGAAGCAAACCTTCACAACCGCTGCGACAATTCGCGCTGACCGCTCGGCCCCGAGCGTTGACCGTTCTCGTCATACGTCACCAGCCCGCTTGCAATTTGCCGCACATCCTTCATGCGTTGAATGGCAGCGCGCACGCCCTTGGCCGCCGCGCACGCGCTGGTGGCGTTGCGCTCGGCTTTGCATCGCAGTCGCCGCAGCGCCTTTTCCTCCAGATGCTGCGGCAGCTCGGCCAAAGCCGCATCCAACGCAGGCGAAAGCTGACCCAACGCATCATAATCCGCCGCCAGAATCGCCGCGTGCATTGCGTCCATCAAGCTTTCAATCTGCATCTCAGCCTGCATGATCTTGTCCTTTCGTCATCGCGTGAAACAACTGTTCGGCAAGCCCGATGCCGCCCTTTTCTACCATCTGCCGGGCCTGTTCATCGCGCAGGAAAGATCCAAACTGATCTTCGCCAATGCCACCGCCAAAACTTTCCGGGGTTTTGCCAACCGCCGCATATCCCAGCATTTCTGACAGAAAGCTGGCCTCTAGCGCTTTGGCCTGCACCATCATCGGATTGTCATCGGTAGACCTGCGCAAGGGTGGCGTGGGCAGGGTAGAAGAAATCTGCATCAAAAGCTCCTGATCGTTCGGATTTTTCTTAGTATCGGCGATGGCGGTAAACAGGTGGTAACCAATCGGCGGAATAAAGGGACCCAGAGCGGCAGAGGTCGGTGAAAGATGATTCCGATAATCCATCAAGGTTTACACATTCTGGCTTTGGGTTCGCGCGGCCCTACCGAGGATCGTTCGGATGCTCCGGCCTTTCGCGCCGCGCTTGCGGCGCAGGAAGACAACCCAAGCCCACCCGCTGCAGCCGTCAGCGCCGAATCCTGCCTTGCGGCCGGAATGGTCATGCCCGCCCAGCCAATTTTGCAAACCCAACCGATTGTGGCGACGAAAATGGAGGCGGCGGAACCGATTCTACCGGCTCCGCCAATTTCGATCCCCAATCCAGCCGCCGCATATCCAACAGAGGCAAGCCCATCCGCGCTTGCCTCGGCGTCGACGGTCCCGCAGACGACGCCCATCTTCACCACTGTGCCCTTGGTTCTGACACCAAAGAATCAACCCCAGCCTGTAAGTTTCGGGGCTGTAGAAATCCCGGCTACCAGCATCCCAAAACCAGAATTGCCGCTTGCGACCGGCAAAGCTTCGCTTCCGATCACACCCCCTGAAAAGCCACGCGACATCGGCCCTGCCGTGGCCATCACCCGCTTCATCAACGATCCCGCACCCATCCCTACCCTGACGCCAACATCCCAAAACGCCAGCGCCCTCGCACGCAGCTCAATAGCCGCCCCGGCAGGGATCATCGCGAAGACCAGTGTCGCAAACGCAGTCTTGGCTCCACAAATCCCTGCCGCAGAACTCCGCATCCCGGCTCAAACGGCCGACCAGCGCAGCGACAAAGCCGCCCGCACAAACCACGCTGCGATGACGCTCGCCCCCCTTTGCGCCGAACCAAACGACCCGCCGCCTCAGGCGTTTCCCCTGCACGTTTTGCCCGTTCAAACCCAGCCAGATCAAACCTCGGGGGACCACACCCAAGACGCCCCGCAATCCCCATTGCCAGAGCAAAAGCCAAGCATCTCCCCCGCAGAATCCGCATGGCAAACCCGCCTTCAAGTCGCAGTGCCGATGGGGGACCACGCCAAACCAAACATCGCACCTATTCACAGCAGGATTGATGCCGCGCCCGCAACAGCGGATTATCCCAGCTCTGCAACCCCGTCGCCTGCGCCCGATAGCATTGATCTCAAGTTATTTGTTCCGCCAAGCCCGCCTGCGAATGTGGCCCCGATTCCGCAAGCCGCCGACAGCCCTGCTCCGCAACCCCCCAAGGCTGACCCCGCGCCAGCCCAACACCCAGTTGCACCAACTTCGGCGCAGTTATCCCCAGCCATTACGCCCAAACCAACAGCCGATGCCGCCATACCCCTTAATCTGCCCGCAGCACCGCCAGATCAGGCCACGCTCCAGCCCACCCCCGATCAGGTCAACCAGCAGGCAACCCCGGCGTCAGCGCAGCCGAATCCACCACATCAGACAGTGCAACCACAGGCCATGCCGCCCGCCCTTGCCACTGCCGTCCCGGCACAACTCTTCCACCACACCGCCGCCGCGAAAACCGGCGGCGTTGATGTGCTGCTGCAGCCCGAGAAACTCGGTCATGTCAGGTTTCAGATCCTACAGCACGGCGAGACCGTCCGCATCCTGCTCAGCGCCGAGCGCCCGGAAACCCTTGATTTGCTGCGGCGGCACTCTGATCAGTTGCTGCAAGAATTCCGTCAATCTGGGTTTACGCAAGCCTCGCTCAACTTCGGCCAATGGGGTCAGCACCAAAGATCCCCCCCGCCGCCACCCGAGCTTGTCGCAGTGTTCGACGCAGACTTCGTCGAAGCCCCCCCCATGCCACGACCGCCTTCTACCGCCGCTGTCGCACCAACTGGGCAGGGGCTTAACCTGCGCCTCTAAAGCTTTTCGCATTGCGTTTGAAAAGCGACCCCCTGAAGACAACCTATCTCGAAAAGCTCTTGAAAGGAGCATCCGATGGAAACCTCCGCCCTCACCACCGCCCAAACTGCAGCCAGCAGAGCGCCCTCAAAAGCCGCTGTTTCGGCAGATTTTGATACGTTTCTAAAGATGATGACGACGCAGATGAAGAACCAAGACCCGACAAAGCCGATTGATTCGGCAGACTATGCGGTGCAACTGGCGACCTTTTCCGGGGTCGAGCAGCAGACCAAAACCAACCAACTGCTCGAAGGGCTGACCAGCCAGTTCGGTGTTCTGGGCATGGCGCAGTTGGCGGCTTGGGTCGGGCAAGAGGCGCGCTCAGCCGCCCCGGTTTACTTGGGAGATGAACCCGTCACCATCAGCTATCAACCCAAAACCCACGCAGATCGCGCGGTTCTGGTGGTGAAAAATGCGCAAGATCAGGTGGTCTCTCGCGAAGATGTCTCGCGAGAGGGCGGCACCTATCAGTGGCTTGGCGCAGATGCCGCCGGAAATCCACTGCCGAACGGCATTTATGCGCTAAGCTTGGAAAGCTATAGCGGCGCGCAGCCGTTGGGCGATGCCACAGCCGTCGAATCCTACGCAAAAATCTTGGAAGCGCGCGGCGGGGCCAATGGCCCAACGCTGGTCTTAGCGGGCGGGGTAGAGGTAAACGCCACAGAAATCACCGCCCTGCGCGTGCCTTAGTGCGTGTTAGCTTTTGACTGAACCACGCCTATCGAAAAATGCATCCGAGCCTCTGCGAGAGGTCGCGATTTTCGTTTCACTCTAAACCTGACGCACTTTAGCTACAGAATCTGCCCCAGCCAAATCCCCAACGCGAACACCACGAACCCCGCCAGAACCAGCCGCAACGCGAACAACCGGGGTCGGGTTTTCAGCACTGGCGGGCTTTCGGCCTGCGCGATCAAAGCTGCCTCCACCAGGCGCGGCAAACGTGGCCCAAACCGCGCCAACACCCGCGCCGTTTGTGCCAGATCACGCAGCAAAGCCAAAGGCCCGACATTGCGGCTGACATATGTTTCCACCACCGGCTTTGCGACTTGCCAGATGTTGATATTGGGATCCAAGCTGCGGGCGACACCTTCCACCACCACCATCGTGCGCTGCAACAAGATCAGCTCGGTGCGGGTTTCCATGCCAAATCTCTCTGTCACTTCAAAGAGATAGGACAGCAGCCGCGCCATCGACACCCGCGTGGCTTCCAGCCCGAAAATCGGCTCGCCCACCGCGCGCAGGGCACGGGCGAATTCGTCAATGTCGCGGTCGGGCGGCACATAGCCCGCCTCAAAATGCACCTCGGCCACCCGGCGATAATCGCGGCCAATGAAGCCCATCAGTATCTCGGCATAGACCCGGCGGGTATATTCATCAATCCGCCCCATGATGCCAAAATCATATGCGATCAGATTGCCATTTGCCGCCACTTTCAGATTGCCCTGATGCATGTCGCCGTGGAAAAATCCGTCGCGCAAAGCGTGGGACAAAAACAGTTGCAGCACCCGCGCGCCCAAAGCCCTGCGATCCAGACCCGCCGCATCAATCGCCGCGTTATCCGCAAGGTTGATCCCCTCCGCCCAGTCCAGCGTCATCACCGAACGGCCCGACAGATCCCACACCACTTTCGGCACCTGAAACCCGGCGTCATTTTTGGTGTTATCGGCAAATTCCGAAGCCGCCGAGGATTCCAACCGCAGATCCAACTCACCCAACACCACGCCTTCGAAATGCGTGATCACGTCCAGGGGCCGCAAACGGCGCGAGGCTGGTGAGACAAATTCAATCGCGCGTGCCGCAAAGTAAAACGCGTCGATGTCACGGCGGAATGCCCGTTCAATTCCCGGACGCAGCACTTTTACCGCCACATCCTGGCCATTGCTGCGCAAAGTGGCGCGATGCACCTGCGCGATGGATGCCGCCGCGACGGGTTCGGAAAAGCTGGAAAACACTTCATCCACCGGCAACCGCAATTCTTCCGCCACCATCGCCTTAGCCACAGCGGTCGGGAAGGGTGGCAGCTGATCTTGCAGATATTTCAACTGCAAAGCCAGTTCTTCACCGACAATATCGGGCCGTGTCGATAAAATCTGACCGAACTTGATATAGGCAGGGCCCAAAGCCGTCAGCGCCCGCGTCACTGGCGGTAAAGCCAAATCACCCTGCAACCCCAGCCACTTAAATGGCCAGCCCAGCATCCTTGCGGCAAACCGCAGACGCGGCGGCACCTGCATTGCTTCCAGCGCCACCGCCATCGCCCCGGTACGCTCAAACGTCGCCCCGGTGCGGATTAGCCGCCAGATATTATGCGGTCCCCTCACAGCTTCCAGCCCGAATGCAGTGCTGCAATCCCCATCGTCAGATTGCGGTATTTTACCTGATCGAACCCAGCGCTGCGGATCATCGATGCAAATGCCTCTTGCTCCGGGAATTTGCGGATCGACTCGACCAGATACTGGTAGCTGTCGCGATCCCCCGCCACCACCTGCCCCATCACCGGGATCACGTTGAAGCTATACTTATCATAGACCCATTGCGCCAAGTCATTGGGAATCCGCGAAAATTCCAACACCATCAGCCGCCCCCCGGGACGCAGCACGCGAAACGCTTCCTTCAAAGCATCACCAATCCGCGTCACATTCCGAATCCCAAAGGAAATCGTGTAAACATCAAACGAATTGTCGGCAAACGGCAGCGCCATCGCATCGCCCACCACCCAATCCAACCGGGCCGCCATCTGATCGGCCTCGGCCCGTTGTCGCCCCGAGATCAGCATCGATTCCGTCAGATCACAGACCACCGCCGTCGATCCCTCAGCCCGCTTCATGAACCGAAACGCCACGTCGCCAGTGCCGCCCGCCACATCCAGCAACCGCTGACCAGGCCGCGGTGCCAGCCAATCCATCATGGCGTCTTTCCACAACCGATGCATCCCGCCCGACATCAAATCGTTCATGATGTCATACTTGCTGGCAACCCGCGTGAACACGCCATGCACCATCCCGGCCTTGTCGGCCTCGGGCACCGTCTGATAGCCGAAATGCGTGGTGCTGTCGTTCATCTCTTGCCGTCCTGTGATTGCACCCCCCTTATAGGCACGCGCGGCGCAAGCCTCAATGCGCCGATCTGTCACCCGAGGTTCCATGCCAGAGTTACCCGAAGTCGAAACCGTCCGCCGTGGCCTGCTGCCCGCAATGGAAGGCCGCCTGATTGAACGTGCCGAGGTCAACCGCCCCGATCTGCGCTGGCCTTTGCCCGCCAATATGGCCGAACGCCTGACCGGAAAACGAGTCCTCGCCCTGCGCCGCCGCTCCAAATACATCCTTGCCGATCTGTCCTCCGGCGAAACTCTGTTGATCCACCTTGGCATGTCAGGCCGAATGCTCGTGTCTGGCATCACCTTGGGCGATTTCTTTTACGATCATGCCGCCCCCGAGAAACACGACCACGTTGTGCTGCACCTTGAAGGTGGCGCCCGCGTCACCTTCAACGACGCCCGCCGCTTTGGCGCGATGGATTTGCTGCCCACCGCCACCGCCGAACAGCACCCCCTCCTATCCGAAATCGGCCCCGAACCTTTGGGCAACGCCTTCAACGAATCCTACCTTTCCGCCAAACTGAAAAACCGTAACACGCCCATAAAATCCGCCCTCTTGGACCAACACCTCGTCGCAGGCCTCGGCAATATCTACGTTTGCGAAGTGCTGTACCGCGCCCGTATCGCACCCAACACCCGCGCGGGCAGCATCGCAAACGCAGCCGCGCTGGTGCCGATCATCCGTGAAGTCTTGGCTGAGGCCATCGAAGCTGGCGGCTCCAGCCTGAAAGACTACCGCCGCACCGATGGCGAGCTTGGCTATTTCCAAAAAGCCTTTGCCGTCTACGGCCGTGAAGGCAAGCCTTGCCAAACCCCCGGCTGCACCGCCACAATCGCCCGCATGGTGCAATCGGGCCGCTCATCCTTTTACTGTCCCAGCTGCCAAATCTAAGGAACCGACATGCCCCAAACCCTGCTCATCGAAATCCAAAGCCATGTCGCCCTGATCCGCCTGAACCGCCCCGAAGCCTTAAACGCGCTTAATCAACAGCTTATGTCCGAACTCGCCACCGCGCTACAAGCGATGGACACTGACGACAACGTCCGCTGCATCGTCATAACCGGATCGGACAAAGCCTTCGCTGCAGGCGCTGACATCCGCGAAATGGCAGGCAAAACCTTTGCCCAAGCCTTCGTCAGCGACATTTTCGGCCCTGAAACCGAGGCCATCCAGCGTATCCGCAAACCGATCATCGCCGCCGTCGCAGGCTTCGCTTTGGGGGGCGGCTGTGAATTAGCGATGATGTGCGATTTCATCCTCGCCGCCGACACCGCCAAATTCGGCCAGCCCGAGATCAACCTCGGCATCATCGCAGGCATGGGCGGCACCCAACGCCTGACCCGCGCCGTGGGCAAAGCCAAAGCGATGGAAATGCACCTGACAGGCCGCATGATGGACGCCGCCGAGGCAGAGCGCGCGGGCCTTGTCAGCCGTATCATCCCCGCCGCTGATCTGATCGACGAAGCCCTGAAAACCGCCGCCAAAATCGCCGCAAAATCCGCCATCTCGGTTCGCGCTGCCAAGGAATCCGTCAACCGCGCCCACGAATCCACCCTGCACGAAGGCCTGCTGCACGAACGCCGCCTGTTCCACGCCATGTTCGCCACCGACGATCAGAAAGAAGGCATGGCCGCCTTCCTCGAAAAGCGCGCCGCCAAGTTCTCAGACCGCTAGACCGCGCTTCGCTTTAGCAACCGGGCAATATCTGCTAAAGCCAACCCTTCCAGCGGAAAAACGCATAGGTCAGCACCGCCGACCCCACCATCACCACCAAAGCCATCGGATAGCCTAGTTTCCACGCCAGTTCCGGCATGAAATCAAAGTTCATCCCATACAGGCTGGCGATCAGCGTCGGCGGGCTGAACAGCACGGCAACCACCGACACGATCCGCACCGTGGTGTTCTGCGCAAGGTTAATCCGCCCCATCGTCGCATCCGACATCAGGCCCAGCCGGGATGACAGAAAGTCCGCGTGAACCTCCAGCGCCTCAATATCGCGCAACTGCCCCTTCAGCACCAAGCCCAGCCCTTCCGTGTTCAACCGATGCCCCAGCATCTGATCGACATAATTCAGCGCCCGCCCCAGCGTCAAAAGCCCAAGACGCACCCGACCCAGCCGCTCGCCCTCGGCCCCCAGATTGCTCAAAGCGCTTTCCAGATCCTTTTGCTGATGCCCCTTTGCCCCCGGATGATACGTCTGACGCGACACCTTATCCAAACCCGTGCCCGCGATTTCCAGATGATCCGCCAGCCGCCCGATCACTTCCTCAATCAGTCCCAGAAAAATCCGGTCTGGCGTCGAGCAGCCTAAAGAACTCTTGCCAGCCCGCGCCGGATAGGTCTCAAACGGGCGCGGCGTGTGATGGCGCACCGTCACCAAGCGCGCGTTGGATACCGCGAAGCACACCGGGCTCATCACCTGCTCGCCACCTGCATCCACACCCGGCAAAACCACGGTCAGGTAGTCAATCTCATCCTCGTGGTAGAGACGGTTTGAGATTTCGATTTCTTCCATATCCGTCAGTGTCGGCACATCGAAACCCAGCGCGCGCACCGCCGCTTCTTCTTCCGAAGTCGCAGCAAACAGATCAATCCATTCGGCATGGTCCAGCGCTGTGCCCGCAGGCAGCACCTCCAACCGCTTGTTCGCAAAATGATAAGCCGTCAGCATCCGCACCCTCCGCAAGCAATCCCCTTGCCTAACGCCAAATGCCGCTATGGCCAAGCTGCCGTTTTGTGCAGCACAAGCGCGCGCCGCAAAATCGAATCGATCAAATTCAGCTAAGTGTTACTTTCAAATTGGCATAAATACTCCACGGGGGTCCGGGGGTGAGAAACCCCCGGCTGCGCCAGTCAAGCCCGTTACCGCAGCCCGTCTTTCCCCTCCGACGGCTCATGCGTCAGCCCGCCCACCCGCGCCAAGGACCGCCCGCCATCCGTCACCGCCACCATAATCTCGCCCGCCCGCGGCGCATCGTTCAACCCCACCTCGATCGCGTCAAAATGGCTGCGCACATAGGCCGCGTTTACATGGGTAATCGGCACATCCCACCGCGCGCCCACACCGCCCACCTTCTTGGCCGAGGGCACAATCGCCTTCGCGCCACCCAACACCTCGCGCATCGCGTAGCCGCCCGGCGCATGCCACAAAGCGCCATGTTCCAACTCGTCCGCGCTGCCCACCAGAGTAATCTTTCCGTAACCCTCAATCGCCGATGCATCGCCGCCCAAGGCCGCCAGCAAGCACTGCGCCATCATCAGACCCAAAGGCTTCAGATCCTGCATAAAGGGCTACAGATCCTCGACATACCGCCCCGCAAACGGGTTCGAAATCACCGCCATAATCGCCCCCCGCTTTGGCGGGGTGGCCGACACTGGCCCACCCTCATGGAAGATTTCCTCCACCACAGTTGCGATTTTGCGCACAATCGCATAATAACGTCAGGCACCACACAGGCTCCCGTCAGAAATTAAGGTCAGCGCAGGCAGCCCGACCATCCGGGCCTGCCCCTTCAAAAACAGCGCAGCCACACAGCCAGCCCGCGCCCACATAGATCCTCGGCCACGGCCGCACCGCGCGCCAATGCCTCGGCCACTTCACCCAAACTCAACGCTCCCACTGAAACTGTGACCAGCCGCACGCCCAGATCACTCTCCGGCTGCAAGCTGTCAGCAGGCGCACGCCCAAAGGCCACATGCCCCGGCAAATCCACCGCATTGCAAATCATCGTCGCCGCCACATCCGCTTCCGCCGCTGACCGCGCCAACACTGTCACTGCATCCGCAATCCTCAATGAGAAACTCCGCCCACCCCAACCACTTGTCGCCACACCCCGCGCGGTGTCGGCAAAGCCTACATCAATCCGCCCCAAATCGGCACCATCCAGCCCGGCCACCGAGATCCGAAACCGCGCGCCATGAGGCCGCACAGCAGATACCATCCGCCGCGCCACGGCGCCCGTAGGTACATCTCCAACCGCACGCCTCAACAGCGGCAATTCCGCCACCTACTCCTTCAACAAAGTCTCAAACCGCACCCGCGCCGCCGCAAACGCCACCTCACGCGCGCCCTCTGCCCCGATGATCAGATCAATCGGCCCATGCTGCAAATGCAGCCGCCGCCCATCTGGCAACAGCCGCGCATCCTGCGGATCGCGCCCTTCCCCCGGCTCTACCCGCCGCACCGCCGCACCGCCGCACCGCCGATCCCATCACCGCCTCGACAGGCTGCACATGGTCCAAATGCCCGCCCAAAGCCGCGTAATCCGACAGCCGCAACGTGAACTCAAACGGCGCAACCAATGCCGAAGTCGGCACATAGCCAAACGAATTGGCAGGCATCGCCATCACATCCGCCATCACCGTAATCCCGCCCCCGACCAAACAGAGACAGACGCCCCACCACAAGACACCCGCGTCAAAGCAGCCTTGACCGATTGCGTCAGCCGCACCGGATTGGTCGTCACCCCCGCCCGCAAAGACCCGCCCGCGCCACCCATAAACAGCACCGAACACATCGAAGGTTCGCAATTCTCGGCAATCCGCTCGGCCGAGGCCCGCATCACCGCGGAGCCTCCAGCGCCCTAGGCACCAGCCCCTCATCCAACTCATAATACGCCCACTGCTCGCCCGTCGTAGACACCATCAGCATCCGCAACCCCGGCCAAGCCACCTTCGCATCAAACGCATTCAAAATCGTCAGCGGATCATCGACATCCGTGCCACCCCAGCCCGTCCCCGGATGCGCCACCTGAAAATACCGCCCCGGGGTTGATCAGCGCCCCTTCATCTTGATTCCCGTAGGCGGCACATCCAGCAGCTTCCCGGCTTGATGCTCTGACAAAACCCCGGTGATATGGTCATCCACCACCACCAGCTCATCAACATGCCCAACCCACTGTTTCGCAAACATCCCAATCGTGGCCGATCCACAGCCGACCCGCATCAACTTCTCCGGCACCCCATTGATCATCCGCGCCTGCCCCGCCTGCAAAAACACCGTCGCCCCGTCGTCAATCGAAACCTCAACCGCCTCGCGATTGCACAGCCGCATCAGCGCGTCACAGGTCACCCGGCCTTCCTTCTTCGCCCCCCGTCAGATGCAAAACCCCGCCCAGCGACAGCATCGACGATGCCATATTCCCCCGTCATCACATGCCCAATCGCCTCGCCGTCCACCCGCACATAAGCCCGCTCAGCCCCGATGTGCCAGTCGGTGTCGATCTTCACCTTGACGCCGCAATAGCTGAAAATCCCCTCGGTCACGACAGTGACCATATCCACGCCCTCAACCTCTTGGCTGACAATAAGCGGCGCAGGTCTATAGTCGGGATAAGTCGTCCCCACCCCGACCGCCGTGATAAAGGGCCGATTGCCCTTGATCACATCGCCATCCCAATCGTCCGGCTGCCCCTCCAGAAACGGCACCGCAACAGCCCCCACTTTCAGCACGGCCAATGGGTCCCACCGCACCAAAACCCCGGCATGATTGGCATACCGATCACACGCCCCCGCGCGGCCATCGGCGATGTAGCACATCACCGGGCAGGCATCGCAGCGGATCTTTTCCGGGCTCACAGCGTCCTTCATAACCAGCCTCCCTCAACGCCGCCCGCACCCGTGAAGGTGTCGCAGGAACTCGGGTCACAGCCACCCCCGTCGCATGGCGGATCGCATTCAGTATCGCGGGCGCTGTCGGGATCAGCACATGCTCGCCCAACCCCGTTGCCCCATAAGGCCCGTGTGCGTTGGCCTCCTCGATGATCAACGTCTCAATCGGCGGCACATCCCCGATGGTCGGGATCAGATAACCATGCAGGTTTTCCGTGCGTCCCGGCAGATATTCCTCGGGCAGCGCCATCCCCAAACCCTGCGCAATTCCGCCCTGCACTTGCCCTTCCACCAGCAGCGGATTGATCGCGCGACCGACATCATGCGCCGCCACAAACCGCAGCGGCTTGACCAAACCCAGCTTCAGATCCACCTCCACCACCACCAAATGCGCCGCATAGCCAAACTGCGCATAGGGCGCGCCCTGCCCATTGGCATCCAGCGGCAGCGTCGGCGGATCATAGCGTTCTTCGGCCCGCAGCACATAGCCCTCACCGTCCGGGGCCAAATCGGCCAGTTCCAGCCGATGCACCCCCGCGCCGTCCGCCACCTCCACCACGCCCCGACCAAACCGCAACACCGCATCCACCGCCGCATTGCACCGCTCAAGGATCATCGCCCGCAGCGAAACCCCCGCCAGCCACGCCGCATTGCCGCTGACAAACGTCTGCCGCGGGGCCGAGGTCTTCCCCGCATCCGGCGTCACATCGGTATCCGGCCCCACCAGCGCCAAATCCCGCACATCCGCACCCAAAGCCGTGGCAAGAATCTGCGCGATCACGCTATTGGACCCCTGCCCAATATCCATCGCGCCCCTCGACCTTCGCCAGCCCATCCAGCCTGCGCATCGCCACCCCAACACCGCCCGAACCCCCTGCTGCACCAGATCGCAAAGCAGCCGAGTCACCATCTCAACCACCGCCTCCAGCCGATATTCCCTCGGCCCACGCACATCGGCAATCGACTCTAACCCTGCCAAATCAGTCACATCCATCAACAAATCAGCCCCCTTGCTCCAGGCAATAAGCATGTTAGCTGACGAATAAACTAGGGGGCCAAAATGTCCAACCAACCCACAAAACTGGTGATCCGCAACATCGGCCTGATGCTGTCTGGCCGGATGCAGCAACCCATTCTCGACGCCGATTGCCTGATCTCCGAAAATGGCAAGATCACCGCTTGGGGCAATGAGGCTGATCTTGACACCGAACACGCCACCACCCTGGTCCACGCCAACGGTGCCACCCTGACGCCCGGCCTGATCGACAGCCATGTGCATCCGGTGATCGGCGACTACACCCCCCGCCAGCAACAATTGCACTGAATCGACTCGACCCTGCACGGCGGCGTCACGACTTTAATCTCTGCAGGAGAGGTCCACATGCCCGGCCGCCCGCGCGACATCATAGGCCTTAAGGCAATGGCGATCGCCGCCCAGCGTTGGCATGAAAACTTCCGTCGCTCTGGCGTCAAAGTCATGGCAAGCGCGCCGGTGATCGAGCATGGCATGGTCGAGCAAGACTTCAAAGACCTCGCCGATGTAGGCGTCAAATTGCTGGGCGAGGTTGGCCGCGGCACCGTCAAAGACGGCAAAACCGCCAAGCAAATGGTCGATTGCGCGCGCAAATATGGCATCCAAAGCACCATCCAAACCGGTGGGCCGTCTATCCCAGGATCGGGCTTGATCGACGCCGATATGGTCTTAGAAACCGGCACCGACGTAATCGGCCATATCAACGGCGGCCATTCCGCTTTGCCCGACGATCAAATCATCTGCATCTGCGAAAGCTGCCCAAAGCGGCTAGAGATCGTCCACAACGGCAACGAGCGCGCCACCCTGCTGACCCTGAACACCGCCCGCGAACTCAAGTATCGACCGCATCATCCTTGGCACCGATGCCCCCGCAGGCTCTGGCGTGCAACCCTTGGGCATCCTGCGCATGATCGCCATGCTCTCCAGCCTCGGCAACATGCCCGCCGAACTGGCGTTCTGCTTTGGCACCGGCAACACCACCCGTCAGCGCAACCTTGACACCGGCATGATCGAAAAAGGCTTCTGCGCTGACTTCGTTTTGAGGATAAAGCCCAGCACACCCCCGGCAAAACCATCCTTGTATCCATCCAATTCGGCATCCTGCCCGGCATCGGCGCGATCACCAGCCATCGCACCGCAACACCCCCCCGCTTGGCGCATCCCCACGGTAGAGCATCAACCCGAGCCCAGCGCTGGTTCTGGCCACTGAAGCCGGGTGAATTTGATCTGGCACCTGACGAAAGCCCCATAAACGCGGCACCAACCACAACATATTGTGTGATCTCAATCAAATAGCACAAGCGTCTCCCAGATGGGAAAGCCATTCAGGGTCAAAAACTTATGCATAAGGTAAGATGAAACGCCCCTGGAACTGCCGCGAATCAAGGGGAACGCCATGCTGAAACACACCACAGTCTCCACGGCCCGCGCCTAGAACTCATGGTCCGACCGCCCCGGCGAGATGGTGTTCCTCCCCCTCGGCATCCGCGTCACTCCACTGCTGTATTCCTCACGCCTGCGCCAATGCATCAAGCTGGAACCCCGCACAGACACCCTGCGCCTTGGCCGCCACAGCATCGACGGCAGCCTGATCGAGTTCGAAGCCGACCTTGCAGGCACCACCCTCGCCTTCGCCACCACCAAACCGCATCCCTTCGCCTTCCGCACCACATGGTCCGCCCAAACCAGTGCCGAATGGGGCCTGCGCTTCTGGGTGAATATCGCGATTTCCGCCGAAGACGGTACCATAGCCAGCTTCGACCCCGCCCAAAACATCACCCTACTGCAATCCGGCGACCGCTTCACCGCCATCGCCACCGAACACCCGCCCGTGCAAGTCACAGGCCACGAATCCCTAGAGGCGCTCTGTGCCGATTACGCACAAAACGGCTATTTCAGCCGCGACAGCCGCGCTACATCCGCCTCCGTCTTAGTCCTCCGCTTCAACCTGGAAATGATGCGCTCTGGCACCTATGCCGCCGCAGCAGCTGACAGCGCCCCCCTTGCCATCGCCGCCGCCAAAGCCGCACTCAACGCTCACCAGCACGCCCCCGACGCCACCACCCCTCACACCGAATCCCTGTCCGCCATCCGCGATATCGTCGGCTGGAACACCATCTGGGATGCAACCAACAACCGCCCCTACACCGCCGCCACCCGCATCTGGAACCTTGGCACCTTTGCGGTTTGGCACAACGACCAAACCTACGCCGCCCTGCTGGCGGGCCTGTTCGACACTGAACTCGCCCGCGAAAACCTCGCCACAGCCCTCTCCGCCACCACCCCGCAAGGCAATTTCGCCTGTATCTCCACCTCACGCGACACATGGGTAGACCGCAGCCAACCGCCCTTGGGGAGTCTGATCGCATGGCAACTCTACCAACGCTCCGGCGAGCGTTCGATTCTAGAGCAATGCTTCCCCGCCATGGCCCGCAACCAACGCTGGTGGCGGCAGATGCGCGACCCCGATGGCACCAGCCTGATTTCCTGCGGCACCTCCGACGTGGGCGAGGCCCTGTATAAAGGCACCGCGTTTGGCGCGCGCAATGAAACCGGTATGGACAACTCCGCAACCCATGACGAGGCGAACTACAACCCCGAAACCCGCAGCCTCTCAACCTGGGATCTTGGCCTGAACTGCGTGATAGCCCTGGATGCCGAAATGCTCAGCCTGATCGCCAACGTCCTAGGCCGCGTCGATGAAGCCGTCGAATTCGAAACCCAAGCCACGACCCACCGCGCCCAGATCCAAACCCATCTCTGGGACGAATCCCGCCAAATCTTCGCCAACCGCCAACGCCACGGCACTTTCGTCCGCTCGCTGTCGCCGACCAGCTTCTACCCCCTGCTGTGCAACGCAGCCACGCCCGAACAAACCGCCCACCTGCTCCGCCAACTCGCAGACCCCAAAACCTTTGCTGGCAAATACTCCCTGCCCAATGCCACCCGAGACGACCCTGCGTATCTCGATAACGTCTACTGGCGCGGCCGGATCTGGCCGAACGTCAACTACCTCGTCTGGCGCGCCCTGCGCCGTACCGGTCATTATCCGGAAGCCAGCCTCTTGGCCGAACAGAGCCTAAATCTTTTTCTACAAAACTGGCGCACACACCGCATCGCCGCCGAAAACTACAACGCCACCACAGGCGAGGCGATGGATCAAGGCGACACCGACCCGTTCTACATTTGGGCCGGATTGCTGCCTCTGATGGCTATCTCGGAACTGATCGACCTCGACCCATGGGCGGGCCTGACCCTGACCAACAGCGGCGAAACCACCCAATGCGGCCCAATGGCCTCCCGCTTCGGCCCGCTATCGGTCGCGGTAGACGACGCCACCCTCACCGTCACAGTAAACAACAAGCCTGCCCTCTCCTTCACCTTCCCCGGCACCCTGACAAACCTACACCTGCACCCCAGCCGCATCTCGGCCACCCTGCACCGCATCACAAACGCAGGCCGACTGACCCTCTTCCGCCAAACACCTGAAGCCCCGCTGCTCGCCCACCTCAACGGCAAGATGATTCGCGTAATCCCAATCGCAGGCGGTTTCGCCTTTGACATCACCCCCGCAGATCTAGGCGCAAAACTCGACGTGATATTTCCGAACTAAATCAGCGCTTCCAAATCCCATAAAAAAAATTGACAGCAGTTCGTGACCAAATAATGACATGCGCACAACCTAATAATCGCCATCCCAAGAGCGATACGGTGGTGGGGTGAACCAGGCGAAAAACCAACCAAACCATCGAAAACCAGCATTCGCCGGAGGCACAGCAACGCCCTCCGCGCCCCAAGCCAGCTTGCCGTCAGCCCACCGACGGTTCACCATAACAACGGCCCAGAAATCGGGCTTAACGGAGGTCTGACATGTCGCATTTCTCAAGACGCGACACGCTGCGGCTGCTGTCGGTGGCCCTTACTGCCGTAGGCGCATCCACCGCCTTGCCCGCCCGCGCGGCGGGTAGCAAAATCACCGTGCTGAACTGGAAAGGCTACGGCACCGATGAGGCTTGGTCGCTGGAAGCGTTCCAGAAAGCCACCGGCATCGAAGTTGTCCACGACTATTTCTCGTCCGAGGCCGAAAGCCTGACCAAAATGCGCACGAATCCGGGCGCTTATGATGTGGTCCTGCTGAACTCGGCCCGTGTGTCAACTGCCGCCACCGAAGGCCTGATCGCGCCTGCGGATCTCTCTACGGCCCCCAACGCCGCCGATGTCAGCCCCGACCCCCTGGCCAACCCGAACTTCACCATCGACGGCAAAGGCTATGCGGTGCCGTGGGTCTGGGGCATGACCTCGATCGCCGCGCGCGAAGGCATAACCCTCGCCAGCTACAAAGACCTCGCTGCTCCCGCCTATGCTGGCCGCTTTGCGATGGACGACGATGCGATGATCGCCGTCGCGATGGGCGCTTTGATGACCGGGCAAGACATCAACGATCCCACCGATCTGCCCGCCATCACCGAAGCCCTCAAATCGCTGAAATCCAACGTAAAGATGCTGTGGTCCTCCGAAGACTAATGGAACAAATCCTTCGCCGCCAACGAATTTGACGTCTCGGTGTTCTGGTCCGGCAGCGCTGTCCGCTCCAAACGCAATTCCAAACTGCCGGTCAATTTCATCGTCCCAACCGAGGGCGCAATCGTCTGGGTTGACGGCCTTGCCGTAGCAACCGGCGCACCGAACCCCGAAGGTGCCGCCGCCTTCATCAACTGGATGATTGATCCGAAATTCTACATCGAATGGGCCACCAAAGTCGGCGCACCCGCTTCCGCCAACTCAAAGGCCCTTGCCACTCTGCCTGCCGACGACCTTTCCGCGCAGGTCCATAAACCCGAATATATGGTCAGCAAAAACGTCATGTCGGCAATGCCGGACGAACGCCGCGAGGCTTTCAACAACCTGTGGCAAGAGGTGAAAGCCTTCTATGCCGAGTAAGGCAACCCCACAGCGCGCCCTGAAAGGGGCGCGCATCTTGCCGCAATGGGTGTCCACCACCGCCCTGTTGCTGCCCGCATACGGCTGGCTGAGCTTAGCTGATTTCCTGCCCCTGCTGACGATGTTCCTGTTCAGTTTCATGAACAAAACCCCAATGGGCAAGGCCCCAATCGAGTTCACCCTGCGCCACTACCGCGCCTTCATCGACCAGCCCTACCTGGTCAAAATTGCCGCCAACACGCTGCTGATGGGCCTGTGGACTACCCTCACCTGCGCCGTGCTTGGCTTCCTCGCCGCCCTCGCCCTCGTGCGCTGCACCACGGGCGCGCGCCGTGAAACCCTGCTGATCCTGATCCTGCTGCCGTTCTGGACCAACGGACTTGTCCGCGTGTTCTCATGGACGATGGTGCTGCGCGAGAACGGTTTTCTCGACAACCTCTGGCACTGGATCGCCCCCACCGCAGGCTCCATCGCCATTCTGTATAGCCGCGAGGCCATCGTGATCGGCCTTGTCCACGGCTACCTGCCCTATAGGATCATCACCTGTTACATCGCCCTCGTCACCATTGACGACGCGATTATCGGGGCCGCACAAAGCCTTGGCGCGCGCTGGTGGGTGATCCTGACCAAAATCCTGATCCCGCTCGCCGCCCCCGGCTTGATCTCCGGCGCTGTCCTTACCTTCGTCCCCGTGATCGGTTCCTTCATGGAACCCCGCATCTTGGGCGGCAAAGTCGGCGTCACCATGGGCACAGTGATCGAGGACCAATTCACGCAAGCTTTCAACTGGCCGCTTGGCGCATCCTTGTCCTTCACCCTTCTCGCCGTCACACTGGCGATCTTCGCCACCTTCTCCGGCATATTGCGTCGTGGCACCGGAGGCACCGCATGACCCGCTTAGGCCAAGTCTTCCTGGGGATGATCCTGATCTTCCTCTATACCCCAATCTTCGTGCTTATGGCGATGGGCTTCAATGAATCCGAGTTGTACGAACTCCCGTTCAAATTCTCGACCCGCTGGTATTCGGCGCTGTCGACCAACACCGAGCTGCTGACGTCCGGCTTCAACTCCATCGTCCTCGCCGTGATCACCGCCATCGGCACCCTCGCCGCATTGGCGCTATCCCGCCGCACATTCCGGGGCCGCAGTCTGCTGCAACTCCTCCTGCTACCCCCCATCGCGATTCCGTGGCTGATCACCGGCACCGCATGCTGATCTTTTTCTTCTGAACCGGCATCGGGCGCGGCATGCACGCGCTGATCATCGGCCACGTCGCCCTCGCCGTGCCCTATGTTGTCCTCGTCGTCGGCACTGGCATGAAATCCGTTCGCGCTGACTTAGAGGAGGCGGCCATGTCGCTCGGCTCCACCCCGATCCACGCATTTTTCGCGATCACATTGCCGCTGCTGTTCCCCTCGATCCTCGGCGCGGCTTTGTTCGCCTTCGCCGTCTCGCTGGATCAGTTCGTGATCTCGTATTTCCTGTCCTCGCCCGGTTATACCACCCTGCCGGTGCAGATCTATTCCGCGATCCGCAAGGGCTTCACGCCCGAGATCAACGCCATCCGACCCTGCTTTTGCTCGGTTCGATGACCGTGATCCTGATCTTCGCCCGTTTCGCCAAACCCGGAGCTACCAAGTGACAACCGTATCCGTCCAGAACGTCGCCAAAAGCTTCGGCACCGTCCCCGTGTTGCGCGACATCGACGCGGTGTTCCCGCAAGGCACTTTCACCAGCCTTCTCGGCCCGTCAGGTTCCGGCAAAACCACCCTGCTGCGCATCATCGCGGGTTTTGTGACCCCCGACCAAGGCGGGGTGACAATCGGCGAAAAAGACGTTACCGGCATCCCGGTCTGGGGCCGCAACATCGGCATCATGTTCCAATCCTACGCTTTGTTTCCCCACATGACCGTCGCCAGCAACGTCGCTTTCGGTCTGGAACTCCGTGGTATAAGGGGTGCAGAGGCCCCGAAAGCCGTCGCCGAAGCCCTAGACATGGTCCACCTCGCCGATTTCGGCGACCGGATGCCGAAAAACCTATCCGGCGGCCAACAACAACGCGTCGCCCTCGCCCGCGCTATGGTGATCAAACCCTCGGTCCTGTTGCTCGATGAACCCCTCTCCGCCCTAGACCGCCGCCTGCGCCAAAAAATGCAGGTTGAGTTGCTGCGCATCCAAAGCCAAACCGGCCTCACCACCATCTTCGTGACGCACGATCAAGAAGAAGCCCTCACCCTATCCGACCGTATCGCCATCCTAGACAAAGGCCGCATCGTGCAATCCGGCGCGCCCGAGGAAATTTATGAGAACCCGCAAACCCGCTTCGCCGCCGAATTCCTCGGTGACAGCAACTTCCTGACCGGAGTCGTTGAATCTGGTGCCGTCCGCCTGCCCGATGGCACCGCCATCCAAACCACCGCCCCCCTCCCAGCAAACCGTCAAAAACCCACCCTCGCCATCCGTCCCGAAAAAATGTCCCCTGCCCCGCACGACGGTGCCACCAACCAAATCGCCGCAAAGATCCTCACCGTCATCTACGCTGGCCCCGCCCTATCCTACCTGCTGCAAACCCCCGACGGCACGCGCCTGAAACTGTTTCAAGCCAACCGAGACGGCACCCTGATGCGCGAAGGTGAAACCATCACCCTGCACTGGTCCCCCGCCCATTCGATCCCCGTGCAAGACTGATGCTTGCACCCATTTCGCCCCACACCAAACACATCGTCATCGATCTGCAACGCCTGTTCGCCGAGCCGCGCGGTTGGCATGTGGCCAGCATCGCCGACATTCTGCCCAACGTGCTAACCCTCTGCCAAACCACCGCCGCGAATACCTTTTACTCCCGCTTCATCACCCCACAGCACCCCGAAGCATCAACGGGCCGCTGGCAAAATCTCTACCAATCCTACCCGCAGATCACAGGCCTAGACCCCGCAATCCTCGACCTCATCCAACCGCTCAAGCAAATCGCCCACCCCTCCCAAATCTTCGACAAAACCACCTATTCGATCTTCCCAGCCGTCCAACCCCGCCTAAATCAGACAGACACCCTGATCCTCTCCGGTGCGGAAACCGATGCCTGCGTCTACGCCAGCCTGCTCACCGCCGTAGACCTCGGCTTGCGCGTCATCCTCGCCAGCGATGCCGTCACCAGCTCCGACCAAGCCGCCCACGATGCCACACTCAACATCATCGCCCGCCGCCTGCCAAACCAAGTCGAACTGGCCACCACCGCAGAAATCATCGCCGCATGGCCGACATAACCTCCGCTGATCTTACCACCGAGGAAAAATCAACAAAACAGGTTCTATCTCTGCCGAAATCAGCCGCACCAACATCGGTGCCAGAACGGGAAAAGAGATCGCCCAAGTCTACACCCGCCCGCTAAACCCCGCCTTGCGAGAACTCAAAGCCTTCGGAAAAATCGTCCTGAACCCCGGCGAATCCGGCACCCTCACCCCCACTTCCCGCCACTTCAGCCACTTCGTCCTAACCGAAGGCCGTTTCGTGCTGCGCGGTGACGCCTTCATGATCAAGGCCGCCGCCTGCGGCCGCGACATTCGCCTTATCGCCCCGGTGCAAGGCTACCACCAGCCTGCTCCCCCATCGCTCTACTGACCACAACCGTCGCCAACAGACTCCTCGCCGATCCCCGCGCCAAAGCCGCTTTACTGGCTGTGCGCGGCACGAACCCGTCGCGTACAAAACCGCAGGCACAGAGCCAAATCGACAACCGCCGAACCTTTTTCCTTGGCCCCTCCGACACGTTCAGTTGGACATTGCCGACAACCTGCCTGAAGCTGCCCTGCAACAGCCGCGTCCAGACCCTAAACCGCCCGCCGCACTCCGGTTATGCATCAGAAGCGGTGTCTGAAAATGACCCAGCACAGTAGAGACGCAGCGTTGAGCTGAACAGAACACCAGATGGCTGAAGCTGACCAAAACGCCTATGTGCTGGAAGATCAAATCGGCTACCTGCTGCGGCTTGCCAAGCAGCGTCACTTGGAAATTTTAGCAGCCGCCCTGTCAGACGTAACCCCCACCCAGTTCGCCACTTTGGTGAAACTACACCAGCTAGGCGTGATGTCGCAAAACCACTTGGGCCGCTTGGTGGCGATGGATGCCGCCACCACCAAAGGCGTCGTCACCCGGCCGCGCAAGAAGGGCTTTGTGCAAACCCAAGCCTCCACCAGCGATCTGCGGCGGCTGGATGTGTCTCTGACGGCTGACGGTGAGGCCTTTGTGCTGGCCGCCATTCCCACTGCTTTCGAGGTCTCGAGGAAGACCACTGATGCGCTGATACCAACGGCCATTGTTTCTGACTCTGAGGGGATTCCCAAAGCGTTCAGATTCTGATTCTCTTGTTCCGACGGCAGGGAGGATCGAATGGCAATCGAGGTCACGCGGAAGGAATTGACGGCGGCGGAGCTGCGGGCG
>NZ_JAUSBA010000027.1 GCF_030652235.1 Cypionkella sp.
CGCCCGCAGCTCCGCCGCCGTCAATTCCTTCCGCGTGACCTCGATTGCCATTCGATCCTCCCTGCCGTCGGAACAAGAGAATCAGAATCTGAACGCTTTGGGAATCCCCTCAGAGTCAGAAACAATGGCCGTTGGTATGAGTTTTGGGATGTGTCCACGCGTGGACACACGGTTGCCACCTAGTAAATCAAGGGCTTACCCCCCATTCGTTCATAAAGACTTAACACTTGCCGCAAGCCGAAAATTTCTAAAAATTCCGCACACGATTTCCGTTTCGGAAATTGGTCAGGTGTGGGCTGCTTAGTGTTCAGCCGGTCTGGCGCAGTGGTTCTGCGCGCAAGGCCAGTTCAATCCCCACGGCCTTGCGCGCCTGCACTTCGCCACTGTTCAGCCGGATGGCACGCATGCCGCGATTCTGCCCCAAGCGGCCCTCGGCCAGCACGCGGCCATCGAGCCCTTCAAAACAAATCCGGTCAATCGCGGCGCGCGGCAAGGTGATCACCTCACCCACTTTCAACGCCATCACCCGCGCCAACGGCAGCGACACCCGGCTGACCACGGCATCCAGCACACAGCGGGCAGCGTCGACCTGTTCCGCCAAGGCCTGCGCGAAAGCCTGCCCAATTTGCGCCGCAGCCTCTGGCCCCGACACCTGCGCGGCGGGCATCACGCCCTTGCCCTCGGCAGGCAGCGCCAACAGGATCATGCCCTGCCGTGCGCCCTGCCCCAAGGACAGCTCTGCGGTCAACACCCGGTAGTCGATATCTTCCAGCAGCAAGCCCAAAGGGCGCGGATCATCGAGAAAACTGGCGTAGCGAAAGCCGCCCGCCCAGTGCAAATCCGCCTCTTGCTCCAAGGTCTGCTCCAGCCCCTCAAGCGCTGCATCCAGCGTGGGCGCCACCATGGCGGCATCGGTGCGGGTGGGTTTGCGGCTGGCCAAAGGACTGCTGGAGACTTTGCCCAAAGTCTGCGCCTCGATCATCGCGGCGAGCACCGGCGGTGTCAGAATCAATAGCCCCATACCTTCTGCCGGACCTTGCAGCACCGCGATCAATGCCTGCTGTGGTGGCAGTTCCAGCAGTTCGGCCAGGGAATGTCGCTGCATCGCAAGCGCCGTCACCTCAACCGACAGGCTAAGCTGATCGCGTGCGGCCCGGGCCAAAGCCAAGCGCCAACCGCGATCTGCCCCCGGCCCGCCTTCGGCCATCTGCGCCTTGGCTGACGCGATTTTGCGCCGAATAACGCCGTCTTGCTGTGCTTCTGCCACTTGGTTCCCCTGATCGGACCGCCCTGTGGTCAGATTAGCGGCCCCGGCCCTAACAAAGGGTTACCATCAGCCAGATTTTTCCATCCGCAGCGGCACAGAGACCCGAAACGCAGCCCCGCGTTGCCCCGGCAAATAGCTGACGGTGCCGCCCAAATTCGCCATGATCTCGCGACAAATCGCCAGACCCAGCCCGGCACCGCCGACCCGCGCATCATCGGTCAGCCGGGCGAATTTCTCAAAGATCAGACCCTGCGCATCTTTCGCAATGCCTGCGCCATTGTCGATGAAATCCACCACCACCCGACCACCTTTTTGCCGCACCGCGATACGCAATATCGGCGCGGTGGAATCGCAATATTTCCGCGCGTTTGAGATCAGATTGATGAAGACCTGCACCAAACGATCGGCATCGGTGCGCAGATGTATCTCCTCTGACGCATAGTCGCGCTGGATGTCAAAGTTGCGCTCGGGCCGGGTTTGGGAGGCCGCAGCCAAGGCGCGGTCGATCATTTGGCCCAGATGCGCGAGCCCCAGATCAAGCTGCACCGTGCCATTTTCCAACACGGAAAGGTCCAGCAGATCATCCAGCAGCCGGGTTAACCGTTTGGCCTCGGCATGGATGATCTGGCCATATTCGGCGACGCGCGGGCTGGGCAGATCGCCCTCGGCCAGAATTTCGGAGAATGCGCGGATCGAGGTCATCGGGGTGCGCAACTCATGGCTGATCTGGCTGAGGAAGGCATCTTTTTGCACCGAAAGCTGGGTCAGCTTTTCGTTGACCTCGCGCAACTGTCGGGCGGTGCGGGAAAGTTCGCCCTGTTGTTCTTCCAGCCGCGCCGAATACTCCATGATCTGCGCGGCCTCGGTGGCCACCGCCATCAGATCTTCCACCGTCACCGTGGCGCGGCCAAACAGCTGGCTGATCATGGCATGGGCGGTCGCAGCCCCGACCGAGCCTGCAAGATTACGCTCCAGCTCCGCCAGAAAGCGCGGGGTCAGATCGGGCAGGAAACCCGCTTTGCCTTGCGCGCGCGCCTCGGCCTCAAAAAACGAAATCGCGGCTTCGTCGCCCAAGATGCGCTGCGCCATGTTCATCAGCGCCTCGGGTTCCGCCTGACCATGCGTCCAGCCCAAGCGTTCGGCCTGCAATTCATCGTCGAAGGCATTGACGAAGGCAGCCCCTTGGATGCGCTCGACCGGATCGGGGAAAGACAGCAGCGAACCCGCCGCATAACCCGCGATGTTAAGCGCCAGCGACCAGAAGATCGAATGGATCAGCGGGTCCATGCCCTCGCTGCCAAACAAGGCTTGCGGACGCAACCATTGCAGATTGAACAGCCCGTGCTGAAGCACTTCAGCCGAGATCACCCCGCCCGCGCCAAACGACGGCAGAAACAGGGTGAAGCCCCAAGTGGCAAAGCCGATGCTCAGGCCCAAACTTGCGCCCAGCTTGGTGCCGCCGCGCCAGAAAATTCCGCCCAGCAGCGCGGGCAGCACCTGCGCCATGCCGGCAAAGGCAATCTGGCCGATGGCCGCCAGCGCTGCCGAGCCGCCGGACAGGCGGAAATATTCCAGCCCCAGCGCCAGCACGCCGATGATGGAAAACCGCCGCGCCAGCAGGATCGCGCCGCGCAGATCGCCAGAGACGGCGGCTTGCGGGCGCAGCCACAACCACGCGGGCATCAGGATGTGGTTGGATACCATGGTGGCCAGCGCAATGGTTTCGACAATCACCATCGAAGTGGCCGAGGAAAACCCGCCAAGGAAGGCCAGCAATGCCAGCCCGCCCTGACCTTCATGCAGCGGCAGGGTCAGCACCATCATATCAGGGTTCGCGCCTGCGGGCATCCGCTCCAGCCCGATCATGGCGATGGGCAGGATGAACAGGCTGATCAGAAACAGATAGGTCGGAAACGCCCACGAGGCACGGGCAAGGTGGCCCTCTTCGACATTCTCCACCACCAGCACCTGAAACATCCTTGGCAGGGTGATCACGGCGGCGGCAGAGAGAAAGATCAACCCCCCCCAGCGCCCGGGCTGGATCGCCCAGTTAGGGTCGGTATAGTTTTCAATCCGGGTGATCATCGCGACGGGGCCGCCGCCCAAGCCCCAGACCACAAAGATCCCAACCGCCAGCAATGCCACCAACTTGACCACGGCCTCGACGGCGATGGCCATGACGATGCCGTGGTGCTGCTCTTTGGCATCCAGATTGCGGGTGCCAAACAGGATTGTGAACAGCGCAAGCCCCGCCGCCACCCAGATCGCGGTGGCATCACGGTCGGGCATCGCCCAGGTTTCGGGCGAGCTTTGGGCGAAAACGCTGAACGACAGCGTCACCGATTGCAGTTGCAGCGCGATATAGGGGGTGGCTGCGACCACGGCGATCACTGTGACCAGCACGCCCAACAGGTTGGATTTGCCATAGCGGCTGGAAATCAGATCGGCAATCGACGTCACCCTCTGCCTGCGCCCGATCCGCAGCAGTTTGCGCAGCACCCACCACCAGCCGACGAACACCAAGGTTGGGCCCAAGTAGATCGTCAGAAACTCCAGCCCCGTGCGCGCCGCCGAGCCTACCGCGCCATAAAACGTCCAAGCCGTGCAATAGATCGACAGCGACAAAGTATAAACCAAGGGCGAGCGCAAGAACCGCATCTCGCCCCGCGAAGCGCGACGTTCAACGACGAAAGCGACAAGGAACAGAAACGCCACATAGGCCAGACAGGTCAGCACCAGCACATTGAACGGCATCAGGCGTCCTCGGCGGGTGAGTCGGCCTCAGGCTGCGCCAAGCCGGGCGCGACATAGGCGGCAAGCCCGATCAGCAGCGCCCAAACCCCAAACACATAGACCGCCGTGTGGCCTGCCCCTGCGGCATCGCTCCACATCAACGGCAGCATAAGCAGGAAGAACCCCACCAGCGGCAACAACCGGGCCGCATCGCGCAGGCGGCGCTGGCGGTAAACGGCGCGGGCGAGAAACAGGGGCGCGCGCGGACCCCGCATCAGGCCCCGAGCAATTCCCGCACCTTGGCGCGGATTTCCGAGTTATCGAACGGCTTGCTCATAAACGCTGTGACCCCGGCCCGCTCTGCCGCCTCACGGTCGCGCAGTTGGCCCTTGGCGGTCAGCATCAGGATCGGCAGCGCCGCATTGGCCGGATCGGCGCGCAAAGCAAGAAGAATCTCCAGCCCGCTCATCCCTGGCAGCATCGAGTCCAATATCACCAGATCGGGCCGTATGCGCACCACATCTGCCAAAGCCCGCGCGCCATCCGACACGACGGACACCGCCCAGCCATCCCGCGACAGAATAAAGCGCAACGCCTCGGCGATGTTGGCCTCGTCCTCGATCAGCAAAACCTGACGCATAAATCCCCCCCGGAAGCCGACTATCAGGGCAAAGCCTCCCCGTGTCAAAAGGAAGCCACACCCTTTGCATTTCAGACTGGCCCAAATACTCCCGCCGGAGGCTCCGACGCCACCACCAAACCTTACGCCGACAAAATCGAAGGCTCGCGCCGCGCAGGGCAGGCCGCCCGCTGGCAAATCCGACAGGTCGAGCCAATCGCCAAGGCCTCTCCGCCACGCCCAAGCTCGGGCAAGATCAACATCGCCGCCTCGCGCAACTCTGGGCCGCGAAAGCCCTGCGGAAAGCGCGGCTGACAAAATGCCCGCACCCGAAAGCGCAGGGGCTGCGGCCCGGCGGTCTCAATCACCGTCTCAATCGGCGTCATCGGTCGCGCAAGGGCTGCAAACAATGGCCAAAGCGGGCAAGCCGCGCCGAAGCGCGGCAAGGCAAAACCCGAGATCGGCTTGCGGAATGTGAGAGTCCCCGAGGCATCACAGACCACCAATCCCGCCTGCATCCCCGGCTGCAAAGCAATCCGTCGGAATGCTGCCAGCACATCGCCGCCGAAGCGCGTCGCCAGCTCCGCCGGGTCAGGACCCAGCTCGGCCAAAGCCTGTGCAAACCCCGCCGCCGGATACGCCGCCAGATCGCGCGCGGCCTGTGCCTGCCACGCAGCCGCCATCTGCCGCGCCGCCCCTGACGCCAGCCCACGCACTTCGCCCGCCTTCCAGTCATTGGCGGCCAGCCATGCCTCTAATTCCTCTTGCGGCGAGGCCAGACCCTGCTCTTGCTCTTGCCCCGCCGTATCGAGATAGCGCACCAAAGCTTCGGCCCCTAAGGCCAACCGCTTGCTGTCATCTTGCAGATTGCCCAAGAATCGTGCCTGCCATTCCGGCTCGATATCCTCGGTATCGGCGAGAATGACGGCAGTCGATCGGACCGAGGCCACGGCGGAAAGCACCTCATGCAAACTGGCCGACAAATGCGGATCGTGGCTCATCCGGTCGTTCATTGCCTCTAACGCCCGCTCCAACCCGGCCACGCGCTGATGCAGACCGATCACCGTCGCGGCCCAACCGGGAAACCTAGCCGCGAAATCCTCGCTGCGGTCAATTTCCGCCCCGGGCAACCGCGCCGCCGCCGCGCGCAAATCATCCAGAACGGTTCCGCCCACGCCTTCGTGAAAGCTTTGCGGCGGCTGACCCAAAGCTTCTGCCAGCCGCGCCAACAAGGGCTCGGCAATGCGGCGGCGGTTGTGTTCGATCAGGTTGAGATAGGATGCTGAAATGCCGACGGTTTCGGCTAGATCGGCCTGCCTTTGGCCCAAAGCCACCCGGCGTTCACGCAGGCGGGTTCCGGTCAGGGCAGAGATTGGCATGGCATAACTCCCACTTGTACCATGAAATTTACAAGAAATTGAAAACTTTACAATGTGCAGAATGGTCACAATTAATGTCTTTGATAAATCGTCTTGCGCAAACAAAGTGGGCGCGAGGTTTCCCCCGCGCCCGCTTCATCGCTAAGCCTTGCGCTTATTGCAGGGCTTTGTCCGTCACAGCATGGCTCCAAGCGCCAACAGGCTCTTTGGTGATCACCGGGTCCGAACCACCCGACATCAGGGCGGCCACGGTGCGCTTGTAATCGGCCTCATCCAAGGTGCCGTTCGACGCTGCGGTCAACTTGGCAATCTCAGACATCATGCGTTTTTGATGCTCGATGGTCTGCGGTCCGGTCGCGTCATTATCCAAAACGATCTGTGCGGCCTCGTCGGTGTTGGCTTCGGCGTATTTCCAGCCCTTCATCGAGGCGCGCACGAAGCGGACCATTTTGTCTTCAAATACCGGATCGGCCAGCTTGTCTTCCATGACGTAGAGCCCGTCTTCCAAAGTGGCGACGCCTTCGTCTTCATATTTGAAGGTCACCAGATCTTCCGGCTTCACGCCCGCATCAATCACCTGCCAATATTCATTATAGGTCATGGTCGAGATACACGCCGCCTGCTTTTGCAGCAGCGGATCGACGTTGAAGCCCTGCTTCAGCACGGTGACACCGCCCGCCGAGCCATCGGTCTTCAGCCCCAGCTTGTTCATCCAGTTCAGGAACGGATATTCATTGCCGCCAAACCAGACGCCCAAGGTTTTATCCGCGAAATCCGCCGGAGTGGCGACGCCGGATTCTTTGAGACAGGTCAGCATCATGCCCGAAGATTTGAACGGCTGCGCGATGTTGACCAATGCGAGCCCCTTTTCACGCGCGGCCAGTGCCGAAGGCATCCAGTCAATCACCACATCCGCGCCACCGCCTGCGATCACTTGCGTTGGGGCCACATCCGGGCCGCCGGGCAGGATGGTGACGTTCAGGCCTTCCTCTGTGTAATAGCCTTTCGCCGCGGCAACATAGTAGCCTGCGAACTGCGCTTGAGTGACCCATTTCAGTTGCAGCGTTACGTCATCGGCTGCCTGCGCGGCCGAAGTCAGACCGCCCGTCGCCAGTGCGGTGAACAGCGCCGCTGTGAGTAACTTTTTCATTCTCAACCTCCAAGTTGAAGCCCGGTTTTGGGCTCGTTAGTTTCTTTGTGACGGGTGCCAGAACGTCACCCGCTTCTCGATCAGCGCAACCAGCCCATAGAACGCCGATCCCGCCAATGCCGCCACCGCAATCTCAGCCCAAACCATGTCGGGATTCGAGCGCCCAACCTCTGCCACGATGCGGAATCCCATGCCCACGATAGGACTGCCGAAAAATTCGGCAACAATCGCGCCGATCAGCGCCAAAGTTGTCGCAATTTTCAGCCCGTTGAAGATGAACGGCATCGCCGCAGGCAGCCGCAGCTTGAACAGCGTCTGCCAGTAACTCGCCGAATAGGTCGCCATCAGATCGCGCTGCATCACCTCGGATGCCGCAAGCCCCGCGATGGTGTTCACCAGCACCGGGAAGAACACCATCACCACCACCACGGCGGCCTTCGATTGCCAGTCAAAGCCGAACCACATCACCAGAATCGGCGCGATGCCCACTATCGGCAAAGCTGCGACGAAATTGCCCACCGGCAGCAACCCGGCTTGCAGGAAAGGTGAGCGGTCAATCGCAATCGCGGTAGAAACCGCCGCTGCACAGCCAATCGCATAGCCGCTCAACGCGCCCTTGAAGAAGGTCTGCACCAGATCGGCCCAAAGCGTCGGCACACTGCGTGCCATGCGTGCGGCCACATCGCTTGGCGGCGGCAGGATGATCTTGTTCACGCCGTAAGCCGTCACCCCCGCCTGCCAAAGCACCAGCACGGTGACCCCAAACATCAAGGGCACCGCATAGCGCACCCAAGCCGCACGGCCTTTCGACAATTCAGAATTGAGCAGCCAAGCCCCAGCCCAGAACGCCAGCAAACACCACAGCCGCGGGTCCAGCACCATCATCGCGCCATCCCCATCCGCAGCAGAACCCACGCCTCAATCCGCCCCGCCAGCATCACCAAGACCGCCGCGAGGATCGCTGACAGGAACAACGCTGCCCAAATCTGCGTGGTTTGCCCGTAATAAGACCCCTGCAACAACCGCGCGCCCAAGCCCGCCTGCTGGTTCAACTCGGCGACAATCGCACCGACCAAACTCGCGGCAATCCCCACCTTCACGCTTGCAAAGAAATACGGCATCGAGGACGGCAACCGCAGCTTCCAGAACACCGCTCCACCGGGGGCCGCGTAGGTCTGCAATAAATCCAACTGCATCACCTCCGGGCTGCGCAAGCCTTTCACCATCCCTACCACCACCGGGAAGAAACTGAGATAAGCCGAGATCACCGCTTTGGTCATCAAAGGCGTCGCCCCCACCGCATGCATCACCACCGCCAGCATCGGCGCGAGGGCGATGATCGGCACCATCTGGCTGGCAATCGCCCAAGGCAGGACGCTCATCTCCATGCTGCGCGAATAGACAATCCCCACCGCCAAAAGCACACCCAATGTCGTGCCCATCGCAAAGCCCAAAAGCGTGCCCGAAATCGTCACCCAAGCATGATAAACTAGCGATTTTTTTGAGCTTGGCGGCAACCCAAAGGTCGAGCGCGCCAACTCGGCGATCACCTGATGCGGGCTTGGCAACACCGGGCGATCTTGGTTCAACGTCAGCCCCGGCAGTTCTGCCCAAGTAGGTGCCGCAGCCTCCGCCCGCGCCGCCTGATCATAGGCCCAAGGCGCGTTCATCCACACCGCTGCCGCATACCAGACGGCGACGATGATCAAGAGAACGGTCAGGATGGGAAGAAACTTACGCATTTGTCTCACCCGACTTTAAGATGCCCCCCAATGACCTAATACTTTTCTGCATCTCCAGCCGCTCGAAAAACGCATACATCGGCAGCCACAGAAGACCAGAGAGAGCAATCGCCCCCTCAATAGCCATTACGGCTTGGAACAGCGAATATTCAGACTGACTGCCACGTTTTTGAAGGCTGGGGTGAAACTCAAAGAATACATAGTCTTCACCTAACACACCCTCTAAGACCCAGTTGCAGAACAACACCATGATCACCGCATGAAGCCAAAACATTGAGAGGCCCAGCATCAAATCCTTATAGCGCCTCCGACAATCCTCAACCTCATCGCGCGGATATAGGCAGGCCACTTTCGCCGGAACTGGTCCAAATGTCCAAGCTCTTATGCTGCTCAAAACAAACAAGAAAATGAATGGAACTCCCAACAGCAGCATGAGTTTCCAGACATAATCGAGCCCGAAAGCAAGCAGAACGACAGCAACGAACAAGATGATTAGCAAGCATCCTTGCAAAACCGATGTCACGCCATCGCCCCCTTCATAAAGGGATGGTTTGGAGCGCCGATAACTGCCAGCATTCGCAACGTCCGCTTCATGCCTGCCCCCCGCTGGGCCAAGCGATCATCAGCACCGCCACCACGCCCAAAGCCATCCCGGCCAGTTGCAGCGGGCTGGGTTTTTCGCCGAACACCACCACCGCCATCGCGGTGATCGCCACCAGTTGGAACACCACCGACAAGGAAATCGCCACGCCAAGGCCGTTGCCGCGCATCACCTGCACCATCAGCGTGTTGCCCAGACAGAACAGCGCCAGCGCGCCCACCAGCACCCAGATGCCGCCCTGTTGCGCATACGTTTTCAGCACGCCATTGGCTGCGACAAACACGGCGGTAGAGGTGACCAACCAAGCGAGGGTGACAAGGTTCATCGCGCGCCCCGCGTATATGTACCGAAAAAGCACGGATAAAGCACGGCTTGCCTACAGTGCCTATTCATCAGAATGCCCCGCCCTTAAGCCCTCACGCACCCGATGCGAAATCTCGATGAATGCCGCGGAATCGCGAATATCCAAGGGGCGTTCTTTCGGCAAAGGGCTGTCGATCACATCGGTAATCCGGCCCGGACGGGGGGACATCACCACAATCTTGGTCGACAGATACACCGCCTCGGGGATGGAATGGGTCACAAAACCAATAGTTTTGCCGGTGCGCGCCCAAAGCTTCAAGACCTCCTCATTCAACCGATCCCGCACAATCTCATCCAGCGCGCCGAAGGGTTCGTCCATCAGCAGAATATCGGCATCGAACGCCAGCGCACGCGCGATGCTGGCGCGCTGCTGCATCCCGCCGGAGAGCTGCCACGGGAATTTCTTGCCGAAGCCGGAAAGTTCGACCAACTCCAGCACCTGCTCAACCCGCTGGTTCTGCTCGGCTTTCGAGAACCCCATGATTTCCAGCGGAAGCCGGATGTTCCCCGCAATCGTCCGCCAAGGATAAAGCCCCGCCGCTTGAAACACATAGCCATAAGCGCGCTTGCGGCGGGCCTCGTCCGGCGTCAGGCCGTTTACGGTCAGAGTACCGCCCGTCGGATGCTCCAAAGCCGCAATGGCGCGCAGAAACGTGGTCTTGCCGCAGCCAGAAGGCCCGATGAAAGAGACAAACTCCCCTTTGTTGATTGTAAGGTTCACATCCTTGAGCGCCTGCACCGGGCCGTCATTGGTGGTGAACACCAGTTGCAGGTTTTTGGCCTCAATGACGGGAGAGGTAACGGTATCCTTCATCACACCCCCGTCACCGGCACACCTGACCGCGCTACGGCGCGCGGCGCGGTCAGGTCTTTCCATGCACTCAGCGCGCGGTTCACTGCGGGGCGGGGGTCGCGGGCGATGAATTGGCCATGGCCTTCGCGGGTTTTGATCTCGCCATCATCGACCGAGACCACGCCGCGCGACAGGGTGTAGCGCGGCAGGCCTTTGACAGATTTGCCCTCGAAGACGTTGTAATCAATCGAGGATTGTTGGCTGGAGGCGTGGATGGTTTTCGACTTCTCGGGGTCCCACACCACCAGATCGGCGTCGGCGCCGACCAGAACCGCGCCTTTTTGCGGATAGCAGTTGAGGATTTTCGCGATATTCGTGGAGGTGACGGCGACAAATTCATTCGGCGTCAGGCGGCCGGTGGCCACGCCGTAAGTCCACAGCATTGGCATCCGATCCTCTAGCCCCCCCGTGCCATTCGGGATTTTGGAGAAATTGCCGACGCCGTAGCGCTTCTGGTCTGTGGTGAAGGCGCAATGGTCGGTGGCCACCACCGACAAAGACCCAGATTGCAGGCCAGCCCACAGGCTGTCTTGGTGGGATTTGTTGCGGAAGGGGGGCGACATCACCCGGCGGGCGGCGTGGTCCCAGTCGGGGTTTTGGTATTCGCTTTCGTCCAGCGTCAGGTGCTGGATCAGCGGCTCGCCCCACACCCGTTTGCCCTGCATCCGGGCACGGCGGATGGCTTCGTGGCTGTCTTCGCAGGAGGTATGCACGACATATAGGGGCACCCCGGCCATATCGGCGATCATGATGGCGCGGTTGGTGGCCTCACCTTCCACCTGCGGCGGGCGGGAATAGGCGTGGGCTTCGGGGCCAGTATTGCCCTCGGCCAGCAGTTTGGCGGTCAGTTCCGCCACCACATCGCCGTTCTCGGCATGGACCATGGCGAGGCCACCCAGATCGCCGACCCTTTTGAAGGATTGATACATTTCATCGTCGTTGACCATCAACGCGCCTTTGTAGGCCATGAAATGCTTGAAACTGGTCATGCCCGCTTTCACGGAAAGCTCCATATCCTCCCACACCTTTTGGCCCCACCAGGTGATCGCCATATGGTAGGAATAGTCGCAATTCGCGCGGGTGGATTTGTTGTGCCACATTTGGGCTGCATCCATCAGCCCCTGCCCCTGCCCCGGCAGCACGAAATCGACGACCATCGTGGTGCCGCCCGCGAGCGCCGCCCGGGTGCCGGATTCGAAATCATCCGCCGAGTAGGTGCCCATAAACGGCATCTCCAGATGCGTATGCGGATCAATCCCGCCGGGCATCACATAGCAGCCCGAGGCATCAAGGGAGCGGTCGCCCTTCAGGTTCGGGCCGATCTCGATGATCTTGCCTTGGTCGATCAGCACGTCGGCCTTGTAGGTCAGATCAGCGGTAACGATGGTGCCGTTTTTGATGACTGTGGTCATTTTTTTTTGCTCCTATCCGGTCAATTTGCCTTCAAGCGAAACACTCGAATTTCGGTACCATTCCACTCGCTCATTTTCATTCCACAAACTTCACAATCCGCAGTATCTCTGTCTCTTGCAGGCAGTCTCTCAGTCATTACCGAGTACAAAGCATGGCAATGGGGACACGCAAAATCGTTGCCACGCCCTTCGTTCCAAGTTCTGACCATCAGCCGAACCCCTCCATTCTAAATGTAAACAACCCGCCGATTACCGCCACCGGCAGTGTGACCCAATATTCCCCGATTAAGTGCAGCAGATGGCGGAGGCCAACCCATTTTATTTGATCAATGAGCGAGAATATCTGCGGAAATGCGTCTAAGGCTGACCAATTTAACCAGAATCCATTTTTCAACCAAAAGAGAGCTTCACAGAGCGCTTGCACGGGTAGTGACAGCATCATCGCCAGCACGAATAAGATATTAATGATGGACTGTAAGTCCAACCCGTTGCTTTCTCCCGAATCACGACTCACCCCACCACCCCCGCCACTTCCAGCACGGCGTGCAGCAGAACATCGGTCCCGGCAGCCGCCCATTCGGGGGAAATCTTCTCGGCCTCGTTGTGCGACAGGCCGCCCTCGCAGGGACACATCACCATCACGGTGGGGGCGACGCGGTTGATCCAGCAGGCGTCGTGGCCTGCGCCAGAGACGATGTCCATATGGGAATAGCCCAGCTTTTCAGCGCTTTGGCGGACGATGTTCACGAGGTTTGCATCGAAGGTTACGGGGTCGAAATGGCCGACCGCCTCAATCGAACAGCCAAGGCCCAACTCGGCGGCCACCGCATGGGCGGCGCGTTCGACCTCGCCGCGCATCAGGTCGAGTTTGGTTTGATCGGGCGAGCGGATGTCGACGGTGAAGATCACCTTGCCGGGGATCACGTTGCGGGAGTTGGGGAAGACTTTGACCTGCCCCACAGCCCCCACCGCCCCCGGCTGGTGGCCCATGGCGATCTGATGCACGCGCTCGGTGATCCGGGCCATGCCGAGGCCTGCGTTCACCCGCATTGCCATTGGGGTGCTACCTGTATGGGCATCGCGCCCGGTCAGAGTGATTTCCAGCCACCACAGGCCTTGACCGTGGGTGACGACGCCGATTTCTTTGCCCTCGGCTTCCAGAATTGGCCCCTGCTCAATATGCAACTCCAACATGGCGTGCATTTTGCGGGCGCCTACGACCTCGGAGCCGACCCAACCGATGCGGGCCAATTCGTCGCCAAACTTCAACCCGTCCATATCGGTGCGGTTGTAGGCGTAGTCTTGGCTGTGCAGGCCCGCGAATACGCCGCTCGCCAGCATGGCCGGGGCGAAACGCGCGCCTTCCTCGTTGGTCCAGTTCGTCACCACGATCGGGTGCTTGGTCTGGATGTTCGTGTCGTTGATCGTGCGAATGACTTCCAAGGCCCCCAGCACGCCGAGCACGCCGTCATAGCGGCCTCCGGTCGGTTGGGTGTCGAGATGCGAACCCATATAGACCGGCAAAGCATCAGGGTCCGTGCCTGCCCGCGTGGCGAACATGTTGCCCATGGTATCCACCCCCATGGTCATGCCAGCAGCCTTGCACCAATCCGCGAACAAATGGCGGCCTGCGCTGTCGGCATCAGTCAGGGTCTGGCGGTTGTTGCCGCCCGCCACGCCGGGGCCGATCTGCGCCATCGCGTCGAGGCTCTCCCACAGACGTGCTGCATTGATCCGCAGATTTGCACCGAGCGTCGTCATCATCAAAACTCCATGCGGGGACGTTGCCCCAGATCTCGCTTGCTGCGAATCTTTTCCTGACCGTATGGTCAGCTAGAAGGCTGATACAACCTGACCAAGCGGTCAACTAAAATCTGAAGGCCAATCTGCAATGTCCGAAGCCCTCCGCCCTCTGCGGCGCAATGAGATCCGCCAACAGAATGAGGCGCTGATTTTACAGGCAGCCGAGAAAGTCTTTGCCGAGGCGGGCTTTGGCGGCGCGACCATGCAGTTGATCGCCGATGTGGCGGGATTGCCAAAGGCGAACCTGCATTATTACTTCACCAGCAAAGAGGAGCTTTACCGCAAGGTGGTGTCGAATATCTTCGACATTTGGCTGCACGCGGCGGAAAGCATGGACAATGCGCCCGGCCCGGTCGAAGGCATTGGCGCTTATATCGACGCCAAGATGGAGATTTCGCGCAGGCATCCTGACGGATCAAAGGTTTGGGCATCCGAGGTGATGCATGGCGCGCCGGTTATTCAGGACTATCTGGAGACGACGCTGCGCGACTGGACAGCGGGGCGGGCGGCACTGATCCAGGGCTGGATTGATGCCGGGCAGATGGCTGCGGTAAACCCGGATCATTTGCTGTATATGCTCTGGGCCGCCACCCAGCATTATGCCGATTTCGGGCATCAGATTGAGACGCTGAATGGGGGGCCATTGACGGAGAGCCAATGGCGCGAGGCGAAAGACAGCGTCAAGGTGATGATCCTGCGTGGGATCGGGGCGGTTTGATGGGTTTTTCTTGCCGTCTTACCGAATCTCGAAGATATCGGGGTGATTGTATCCCTTTTGGAAACGGTGTGGCGTGATGGACGTTGAAGATAGCAAAACACCGGCGGACACTCTGACTTGGCTGCTGGCAGCACTTGCCCCGGCCCGCAAGACCACCATCGTTGATGTTGGCGCAAACCCTATCTATGCGCCGGATTATGCTGACTTGTTGCGGGTGGGCGGCTGCAAGGTGGTGGGGTTTGAGCCGCAGGCGGCAGCCTTTGCCGAGTTGCAGAAAAACAAGGGGCCGGATGAAACCTATTATCCCTTCGCGGTCGGCACGGGCGAGACGCTGAGCCTGCGGATCTACAAATCCTCTGGCATGACCTCAATCTTCGATCCCTATGTGCCGACGATGGCGATGGTGAATGAGATGGGCATGGCGCGAGTGCGTGAAACCGTGGCTATGGACACGGTGGCGCTGGATCAGACCACCGACCTGCCCGAGTTTGATCTGCTGAAGATCGACATTCAGGGCGCGGAAAATTTGGTGTTTCAGGGTGCCGAGCGTGTGCTGAAGGGCTGTATCTCGGTGATGGTCGAGTTGCGCTATATGCGGCTGTATCATGGTGAGCCGATGCTGGGCGGAGTGGATACAGAACTGCGCCGTCAGGGGTTTTATCTGCACAAGTTCATGTTCAACAAAGGCTATATGCTGACCAACTCGCAGGCGCGGCGGTTGAAGGCGAAGAAGCTGACAGATCAGTTGATTGATGGTGATGGCGTCTATCTGCGCAATATCGCCGAGTTAGATGCCTATAGCGATGAGCAGTTGAAGCATCAGGCGATCTTGGCGGCTGGGGTATTTCACAGCCATTCGCTGGTGCTGTATTGTCTGGATGCGCTGGTGGCGCGTAAGGCCATCGCTGTAGAACTGCCGGGGCAATATGTCGACCGGATGCCAGAGGCTTTGCGGACGGATGTGAAACGGTAAACCCATGCAACCTGCGCCCAACGATATCGCCTTTGCCACCATGGTTGGGGATGAGCCGATTTTCCTGCCGATCTGGATCAACTATTACGCGCGCTTCGTGCCGAAAGCGCAGCTGTTCATTCTGGTCGATGGCCTGCATCGGGTGATCCCGCCCGAGGCCGAGGGCTGTCAGGTGATCCGCCTTCCGGGCGTTGTGCCGGGGCCGGGTTGGGATGTGGCGCGGTGGCGGATGATTTCCCTGTTCACCAATACGCTGCTGCAGCGCTTTGGCGTTGTGGTGTTCAACGATGTTGATGAGATTCTGCTGGCCGATCCGGCGCAGGGCGGCGATTTGCTGGGCCATATCGGGCGGGCGCGCGAGGTTGGGGTGATCTCGCCGTTCGCGATTGAAATGCTGCATCGGTTTGATCTGGAGCCGGAGGCGCTGGACCCCTGCCGCCCGGTGCTGACGCAGCGGCGGTTCGGTCGGATCAACGCCAGTTATTGCAAGCCTTGCATCACCACAAAGCCGATCAACTGGAGCATTGGCGGGCATTATTCGGATTACCCGGTGCTGAACCTAGACCCTGCCCTGTTCCTGTTTCATCTGCGCTTTGTTGACCATGACATGCTGCGGGCGCGGCAAGCCAGCCGTCAGGCGTTGATGCAGCCGGGAGCCGCCAAGGGGGCCGAAGTGGCTGGCGCGGGCTGGCTGAAGGGTGCGCAGGATATGACGGATTTTCTGCAAAGCTTTGTCGATGCAGGCCCGCCGCTTGACACAGATTTCAGCTTTGGCTGGCAGCGCAAGCGCATCATTGACAGTTGGGCATATGATGCAGAGGCTGGCATCTGGCGGCACGACCGCTTGCACAACCGTAAAACCTATCGGTTGCCCGACCGCATCCAAGATCAATTCTGACCGGAGCCTGACATGACAACCGCCACCGCAGCAAGCCTTGCAGCCGAATACGCCGAACTGCACTTTCCCCGCTTTGCCGAAGCCGAGGCTTGGACTTTGGGGCAAAAGTTGGCGGAACTGGCGGGCGCGGCCCCGGTGGTGATCAATATTCGCAGCACAGAGCGGATGTTGTTTCATGCCGCCCTGCCGGGATCGGCCCCGCTGAATGATCTGTGGGCACGGCGCAAAAGCAATACCGCGCTGCTGTTTCAACTGCCGTCATTTCTGGTCGGCGCGCGCAACCGTGAGAACGGTCACACGCTGGCCCGCAATGGGCTGGCCGAGGCCGATTATGCCGACCACGGCGGCGCAGTGCCAATCCGCGTGACCGGCGTGGGAGTGGTAGCCTGCGCGACGGTTTCGGGTCTGCCGCAAGCCGACGATCACGCGCTGGTCGTGGCGGCGATTCAGGCGATGCTGGTAGGGTGACTACAAACTACTTTAGTTCAACCTCAACAAAGCTCATCACCTGATCGCCATTGTTGATCACGTTATGCTCGACGCCTTCGGCGCGGCGATAGGCGGTTCCTGCGGGGACCAAGACCTGCCGCGTACTACCGTCGGGGTCTTCCAGCAGCATATGGCAATCGGTGACGGCGGTGATCACATAATCCATGCTGTGTCGGTGCCATCCGGTCTCGGCCCCCGGTGCAAAGTCAAAACGGGTGACGCGCACGCGATTGTCATCAACCAGTTGGGTGGCAGTGCAAGGCGCGCGCATGCAGGGTCTCCTTTATCGGTCAGGGTCGGCGTTGCTAGGCTAGGGGTTATCGCGCGCGCGTCAAGCCTGCGCCGAATGGGGTTTACAATCTGCTGAAGAATACGCCACCCTAGCCCCCCAAGGTGCAAACGGTGGCCGATGCTATGACCAAACCCCGAACCCGCATACAAGCGCGCAACTCGACCACAATTCTGGATGCGGCATTGGATGTGTTTTCGCAACAGGGCTTTCGCGGCGCGACGCTGGATCAGATTGCCGATGTGGCCGGGCTGTCGAAGCCGAACCTTTTGTATTATTTCCCCTCGAAAGAAGCCGTTCACACCGCCCTTTTAAACCAGCTGCTGCGCACCTGGTTGGACCCTTTACGCGCGATGGACCCCGAGGGCGATCCGGTGGCCGAGATTATGGCCTATGTGCATCGCAAGCTGGAACTGTCGCGCGATTTCCCCCGCGAAAGCAGGTTGTTCGCCAATGAGATGCTGCAAGGTGCGCCCCGAATGCGCGATGTGATCGAGGGTGATCTGAAAACCTTGGTCGATGAGAAAGCCGCGGTTTTGCAGGCGTGGATGGATCAGGGCCGCATTGCAAAGCTGCCCCCGGTGCATCTGATTTTCTCGATCTGGGCGATGACCCAGCATTATGCCGATTTCGACGTGCAAGTGCGCGCGGTGTTAGGGCCGGATCATGATCCTTTCACTGAGGCCGGGGAGTTTCTGCAAACCCTGTTCACAAAACTGCTCGTCCCATCTGGAGTCACCCCGTCTCGCGACGCAGCGGCACTCTAACATCATGCGTGTAGTGCTGGACCTTTGAACCTAGTCAGTATAGGGAGCATCCCTGCAAGAGTTTCCGGTCGAAGGTTATGAACCCACCAAACGAAACCCCCGATCGGGCTGCCATCCCGACTCCCGTTCCCCCGCACCCCGAGCATCAAACCCCACAAAACATGGGGAAATTGGTGCTTGGCTGCATTGGTGTCGTCTATGGCGATATCGGCACCTCGCCGCTTTACGCTATGCGGGAATCGCTGCACGCCGCCAGCTATGACGGGCTGTCTCGTGATGATGTGATCGGGGTGATTTCTCTGCTGATCTGGACGCTGATTCTGATCGTGACGGTGAAATATGTGGCCCTGATCATGCGGGCCGACAACAAGGGCGAAGGTGGCACACTGTCGCTGGTGGCCTTGGTGCAGCGCGCGCTGAACAAGCGCCCCGGCTGGTTGCTGGCGATTGGGGTGATCGGGATTTCGCTGTTTTTCGGCGATGCGATGATCACACCGGCAATGTCGGTTTTGTCTGCGGTTGAAGGCTTGGACCTTGTCGCGCCTTCGATGGGCCCCTTCGTGTTGCCGTTGACGCTGGTGATCATTCTGGGGCTGTTTTTGTTCCAAAGCCAAGGCACCGAGCGGGTGGCGATCTTGTTCGGCCCGATCATGGTGGCTTGGTTTCTGGTGATGGCGGCTTTGGGGATTTATCATCTAAGTGATGACCTAAGCATCATGACAGCCTTTAACCCCGCTCATGCTTTGGGATTTCTTGTCACCAATGGTAAAGCGTCATTCTTCGTGCTGGGGTCGGTGTTTCTGGCGGTGACCGGGGGCGAGGCGCTTTATGCCGATATGGGGCATTTTGGACGCCGTCCGATCCGGCTGGCTTGGGCGCTTTTGGTGTTCCCGGCGCTGACGCTGTCTTATCTTGGCCAAGGGGCGCTGGTTTTGGCGCATCCTGAGACATTCCACAATCCGTTCTTTCTGATGGCACCGGATTTTCTGCTGCTGCCGTTGGTGCTGTTGTCGGTGGCCGCCACCATCATCGCCAGCCAAGCCGTGATCTCGGGTGCGTTTTCGATGATGCACCAAGCCGTGCAAATGGGCCTGCTGCCAAGGCTTGAGATCCGCCACACCTCGGAAACCACGCTGGGCCAGATCTATCTGCCGAAAGTGAACCTGATTTTGATGGTGGGCGTCTTGTGCCTCGTTGTGGCGTTTGGATCGTCGTCGAACCTAGCCTCGGCTTACGGCATTGCGGTGACCGGCGATATGGTGATCACCACGATCCTTGCGTCGATCCTGTTCTTGAAAGCGTGGAAATGGCCGCTTTGGGGTGTGATCGCCGTGCTGCTGCCGATCTTTATCATCGAGTTGATGTTTCTGTCGGCCAACCTGATCAAGCTGCCGGATGGCGGCTATGTGCCGGTGCTGATGGCGGCCACCTCGTGCTTCCTGATCTGGACATGGGTGCGTGGCACCGCACATGTGCAACGCAAGGCGCATGATTCTGCGGTGGAATTGTCCAAGCTGATCAAGATGCTGGAAAAATCCCACCCCATCGAAGTGCCGGGCACCGCCGTTTTCCTGACGCAAGACCCAGATACCGCGCCCTCAGCTTTGCTGCATAATCTCAAGCACAACCGGGTTTTGCACAGTCAGAATTTCATCGTCACCGTAGGAGTGGCGACCACGCCAAAGGTCAATGACGAAAACCGCATCACGATTGAGCGCTTGTCGGTTAACTTCGTGCGGGTGCGGCTGATGTTTGGCTATATGGAGACGCCGAATGTGCCGCGCGCCTTGGCTTTGGCGCGCAGGCGCGGTGAGAAGTTTGACATCATGACCACCTCGTTCTTCCTGAACCGCCGCACTTTCCGCTCTGCCCGCAACCATGGCCTGCCGTTCTGGCAGGAACGCGTGTTCATCTCGATGACCAAATCGGCCTCGGATGCGACGGCATTCTACTGCCTGCCCTCGAACCGGGTGGTGGAACTGGGGCAACAACTGGCAATCTGATTGCTTATCGCTTGCTCCGGGCGCTCTGCGCTGGAGTCAACCATAGCGCAAAGGCCTGCAAGGGAGGGTTAGCGGCTTAAAGCTCGCGCATCACCTCTGCCGCGATCTCGAACGAGCGCAGACGGGCTTGGTGATCATGGATCATGCCTGTCAGCATGATTTCATCCGGCGCATAGGTTTCAATCAGCTTGGCCAATTGACGGCGCAGCGTAGCGGGCGACCCGACGGCCGCACAGGACAAAACCTGTTCCACCTCAGCCCGCATCTGTGGGGTGACTTCGGACAAATCATGCACCGGAAGCGGCAGTTTGCCGGGTTGACCCGAGCGCAGTCGCGAAAACGCCAGCACTTGCGAACTGCGCAGATATTCCGCCTCGGCATCGGTTTCTGCCGCCGCCATCCCAGCGAGCAGCATGAAATAGGGCTTGTCGTGCCATTGCGAGGGCCGGAAGGTGGCGCGGTAGGTCTCAATCGCTTGGTCCAGCATCGCCGGGGCGAAATGGCTGGCGAAAGCGTAAGGCAGGCCCAGATAGGCCGCCAGTTGCGCGCCGTACAGGCTTGATCCCAGGATCCAGACCGGCACTTCGGTGCCCTCCCCGGGCACCGCGCGGATGCGGGCATCGGGGTGCGGCGCGTCAAGGTAGTTGATCAATTCCAACACATCTTCGGGAAATTGATCCGAGGCTTGCATGTTGCGCCGCAACGCCCGTGCGGTGGCCTGATCGGTGCCTGGCGCACGGCCAAGGCCCAGATCAATCCGGTTGGGGAACAAGGTGGCAAGGGTGCCAAACTGCTCGGCAATCACCAAAGGTGCGTGATTGGGCAGCATGATGCCGCCCGAACCCACCCGAATGGTCTTGGTGCCGCCTGCCACATGCCCGATCACGATGGAGGTCGCGGCCGACGCTATCCCCGGCATGTTGTGATGCTCGGCCAGCCAAAAGCGGTGATAGCCCCAAGCCTCTGCATGGCGCGCAAGGTCCAGCGTGTTGGCGAGGGCCTCAGATACGGTTTGGCCCTCGGCCACCGGAGACAGATCAAGAAGCGAATATTGCATTGGATTTCTTTTGTTGTGGATGCACCGGACGCGAAGCCATCGCGGGCTTACTATACAGTTGGGTTTAGTTTGCCGAATTGAAAGATGCACGCAGGGATTTATCTGCGCATTGGGGCGCTGGGTGAAATCCCACGTCAGATCATGGCGAAAGCGTGGCAAGCGTTTAGAAAGCTTGGCAGTTTGTATCAGCGAAGGCGGTTCATTTCTGCTAAGTTCAGGCTTGGGGGCTGTTGTAAAACAGGTGCAAGGATGGGACAGATCTCGTCGCTTGCGGCGCTGTCTGCGCCGCAATTCCAATCGCTGATCGTCAAACCCGTGGCCCGTACGGCGGCGGCCCTAACGACGCCCAGCCCAGACAGCCATGTTTCCGCGCAGAAGCAGCGGGCAGAACCGCCGACAGAAGCCGCACCGCGCCCAATCTTGCCGCCCGCGCGCAGCGAGAAAATCTTCAAGGGTCTGCTGCCGGTACTGCCAACCACGATACAGGCGGCGGACAGCGGCCAAATCGAAACTTTGACCGAGGTCGACGGCATCAGCCTTGACGGCATCCCCTATCTGCGCGACGGCGCGGTGTTGCTGGATGATCTGCCGCAAGCCGAGCCCGCCGCTGCGCCAAAAGCCAAACCAACCGATCAGGCGGCATTGGCTTTTGTGACGCCTGCCGCTCTTAATCTCGAAACCGCGGCGCAGGTGGACCCCGATCAGGTGCTGTCCGACCACGCCGAACGCGCCTACCTCGACGCGCGCGAAATTTCAGCGTTGCGGGCAGAGCCTGCGCGCCCCACAGATCTGCCGGAGCCAGATCAGGCCAACCCCGATCCGCCCAATCCTCAGGCGGCCCCAAGCGTTGATAAGCGCGCCTGAGGCCCCAAGGTTATTCCGCCGCCGTAGCGGTCGGGTTGTTCGGATGCGTTGTCCAGTTGGCATAATCGCTGACCGGACGCCCTGTACGTTCGTCCATCGCCCCCTTCGGCAGCTCGATCATGGTGATGCAGTTTTCCACCGGGCAGACGTTGACGCACAGATTGCAGGCGACACATTCGTCGTCTTTGACGGTAAAGGTGCGATCATCCGACATCGAAATCGCCTGATGGCTGGTATCCTCGCAGGCCGCATAGCAGCGGCCGCATTTGATGCAATCATCCTGCGAAATATGAGCTTTGGTGACGTAATTCAGGTTCAGGAATTGCCAATCGGTGACATTGGGCACCGCGCGCCCGACCAATTCAGACGTATTGGCCATACCCTTCTCGTCCATATACTCCGACAGGCCCGAGATCATTTCCTGCACAATCTTAAAGCCATAGGTCATCGCCGCCGTGCAGACCTGCACATTGCCCGCCCCCAAAGCCATGAATTCCGCCGCATCGCGCCACGTGGTGATACCGCCGATGCCGGAAATCGGCAGGCCGTGGGTTTCGCGGCTTCGGGCAATTTCCGCCACCATGTTCAGTGCAATCGGCTTCACCGCCGGGCCGCAATAGCCGCCATGGGTGCCTTTGCCGTCAATCGTCGGTTCCGGCGCAAAGCTGTCGAGGTTGACGGATGTGATCGAATTGATCGTGTTGATCAAAGACACCGCATCCGCGCCACCGCGCTTGGCCGCCTCGGCAGGTTTGCGAATGTCGCTGATGTTTGGCGTCAGCTTGACGATCACCGGCATGCGGGTGTGCATCTTGCACCAGCGGGTGATCATCTCAATGTATTCAGGCACTTGACCGACAGCCCCGCCCATACCCCGCTCGGCCATACCATGCGGACAGCCGAAGTTCAGCTCGACGCCGTCGGCTTCGGTATCTTCGACATGGCCAAGGATATCCTTCCACGAATCCTCATCACATGGCACCATGAGGCTGATGATCATGGCGCGGTCTTTGTAATCGCGCTTCACCGATTTGATTTCACGCAGGTTGATTTCCAACGGGCGGTCGGTGATCAACTCGATATTGTTCAGCCCCAGCAAGCGCCGATCTGCGCCCCAGATCGCGCCATAGCGCGGGCCATTGACGTTCACCACCGGAGGCCCTTCCGAGCCTAAGGTTTTCCAAACCACGCCGCCCCAGCCCGCCTCAAAGGCGCGGCGCACGTTGACCTCTTTGTCTGTCGGCGGCGCCGAGGCCAGCCAGAACGGGTTGGGGGATTTGATGCCAATAAAGTCGGTTGTCAGATTTGCCATGATAATCCCCTTACGCCATCAGGCTTGCATGAATGGCTTCAGCCGCATCGCGGCCCTCGGCCACGGCCGTCACCGTCAAATCTTCGCCGCCTGCGGCACAATCGCCACCGGCCCAGATTTTGCCCTGCTGTTTCACCAACTTGGCGCCGTCTTTGCCAATCGGGGCAGCACCCAGCGTCTGGCCAATCGCCTTGAACACCTGATCGGCCTTCAGCGTGAAGGTCTCGCCCATCTCAAGGCCGTTCGGGCCATCATGGGTATAGGCAAACTCAACGCCTTCGACCGAAGCATCGCCAAGAACCCTAACCGGAGCCGCGCCATAGATGATCCGCACGCCGCTTTGCGTCGCGTGGTCTTGCTCATATTCCGAAGCGCTCATTTTATCCTTGCCGCGCCGATACACCATCGTCACCGAATTGGCACCGAGCAGCTTGGATTGCACCGCCGCATCCACCGCCGTCATGCCGCCGCCGATCACCACCACATCGCGGCCAACCGCAACCGAGGGCTTATCCGATTGCCGCAGTTCGGCAATGAAATCAACGGCATTGCGCGCACCCTTCAGATCCTCGCCCGCTGCCCGCAACGCATTCACCCCGGCCAGACCGATGCCCAGAAACACTGCGTCATAGTCCTTTTCCAGCTCATCCAGCGTCACATCGCGGCCCAGCTCGACTCCAGTTTTCACCGTGATTCCGCCGATTTTCAGCAACCACTCCACCTCACGCGCGGCGAAATTCTCAGGTGTTTTATAGGCAGCGATTCCGTATTCGTTCAAACCACCGGGCTTGGCGTGGCGCTCAAACACCGTGACCTCATGCCCCTTCAGCGCCAAGCGATGCGCGCAGGCAAGCCCCGCAGGCCCTGCCCCGACCACCGCAACCCGCTTGCCCGTCGAAGCCGCCCGCGTGAAAGGATGCACGCCCTTACCCATCAGCGTATCGGTGGCAAAGCGCTGCAACCGCCCAATTTCCACCGGCTTGCCCTCGGCCACTTCGCGCACGCAAACCTCCTCGCACAGCTGCTCGGTCGGGCAGACCCGCGCGCACATTCCCCCCAGAATATTCTGCGCAAAGATCGTCTTGGCCGCCGCATCCGGCGTGCCAGTAGCGATCTGGCGGATGAACAGGGGAATGTCGATTGAGGTCGGGCACGCCGTCATGCAGGGTGCGTCAAAGCAGAAGTAACAGCGATCCGCCGCCACCCGCGCCTCGTGTCGATCAAACACCGGCTGCACATCGGAAAAGTTCTCGGCGTAAGCAGCGGGCGACAAGCGCTCTGCCACCACACCGGGGGTCAACGGGCTATTGGACAAGGCGGAGCCTCCCTTGGCTGTGTTGTTTTCTTGAGGCTGGCACAGCTTTATTTTTTTATCAAATGGTAAATTTTATCTAAGAAGGTTTGTGGGCAGTTTTTTTAGCTCTGGCCAGCCGCAACCGATCTTGGGCCTTTTTTCTAGGCGCTGGCTTATGTATATGTGTGCGATCAAGGCGCGGATATGGCCCATCCAGCGCGCAGCAATGACGCCAAAAGAGGACGGCATGAGCAAACAATCTTCCGACGCAGACGTTGCGTTTATCTCGGCTCTTGCAGAGCTTTTGAATAAGAATGAACTGACCGAACTGTCAGTTAAACGTGAGTATGGCGAGGATGACAGCCTTGAAGTCCGCGTCGTCAAGCAAGCCAATATCGTTCAGGTGGCCGCTGCGCCCGCGATGCACTACGCGCCTGCGCCTGTTGCAGCCGCCGCTGCAGCACCTGCCGTCATCGAAGATCCGGCGCAGCATCCCGGCGCTTTGACGTCGCCGATGGTGGGAACCTGCTATTTATCAGCGGAACCCGGGGCTGCGGCCTTTGTCGCCGTAGGCTCGGTGGTGACCGAGGGTCAGACCGTGATGATCATCGAAGCGATGAAAACCATGAACCACATTCCCGCCCAGCGGGCCGGCACCGTGAAACGCATCCTTGTCGCCGACGGCAATTCTGTCGAATACGGCGCGCCGCTGATGATCATCGAGTAAGCCGATGTTTGAAAAAATCCTGATCGCCAACCGGGGCGAGATCGCCCTCCGCGTGATCCGCGCCTGCCAGGAGATGGGGATCAAATCGGTCGCCGTGCATTCTACCGCAGACGCTGATGCGATGCATGTGCGGATGGCCGACGAGTCGGTCTGTATCGGTCCCGCCTCGTCCTCGGCAAGCTACTTGTCTAAAGCCGCTATCATCTCGGCCTGCGAGATCACCGGCGCGCAGGCGGTGCATCCGGGCTATGGGTTCCTGTCTGAAAATGCCGCGTTCGCGCAGGCGTTGGAGGATCACGGCATCACCTTTATCGGCCCGAAAGCCGAGCACATCCGCATAATGGGTGACAAGATCACCGCCAAGATCACCGCAAAAGATCTGGGGATTCCAGTGGTGCCGGGCTCGGATGGCGGGGTGGCCGACTATGAAACGGCGATCGGTGTGGCGGCGGGCATCGGCTTTCCGGTGATCATCAAAGCCACCGCAGGCGGTGGCGGCCGTGGCATGAAGGTTGCCAAGAACGCTGAGGAACTTGAGATCGCGTTTCGGACCGCGCGGGCGGAATCAAAGGCGGCATTTGGCAATGACGAAGTCTATATCGAGAAATATCTGCAAAAGCCGCGCCATATCGAGATTCAGGTGTTCGGTGACGGCAAGGGGCGCGCGGTGCATCTGGGTGAGCGGGATTGTTCCCTGCAACGCCGCCACCAGAAGGTGTTCGAGGAGGCCCCCGGCCCCTGCATCACGCCAGAAATGCGGGCGCGGATTGGCAAGGTTTGCGCCGATGCTGTTGCCAAGATCAACTATATCGGCGCAGGCACGATTGAGTTTCTGTATGAGGATGGCGAGTTTTTCTTCATTGAGATGAACACCCGGTTGCAGGTGGAACATCCTGTGACGGAAGCGATCTTCGGGGTGGACCTTGTGCGCGAACAAATCCGGGTGGCTGCCGGGATGGATATGTCCTTCACGCAGGATGAGCTGGAAATCAACGGCCACGCGATTGAGGTGCGGATCAACGCCGAGCGGCTGCCCGATTTCGCGCCGCGCCCCGGTAAGGTCAACGTGTTCCACGCGCCGGGTGGTTTGGGCGTGCGGATGGATTCGGCGCTGTATGGCGGCTATTCGATTCCGCCTTATTATGACAGCTTGATCGGGAAACTGATCGTGCACGGCCGGGATCGGCCCGAGGCTTTGGCGCGGTTGAAGCGGGCGCTGGGGGAGTTGATCATCGACGGCATTGAGACCACGGTGCCGCTGTTTGATATGCTGCTGGCCGAACCGGATATTCAGAATGGGGAATATGGCATTCACTGGCTGGAGCAATGGCTGGAAGCGACCTTCGGGCAATGAAATTGAGGGGCGCTTTCGGGCGCCCTTTCTTATGGTCCCAACTCGGGACCTTTTTTTATAATTTGAAGTCAATGGCTTGACTATGGGCCATTAACGGATTTTTAACACATTAGCCGTAAAGACCCCCTCTACGCCCATGACCCAGATGCTGACACCCGACATGCTCTTGCGCGCCTATGGCATCGGAATTTTCCCGATGGCGGAGGGGCGGGATGATCCTGAAATTCACTGGGTTGATCCGAAGCGGCGTGGGATCTTCCCGTTGGATGGCTTTCATATTTCGCGCTCGCTGGCCAAGCATATCCTGACGGCGGATTACCGCGTCAGCGTCAATGAGGCGTTCTCGGACGTGGTGGCAGGCTGCGCAGATCGGCCTGAGACTTGGATCAACGCCGAGATTACCGGGCTTTACACTGCGCTGCACCGAACGGGTTTTGCGCACAGCCTAGAGGTTTGGCACGGGGAAGCGCTGATTGGCGGGGTGTATGGGGTGACTTTGGGGGCGGCGTTTTTCGGTGAAAGCATGTTTTCACGCCAGACCAATGCGTCTAAAACTGCGCTGGCTTATCTGACCCATCGGCTGCGGGCGGGTGGGTTTGCCCTGTTTGACACGCAGTTTCTGACGCCGCATCTGGCGTCGCTAGGTGCTGTGGAAATTCCGCGTGCGGAGTATCAGCGCCGCCTCGGGGCAGCGGTGCAAGGCCAAGCGACCTTCACACCCGAAGGCTATCAGCCGTTGCCACCATCAGTGGCGTTGGGGTCTTGACCTTCGCCGGGTGTATCTGCGGGCGGGTCTTCGACATCGGGCAGCACCACATCGGGCACGTCGCAGCGCAGCACCCAGACATCGTAGCGGGCGTTGTCCAAAGCCGACAATGCCGGGCTAGAGGCGGTCATCCAGCCGTTGAACACCGGGTCAGGCACATTGGCGTCCAAGATGGTCAGATGCGCAAAAGCCTCGGCGGCGGGGCTGTCGGGGTAATAGCGGCAGCCGTCCATCTGCACGGTCAGGCGGCCCACGGTTTGCGATTGGCCCGTCGACAGATCAAGATCGGTGACCGTGCCGGTCAGCTTATCGAGCAGGCGCAGTTTCGCTCCGGGGGCGTCGGCGACGTCCTGCGCTGTGGCCATGCTGGCCAGCAGACTAAGGCAAATCGCCAAGCGCTTCATGGTGTTGAAGCATCCGGTGCGGTCGCGGCCGGATCAGCCGGTTTGTCGCCGCTGGAGGAGCCGCCCGAGACAAATTTCAACAACAGCGATATCAGGCTGACCGAACCTTGGGTGTCTTCAATCTCATCGCCAGGGGCGAGGATATCGAGGGCGCCACCGGGCACCAGTTCGACAAAATTACCGCCAAGCAGGCCCTCGGACGAGATCAGAATCGCGGTGTCGGTCGGCAACTGGATTTTGCTGTCGATGACGATGCTGGCATCGGCAAAGAAGGTTTCGGGGTTCAACGTCAGTGCTGTGATGCTGCCCACTTTGACGCCCGCCAGCCGCACATCCGAGCCGGGGGTGATGCCATCGACCGAGCGAAACGAGGCTTTCAACGGATAGGTTCCGGCGGCTGCGGTCAGGCCCTGCCCGCCCGTAGCATAGACCAGAAAGCCTAATGCGGCGGCGAGCACGGCGGCTCCGGCCAAGATTTCTGCGCGATTTTCACTCATGTCTGGGTCTCAGGCCTTATTCGGGCTGCCATTATTCAGGCTGGCATTATTTCGGCTGCCACGCCTCGTAATCGCTGCGCAAGGCGGGGGCATGTGCGCGGATCGAGCCGGGAGGGGCATAGGCGGCGGCGGTGCCGGTCAGGTTTTCCTGATGCGGCTGCTCCCAGGCTTTGTGCTTCAGCGGGGTTTTGGTCGGCGGATCATTCCAGGTGAAATGCAGCCAGCCGTGCCAATCGGGCGAAACGCGCGATGCCTCGGATTCGCCGTTGTAGATCACCCAGCGGCGCTTGGTGTCGGCGGTTTGGTAATAGATATTGCCCTGCTCATCCTCGCCGACCTTCTGACCCTTGCGGGCGGTGTATAGCTGGGTGCCAAGGGTTTGGCTGTTCCACCAGGTCAACATTCGCTTGAGGAAATACATAGAGGCCTCCGCAGGGGTTTCGTCTTGATATGGCCGAAAGGGGTGGAAAGGTCTAGGGGGCACGCAAGCACCACACGACTTTGCGCGCAGTTTCGCAGCATTGACCGGGGCCGGGTTTATCCGGGGCGGCGGGGCTTTTTTCCCAAAACGGCTTTCCCCGCGGGGAGAGACTTGTGGTATAGATGGGCATTTGCACAACATGTAGTAGCGATGCAGGTGGCAACTTGGGTTGCATGGCGGCGCGCACCGCAGAAAGCAAAACGGCGAGCCAATGGCCCGCCGCTGCATCCGTTCTGCGCACGCCTTAGCTGGCGGTTGCAGGTTCTTTTTTCTTCGTCTCGGTGTGGACCAACAAGGGAGCCGCGCCGTTGTTGACGGCTTCTTCATTGACCACGACCTCTTCGACATCATCCATGCCGGGCAATTCAAACATGGTGTTCAGCAAGATGCTTTCCATGATCGAACGCAGGCCGCGCGCGCCGGTTTTGCGCTTGATGGCGCGTTTGGCGATGGCGATGAGGGCATCCGGCGTGAAGGTCAGCTTGGTGCCTTCGATGTCGAACAGCCGCTGATATTGCTTGACCAAAGCGTTCTTCGGCTCGGTCAAAATCGTGATCAGCGCGGCCTCATCCAGATCGGTCAGGGTGGCGATCACGGGAAGGCGACCGACGAATTCCGGGATCAGACCGAATTTCAGCAGATCTTCCGGCTCTAGTTCCTGGAACAATTCGCCAGCACCACGATCTTCCGGGCCTTTCACCGCCGCGCCAAAGCCGATGGCTGAGCCTTTGCCGCGTTGCGCAATGATCTTCTCAAGCCCCGAGAATGCCCCGCCACAGATGAACAGGATATTCGTGGTATCGACTTGCAGAAATTCTTGCTGCGGATGCTTGCGGCCACCTTGCGGCGGAACGCTTGCCACGGTGCCTTCCATGATCTTCAGCAGGGCTTGCTGCACGCCCTCGCCCGACACGTCGCGGGTGATCGAGGGATTGTCCGACTTGCGGGTGATCTTGTCCACTTCGTCGATATAGACGATGCCGCGTTGTGCGCGTTCAACGTTATATTCCGAGGCTTGCAGCAATTTCAGGATGATGTTTTCCACATCTTCACCGACATAACCCGCTTCGGTCAAAGTCGTCGCATCCGCCATGGTGAACGGAACATCCAAGATGCGGGCCAAGGTCTGCGCCAACAGCGTCTTGCCGCAACCCGTTGGGCCAATCAGCAAGATGTTGGATTTCGACAGTTCAATGTCGGTTTTGCTGGCGTGGTTCAACCGCTTGTAGTGGTTGTGCACCGCGACCGAGAGCACGCGCTTGGCATGGACTTGACCGATGACATAATCATCCAAAACCTTACAAATATCACGCGGCGTTGGCACGCCATCGGTGGTTTTCAGCCCCGTGGTCTTGGTTTCCTCGCGGATGATGTCCATACACAGCTCGACACATTCATCACAGATGAAGACCGTCGGGCCGGCGATCAGCTTGCGCACCTCATGCTGGCTTTTGCCGCAGAAGGAGCAGTAGAGCGTGTTCTTGCTGTCGCTGCCGGTATTGTTCGCCATGGGTATCCTCTAGCCCTGCGCCCGTAAGGGGCGTTTGAAGGAAGTGTAGGCCAAGGCCCAAACCTCTACAATCCGAAAGTGCCCCGCCCTGCGTGGACGGGCCGAAAGCGCCCCGCCCTGCGTGGACGGGCCGAAAGTGCCCCCGCCCTGCCTGGACGGGCCGAAAGCGCCCCCGGTATCAGCGGGGGCACCGAGTTTACTTCACTTCGTCAGCCTTGCCACGGCTTTCGAGAATCTCATCGATCAGGCCCCAAGCCTTGGCATCTTCGGCGGACATGAAATTGTCGCGCTCTAGTGCGGCTTCGACCGTCTCATAATCGTTGCCGGTGTGGCGGACGTAGATCTCATTCAAGCGGCGCTTCAGCTTTTCGGTTTCGCGCGCATGGATCATGATGTCGGTCGCTTGGCCTTGGTAGCCGCCCGAAGGCTGGTGGACCATGACGCGGCTGTTCGGCAGGCTAAAGCGCATGCCCTTTTCGCCCGCTTGCAGCAAAAGCGAACCCATCGAGGCCGCCTGCCCGATCACCAAGGTTGAAACCTTGGGGCGGATGTATTGCATGGTGTCATAGATCGAGAGACCGCTTGTCACAACGCCACCGGGGCTGTTGATATACATCGAGATTTCCTTTGACGGATTTTCCGCCTCAAGGAACAAAAGCTGGGCGCAGATCAGCGATGACATGCCGTCATGCACCTGGCCGGACAGGAAAATGATACGTTCTTTCAGCATGCGGCTGAAAATGTCGTAAGCGCGTTCGCCGCGGCTGGTCTGTTCGACCACCATCGGCACGAGCGTATTCATGTAGTGGTCAACTGGATCGCGCATGGAAACCTGCCTGTTTAGGTCCGTGGAACTGTTTTATCGCCGGATGCTTTGCAGAGTCTTAGAGGCGCGCGCGGGGGGGTGCAAGGGCGGTCGGGCGCATTGCTGCAATCGGCGATGGGTTGCGTTTGGGTTTAGCTGGGATGTGCTGAAAATTTGGTTCGTACAAGAATTTCAACTTCGCTGAAATAGGACGCGGCGGCGGTGTTTCAATGGGATGCCAACGTATGGGCGGCCCCGCTGCGCGCTCGACGCGAACACAAATTCTGCGCAGGCATTTGGCCGCTTATTGGCCGCTTCAGGCCACGCCGCTGTTGTGGGGTGCGATCGTGGCAAGCGAGGCGGCCTGACAGGGCCGAAGGGCGGTGGGTCAGCGTGCCACGCTGATCTCTGCCCGCAAACCGCCCATGCGCTCGCTGTCGCCCAAACGTAAAGCACCACCATGGCTGCGGGCGATGTCAGAGGCTATCGACAGGCCCAGCCCCACGCCGCCGCCCTTGTTGGGGTTGCGCGCCGGATCCAGCCGTTTGAACGGCTCTAGCGCCTCGTCGCGGCGGTCTTTGGCGATGCCGGGGCCGTCATCTTCGACGATAAAGCGCAAGGCGCGGTCAGAGATTTGCAGGCTGACCTCGACATGTTTGGCATGGCGCACCGCATTACCGATCAGATTCTCTAACGCACGGGTGATGGCCTGCGGGCGCAGGCGGGCGACATCCAGCGCATCACCCGAGTCAAATTTGGCGGCGCCAAGCGTGACCGGTTGGCCCATGCGGCGGGCGTTATCCACCACATGTTGCAGCAAGGCGATGGGATCGGTGGGCTCGGCCTCTTCCATCGCATCACCGCGCGCGAAGGACAGGAATTCATCCACCAAGCGCTCCATATCCGCGACATCCTGCTGCAACGCGCGGGTGTCATCGTCTTCGGGCAAGAACGACAGGCCAAGTTTCAGCCGGGTCAGCGGCGTGCGCAGATCGTGGCTGACGCCCGACAGCATCTGGGTGCGGCTTTCGATCTGGCGTTCAATCCGGGCGCGCATGTTCAAAAACGCATTGCCCGCCGCGCGGACTTCGGTGGCGCCGCGCGGGGTGTAGGGCACGGTTTGGCCCTTGCCGAAGGCGTCCGAGGCGCGGGCAAGCCTTGTGATCGGGCTGAGTTGGTTGCGCAGGAAAATATAGGCGATGAAGGTCATCAGCGCCGAGGTAAATACCATCCAGACCAGCAGTTGGTGTGGGTTGCTGGCCGAGATGCGCGAGCGTTTTATCTCAAACCGGATTGGGCCTTTGTTGGTATCCAGATAGACCTGCACCGCCAAGGGATTGCTGGTCAGATCGACCGCACGCACACCCGACAGCCGCTCATACAGCGTCAGGGCGACGGCACGCCCGGCATAGTCGAACCACGCACGGCTGTCGGCTTGCGGGATTTCAGCCGCGTTCAGCGGGAATTTCAGGCCAAGATCCAGCCCGCGCGTGAGATCATAGGCGAGGGCTTTTGCTTGGGCTTGCGTCTCAACCGCATCAATACGGGCCCGGATGTAGCGAATCTCGATGCTAACGCCGCCGGTCATCTGCCGGGTGACGCCATCGAAATGCCGCTGGATGAAGGCGATCGAGACGATCAGCTGCACCACCACCACCGGCAGCACCAGAATAAGCGCTGCACGCCCAAACAGGCTGCGGGGCAGAAGGGGCTTGAGGCGGCGCTGCATAGCGGCAAGATTAGCGAGGATGCGGCAAGATGGGAAGGCCGGGATGCAAGTAGCGGATGGCGTGTGGCGGATCAGGGCGGCAAACCCCAGCCCGATGACCGGGACTGGCACCAACACCTATGTGCTGCGCGGGCGCGATGGCGCGGTGGTGATCGACCCCGGCCCTGCCCTGCCCGATCATCTGGCGGCGGTGCTGGCGGCTTTGCGGGATGCCCCGTTGCGGGCGATTCTGTTGACACATCCGCATCTGGACCATTCCGCGCTGGTGCCGAAGTTACGGGCGGCGACCGGGGCGCAGGTCTACGGCTTTGGCCGAGCTTTGGCGGGGCGCTCGGCAGTGATGCAACGGCTGGCTTTGGTTGGGTTGCAGGGCGGCGGCGAGGGCGTTGATCTGGGCTTTGCGCCGGATGTGCGGGTGGCGGATGGTGCGGTGCTGGCGCTGGCAGGCCTGCAGATTGAGGCTGTGCACACCCCTGGCCATATGGGCGGGCATCTGTGCTTCGCGCTGGGGGAGGATCTGTTCAGCGGCGATCATGTGATGGGGTGGGCCAGCACGCTGATCTCGCCGCCCGATGGCGATATGGCGGACTATAGGACGTCGCTGCAGCGGTTGGCCACGCGCGGATGGCGGCAGTTTTTGCCCGGCCATGGCGAGACAATCGCCGATCCGGCTGCGCGTCTGGCCGAGCTTGTCGCCCACCGTCGCGCCCGCGAAACCGCGATCCGTGCCGCATTGCAGGCAGGCCCCGCCCGCCCCGCCGATCTCGCCTTGCAGCTTTACACCGATACCCCGCCCGCCCTACTGCCTGCCGCCGCCCGCAACATTCTTGCGCATCTTATTGATCTGCATGACAGAAGTGTCGTGACCTCGGCAGGTCCGCTTGGCCCCGAGGCCCAGTTCAAAATCATCTGAGCTGCAATGCATTTTTATGCGTGCCCCCCCTTTACGCCCCCAAACACCCTTGCTATAGACCCCTCGTGTTCCGGCGTAGCTCAGCGGTAGAGCAGTTGACTGTTAATCAATTGGTCGTAGGTTCGATCCCTACCGCCGGAGCCAAATCTTACAAAGATTTCAGCTACTTACGGAAACCCCTCAGGGGGTTTCTCGTAGTTTATGACCGAGCCGTAAGAATACCGTAGGTTTTGCAGGAGGTCGGTAGGCGGCCATAAGTCACTGGCTCGCTTGCGCGAAAGCAAACACCCCCAGCCTTTCGGCAGAGGGTGCTACAGCGCCAGGCAGCAAAGAGCAGCAAACCGCGCTGCTGGGTCCGATATTTGTCACGGAGGCTCGGTTTCCTATCTCCGCCGGGCGTTAGAGGCACCAGCCCGGACCCTCGCTGTGCATTGGGCACATCGAGGGGTGTTCCTATTCGATCCGCATCTTGCAAGGCGCGCAGATTCGCGACCGCACAACGTCATCGCTCCAGAAGGAGCGCTGGCACCGCATACAACAGCGCCACCCCACATGCCTGATGGCCCCTTCGCGTTGGGCGCGGCGAATGCTCATCTCCAAAGCCTCCAACTCGCCGTCACGGATACCCTGCATCCCCAGAGTTCTCGTGTCACTCAGCTTCCACCAGCGCCATCGATCCTGGTCGGTCGAGAACTCAACGCTCGGAAACGCTGCCTCCAAGCCCCGGATCATGCGCTGGCCGGTGCGCAGATTGACGCCAAACTCGGCACAGACCTCAACAAGGGGCACGCCTTTATGGCGGGCAGCGGCTCTGTTGATGGCGTGGATGCCCCCTCCTGACGGCATCGCAAAGTGCCAATGTGATGAGTGTTGAAGCCATCACAGAAGAAGAGGACATCCATGAATGATGCAGCGTAAACCGAAGATGTTGGCAGCCATAGCACTGGCCAACAAGATGGCCCGGCAAATCTGGGCGATGCTTGCAAGGCTGCGCGACCCGTTTTCCCTACGAGCGTTGGAAGATCAGCGGCAAACCAAGCTGCTCCAAACAGCTTGGGAGAAAAGTGGTGAAGCCTATGGATACCCCAAACTGCATGATGGTCTGTGCGACATCGGCGAAGACATCAGCCCCAACCGGGCTTGGCGTTTGGCGCGGCTGGCGGGCATAAGGGTCCAAATCGGTTACAAAAAGAAGCCCGGTTCTTATGGTGGCTGCGCCGCTGTCGTGGCGGACAATACTCTAAACCGGGAGTTCGATGTCCCCTCTCGTTGATTGCAAGCAATCAACTGCCGGGCAACGGATGCACCGGACCAGTTCTGGGTCTCTGAGTGTCGCTGATCTTCGCGTCTCTTTGAGCTGAACTGATCACGATTTGGGGCCAAATGAAATCCAAACCCTTAAATCACAGGCGACAACAGCGCTATGCGACCATGTTTGGCCAGAGTAGAGTTTGCTTGGCCAGATTTGGCGATCAGTGACCCTGCAAGACGAAGCTGCCGCTTGCTCAAAAGGCCGATGACGTTATGCCGCTGACCTATCCAGCACGCGAATTCCGCGTAGAGCCAGCTGCTCCAGCACCGTCGATTGATAGCTCGCAACAGCCGCGCGCAACCAGTGTTCAAAACGGTTTGCAGCCTTTGACCTGACACTGCTCGGCGACGAAAACAGGGAATATGTTTGCGTGCTGATCAAACCCGCATCGAACGGCACAATCAGTTCGCCCAGACGGATCAGCGGCAATGTCAGAAAGCTGTCCCCCATCGCCAGCCCGCCGCCAGAGGTTGCAACCGAAATGCTCAGCGTCGTTTCGTTGAACAGGGTCCTGTGCAGGCGCGCGCCTCCCGGATCAAATCCTGAATACGCGCACCATTCTTCCCAGACGTCATAGTTGTTGTCGATGAAATACGGGGCTTGTGCGACGCACTGACCGGGCTGCAAAAACCGGTCGGCAAAGCCTTGTGTGCAAACTGGCATGTCAATCCACCGGCACAGTTCGCTTTCCATCAGCAGACCCGACGGATGTTCGCCATGCATCCCATAGAAGATGCGAAAATCGAAATCCTCGTCATGGCGAAAACTGCCATTCTTTTCGGCGGTTATTTCAACCGAAATGCCCGGATTGGCCACCAGAAATGACCCTACCTGCCCCGCCAGCCAGCCCGAGGCGAAATCGCGGCAGACCAGAACCCGCACGCGCTGGCCCTGACCTGACCGCCGGACGACGCTTTCGGTTGTGGAAGAGATCAGATCAAACGCCTGTTTCAAGCCGTGACATAGCTCTTGCCCGGCGTCTGTCAGCCGGATTCTGTTGCCGGTGCGTTCAAACAGCGCGCAGCCAAGGTCCTGCTCCAGCAAGGCAAGCTGCTTGCTGATTGCAGGGCGGGTGACGTGCAACTCTGTTGCGGCCGCCGAAACGCTGCCGGTGCGCGCCACGGCGTCACAGGCCCGCAAGGCGGTAAGGGATCGCCATTTCCGCATTCTGCCACCTCTGGAATAACCTGAGGTTACGCTGACTGAAATCTTGTCACTTGTCACCCTTGATCGCCGACCCGCATAGTTCCGCGGCACTGCCTTTTGGCAGATACCGCAGGGCTTTGCCTGTAAAAGGAGACTTCGCATGGTTGTTCCGATCCGGTTTTCATCATCAGGGCCAACAGGTTGGGGTGCTTTGGCCGACGTGCCGCTGGATCACGCAGAACTTTTGGCTGGCCTGCCACTGGGTCAGGATTTCAGCTATTTTCAGCGCCCCGAGGCAAAACTTCGCGCCGGAATCTGGCGATCTACCGCTTATACCGAACACTACGAAAACTATCCTTGTGATGAATTCATGATCGTTCTGGAAGGTGAAGTGACGCTGGAGAATGACGAAATCTGCGAAACTTACCGCAAGGGCGATGCTTTTTTGGTTCCGAAAGGCTTCAAGGGCATCTGGCGGCAGCCTGTGGCGATGTTGAAATTCTATGTGATCGTCGAATGACACAGCGTCAGGCTGAACCTGCGTTGCGCGATGAGGGCAGCTACGATTACGTCATCATTGGGGCCGGATCGGCGGGCTGTGTTTTGGCCAATCGGTTGGGGGAAGACCCCAAGGTGCGTATTCTGGTGCTGGAGGCTGGCGGCAACGACCGCGCCACGATCGTGGCCATGCCCTCGGCGCTGTCAATCCCGATGAACACCACCCGGTTTAACTGGGGCATGACCACCGAACCCGAGCCAGGTCTGGACGGGCGGGTGATGAACCTGCCGCGCGGCAAGGGGCTCGGCGGGTCGTCCTCGATCAATGGCATGTGTTGGGTGCGCGGCAATCCGATGGACTATGAGCTGTGGGAAGCTTTGGGTGCCGACGGCTGGCGATGGTCCAACGTGCTGCCGTATTTTCAGCGGCTGGAAGATGTGCAAGGCGGTGGGCCGTTGCGGGGCACCGATGGGCCGATCAAAGTGACGCGTGGCCGGGAAACCAACCCACTTTACCACGCGTTTGTGCAGGCCGGGGTGCAGGCAGGCTATGCGCAAAGCCCGAACATGAACCAACGCCAGCACGAAGGCTTTGGCCCGATGGAGATGAACGTCGGCGGTGGTGCGCGCTGCAGCGCCGCCGTGGCCTATCTGCGCCCCGCGATGGCGCGCGGCAATGTGCGGGTGATCACAAAAGCACTGGTGGACAAGATCGAATTTGCAGGCCGCCGGGCCACGGCGGTGGTGTTTGCGGTCAACGGTCAGGCTTGCCGGGCGCGTGCTGGGCGGGAGGTTATTCTGTCTGCCGGCGCGATCATGTCGCCGGTGATCCTGAAACGCTCGGGTGTGGGGCCATCTGCCGAATTGCGAGAGCACGGCATTACGGTGCGGCACGACAGCCCGGGGGTGGGCGAAAACCTGATGGATCATCTTGAGGTCTATATCCAACAGGAATGTACCCAGCCGATCAGCCTTTATCCAGCGATCAGTTTGCTGGGCAAAGCGCGGATCGGTGTGGAATGGCTGCTGACCCATCGCGGCTTGGGCGCCACCAACCATTTTGAAAGCGGTGGCCATATCCGCAGTCGCGCCGGAATTGTTTACCCCGATATTCAATATCACTTTTTGCCGCTGGCGATTTCCTATGATGGCAAATCGGCGGTGCGCGGCCACGGCTATCAGGTGCATGTTGGCACCAAACGCTCAAAAAGCCGCGGTTGGGTGCGGCTGCGCGATGCAAGGCCGCAAAGCCTGCCGCGGGTGCGGTTCAACTACATGACACATCCGGACGACTGGCTGGACTACCGCGCCTGCATCCGCCTGACGCGGGAGATTTTCGCACAGACCGCCATGGCCCCCTATCGCGGGGCAGAGCTGGCTCCGGGGGCCGATGTGACCACCGACGAGGCGTTGGATGCGTTTTTGAAGCGTAAACTGGAAAGCGCCTATCATCCCAGCGGCACTTGCCGGATGGGCACCGATGCGGCAGCAGTCACCCACCCTGATGGCCGGGTGCATGGGTTGGAGGCGCTGCGGGTGGTTGATGCCTCGGTCATGCCGCAGGCCACCGCGGGCGATCTGAACGCGCCAACCTTGGTGATAGCCGAACGGATGGCCGATCTGATCCGGGGTCGCCACCTGCCTGTGGCCACCGATGCCCCGCTTTTGGCCGCGCAAGACTGGGCCACCGCTCAGCGGTCGCCGCACATCCTGCAGGATTATTCCAACGACCGTGCCGCCTTGCGCGACGTTTTGCTGGCCAACGCACGGGGCACGGCGCTGCCAACCTGACACGCGCCCGCCTTCGCAACCCACAGCAAAGAGCCAAAGATGAGCCGTATCCGCCAGGACCAATCCTTGAACCGTCGCCGCTTGCTGCAATATACTGCGGCAGGCGTCGGCCTGTTGGCGATGCCCGCAATCATCGGCAGAGCCGCGCTTGCCACCGCACAAACCAGCTTTGCCGGTGAAAGCCTGATCGTTGTGCCGTGGTCGGGCAATTATGAACTGGTGTTCAAGGAAACCGTGATTGACCCGTTCAACGCGCAATACGGCACCAAGGTTGAAAGCGTTGGCGGCTGGGATCAAATGGTGCCGCAGATCATTGCAGCCCCGGCCGACAATCCCCCATTCGATATCACCGTGACCGAGGAATTCATCGCAGGCCAGGGCCAGTCCGAAGGGCTGTGGGCCAAGGCTGATCGCGCTTCGATTCCCAATCTTGACGCGGTCTATCCGTATTTCGCCGAAACCCGGCCTGGCTATGAAAGCTGGGGCGTGCCATTTGCCGGGGGCACGTCGATGCTGATTGTGCGCAAACGCCTGGAAATTGCACCTGATACCTGGGGCGTGCTGTGGGATGACCGGCTTGCAGGCAAGGTCACGGCGGATGGGTCATCGTGGTGGTGGTCGCTTTCGGTTCCGGCCGCGATGAGCACGGCACATCCGGGCCTTGATGAAATGTACGCACTCGCCACTGCCGAGCCGTTGTTTGCCAAGATGGGTCAGTTGAAAGTCGCGCGCTGGTACATGACCGGCGCCGAACAGGCCAACCTTCTCAACCAAAAAGAGGCGGATGCGGCGCTGACTTATTCCTCGGATGCGCTTGGTTTTCTGACCGATAGCCCCGATGAATATGTCGCTGGCGTGCCGAAAGAGGGCACTTCGGCTTGGACCGACTGGTTCATCAAGGTGCGCGGCACCCGGCACAACGATCTGGCGGATTTCTTTTTGAACTATCTGCTGGAAAAAGAAACGCAGGGCCGGTTCCTTGCAAAGTCCATGGTGTTCATGTCGCGCAAGGACGTGACGGTGCCGCCGCATTGGACTGGCTATCCGCAATCAAACGCCGATTTCCACAAGATGTTCCAACTGATCACCATTGATGGCTGGGCCAAGATCAACGCCAATTATCAGGCCTTCGATGATCGGATGAAACAAACCATCACCCGCTCGGCGGGCTGAACCGAAACGGCGGCATCCGCAGATGCCGCCGTCCGCTTTTGAAATCAAGAAAGTTGCCCCGTGCCACAAACAGCCCTTGATCTGGATCACATCTGCCGAAACTACGGCCCGGTCGTGGCCGTGGATGACGTGTCGCTGACCGTGGCCAAGGGCGAATTCGTGACCCTGCTGGGGCCTTCGGGGGCTGGCAAAACCTCGACCTTGCGGTTGATTGGTGGGTTTGAAAGCATCGATTCAGGGGCTATCGGCCTCAACGGCGGGCGGGTGGATCATCTGCCGCCCTATCTGCGCGACACCGCGACGATTTTCCAATCCGGCGCGCTGTTTCCACACAAGACCGTGGCCGAAAACGTGGCGTTTGGCTTGCGGATGCGCCGGATTGCAAAGGCCGATATTGCGGTTCGTGTTGCCGAAGCGTTGGCAGTGGTGCGGCTGCAAGGGCTGGAAGACCGCTATCCCGACCAGCTTTCGGGTGGACAAAAGCAGCGGGTCGCGCTGGCGCGGTCTATGGCTGTGCGGCCCGCGATCTTGTTGTTCGACGAGCCTTTGTCGGCGCTTGACCTATCATTGCGCCTGCAATTGCGCTCTGAAATCAAACGTCTGCATGATGAAATCGGCTTTAGCGCAATCTACGTCACCCATGACCAAGGTGAGGCGATGGCGATGTCGGACCGCGTCGCGGTAATGCGCAGCGGCAAAATCGAACAGACTGACTGCCCCGAAACCGTGTTCAACGCGGCGGCAAACGAGTTCATTCACACCTTTGTCGGGGAAACCTGTTGTCTGACATTCCGGATAGAGGGCGGACGGGGAGTTGATCCAGCAACAGGTACTTTGGACCTGCATCTGGCGCAACCTTTGCCGGATGGCGCCTACAGGCTTTATTTGCGCCCCTCGCAGCCCAGCCTTGGACAGGCGGCGCAGGCCATGCCAAACCGCGTGATCGCACGGCTTGGCTTTGTCGCGTTTCTGGGTGAAAAATACCGCCACCATTTGATGGCAGGCCCCTGCGAGATTGTGGGTGACCAGCCGGGTGCCTTGACGGCAGAGTCGGGCGCAGACGCTCTGATCGGTTGGGATTCCAGCGCGATGCGGATATTCCAATGACTGGCCCAAAACGCAGCCGCCTTGCGCCTTGGCTGTTGCTGACCCCGGCGCAGATCCTTGCGGTGGTGTTTTTTGGTGTGCCCGCCCTTTACATGGCGCGGATGAGCGTCAACGCCCACGCGCCGCAAAGCTATTTCACCCCCGGCTTCACCTTCGAGAACTATGCCCGCCTGACCCACGATCCGGTGATTGCGGGGGCAATCTGGAACACGATCTGGCTGGCCTTGATCGGCTCGGCAGTGACGATTGTTCTGGCTTATGGCTTTGCGTTGATTGTCTGGCTGAAACCCGCGCGTTGGCGGCTTTGGTTTATCGGGCTGGCCTTGTTGCCGCTGTTGATTTCCGAAATCGCAATCATTTTCGGCTGGTGGATGGTGTTTCCAAGGAATGGGCTGCTGAGTGTCGCCCTGATGTCTTCGGGCCTGATCACCGACAAGATCAGCCTGACGTATACCGAGGGTGCGGCGTTGGTCGGGCAGGTCTACATCACCCTGCCCTATTGCTTTTTCATCCTGCTTTCCGTGTTCGATGGACTGGATCGCCGGGTTCTTGAGGCTGCGTTAGATTTGAGCGCGCCGCCCCTGACAACCCTTTACGAGGTTTTGTTGCCGCAAACGCGGGCCGGGTTGCTTGCGGCTTTCGCGCAAGCGTTCATCTGGACCATGGGTACCTACGCCACGCCGATGGCGTTGGGGCCAGATACGCTGTGGACGCTGGGATTTCTCATTCAGGCCCAGATGCTTGGCAAACACCATTGGCCGATGGCCGCCGCCCTGTCGATGGTGCTGGTGGTCGGGGTGGCGCTGGTGGTTCTGCTGACACGGTGGCTGCAACTGCAGCAAAGGTCGTTCCATGTCTGACGCCCTGCGCGCACCCCGGATCGGACCGCGCTTGCTGCGGGCGATTGCGGCGGTTTTCACCCTCAGTCTTGTGGCCTATATCCTGATCCCGGTGCTGGTGACGCTGGCCATGTCGTTCAGTGGTGCGGCACAACTGCGGTTTCCCATCAGGTCATGGTCTTTGGGTTGGTACGCCGAGTTTGCGGCAAGCCCGCAATGGACCGGGGCATTGATCAATAGTCTGATCATCGCCACTGGCACGGCGGTGATGTCCAGCGTCGCCGGAGTGGCTGCGGCCTACGCCTACACGCGCTATACTTTGCGGTTCAGCACTTTGCTTTATGTGCTGTTGATGTTGCCGCTGTTCATGCCCGGCATCGTTCTGGGGTTGGGCGTGGCTTTGACCTTCAGCCGGTTCAGCATTGGCGGCTACAGCCTGTTGGGATCGCATCTGCTGGTGATGATCGCGCATTCACTTTGGGCGATGCCGCTGGTGTTCCTGCTGATGGAGGCGGTGTTTCGGATGATTGACCGCCGGGTGATCGAGGCCGCGCAGGATCTGGGCTGCCCGCCGCTTCGCACATTCTTCGAGATCGAAGTGCCGATGATATCCACTGGTCTGATATCGTCGCTGTTGTTCGCCTTTGTCATCTCGTTGAACGAATTCGTCATGGTGCTGTTTTTGACCGACCGCGACACTCAAACCCTGCCGGTGTTGATGTGGCTTGGCCTGCGATCCGCAGCCACCCCACAGATTGCGGTGGCGTCGGTGGTGATTAGCCTGTCGGTCTTTGCATGCCTCAGCCTGATCATGGTTTGGTATGTCCGCCAATTGCGCAAAATCACCCGATGAAAGGCGTTGATATGTCCCGTATGGATCCCCGCTATAGCGTGCTGTTTGAACCTGTGCGCATCGGCCCTGTCACCGCGCCAAACCGATTTTACCAGGTGCCGCATTGCACCGGCATCGCAGATCGCGCCCCCGCCGACGTGGCCGCCATGCGCGAGATGAAGGCGATGGGCGGCTGGGGCGTGGTTTGCACCGAGAATATCGAAATTTCGCAGGATGCAGATATCTCGCCCTATCCCGCCCTGCGGTTTTCCAGTGACACAGACATTGCGCGCCAAGCTCGCATGGCAGATCTGGTGCATAAGCATGGCGCGCTTGCGGGGGCGGAACTGGCCCATATGGGGCTTTATTCGGCCAACCGCACGTCACGGCGGCCCAGCATCGGCCCATCGTCGCGTTTGCTGATCGAGGCGATCGAGCCGGTTCAGGCTCGCGCGATGGACAAAGCCGACATCCGCACCCTGCGTCAAGATCACCGCGCCGCCGCCTTGCGCGCCAAGGCGGCCGGGTTCGATATCATCTATGTCTATGCCAGCCACAACCTGTCCATCGCCTCGCATTTTCTGGCCCGGCGTTTCAACGACCGCAGCGACGAATATGGCGGCAATCTGGAAAACCGCGCCCGGCTGCTGCGCGAACTGCTGGAGGATACCAAAGACGCGGTAGGGGATCGTTGTGCCGTGGCGCTGCGTTTCGCCGTGGAAGAGTTCCTTGGCCCGGATGGTCTGACCCACGATGGCGAAGGGGCAGAGGTGGTTGAGCTGCTGAAAGATTTGCCCGATCTTTGGGACGTCAACCTTTCCGATTGGTCAAATGACAGCCAGACCGCGCGGTTTTCGCAAGAAGGCTATCAAGAGCCGTTCGTGCGATTTGTCAAACAGATCACCGGCAAGCCGGTTGTAGGCGTGGGGCGCTTTACCTCGCCCGATACCATGGTCAGCCAGATCAGGCGGGGCGTGCTGGATTTCATCGGGGCCGCGCGGCCTTCGATTGCCGATCCGTTCCTGCCGCTAAAGATTGCCGAAGGCCGCATCGACGATATTCGCGAATGTATTGGCTGCAATATCTGCCTGTCGTGCGAAAACAGCTTTGTACCGATCCGCTGCACGCAGAACCCCACGATGATGGAGGAAGGTCGTGCGGGTTGGCATCCTGAAATCATGCCCGCCCGCCGCTCTGACGATCGGGTGTTGATTGTGGGCGGCGGGCCAGCCGGGCTCGAATGTGCGCTGTCGTTGGCGCGGCGCGGCCATCACGTCACGCTGGCAGAAGCCCGCGACAGCTTTGGTGGTCGGGTGTCGCGCGAAGCGGCCTTGCCGGGCATTGCTGCGTGGGGCCGGGTGCGCGATTACCGTTTGGGCCAGTTGGCCAAGCTGCCCAATGTCGAACTCTACCCCGGCAGCCGGATGGAGGTTGCCGATATTCTGGGCTTTGGGGCCGCGCGCGTGGTGATTGCCACCGGTGCGGAGTGGCGACGTGGGCCGATGGCGCGTGATGGGCGGAGTGGCGTGGAGTTTACCTGTCCGATTTTGACACCAGATGACATTATGGATGGCCTCTGCCCCAAAGGCCGGATTTTGGTGCATGACACCGAAGGCGGCTATATCGGCGGCCTGATTGCCGAAAAACTGCGGCTTTCCGGGGCGGAGGTTATATTTTCCACCCCGGCGATGTCACATTCGGGCTTTCTGAGCTTGACTCTAGAACAGGATCGCGTGTTGCGCCGTCTGACAAGCCTTGGGGTTGAACTTATCGCGGGACGCGATTTGGCCGGTGTTTCCGAAGGAGAAGCCCTGCTTGTCTCTAAGCTCGGCGGTCCGGTGTTGGAGTGCCGGATAGATCACCTTGTGTTGGTCGCAGACCGAATTCCGCAAGATGGGCTGGCAACGCAGTTGCTGTCAGACCGGAACCGGCTGACCGAGGCGAGTATTCAATCTGTCGTCCCTGTGGGTGATTGCGTGGCGCCTGGCCTGATTGCCCATGCCATCTACGCAGCGCATCGCTTGGCGCGTTTGTTTTAAGGCTACTGGCTGATCGGGCCTGTGGCGACGTGTTCTACAAAATGCCCGGCCTTCATGCTGATATCAGCGCTAGCCGCAATCGAGGGCGAAAAAATTGAGGTTTCGTAAGCAGTTGAAAAGCGCCCGAAGCAGACCAAGCTGTGGCGCGTCGATCTTTGTGGGAGCGTCCGAGGTATTTGACGAGGCTTCAAAGGCCTGCCGCAGCCTGTGACTGAGGTGCGCCGCTTCTTGCAGTGCTTGAAGTCACGACATCAGAACAAGATCTTTTATCCGGAGCGCTTACCAAGGCGGGTCGATTTGCGCACGCCAGACTGCGGTTGATCCCGCCGCAAAGCTGAGCGTTTTCCGTCTGGCCATCAGGTTTGCGATCAGCAGGCACGGCACATATATCGCGCGACGGCCGCGCTAGGCTGCCTATTTTAAGCCGACGCATCGGGTCCGTTTTCTGGCAACGGTTGCGACATGATTAGAGTTGAAAACCACCTGCAACGCGCAAAATTAATCGTTCCCATAAACCCGATAGCCTTTTTTGATGCAGGCCAATGAAGTGAGGCTTTTCTTCAAATCGCTTACTTATTGGCGCTTCGACTGTGTGAGTGGGCGGGCTACACGTTGTTGCAGCTTTATGTGAAAAGGGTGCGGCCTGTCTTGTTTAGCCGCAACAGATCGCTTCGAGGCCTGCAATCACGTCTGTCATATAGTCATCATCATAGCCGGAGTCGTTCTCAAGGACGCTTTGAAACGCAGCTACCCGGCCTGATGCCATGTCTGCCATGACGAACTGGCCGCCATATCCGGCATGGCCGATCCAGTGGCCGTTGGTCATCAGGTGGTTGGAATACCGGATTGCACCGCGTTTTGGCCCAAGCAGGGGGGCAGTGCGACGTATCGAGGCTCGCAGGAAATCCGGCGACCCGACCGACGGTCCAAACACTGCCTGCCCTTGCCGCGCCAAAAGCAACCCAAAACGGGCAAGATCGCGGGACGAAAGGCAGCCGCCGCCCGAAAAGGCCGGAAGGTGTTCTGGACTAAGGCTGATATGGAACGCGGCTTCGTAGCCAGCGGCGTCTACGATTTCCTCAATCTTCGCGTGCAGATCAACGAAACCAGCGGCAATGAGCGTCAACACATCGGTGTTGGCGGATTTATAGCGGGCAAAGGCAGTTTGGCCCGCTGCGCCGCTTCCCGTCAGGCTGCCAATGAAACTGCGCAGGGTTAATTCTGGCTGATCGTCCGATGGAAGCCGCCAGCCCAGCGCCTGTTCTTCGCGAAAGCAGTCGGCGTTCGAATCGCTGTAGTTTTCCGAAAAATCGTTTTCGACATTCATGTCAAGCACGTTCTGAAGGCTTGCTGTGGCATAGGCAGAGCCAATCCACGGCAAGATATCCCCGACGTAGGCATCAAGGCGAAGGTGGCCGGCCGCAACCAGCTCTCCGATGATCAGGTGGATGTGCATCTTGCTGATGGATTGCAGCGAGTGGACGCGATTGGTGGAAAAATCAGGCGCTGCGGCCTCAAAAAGGCAGTTGGTGCCTTGGGCTATCACGAGGGCGCTAAAGGCGGGGTGTGCGGTCAGACCAGATGCTTGAGCGCGGCCGGCGATATCGGGATCTGGGGCGTGCGTCAGGTCAAGCACCCGGCGCGCGCGGACCATCAAGGTACGGCGAAACAACAGATGCGCGTTATGAAACCCGGCGCGGCGCTGGTGCGGCTGATTCCAGCCCTGTTTGTTATCGGCCCCCACCGTCAGCGCCGGGTTTGGATGGCTGATCAGGGTCACGGTTGCACCGCACTCTGGATCAGGGCATCCACCACCCAAACTCCGGCTGGGGTGACGAAGAGCGGGTTGATCTCTATTTCCGTCAGGCTGTGGGCGTTGGCTTCAAAGGTTGTCGCAAGCTGTGCCAGAAAGCCTGCAAGGGCGGGCATGTCGGCGGCGGCGGCACCGCGAAAGCCTGTCAGCAGGGGGGAGATTTTCAACCGCGACAGGGCGTGCAGAATATCGGTTTCGGTGGTGGGCAGCAGCAGGGTTTCGGCATCGTTCAGCAGTTCCACCAAAACGCCGCCCGCACCAAGCGTCAGGATCAGGCCAAACTGTGCATCGCGGCGCAGGTTGACCAGCAGTTCGGCCAAAGGACGCGGGGCCATGCGTTCGACAAGGAAGCGGTCTGTCACAGCCAAAGGATCATGGCGCAGAACATCGGCGCACATCTTATCCAAGGCTTGGCTCAGCGCGGCAGTGGTATCAAGGCCAATGGCCACGGCCCCCGCTTCGGATTTGTGGGCAAGTCTTGCGCCCATCATTTTAAGCACCAAGGGGTAGCCTACGCGCGCTGCGGCGGCGATGATGCCTGCGGCGGAGACGACCTCGCCTTGCGGAATGGGCAAGCCAAGCTGGCGCAAATGATCTTTGCCTTCGGCCTCGTCCAGAACCTTGATGGCGGCGTTGGCGGGTGGGGTGTGCAGGAGGTCTGGCGGCGCTTGCAGGATTTGGGCGCGTCGCGCGCTCCACAGTACGGCGCTGCGGATTGCGTTCAGGGCCTCGGTCAGACCCTGCATCGGGGCGATGCCTTGCGACACCAGCCACGTGCGGGTTTCAGCGTCGATATTTTCAGGCAAGGTGGCGCAGATGGCTGCGGGGATGCCGCGCGCTTGGGCGGCGGCGATGAAGGCGGAGGCGTCGGCCCGGTAGAAGCCTTTGGATTCGTCCAAACCCGCCGCCGGGTAATCTTGCACCAGCAGGGTAGCGTCGGCGGACAAGCCGTCTATCGCCGCGCGAAACACCGGGCCAGTGCGCGCCGGATCACCCCAGATCGGGGTGGTGTAATCCAGCGGATTTGACACTGTGGCGATATCGGGCAGCAGGGTGGTGAGTGTGGTGTGCGCCGCGTCGGGGAAGGCTGGAAAGCCCAGGCCGATGGTTTCGGCATGATCGGCCAACATGGTGGCACCACCGCCTGAACAGGTGAAACCCGCGATCCGGTTGCCGCTGGGGGCTCCGGCCACACAGAGGAATTTCAGAGTCTCCAGCAGTTGCGCCGGGCTGTTGACCCGAATGACCCCGACGCGGACAAAAAGGGCATCGTAAAGATCATCGGTGCCGGACAGTGATCCGGTATGGCTGACCGTCAGCGATGCCCCGATTTGCGAGGACCCGGTTTTCAACGCCACCAAGGGGATGCCCTTTTGCACCGCGCGCAACGCCACTGCCGCAAAGCGGGGCACGTCGCGCAGACCTTCGATATGCATGCCGATGGCGCGCACGGCGGGGTGGTCGATCAGGTGATCGACAAAATCTTCAAGGCTTAGGACGGATTGATTGCCGCAGGAAATCATATGGGTCAATGGCAGCGATCGCTGGCTCATGGTGATGTCGGAGGACAGCATACCGCTTTGAGTGATGATGGCGGCGCCGTAGCCGGGCGCGCCGCCGCCATGCGCAAAGGGCCACATCGCGGCGCGGTCAAGGTAGTTGATCACGCCGTAACAATTGGGGCCGACAAGGGCGAGATCACCGGCGGCCTTGATCAGATCGGCCTCCAACGCCGCCCCAACAGACCCCGCTTCGCGAAAACCGGCGGTGTAGCAAACAATGCCCCCCGCGCCACGTGCAGCCAGTTTTGCCGTGGTGGCGATGGCGGCAGCGGCAGGCACAGCCAGAAAACAGCCGTCGGGGGCTTCGGGCAGATCATCGACCGAGGGATAACAGCGGTAGCCCGCCAAGGTTTCGCGGCGCGGGTTCACCGGCCAGATTTGGCCCTGAAAGCCGATGCGTTCGGCCTCATGGATCGCCACTTCGGCATCGCGCCCACCGACAAAGGCAATGTGGCGTGGCGACAGCAGGCGGCGCAGGTTTTCAGAGCGCTTCGTTGTCATGCGCCCAGCGGCCTTAGGATAGAGCGGGTGATGATGTGGCGCTGAATTTCCGAGGTGCCGTCCCAGATCCGTTCCAACCGGCTATCGCGCCAGAGGCGTTGGATCGGCAATTCCTCCATCAGGCCCATGCCACCAAAGATTTGGACGGCGTCGTCTGCGACCCGGTTGAGCATTTCGGAACAATAGACTTTTACCATAGACACATCGGCATCGGTCAAGCGGCCTTCCTCTGCGCGCACAACTGCGTCAGCCACCAGCAAATCTGCGGTGCGCAGGCCGATGGCCATATCCGCCAGCTTGAACCCGGTGCCTTGAAACTGGCCAATCGGTTGGCCGAATTGTTTGCGGTTGGCCGCCCAGTCGGTGGCCAGCCCGATGATCCGCTCGGCCTTGCCACAGCAGCAGGTGCCAACCCAGACCCGGCCCATCCCCAGCCATTCTCCTGCGAGTTCAAAGCCTTTGCCCTCTTCGCCCAAAATCTGATCTGGCCCAAGACGGACGTCGTTGAAAGCAAGCTGAAAAGTTTTGTAGCCGCGATAGCTGACCGATTTATTGCCTTCTCGGACGTCGAAGCCGGGAGTGCCTACGTCAACCAGAAAGGCTGTGATGCGCTTGCGCGGGCCGCGTTTGGTTTCATCAACGCCGGTAACAGCAAAGACGATCGCAAAATCTGGCATCCGTGGACCAGAGATGAAGTGTTTCGATCCGTTCAAAATCCAATCCGCGCCGTCGCGGTGGGCGTTGGATTTCATCCCCATCGCATCGGACCCTGCTTCGGGTTCGGTCAGTGCGAACAACTCGCGCTTTTCGCCACGTACAGCTGGCATCAAGTACTTTTCAATCTGATCGCCTTTGCAGGCCAACAGCAGTTCGGTGGGCCGTCCGATCCATGAATGGAGTGCATGGGTGGATTTGCCGTATTCCCGTTCAATCAAGGACATCGCCTTCATCGACAGCCCGCCACCGCCGACACGTTCGGGCATGTTGGCGGAATAAAGCCCTGCCTGTTTGGCGCGGGTTTCAATTTGCAGGCCAAGTTCTGGCGGGACGCTGCCGGTACGATCCACCATGTCTTCGTGAGGATAAATCTCGGCCGCCATGAAGGCGCGAACGGTGCTGAGCAGAAGTTCGGTTTCGTGGACATCGCTGGTCACAGGGTTCCCCTATTTGGTGGTTCGGTTGCGCCGCGCGGCCAAGGCCCAGACGGTGAACGCCACCAAGGTGACGGCCATCAGAACCACAGCAGCAGCAGCAACGGTTGGATCGGTATTTTCGCGGATGCCGTTCCACATCCGGCGCGGCAAGGTGTAGACGCTGAATTTTGACAAAAACAACGTGACAACGATTTCGTCCCAAGACGAGATGAACGCGAACACAGCCCCCGCCAGAATGCCGGGTTTGATGCCCGGAACGATCACGCGGCGTATTGTGGTCCAGTTTGACGCCCCAAGATTGCGCGAGGCTTGTTCCAGCCTTGGATCAAAGCCCGCCAAGGACGCAGAGACGGTGATCAGCACGAGGGGCGCTGACAAAACGGTGTGGGCAAGGATCAGGCCCGCATAGCTGTCTATCAGGCCCAAAGGGACGAACAGGCGGTAGAACGCCATCGCAGCGATGATCGGCGGGATCACCAGCGGCAGCAGCAGGATCGCGCGCACCACCTCACCGGCTTTGGAGGACACGCGCCACAGCCCAATGGCGCAAAGCGTGCCAATCGCGGTGGCCAGCAGGGTTGAGGCGATGGCAATCACCGCGCTTTGCCAGAAGCTGGACATCCATTCCGGGCTGCTGAAAAGCTTGATGTAATATTGCAGCGAAAGCTCGTTTGTCGGGAAAGACAGAAAGCGTTTCGGGGTAAGCGATACGGGAATGGCGACCAAAGCCGGGGCGACAAGAAACACCAGCAAGACCCATGACAGGCCCGAGTTGAACCGCGCGGGAAGGCCGGCCTTCATGCTTTACCCCCCCCAAAAACGGTTGAAAGCTTCATGAAACGCGACATCAGGAACAAGAGCGCCAACACGCCAAACAACATGAGCGCCGCCAGCATCGCCGCCGTGCCCCATTGCAGCGTGACCAAGACCTGAACCGAGATGTATTCGGCGACCATCAGCACTTTGCCGCCCCCCAGGACCGCAGGCACGACATAAAAGCCGAGGTTGATGATAAATACCAAAAGTGAGGCGGCAACTATGCCTGCGCGGGTCAGCGGCAGATAGACGCGCCAGAACGTCTGCGCTCCGGTGGCCCCAAGCGAGCGAGACGCCTGCACCACGCGCCCGTCAATGCTTTGCATCGAGGCCAGGATCGGCAGAACCGCATAGGGAACCATATAATGGACCATGCCGATCAGCACGCCCAACTCATTTCGCATGAATGAAATCGGTTGTGAGATAATGCCAAGGGCTTCGAGGCCGTTGTTCACAACACCATTGCGACCCAAAAGCATCAGCCATGAAAAGGTGCGCACAAGGACCGAAATCCAGAATGACATCAGCAAGAGCCCAAGCATTTTATTGCGTGAGGCATCGGCGGCATGAACCATGGCGTAGGCGATGGAATAGCCCAGCGCGACGCTGATCGCAGTGGATATCACGCAGATCCGGACGGTTGTCCCGATAATCCGGCCAAGGGAATCAGAGGTGAAAAGTTTGGCGTAGTTGCCAAGCCCCGGGGTGGGTTCGCTGACACTCAGCCAAAGTATGTTCACAATTGGGCCAAGAAACAGGGCGACCACCAACACGAGGAAGGGCAGCACTAGAATCCATCCGGTATTCAAGACATGACGTGGCAAAGCGCTCATCTGCGGCTACCTGATCAGGGAAAGGGGTGCCCGGCAGGGCAAGTTTCACGCGGCCGGGCGGGAGATATCAGCTAATCGCTGCAAGGAAGGCGTTCACAGCGGCATCGGTATTTTCGCCCCACCACGTGGGATCATTCATCACCACATTCGGCAAGTTCGCCGCCGAGGTGATGGAATAGGGCTGATCTGCTTCGGCCAAGGCGGCGATTGCCTCGGGATTGGTCGGGGTCATGCCAAGACAGGCGAAGAGATCAAGCTGGGCCTGAACCGATTGTGCCGTTGCGATGAACTTCATCACCGCGGCCCCACCCGGATTGCCTTTGGGCACGATGTAAGCGCCCGGCATCGCGATGGCTTGGTTCGTGACCAACTTGTAACGGCCATTGGTATCATTCTCAATCGAGCGGCCCCGGTTTTGCCAGACCATGCCCATGGAAACTTCGCCGTTCACGATCATCTGCTGGGCTTCGGCACCCGACCCCCAGTAAATCGTGTCTGCCTTGATCGCTTTGATCTTGGCCAGCGCCCGATCCATATCCAAAGGGTAAAGGGCGTCTTTTGCAACGCCATCGGCCATCAAAGCGGCTTCAAGTGAACCGTTGGCCCATTTGTAAAGTGAACGGGTGCCGGGGAATTTGGTGGTGTCGAAAAAATCTGCCCAAGTGCTTGGCGCGCCATCCGGGTACGTTTGGGTGTCATACATGAAGGCGTAGCCGTAAAGGATGATTGAGACCCCAAACTCCAACGCATAACCGTCAATGGTCTTGGCCTTGTCGACCACGGTGTAGTCGATTGGCTCCAGATGGCCAGTTTTGCCCAAAGCGACGGCATCGAACAGATCACCATCGCAGACATCGGCAGTGACATTGCCACTGTCGACCATTTCCTTGATCTTGCCCTGAAGCGGGCCGGATGTGTCAAACTTCAACGGGATACCGGTTTCGGCGGTGAAGGCGTTGCCGATGGCGCTGGTGTGACATTCTTCCGACTGGCCACCCCAGTTCCACATCACGATCTCACCGGCGGCGGCTTCGGCGCGGCCTGCCAACACCGAGGCGCTAGCGAATCCCGCCATGCCGCAAAGTGCCAGAAAACTGCGCCGCCCCATCTTGCCCGCTTGGAAAGCCTGAGCGCCTTGCAGCAGCGATTCACGCATAAACTGTTTGTCGTGCATTTTCATTCCTCCTGTTGAGTGGGTCAGAACGACCCTGTTTCATGTCACCGGGTTGATCCCGGCTTTGGCTTATCAATTAGCTTTGGTCGTTCAGCCGCACGGCGGCGTTGTCCGCCCAGGTCAGATCGACGGGGCTGTGTTCCGGCAGCGGCGCACCACCGCGCCAAGCATCCACATCGACTTCGATCAGCCCCATGCCCAGCACTTCGACCTGATATTTAAGCACCGACCCAAAATAGGTGACTGACTGCACAATGCCGGCCACCTTGTTGGCCCCCTGCCCGTGGCCAGCCGCCGCAAGATCGATTTTCTCCGGGCGCAGCGCATAAACTGCGCCGTCCCGGTGCAGGAAGTTGCTTTTGCCAAGGAAACTTGCCGCAAAGCGCGTGGTTGGCTGCTGATAGAGAGCTGTCGGTGTGCCCAACTGTTCGATATGACCATTTCGCATGATCACAATGCGATCCGACATCGACAGCGCCTCTTCCTGATCATGTGTCACATAAACAAACGTAGTGCCGATGCGGTGGTGGATGTCTTTCAACTGCGCCTGCACTTCGGTTCTCAGGTTTTTGTCCAGAGCCCCCAAGGGTTCATCCAGCAACAACACCGGAGGCGCAAAGCACAGCGCCCGTGCCAAAGCGACGCGCTGCTGTTGGCCACCCGAAAGCTCTTTTGGCAGACGATGCGCGAAGTCGCCCAAGCGCACCAACTCCATCATCTCGCCCACACGGGCATCAATCTCGGCCTTGGGGCGTTTGCGCACCGACAACGGATAGGCGATGTTGTCGCGCACAGTCATGTGGGGAAACAGCGCGTAGCCTTGAAATACCATGCCAAAGTTGCGTTTTTCCGCCGGCATGGCGGCAATAGAGCGGCCGTCCAGCAAGATATCGCCCGAGGTGATGTCCTGAAACCCGGCCATCATCATCAAAAGCGTGGTCTTGCCAGAACCAGACGGGCCAAGCAGCGTCAGAAACTCACCACTTTGGATTTCAAGATCAACATTTTCAACGGCGGTGAAGGTGCCATAGTGCTTGGTCAGCGCCTTCAACTGCAGGCTGCCGCTTTTGCCGAGCTCTGCCATGCTCAGGCGACCGCGCCGCGAAGTTTCAACTTGTTGCGCGCCTCTTGCGGCGTCAGCGCCCGTGCGCCCATGCGTTCGACAATGCCAATCACCCGTTCGACCAGTTGGGCGTTGGTCGCGAGCACACCCCGATCAAGGAACAGATTGTCTTCCAACCCCACCCGGACGTTGCCGCCCATCGCGACGGCGGCGGCTGCCATTGGCATCTGCATGCGGCTAATGCCGAAACTTGCCCAGCTTGCGTCAGGCGGCAGATGCTCTTTCATGGCCTTCATGGTTTCGACGGTTTGATCCGCGCCCCACGGAATCCCCAGACACAGTTGGAACATCGGCGGATCAGCCAGCAGGCCTTCAGCCACCATCTGGCGGGCAAAGCGGATGTGGCCTAGTTCAAAAACCTCAAGCTCGGGCTTTACGCCCCATTCCTTTGTCAGCGCCGCCATTCGGCGCAGAATCGGAGGCGTGGAAATGTAGATGCTGTTATCATTGCCGAAGTTCAGCGTGCCGCAATCCAGCGAGCAAATTTCCGGCATGCAATCCTTCACATGGGCCAGCCGTTCGTCTGGCCCGATCATGTCGGTTCCAGGCCCCGGCATCGCCCAGTTCAGGGCATCTGGCGTCCAATCTCCGCCCATTCCGGCGGTCAGGTTGATGACAACATCGGTGCCGCTGTCGCGGATGCGTTCAACCACTTCGCGGAACAAGGCAGGGTCGCGAGAGCCCTTTCCGGTTTCAGGATCGCGGACATGAATATGGGCAATGGCGGCGCCGGCTTTCGCGGCCTCTATGGCTGCATGCGCAATTTCTGCTGGTGTTACAGGCACATGCGGGCTCTTGCCCATAGTATCGCCTGCTCCGGTTACAGCACATGTCACCACAACTTCGAAGTTCATTTCGGTCTCCCTGTTTCGCTTTATCTTGTGCGCAAGATTTCGATTTCCTTTCATTTATTCGCCATATATCCTTCATCGATGTCGAAAAATCGCACCACCTATCCAGATGATCCCACGGCTTCCAGCCCTTCGATGGATGTGAAGGAAATCGCCCTTACAAACGTGACGTTCCTGATCGTGCCGCGCTTTAACATGGCGACGCTGATGACCGTGATCGAGCCGATGCGGATCGCGAATTATCTGTCGCCACGGCCAATTTACAGCTGGGAAATTGTCTCGTTTGACGGCGATGAGATCGTGGCAAGCAATGGTTTTTCTTTGCCCGCACATGCGCCTACAAACCGCAATCGGCGCGGCGAGGTGATCTTCGTCATGGGCAGTTGGGGCGCTGAAAGTTATCGCAACACCACGTTGTTTTCATGGATTCGCAGGCAGGCCCGTGAGGGCGCACGGATTTGCGCGGTGGAACTTGGCACCTATCTGGTGGCGCGATCCGGAATCTTGTCGGGGCGCAGCGTGACCACGCATTGGTCCTACGGGCCGGGATTTCAGGAGCAATTTCCCGACATCACATTTGTCGAACAAATATATACCGGTGACGATGGGATGATGACCTGCGGCGGCGGGATGGCGGGGGTAGATATGATGCTGCGCCTGATTGGTGAAGCCCATGGGGAAAGCCTTATCGGTGAGATCGCGGACCAACTTATGCATCACCCCGTGCGTCCGGCGACGGCTCCGCAACGCCGCACGATGGGACGCAGCACCGATACGATGGTGCCAATGGTGCGCGAGGCGATTGCCCTGATTGAGCGGAATATCACCGAACCGCTAAGCGTTCCGGATATTGCCGATGCGTTGGCGGTATCACAACGTCAGATGGAGCGGCAATTCAAGCAGACGATTGGCTGCACGGTTGTGCAGTTTGGCTTGCTTTTGCGGTTGCAGCACGCACGGGTTTTGCTGATCTCGACCACCCTCAGCGTGCGCGACATTGCGACGGCATCCGGGTTTAATACGCTGTCGCATTTCGCGTTTTCGTTCGGAAAGTGCTTTGGACGCAGGCCCAGCGAATACCGTCAGGCTTGGCCGGAAAAAGACAGCGCCCCCAGTTGGCCGGGGACACTGTCGAAATTTTTGCTGGCGTTGCAGAACCGGGGCACTGCGAAACCGATTCAGGTTCTGCGCAAAAGCTGAAACTAGCGGCGGACGTCGCGGATCGCGTTCAGAACAGCAACGATTTCGCGGTCACGCGTGACCGCCAAATCTTCAAAATGTCGTCCGGCGGCGATGTCATTGCAGCCGTCCACCATGCGATCTCGCAACTCTTGGGTCAGTTCAGGCGCTTCCAGACGCGTCCAAGGCCATTTCAAGGCTGGGCCGAATTGGTCCAGATTGGTCGCCATGCCTCCCTCGCCACAGGCCACATGAAACGCCATGCATTGTCCCTGCACCGCCATCCGTGGCGCAGGGCCGTTCATCAGGGCGTTGTCAATATCGGCGGGGGTTGCTTCGCCGTTGGCGACCATGTGCAGCGCTTCACGCCAGAGCGCTTCTTGCAGGCGAGTGGCGACAAATCCCGGGATTTCCTTTTTCATCGCCAGCGGCGCTTTACCCGCAATCTGGTAAAACGCAACCGCCCAAGCCACAGCCGCAGGGCTGCTGCCTTTGCCGCCGACCACTTCGACCAAGGGCAAAAGATAGGGGGGGTTGAAGGGGTGGCCGATAACCGTGCGCTGCGGGGTCATGCAGTTGGCCTGAATCTGGCTCATCGTCAGGCCCGAGGTGGACGAGGCAATGACGCAAGTTTCAGGCGCGAGTTCGCCCAGACGTTGGTAAAGCGCCTGCTTGATGTCCAGCCGTTCGGGCGCGCTTTCCTGAATGAACTGTGCTTCCCGCACCGCGTCTGCCAGATCGGTGGTGATGCGCAACCGGTCCCGTGATGCACCGGGGGCCAGACCCAAGGCCATCAGACTGATCCAGCCGGTATTGATCACCGACATCAGCGCCGGCACTTCGGCATCAGAATGAACATAGGCGGTAACATCATAGCCGCGCGCTAGAAAATGGGCGGCCCAACCGCCACCGATGGGTCCAGCGCCGATTGTTGTAATGCGAGTGACGGATTTGGGGTCGGGATACATCGTGCGGACTTTCAGGTAAAAGGGAGGAGCGATTTTTTCGTCCAAAAGGCGGATTGTGGCTTTAGCGGCCCTTGAAGACGGGATCGCGTTTTTCGACAAACGCCGCGATGCCTTCGGCAGAATCTTCGGATTTCAGCATGGCGCGGTAGGTTGGCAGATCGCCTGTACGCATGTGGTTGAAGGCCACTTCCAAAGGCATGGCCTGAATGGCGCGTTCAACTTCCTTGACGGTTTGCATCGCAAGCGGCGCGGATCCCGCAATCTGATCCGCCCAAGCGCGGGCGGTTTCCATCAGGCTTTCTTTCGGCACCACCTTGTTCACAAGGCCGTAATGCGCCGCCTCTGCCGCAGGCATCCGACGCCCCAGCAGCAGCATTTCCATTGCGATGTTGCGCGGAATCAGGCGCGGCAGGCGTTGCAGCGCGCCTGCGTCCGGCACAATCCCCAAGGGCATTTCCGGCAGGCCAAACTGCACATGATCTGCGGCGATGATCAGATCGCAGGACATGGCAATTTCAAACCCTCCACCAATCGCCATACCGTTCAAGGCGCAAATCACTGGCTTGTTCATCTGCCAGTTTTCCGTCAACCCGCCAAAGCCGCCGATGCCATAATCAGCGGTTTCCCACCAGTTATCCAACGTCATCTCACCCGCGTTAAGCGCTTTGAGATCCCATCCGGCGGAAAAGATGCGGTCGCCTTCCGCCGTCAGAATCCCAACCCAAAGGTCAGGATCGTCGCGCAACAAGGCAAAGGCGCGCCCCATATCCTGGCTCATCGCGACGTCAATCGCGTTCACTTTTGGCTTGTTCAGCTTTATTTCCAGCACCCGGCCGCGGCGGGTAACTTCAACATGGCTCATAGGGATTCCTTTCGGGAAAAGACGTTCAGGCGAAAGCCGGGATGACTTCCTTACAAAACAACTCCAACGAGCGTTTTTGCTCGGCGAGACCTAGGCCAAGGCTGGCGTAGTAGATGAATTCATCCACACCCAGCGCCTGATAGAGTTTCAATTTCGCAATCACCTCATCGGGTGTGCCAAGCATCAGATTGCGGTGCAGCATGTCAGGATCATATTCCGCGCGGTTGCCAAGCTGATCAAACGGGATGGCTTTCGGGAAGCCGTTTTCGACATCGCCCATGTTCTTGAACAGATTTTCAAACTGCGAAAGCTGGCGCTGTGCGGCGCGAATTGGCACCATCCAATCCTCTTTTCGGTCATAAACGGCGGTGTGGCGCATCATCGCCATGATCGGGCGTTTGGAGCCGGGGTTGTTGGTCATAGCCTCGTCCATGCGGCCCATGTAGATTTCCGCTTCGGACATATCGCGGGTCAGAGGCCAAGACATGATATTGCAGCCATTCTTGACCGCGTAATCATAGGTGATCGGGGCGCGCGCGGCGATCCAGACCGGCACTTCCGCCTGCAACGGTTTGGGGCAAGAGGTGGAGGTGGGGAAGTTCCAGAATTCGCCGGTGTGATCATAATCGCCTTTCCAGAGCGCGCGCACCGCAGGCAGCATTTCTTGCATGTAGCGCCACGCGTCGGATTGTTTCAGACCCGGGTGCATGCGGTCAAACTCGCGCTGATAGGCGCCGGAACCGATGCCAAACTCCAACCGCCCGCCCGAGATCAGATCCACGAAAGCCGCCTCTCCGGCAACTTTGATCGGATGCCAATAGGCGGCGGCGACGCAGGCGGTGCCAAGGCGGATGCGGTCGGTATGGCCCGCCCACCACGTCAGCACCGAAAACGGATTGGGCGCGATGGTCATTTCCAGCGCGTGATGTTCGGCGGCCCACGCGATGTTGAAGCCACCCAGTTCGGCCATCTGAACCATGTCAATCGTGTGACGCGCGACGTCCTTCATATCCAGACTTTCGTCCATCCGTTCCAAATTAATGGCGAGTTGAAACTTCATATCATCCTCCACGATTGCGCTTTGTTACAGGAATGTTGGTTGGAACCGCGGGCAATAATGTCGAAATTTCGACGTTGGTTGCGTTTTTTCGCCACAACTTTTGCGCAAGCTGGCACAGGCAAAAATAGCAGGGCCAGCCGCGATGGCTGGCCCTGAAGGTCACTGCATCAAAGTCGGTTCAGCGCATGACGAAAGGATTGGCCATCGGTTCGGTTGACGTATTGACCCAAACCGTCTTGGGCCGGGTGTAGTCATACATCGCCTGCAATCCGCTTTCGCGGCCATAACCGGAGCCTTTCACGCCGCCAAATTCCGCGATGGGCGACACCACGCGGTAGGTGTTGATCCAGACAATTCCCGACCGGATCGCCTTGGCCATTCGCATTTGACGCGCGCCATCGCGGGTGAAAACGCCTGCGGCAAGCCCGTGTTTCGTATCATTGGCCAGCGCAATCGCCTCTGCCTCGGTCTTGAACCGCAGAACGGACAGCACCGGGCCGAACAGTTCGGTATCAACGATCCGCAAATCCTGACGCGGACACTCGATGATGGTCGGTTCATAATAGGTGCCGCCCAAACCGTCGGGTTGCTTGCCGCCGCATAGAACGCGGCCACCTTCGGTTTGCGCATGTGCCACTTCGCGTTCAATCGTCGCCAGTTGGCCCTGTGTGCACAGCGGGCCCATCTGGGTGTCTTCGTCCAAAGGATCGCCGATGCGGATTTGTCGGGCAAGGCCGACCATCTTTTCAAGGAACGCATCCGCAATGTCTTCATGCAGATAGAGCCGCGATCCTGCCACACAGCTTTGCCCGGTGGCGCCGAATATACCTGCAATCGAGCCGTTCACCGCACTGTCGATATCGGCGTCTTCAAACACGATGAACGGGGATTTTCCGCCCAGTTCCAACGACACCTGCGCAAAGTTTTCGCATGAATTGGTCAGCACAGCGCGCCCCGCCCCCGCGCCGCCGGTAAATGAAATCCGCGCCACCAAAGGGTGCGCTGTCAACACCCGACCGCAGGGTTCGCCGTGGCCCGACACAATGTTCACCACGCCCGGCGGAAAGCCCGCAGCTTCGATCAATTCGCCAAATTCCAGCATCGCGGCAGAGGCGTGTTCAGACGCCTTCAGCACCACAGTATTGCCAGCCGCCAGCGCGGGGCCAATTTTCACCGCCACAAGGAATAGCTGCGAATTCCATGGCACGATGGCGGCGACGACACCCAAGGGTTCGCGTCTGGTGAACACAAACAAATCCGGCTTATCGATTGGCAGCGTTTCACCGGAAATCTTGTCGGCACAACCGGCATAAAAGTGGAAAAACTCGGCAATGTATTTCGCCTGCCAGCGGGTTTCTTTCAGCATCTTGCCGGTATCGATGGTTTCGATGCGGCCCAAGCTTTCGGATTTCTCAGCCAGCAAATCCCCCAGTTTACGCAGGCAGCGGCCCCGCGCCGAGGGGCTCATCTCGGCCCAAGGGCCAGAGGTAAAGGCGCGATCCGCTGCCCGAACCGCACGATCAACATCTTCGGCGGTTGCTTCTGGCACACGGCACCAAACTTTGCCGGTGGTTGGATTGGTGCTTTCGAACAGCGCGCCATCCGACGCCCCGACCCAAACGCCATCAATCAGCATTTGATAGTCCTTGATTGCAGTCACCCCGCAGCCCTCCCTTAAGTCTGTCTGATCGTGCCAGCATGACGCTGCCAGCCTGAGGTTGATACTGATCGCGACAGGCCGAAGAATGTGCGGATTTTCGCCACGGCTTGGCGAAAAAAGCACAACGGGTGACGGTTGGGCGGTGTTTGATGACACCTCAAGGGGAGAAATTATATGCCAAATTGCAAAACCGTAATCGGCGAACCCTTGGTGATTGCCGGGCGAACGCTGTCGCTGTCGCGTGCCATTCGTGCGGGTGATCATGTGTATTTAACCGGGCAAATCCCGATGAAAAATGGGGTTCCGATGACCGATGGCAGCATCGAAGACCAAACCCGTGCGGTGTTGGATGCTATCACCGAGACCTTGGCTTTGGCCGCCTGCGCGCGATCGGATGTCGTAAAGGCGATGATCTGGCTGCGCGACCGCGCTGATTTTGCAGGGTTTAACGCTGTTTACGGGGAATATTTTCCGATTGACCCGCCCGCACGGTCCGCCGTTGTGAGTGAGCTTTTGGTCGATTGCCGGGTTGAAATAGAAGTCGTCGCGTGGCGGCCCCTTCCCGGCACGGCGCCCCAATGATGCGCGCGCCCGATGGCACCGCTTATGACGTCTATGGCCCTGCGGATGCGCCCTTGGTCGTGCTTGTTCATGGGCTTGGCCTGACACGTGCAGTTTGGGACCTGACCATCCCTTATCTTGCCGGGAACTTTCGGGTGCTGGCCTATGATATCCTGGGGCACGGGCAAACACCCCCGCCTTCAGGCACGCCCAGCCTGACCCCGTTGGCGCGGCAGTTGGCTGATTTGCTGGATCATTCCAGTGCGAAAGCTGCGGCTTTGGTTGGGTTTTCGTTGGGGGGCATGATCGCGCGGCGCTTTGCGCAGGATTTCGCCGATCGCACGCAAGCGCTTGTCATCATGCACTCGCCCCACCGCCGGACACCCGAGGCGCAGGCCGCCATTCTGGCGCGCGTCGCGCAGGCCAGCGGTGCGGGGCCTGCCTCGACGGTGGAAGCTGCGTTGACACGGTGGTTTACTGATGAGTTCCGCATGGCCAACCCAAGCGTCATGAACCGTGTTCGCGGCTGGGTGCTGGCGAATGACCCCAAAACCTATCCGTCCTTTTACAGCATTCTGGCCGACGGGATTGATGAGATCGTGGCCCCTCAGCCACCCATCTGTTGCCCGACGCTGGTGATGACGGCCGATCAGGATTACGGCAACGGCCCCGACATGAGCATGGCCATCGCCGCCGAGATCGCCGGGGCTGAAACCATCATCCTTCCGGGCCTGCGCCACATGGCCTTGATGGAAGACCCGGTCCGCACCAATGCGGCTTTGGGGCGTTTTTTGCAAAAGGCGGTTCCCCGTGGTTGATCCAAAAGGCATCCTTTCGGGCATCCGCGTGCTGGATCTGAGCCGCATGTTGTCAGGCCCCTATTGCACGATGATGCTGGCCGACAATGGCGCCGAAGTGATCAAGATCGAAGATCGCGGCGGCGATACCAGCCGCAGCAACGGCCCTTTCCGCGACGATGATCCGAACCACGATTGGGCAGGCTATTTCGTCAGCCTGAACCGGTCGAAGAAAAGTGTCGTGCTGGATTTGAAATCCGAGTCTGGCAAAGCCGATCTTTTGGCGCTGGTTGCGACTGCGGATGTGCTGGTGGAAAATTATCGCCCCGGCGTGATGGAGCGGTTGGGCCTGTCGTATGAACGGTTGGCAGACATCAACCCCCGGCTGGTCTATGCGGCGATCCGGGGGTTTGGTGATCCGCGATCGGGGAGAAGCCCCTATGCGGATTGGCCCTCTTATGACGTGGTCGCGCAGGCGATGGGGGGGCTTATTTCCCTGACCGGACCAGATTCTACTACGCCAACCAAGGTAGGCCCCGGTATAGGCGATGTGTTTGCAGGCGCGTTGATGTCTTTTGGAATCCTTGCCGCACTGCGGCAGGCCGAAGCCACGGGGCGCGGGCAGTTCATTGATATTGCGATGTATGACGCCATGATCAGCCTGTGCGAGCGGGCAATATATCAGCATGATTTCGACGGCTCGATCCCCGGTCCAGAGGGCAACGGTCACCCGCTTCTGGCCCCATTTGGGGTGTTTGCGGCCAAAGATGGCCATGTGGCTTTGGGGGTTGTTGACGATACGTTCTGGCAGGCTTTGGCGCAGGCTATGGAGCAACCCGGCTGGGCTACGGACCCACGCTTTGCCACGCGGGCGGCGCGGCGCGTCCACGCGTCGGTGCTTAATCCTTTGGTGGCCGAGTGGACTGCGCGCCACTCCAAGGTCGAGCTTGCGCAGAAACTGGGTGGCAAGGTGCCGTTTGGACCAGTGAACACCGTGGCTGATATTTTTGCCGATCCGCATGTTGCAGCACGCGGTATGATTGCTACAATCCCTCACGCAGATGCGGGATCACGGCCTTGGCGGGTGGCGGCCAACCCGCTGCACTTTTCGACCAACCCCACGCCTGAACCGCAAGCCCCTGCCCGCTTGGGCGCGCAGTTGGCGCAGGACTTTCTGCCACCCGCCGTGGCCGATATTGACCCCCGCCGCCTGCGCGATGCCTTTGGCAGCTTTGCAACCGGCGTTACCGTGCTCACGGCCCGGCAAGCCGATGGTACGCCACGAGGGTTCACCGCGAATTCTTTCAGCTCTGTTTCCCTCGACCCGCCGCTGTTGCTGGTTTGCCTTGCCAAAACGGCCCACAGTTGCGCGACGTTCATGGCGGCCAACCACTTTGGCGTGAATGTTCTTGGCAAGGATCAGCAGGCTGTTTCATCGCTTTTTGCCTCTCGCGCCGCCGACAAGTTTGAGCAGTGCAATTGGCATGCAGGCGCTGGCAACGTGCCACTGATTGAAGGGACACTGGCGCAGTTTGCCTGCCGTCAGGAACGTCTTGTCGATGCGGGGGATCACATCGTGCTTATTGGCAGAGTAATCCAATTCGCAACTGGAGAGCGCGCGCCCTTGGGCTATTTTCGGGGCCGTTATTTCTCGGTTGATGCCGATACACAGCTGGTGCAGGCCGTCGTTGCGGGGTCTGGGGCGCACATTGGCGCGGTGCTGATGCAAGATGGTGCCGTCCTTATGACGGTCGCTAACGATGGCGCGCTGTCGTTGCCCCTGTCCGCACAGCCGAGCCCAAGCATTGACAAGCTGCGGGACGCTCTGGCGGCACGTGGCCTGCACCCCGAGGTTGATTTCCTATATGCTGTGTTTGAAGATCGGATCGCCAAGACCCATGGTATTTATTACCACGGTTCGGTGCGCGGCGTGGCACCACAAGGAATGGAATTCTACGCCCTGCCAGATATCCCTTGGGAATCAATGAACAATCCTGCCGAACGTAGCATGCTGCAACGCTACTGCGAAGAATCCCGCGATGGCGCGTTCGGTATTTATCAGGGCAACGAAACTGAAGGAAAAGTGCGCCGCCTCCGCGGAGCCTGAAAAAGGAAATGCAGATGTTCCCTGAACTACGCAAAGTCGTGACCTATGATGAAGTGATCTACCGAGAAGGCGTGCGCGCAGCCGAGCCGCCACTTCGCTTAATCGGCGTGGCGGCCGTGGTCAAGAACCCATGGCACGGCCGCGGCTATGTTGAAGACCTGTCGCCTGAAATTAACCGTATCGCCCCGCTTTTGGGGAAAATGTTGACTGATATGCTAATCGGTTTGGCAGGATCTGGCGATGCGATAGAGGCCTATGGCAAGGCGGCAATGGCAGGCACGGATTGCGAACTGGAACACGGCTCGGCGCTGATCCACACGTTGCGGTTTGGCAATTTCTATCGCGAAGCGGTTGGGGCTAAGACCTATCTTGGCTTCACCAACAGCCGTGGCCCAGCCAATACCCAGATCCAAATTCCGCTGATGGATAAGCATGATAGCGGACGGCGGTCGCATTATCTGACGGTGCAATTTTCCATCCCGGATGCACCCGGCCATGATGAACTGGTGGCAGCGCTCGGGGCCTCCACCGGGGGGCGGCCGCATCATCGGATTGGCGACCGCTATGCAGATCTGAAATCTATCGGCAGAGACATCGAAAACCCTGCGGGCGTCTGATGCACTACGCAATTTTCTGTCCAAAATTCCAGAATAAGGAGCATCAAAATGATCGGGTCTGCATTTGGCATGGACAACTTTGGAACCGCGACCAGCATGGGCGGATGCCCTGAGTCCGTGTCCTGGTTACGCGCGTATCGATCCTACATTGGGCGCATCTGGAAAAACCTTTCTGAACCGCCAGTAGGGGGTAAAACGGCAATCTATTATCGCCCATATTAGGGCAGACTGGTGCTCGCTCATCAAGCCGATCACTGGATCTGGCGGTTCACCCCGCGGCTTTTCGCGACATGCTCCTAGGCGCAGGTTCCCATTTCGCATTGTGAGGAAGGGGGCCCGGGGGTAGCCGCGCGTCAGTCAAACAGCTTTCGCAATGCGGTAATCCCCCCCCGAAAGTACGGGGCTGCATAAGTAGAATTTTCTCGGCAAGATGCATGAGGAGATTGAGATGAAGATGACGAGATACAGCGAACCCCAGATCCTTTCGATCCTGCGCCAAGCCGAGGGCGGCGTGCCGGTAGCCGAGCTTTGCCGTGAACATGGGATGAGTAACGCGTCGTTCTACAAGTGGCGGGCAAAGTATGGCGGCATGGATGCGTCCTTGATCAGCCAGATGAAGGCCATGGAAGATGAGAACCGTCGGTTGAAGCGGATGTATGCGGACCTGAGCATGCAGGCAGATTTGCTGAAGGAAGCCCTTGGAAAAAAGTAACTGGGCCATCTCAACGCCGTGAGATGGCCGAAACGGCGGTGGAGCGACGCGGCGTCAGCATCGCGCTGGCCTGCCGTGCCTTTGGGGTGAGCGAGACCTGCTATCGTTACAGCCCAAAGCTGAAGGACGAGAACGAGGAGATCGCCGATTTGCGGGTCGGACTGACGGATGCCCGCAAGACTTGGGGATTTGGCCTATGTTTCCTGCACTTGCGCAACGTCAAGGGCCATCCGTGGAACCACAAACGCGTTTATCGCCTCTACTGCGAGTTGGAGTTGAACCTGCGCATCAAGCCCCGCAAGCGGCTGAAACGGGAGAAGCCTGACGTTCTGGCCGTGCCCGAGGCACCCAATGTTACTTGGTCCATGGACTTTATGGCCGACCGATTGGGTGATGGACGTGCGTTCCGGCTTTTGAACGTGCTGGATGACTTCAACCGCGAGGGGCTGGGGATCGAGGTTGATTTCTCGCTGCCTGCCCAGCGGGTGACACGCAGCCTCGACCGGATCATTGAATGGCGGGGCAAGCCGGGCACGATCAGGGTCGACAATGTCTCCGAATACATCAGTGAAACGCTGAGAAAATGGGCTGAGAAACATGGGGTTACCATCCAACACATCC